>CBFHPW010000001.1:0-278476 GCA_965657945.1 Flavobacteriales bacterium
ATGGTACTACATTGTGGGAGAGTATGTAATCGCTATTTTTAGGCAACCTTTTATTAGGTTGCCTTTTTTTTTGCCAAATTTTTTGTAATTCACTCCTTGAAATTAATTGCCGACAGTGGTTCTACAAAAACTGATTGGGTTCTTGTAAATGATGATAATAGAATAATACGAAAACTCTCAATAGATGGATTGAATCCTATGTATTATGATAAAATGTCTGTTTTTCTGAAAATTAAAGAGGTTTTGAAGTTTATAAGCATGAGATTGATTATGTGTGGTTTTTTGGTGCAGGATGTGCTAGAAATGAGGTAGCTCCTGTCATGTTAGATCTATTATCAAATTATTTTGAGAATGCGAAAATAGAGATTGATTCTGATTTGAAAGGAGCAATAATCGCAGGTTTGACTTACAGAGCCGGAATTGGAATAATATTAGGTACTGGATCCAATATTGCAATCAATGATGAAAATAGCAAAATAATTGAATCTCGTTCTGGTAATGGAAATATTTTTGGCGATGAAGGTAGTGGTACTCATTTGGATAAACTATAACGTTCAGATTATTTGAATAATTATTTACCTTTTGATTTTGAAAGAAAGCTAGAAATTACTGGAATTAACCGGGGAGTAATCATTAATCAAATCTAGAAGGCGGAAAAACTAAATTCATTTTTGGCAAGTCAGGCAAAATTCATTCACGAAAATATAGATGAAGTGTATTGTCAGAAATTGGTGTATTGGAGTTTTAAAGGTTTATTTACCATGTATCTGTCTGAGTATATCTATGATTCTACTGTAAGAATTGGGGTTGTTGGTTCTATCAGTAATTATTTTAAGGAAATATTAGAACAAGTTTTTTTGGATTGTGGTATGAGTGCTCCTTATGTGATACAGAAGCCTATAGACGGTTTGGTATCATTTTATTTATCGAATAACGAGAACGGTTCCGGATTTAATTAAAGGTTTACCTTCGGCTGTTTCAATTAATATGCTGTAAAGGTAAATTTGGCTGGTGTTTTGTTTATCCCTATGAGAGCCGTCCCAACCTAAATTTATTTCGTTTGTATAAAAAATCTCTTGACCAAGTCTATTGAATATTTTCATTGAATAGGTAGTGTAGTCGGCAAAACCAATTACGGGTTTAAATACCTCATTGATTCCATTGGAATTTGGTGTAAATGCGTTAGGTATATAGATTAGTTCTTTAGGAGAGACACAAGTTTTATTCGATAGACTAGTTTCGGAGAATGAAAAACTATTTGTATTCTCAACTGCTTCAACGAAATAGCAAAAGTTGCCATCGCTGCTGGAATTATAAAAACCTGAAAGATCGTCTTCGAAGCTATTAACAGCGGCAGGAACAGATGTAATTATAATTGGAGTACTATTACCAGTTTTTCTGTAGATGTTATATTGCATGATGTTTCCGTTCCAATTAACGTAAGGATTCCAGGAAAGTACCACTTTGTAATTACTTTGGTTTATTGTGGCGCTGACCCGAATTGTTTGACTTGAATTCGTCTCTTGGTTTGTCATGTTGTTACAGCTATCTTTTGCCAATCCTTTGTAGGTGTAGTTGAAAATATCTGTATTCACGTTGTTGTCTGAAAATGAAATGGGTGTAGTGGTATTTGGTGCGAAACCAACTTCTTTAAAGTTATTTTCATTATCGATTGATCTAAAGATGGAATAACCTTTAATGGTATTACTTGAGGGGGTAAAAATTCTGATATCTACCTTATTTTCATTATCCACAGTTACGGTTTGTAGATAATTTGTGTCAGATATATATGAATAGATTGTACTTATACAAACCTTGTTTGATAAACTAGTATCTTGTAAATCTTGAGAAATGGATTGTACCACCACACAATAAATAGAATCTGCCTTTACATTGTTTAGTGTGAATGTGTTTGAAGTTGTATTGCCTTTAAGCGTGTTTTGACCTCCGTTAATGGTTTCATATACTTGATAGGTTCCAATTCCTGAATTCCATCCTGAGTAGGCATTCCAGGTAAAACTTATAGTTTTGTTACAAGCTTGGTAGGTTTGTTCCAAGAATACTGAACAATGTGGAGCGCTCATCGCACTGGTATTTGGGGCGAGAGGCGAACCGTAATAACAAGTGTCGAAGGCGGCTACTCCAAAACATTCACTACTACTGGATGCGTTGGACAAACTATACTGATACGATGTGTTGTTTATCCCATAAACGGTGTCTACTGGCACCCAAGATCCAGAAATGTTTTTGAGTATAATGTAACCCCTAGTATCGTTGGGTTTGGAAGGAAACCAGTTTATTGTGCCTAAATTATTTGAGGTATCTACTGTTACACTTTTTATTACCGGTGCATAAGGAGGAATTACGTCTTTGAAATTATCTCCATCAACACTAGAAATAGAGGTGCAGGATAAATTTGAATTTGTAACTCTATAATTGATTGAATCGTTACAAACAGTTATGGTATCTCTGTAATATTCATTGCCGTATTGAACAGAATCTATGAGAGTCCAAGTGCCAAGAGGGTATTCTCTGTAAATCCTATACCAATTGCTTGCCGAGGGACTATTGACTGGTGAAAATACAGGATTCCAATTGAGGATAGCCATTCCATTTGATGGGTTATTGACGAATAATCTAATCGAAGAAACCGTATCCGAGAAATTGGAAGTGGGAATTGAGGTGGTCGTGCTAATGATATATCTTTTACTATTTATGTTTCCAGTAGCGGTAGTGTGTAAAAATGTCGAACTTGTTCTATTGGCAATAGATTGAAGTAGAGTAAGTCCTGCTGTGCCAACTTCAAAGACTTCGTATTTGACAAAAATACCAGATGGATCGTTTATTGGGGTCCATGAAAGTTGAACATTTCCATTTGATAAAACAGATACACAGGTAATTGTAGGTCCGGGTAAATTTCCGAATGAAAGGAATGAGACCAGAATAAAACAAACAAAAAATAATATGTTCTTTAGTTTCTTGATAGAAATTAGGTTCTTTTATTTAAGACGTAAAAATAGTGATTTAGTTGCTCATTTTTGTCCAATTATTAAACATTAAAATAAGTGATTTATTGTTAAAAAGTATGTTATTTATTTTCTTTCTAGTCACTTGGAAAACCTAGCTTATAGTCGTATTTTAACGTTTTAATTTCAATCATTAAAACAAAGCCTTAAAACGTATGTCACAAAACGATACTTACAATGAAGATAGTATAAGAACCTTAGATTGGAAGGAACATATTCGCCTACGACCGGGAATGTATATCGGGAAATTGGGGGATGGTTCTTCTGCCGATGATGGTGTTTATATTTTAATAAAAGAGGTAGTTGATAACTGTATTGATGAGTACGTAATGGGTTACGGAAAGAAGATTGAGATTAAAGTGAAAGATACTACGGTTACCATCCGGGATTATGGAAGGGGAATTCCCTTGGGTAAAATGATTGATTCGGTTTCTAAGATTAACACTGGTGCAAAGTATGATTCAAAAGCATTTAAAAAATCGGTGGGTCTTAATGGAGTTGGAACTAAGGCTGTAAATGCTTTGTCATCTACTTTTAGGATTGAAGCTTACAGGGAAGGAAAGGCAAAAAAAGCAGTATTTAAAACAGGAGTGCTAGAAGAGGATTTACCGATAATTGACACTGACCAATCCAATGGAACTTTTGTTCAATTTGAAGCTGATGCAACTGTTTTTAAGAATTATAACTTTAGATTTCCTTTTATCGAGAAAATGATTTGGAATTATTGCTACCTTAACCCAGGATTAGCGATATATTTTAATGGCAATAAATTTTTATCAAAAAATGGATTGTTGGATTTATTGGAAAACAACATGGATGCCGAGCCATTGTATCCAATTATTCATTTGAAAGGAGAGGATATTGAGGTGGCAATAACTCACGCCAGACAATACGGAGAAGAATACTATTCCTTTGTAAATGGTCAGCATACTACGCAAGGAGGAACTCATCAAAATGCATTTAGGCAGGCTTACGTAAAAGTGGTTCGAGATTATTTCAACAAGAATTATGAAGCGGTTGATATTAGAGCTTCAATTGTTGCGGCTATTTCTGTAAAAGTAATGGAGCCTGTATTTGAGTCTCAAACGAAGACTAAATTAGGTTCGAACGATATTGAGCCTGGTGGAAAATCAATGAATGCTTTTGTCAATGATTTTTTGAAAGAAAAATTGGACAACTTTCTTCACAAAAACCCTGAAGTTGCCGAAAATTTAGAAAAGAAAATTAAGCAATCTGAAAAAGAAAGAAAAGAACTTACCGGAATCAGAAAGCTGGCAAAGGATAGAGCCAAGAAAGCGAACTTGCACAACAAAAAATTAAGAGATTGTCGAATTCACTTAACAGACAAAAAGAATGAAAGACACTTGGATACCTCCATTTTTATTACTGAGGGAGATTCGGCTAGTGGATCTATTACAAAGTCTAGAGATGTAAACACTCAAGCAGTTTTTAGTTTGAAGGGGAAGCCGCTTAATTCTTTTGGTTTGACAAAAAAAGTGGTGTACGAAAATGAAGAATTTAATCTGGTACAGGCTGCCTTGGATATTGAAGATGGATTGGAAACACTGCGGTACAACAATGTAATTATTGCGACAGATGCGGATGTTGATGGAATGCACATTCGATTGTTACTATTGACTTTTTTCTTGCAATTTTTCCCAGACTTAATCAAGAATGGACACGTGTATATTCTTCAAACGCCTCTGTTTCGAGTAAGAAATAAAAAAGAAACAAGGTATTGTTACACGGAAGATGAGCGACAGGCAGCAATGAGTGAATTGGGTAAAAATCCTGAAATCACAAGGTTTAAAGGGTTAGGAGAGATTTCACCAAATGAGTTTAAATATTTTATTGGGGAGGATATTCGATTAGAGCCAGTCTTGATAAACAAAGAAGCGACCGTAGCCGAATTGCTTGAGTTTTATATGGGTAAAAATACTCCTGATAGGCAAAAGTTTATTATCGAGAATCTGAAAGTATTGGAGGACGATATTTAACAGTTAACAACATTCATTTGACGTGAATACAACGTTTAAATAAATTGCACAAAAGAGGAAAATGAAATCGACAGCTTCAAATGAGAAAAAACTATTTATTTTGTTGTCTCTTATTTCTTTTGGAGTACTTATACTAAGAGCGATTAATGTTCCATTGTTTCACGATGAAGTCCGCACGTTTAATCATTTTATTAAATCGGGAATTTTATCACCTTTTAGTGAATATAGGGCTGCCAATAATCATTTGGTGAATAGTTTTTTATCCAGATTTTCCTATTTGATTTTTGGAGATTCTCCCATAGCAATCCGATTGCCCAATGTACTTTCTTATCTCGTTTATTTAGTTTTTGTCTACCGAATCGGGAATTGGTTTCGGACAAAAACTGCTAAATGGACATTTTTTATCCTTCTGTTATTTAGCTTTCATTTCATCAGTTTTTTTGGGTTGTCGAGAGGATACGGATTGGGCTTTGCTAGCTTGCTGGTTGGTATGTTTTATTTGGGGAAATTTGCTCAACATGTTTCTCATAAATCTCTTTCTCTCACTTTGTTGTGCTTTGGAATTGCTCTTTATTCCTTTTTCTCACTTTTGCTACCTATCCTTGTGATGTTAGGAATAGTTGGTTATTCTCTCATTAATCAATATAAAAAGATAGAGAAGGCAGATTGGATAGGATACGTCAGTTTAATTTCTGCATTTATAGCAATACTAGGTTATGCCATTCATATTCTTTTTTACTACAAGGGTTATGGGATTTTGTGGTTTGGGTTTTTAGAAGGATTTTGGAAAAACACGGTGGTTTCTTTGCTGCAATTAATATTTGAGCCGGGTCAGTTTTTGGGAGTTTTAGAAGTGCTAACCTTTTTGATTTTTGGCTTCGTTTGCTTTGTTTTTATTCAACATTTCGAAGCAAAAAAATGGATTAATAGAAGTAATTTATTTTTCGTTTTTTTAATTTTCAATATCTTGGGAGTATTGTTGTTAGCTTGGCTTTTTGATGTGAACTACCCGTATCAACGAACCGGTTTACACCTTTACTTCTTTTTTGTAGCAGCCTTTAGTTTTGCTATAGATTTTGTGAAAGAGGAAAAAGTAAAGTACTTTGTTCTTGCTCCATTCTTTTTGGTTCCAATCCATTTTTTGTCAAGTTATAATCTTGATTATGTCAGTTTGTGGCAGGAGGATACTTTGCCCTATTCATTTTTTGAAACTATTAAAAATGAGGAAAAGAGCAAACCAAAAGGCAACAAAAGTTCGCTTTATATTGAGGGAACTGCAATATCTGTTTGGAGTTATGGGGTGTATAAATGGAATCAAGAATTGCCCATTTGCTCTTCCAACATAGATACCAATTCGAGGTATTACGATTATATTATTGACAAAAAAATAAATATGACTAGGCTGAATGGGTTGTACGATTCTATCGATTCTCAGCCAAATTCTGATGTGGTATTGTATAAAAGAAAGCGCCCAGTAAAGAAAAGCATTTATAAAACAATTGAATTTAACGAAACCATTGCGAAAAACAAAGATCAGTTGTTTGCCAATTTTGTTGTTGATTCTTTGCCTTCCTCTTCGCTTTGGTTCGATTTCGAAACCACCATTCGGTTCATTGATTACCCCATGCATGTTTACCTTGTTTTTTCGATGGAGAATCCCGAAACGCACGAAAAGTATTCGTACAAATTTATAGAGTTTGATAGACTGATACATTGGGATAAACAAAACCATAAAATCTACACAGAACTGGCCAACGATTTGCCTTTGGATAAACCAGTGGAGGTAAAGGTGTATTTCTGGAATCGCTATGAAAGAGCCTATGAGCTGAACAAGAGTGAGCTCTCAATCTATGCAGTAGATACGAATAGTTAGTTTTAGGGAGTGACAGCGATGATTTTAACTTCAAAATCATCAATTAGTAGTTTTTCAGTGTCTTTGTTCCAGAAATAAATGAGAATTTGACTTGTGTCCGAATCCGTGCGTCTAATCGTTTTTTGCGTGTAGATATGTTGCCAATCTTTTCGACTTTTTACCGGTATTGGAATCCAAAAATCGTTTTGTGAGTTTTTTCTTTCGATCACTAAATCGGCTATTTCTCCCTCAAAATTTGTTTTGGCTTGAACTTGAATCGTAAGAAATTCACTTTCGGTATTTTTCCAGACAGAATCTAACGTGATTCTATATGTGAATGAATATTTTTCTTTTTCGATAAGGTTAGCCGAATTGCTTTCAAAACCTTGGTTGCTTTTTTCGAACCAGATGGAATTTTCCCTTTTTTCGAAGTCAATAAATTCAGCGAGTAGGATATTCGATTTTTGTACACCAGATTTATTGAAAGGATTGATGTTAATCGAGTCAGATTTGAGTGAATTATGAATGAATTGATACTGGAATCCTTGGTTGTAAGCGGAGTAAAATACTTTTCTGATTCTGAAAAATTCGGTGTTTCCAGAAAAATATTGCGAACTTATTTCATTAACAAATGGCGAAATCCAAATTCCATCAACTGCGGTGTTCGGCACAAATCGGTAGGTAAAAATTCGATCGTCACTCAATTTGTAGTCTATTTCATACAAGTCATCTTTGTACAAAAATGTGCCGAGTTGCCTAAAAAAGGAATGCTCCAAAACAATTTTGCTTCGAACAAAACTCTTGGTTTTGGGAACTGCAATCCAGTCACCAAAATTCGCTTCATTGGTCGTTTCAGATGTTTGAATTAAGATATTGGGAACTTGCTTTTTCTTAAACAATTTGAACCTCTTGGTGAGAGCTACCGATTCATAATTTCTCAATATAGTTGAGATAACCAGTGGTTCGTCATTTATGAGTAATCTTTGGTCAAAAGAACCCATGTTTCCCTCATAATTATCAGGGTAAAAGTGCCACAGTATATATTCAGGCGCATCTTTTCCTTGGTAATGTTCGCTAGCTAATTTCGAAACCCAATGAGAAGAAGAGGCTCCGATTTCAATAGATTTTCTTGGCGACCAATTTAGCTTATTAGCTTGAGCATAGTTGTGTTCCCAAGGATAAAAGTCGATCGTTTTGTTACCTATAATTGCTCTAATTTCTTCGGGGAGTTCAAGAATTTTTAAATTTGAATCGGTTACTATTTTCTGGCTTTGAATAAAATCCTTGTTCAAAACCATTTGCTTAAAATTAGTCAGTCCATCAAATTTCATGGCAATTCCGTTATATCCATCAATCGTGCTGAAATTGATAAAAAAGAAGAAAGATGTTAGAAATCCATAGAAAATTACTCTCCATTTGCTGTGAGTTTCTAACAAGTAGGCAACACCAAAGAATACAACAGTAAAATAGAATAGAATCCCGTTGTGGCTAGTATCTTCTCTTACCATTGCGTGTTTCCACATCATAAAAAAGGTAGGTAGCAAAATCCAAAAGAAGGAAGATAGTTTTCTTTTTTTGAAAAACAAGGGGAAAGTCAGAACCAACAAAATGAAGCTGCCAAGTGCCCACCAATTGTTGGCTGGATGAATAGCTAAGGAAGAAGAGTAGCCCGAAGAAATTTTAAAAGCATGAATAAAATGCTGCCAAGTACTCAGGAAACTGCCAAAAATGAGAAGGCCAAAAAAGAAAATTGTAGCGAAAGAAATGACAGAATCTTTGAGGAATTTACGCCAGTTTTTTGTTCTTAAAAATGAAATAAAAAGAGTAAAGAATACGACAGAAAAACAGGATATTCCGATGGAGGTTTTTATGTTGAAACCGAGGTAAGTAACTGCAGTAAGTGTAAAAAGAAAACTGATTTTATTTCTTTCGAGATACTTGAGGGCCAGTAAACTGGAAAGAAGGACAAAGGTAATGTCGTAACCAGAAAAGCCTGAAATCATTGCCACGGCAATAACAGATCCTATTCTTGAAGTGAGAGTTTTGAGGTTGTTAAGACTCAGAAGAAGGTAAATCGTAAAAAACTTCAGGATAGAAATGACCAAATAAGCTAGAACAAGGTTTAGACCAATTGGCAAAGGCATTTTTAGAAAACCAAATACTCCAATGGGGTAAACCAATTCTGTCAGTCGTTCGAAGTCATAAGCAAATAAGTGATTTAGTCCCCACCCATAAGAAGAATCAAGACCTGGAGCCGAAACCAGATAAAAGGAGGGAAACGTGAGCAATACGAGACAAATACTCGTTAAGACTCTCGTTGTTTTCTTGTTTTTGATTTGCATTGGCTAAAAATACAAATAATACCGCATCGCAAGCTATTTTTGGAAAGTTTCAGCTGCACATTTTTGGTTAATAGGAATGAAATATGCCATTAAAATTTCTTTCAAAATGAAAGAAGTAGGTTCGTTGTATTCAGGTGAATTAGATTTTTTGGTATATTACCATTAAATCACAGTTGCTTATGCTGTTTGATGCCGATTGAATACTGATTCATAATTGTGCTATGATTTTTGTTTTTCTTTTGGTGGGTGTTTTTAGTAAACTATTGTCTGTAGGCGAGTTAAGGTCAATTATTAACAGTGACTTTGTTATTTCGTCTAGTGTGATCTCAGATGGTTATGGAAATGATGTTTTTGTAAAAAAAAGACATCAATAGTTGTCAATTTACACTCAACACATCAAATGTTTATTCCTTTGGATCATATTATATTAAGTTGTTTGATACTAAAGGAATTGAATTAGGCTCTAAAAAAATAATAATTACAAAATGAAAACATTCATTCTCATAATTACACTTAACATTATTTTTTTAAATGATTTGTTTACACAAAATAAAATGAACTATTGGTTGGAAGAGTTCCGATTTGGAATTAATTCTTCTTTTAATTCTAACTTTGATAATAAATTGGGGTTTAATTTGACAGTTTTAGGAAAACCAATCAATAAAACTAATTTTTCTGTATTGTTAGGTGTTGAGTATTTGAATAGTTCTACTGTTGTGAAGGATATCGCACCAACCAAATATTCTGAGATTAAAAATGGAATTTACAGATTTAATTTTATATCGGTTCCTTTGATTTTTAGACACGACTTTTTTCATAAAAAGTTGTTTTTTGAGTATGGTTTGAAGTTTGACTATGATGTAGCCTCATCTCATGAGTTTCTGAACAAACATAATAAATTGAATTTATTCGTTTTACCGTCTATTCAGTTTGGTTTAGGAAATAAAATTTCAATTGGCGAGGAGAATGTTTTGGTTTTATTAGGCACCAATCTCTCGACAAAATTAATGAGTAGCATTACTAAAGATTATGTTCTGAGGTATAATACAATTTATTTTTCCGTGGCTTATGCTTTGTAAAATCCATTGCAATCTTACTGGTGTTTTCATGAGAATCTCAAAATATTGCAGTTTTAAATTTATCTAAAGATTGTGTACTTCAAATTATCCCCGAGGAATTATTGGTTCATTGTTTTGAGAGCTTTAACTTTTCATTTTTTTAAAGTTGGAAATTGTTCTAATTTTAACAAAGCTATTTATGAAAAAAAATCTATACATTCTCCTCTCCACTTTGGTATTTATTTACCTGTTGGTCAGGGCAATTTATGTTCCGTTGGTTCACGATGAAATAGCCACTTTTTTCTATTACATACAGATGCTGGATGTAAATCCATTGGCTGGGGCAAATCCAGATGCTAACAACCATATTTTGAATTCATTGTTGGCGGGAATTTCGCACAAATATTTGGGTTATTCAGCTTTTGCAATTCGATTACCCAATTTACTTTCGTTTGTTTTCTACGCTTTTTTTCTATGGAAAATAGGTCAGTTTTTAAGTAATAAATGGACTCAAGTTGCTTTTTACGTTAGTTTATTGTTTGCAGTATATTTCGTTCAATTTTTTGCGCTTTCTCGTGGATATGGAATGTCCATGGCTTTTTTGTTTGGCGCCTTTTATTACGGTCTCAATTTGTATCAAGAATCTTCTGGGAAGAATGTGGCTTTTGGATTGTTATGTATGACTTTGGCTGTGTTTGCCAATATGAGTTTGCTTCCGTTGGTGTTGTTGTTGGCGTTGGTAATGGCGAATTTGGTCGTTAAAAGATTCAAAGAATACCGCATAGTGAGTCCTATTTGGATAGTTCCAGCTGCACTTTTTTGGTTGGTTGGAATGTATTACGCCATTAAAATTTCTTTCAAAATGAAAGAGGAAGGTTCGTTGTATTACGGTGAATTAGATGGTTTTTGGGCTATAACAGTTAAGTCCCAACTTCTTATGTTGTTCGAGAACGACAGCCTAGTTGCTCAATTATTTGTCAGTCTAATTTTGCTCGTCCTTTTGGGAATATTCATCCGGTTATTCAGTAAAGACAAATTCACTTCCATTTTTAAAACTCATTATTTCTTTTTCTATTTATTAATCGGTTCCGTTATTGGAATTGAATTAATGGCTAGGGTTCTCCATGTTAATTATCCAGAAGATAGAGTGGGCATGTACCTCATACCTCTTGTCATAGGAAGTCTATGTTTTGGAGCAGATAGAGTTAAAAAACCCTCTTCGGCTTGGCTTTTGCTTCCATTAATTGTGTTTCCAATTCATTTTTTTGTAACTCTCAATATAGAAAAATCATCTTTGTGGCAAGTCGAGTATATTCCAGAAAGGTTTTATGAAACGATAAAGAACGATGCGAGTCATGAGGGATATGGGGCCACAGTTGGAGGAGATGGTCAGCGAATCTTTACCTATTCACAAAAAATATATGCTGATACAATTTCGCCCAAACCCAATATGATGCAGCTGTGGCAAAAAACTTTGTTCGACAGCAACTTGAATATTGTGTTGCCCAATCACCCGGCCCAATATTTTGATTATCTCATTTGTAAACCACAGTATGTACAAAGCGTATTGCACTTGTTCGATTCAATTGATTATACTGAATCCACAAAATTTAGGCTTTACAAGAGGAAACGAACTCCAGAAACTACGAAACTTCGTGAGTTTGTGACTGAGGCAAAGAGTGAATCTTCGCAGGAGTTTATCGAGTTTTACCATCAGCGATTCGATTCTATTTCATTTGACGCTATGCAGCTAGGGCTCGAAATGAAGTTACAATCATTGAGTCATCCATTTAGAGCGAGAGTTGTTGCTGAAATTCGCAATACATCTACAGGTGATAAAATTGATTATCAGTTTTTTCAATTGAATTGGTTGTATAAAAAAACTGAGCAAAACGAGCGCGTTGTTCAGCGATTTGTTTTTAATAATTTGAGGCACTTTGTAAAAGAATCGCCCATAGAAGTTGTCTTCTACCTCTGGAATATCAATAGAAAGCCTTACACATTATATCATGCAAAGGTAGAGGAGTTTCTGGTGGATGATTAAGTTTTTGTACCTTGGTGAGTGAAGCCATTTTGATAAAATGAGAGAAACACTAGTTGTTTATTTACCTCTCATTTTGTGAATTAATTTGTTTAAAACATACTGTGACTTAAGTCAATAAAGTTGGTCGAAATTCTTATTTTTATAGGGTAGATTTGTTGCGACTAACATCAAGTAAAAATCATTCATTTTCAATTAAATAAATGGCAGAAGAGATAGAAGACATACATCCAGAAGAAAATAACCAAGAAGAGGGAGATAATTCAGGGCAGAATAACAATATCATTTCTGTGAGTGGAATGTACAAAGAGTGGTTTTTGGATTATGCTTCTTACGTAATTTTGGAAAGAGCCGTTCCTTCACTGGAGGATGGGCTGAAACCAGTTCAGCGAAGAATCCTTCATTCTATGAAAGAAATGGATGATGGACGATACAACAAAGTAGCAAACATCATTGGAAACACAATGAAATATCATCCTCATGGGGATGCTTCTATTGGAGATGCGTTGGTGCAATTAGGTCAAAAAGAATTGCTGATAGATATGCAGGGAAACTGGGGGAATACCCTCACAGGAGACCGTGCTGCGGCTGCTCGATACATCGAGGCTCGACTGTCGAAATTTGGATTAGAAGTAGTGTTTAATCCAAAAACTACAGAGTGGATCAAATCGTATGATGGCAGAAACAATGAGCCGGTAAATTTACCAGTAAAATTTCCATTGTTGTTGGCGCAAGGTGCCGAGGGAATTGCGGTAGGACTTTCTACCAAAATTCTTCCACATAATTTTATTGAATTGATAGATGCCTCGATTCGTGTACTTCAGGGGAAGAAAACGAATATTTTACCCGATTTCCTTAATGGAGGAATGGGAGACTTTTCTGACTACAACGAAGGAATGCGTGGTGGAAAAATAAGAGTGCGTGCAAAGATTAGAAAAGAAGACGCAAAGACACTCGTTATTCATGAAATTCCGTTTGGGACGAATACATCTAACCTAATTGATTCCATCATAAAAGCCAATGACAAAGGGAAAATAAAAATTAAGAAAGTAGAAGATAATACTGCTGCAGAGGTAGAGATAGTTATTCATCTTCCTGCAGGGATTTCTCCAGATAAAACCATTGATGCCCTTTATGCATTTACCGATTGTGAAATCTCAATTTCACCCAATGCCTGTATCATCGAAAATAATGAGCCTAAATTCATTACCGTAAACGAAATGCTCAAAAACAATACCGATGACACGGTAAGGTTGTTGAAAATGGAACTGGATATTAAGTTGGGCGAATTACAAGAGCAGTGGCACCATTCATCGCTTGAAAAAATATTTATTGAGAACAAAATTTACATTGAGTTTGATGGAAAAACCTATGAAGAGGCTATTGAGGTAACTCATGAGTTGCTGAAACCACATATCAAGCATTTGGTAAGAGCTGTAACAGATGAAGACGTAGTAAGACTACTCGAAATAAAAATGAGAAGGATTACAAAACACGATGGGGATAAGGCAGATACCTATATTTTGTCGCTCGAAGATCAAATTGCAGAGGTCAAGAGTAAATTAGCTAATTTGATAGAGTACGCTATCGATTACTTTAAAAATTTAAAGAAAAAATACGGGGAAGGAAAAGAAAGAAGAACTGAGATTAGAACTTTTGACCAAGTAGATAAGGCAAAAGTGATTATTTCTAACAAAAAGCTTTATGTAAATAGAGAAGAGGGGTTTGTAGGAACTACCTTGAAAAAAGACGAGTTTGTGGAGGATTGTTCTGATATTGATGATATCATTGTATTCCGTAGAAACGGAATTATGATGGTGAGTAAGGCAGCTGATAAGCATTTCTTTGGAAAAGACATTATTCATGTTGCGGTTTGGAAAAAAGGGGATAAACGAACCATTTATCACATGATTTATCAGGATGGAACTACCGGTCCTGCTTACATGAAGAGATTTAATGTAACGAGCATTACTCGAGACAAAGAGTATGATTTAACAAAAGGAACAAAAGGGAGTAAAGTACATTATTTTACTGCCAACCCAAATGGAGAGGCGGAAGTGGTTCAGGTGGCATTGCGACCTAGACCAACTATTAAAAAGCTAAAGTTTGAAATTGATTTTGGTGAATTGCTAGTAAAAGGAAGAGGAAGTAACGGAAACAGAGCTTCTAAATACTTGATTAGTAAGGTGACTCAAAAAGAACAAGGTGATTCTACACTTTCAGCCCGTAAGCTCTGGTATGACGATATTGTTCGTAAACTTAACGTGGAGGAAAGAGGGGAGTTTTTGGGAGAATTTAAAGGAGACGATCGAATTTTGGTGATTACCCAAGCCGGTGAATATAGGCTCTATCCTTTTGATTTGAATATACATTTTGCGGAGGACATGATTCATATAGAAAAATGGGAACCGGAGAGGCCAATGTCTGTGATATACTGGGATGGCGAAAAAGAAAATTACTACGTAAAGAGGTTTTTATTGGAAGACTCGAACAACCCAGTTGTGTTTATCACTGAACATCCCAAATCATTCCTTGAAATTGCCTCAACAGATTGGAAGCCACTAGTGAATCTAAAGTTTGATGGTAGAGCTAACAAACGAGATGATGAAGAAGTGTTGCTAGAGGAGTTTATTGCCATAAAAGGACTAAAAGCGCTCGGGAATAGACTGACAAATTATAAGTTGAAATCCATTGATGTGCTGGATCCTATTCCTTATGTGCCAGAGCCAAGAGAAGAAATGGCTGAAGAAAAGGAGGAAGACAAAGAAGAAACAAAAACTGTAGCACCGAATAAAAACAATGAAAAAGAAGAACCAAAATCACCACCTCCGCCAAGTAGCATAGGAGATGATGGGCAAGCTTCTTTGTTCTAAACTCTATGAAATATTATCTAATTTTAATTCGGTATTCCCTTAACTTGCTATCGTTTGTTTTGCCAAAATATGCCGGAAAAAAAGCTATTTCTGTATTTTCTAAAGTGAGAAAAAAGGAGATCAAAAAAAAAGAGCAAGAATTTTTTGACCAATCACACTCATTTATCGTCCCACGACCGGGAGAAGATATTTCTTGTTACGAATTAGGGAATCCAGATGGTAAACTGCTGTTTTTAGTCCATGGATGGGAGAGTAATCCTGGGTGTTTTACCCAGTTTTTGCCACATTTAAGCTCATATCGCATCATAGCTTTTACGTTGCCAAGCCATGCTCACAATAAGGAAACTCATACCAATATGTACGAATGCAAAGATGCATTTAAACTGGTTCTGGATTTCATTTCGCCCAAAGAGGAATTTCATGTAGTAGCTCATTCACTGGGATCATCGGTTACGGCCTTTGCTTTGTCTGAAACAAATTATAAAGCAGATAAATTGGTGTTTCTTTCTGCTAATAATGACATAGTCCAGGTGTTTGAGGATTTTCAAAAGCTGTTAGGGTTTAATGATCGTGTATTTCGCTTGATAGCTGAGAGAATAGAACATATAGCTGGAGATAAACTTGAAGAAATGAAAGTAGAAGATAGATTGAGTAGAGTAAAATTCAACGAACTTTTGCTCATTCATGACAGATTCGACAAAATAATACCATTCGAAAAGTCAGAAACCTTGAGCAAGAAGTTTTCAAATTCTAAATTGATTCCTTTCGAGAGAATAGGGCATTACAGAATGCTCTGGAATGATAAAGTATTAAAAGAAGTATTGGATTTTTAAGCCCAGAGAGAGTAGGGTAGCGAAACCAATTGCGAATTAAAATAGCGAGAATCTTGCGTTACTTCTTCTCCAATCCAATCTGGTATTTCAAAAGATTCATCTTCTGATTTCAATTCGATTTCAGCAACTTCCAAGCCTTTGTTTTCCTGTTCAAAAACATCTACTTCCCAAATGTGGTCGGCATGATGCACAAGGTGCCTTGTTTTTGACAAAATTGGTGTGTCGCATAATTTGATAAGCTCTGTTGCTTCATTTACTGGAATCTCGTATTCAAATTCACTTCTTACACTTCCTGTCGATTTGCTTTTTATTGTTAAGTATCCCTTCTTATTGGTGATTCGTATTCTCACCGTTCGGTTTTTATCAGAGTTTAGATAACCCTGAATAATTTTGTTCTCAGTAAGAACGTCATTTCTCCACGAATCATTTTTTAACAAGAATTTGCGCTCAATTTCTTTTGGCATACTTAGTTTAGTTTTTTTCTCGAACTTCATCTACTCGCATTACAAACAGGAGTGATATAATTATAGTATATCTAATATGTTTTCAATCTTAATTGGATTCACCGAATTAAACCCTTCTCCATATTTGCATCCAATGGTTCTCCCAAATTGCCTCGCTCGTCCATCCAAAAAGTCCATGAATTCCTGGCTAGAAATAGGAGTTTGGGGCTCCGTGCTCTCCGGGTTATAGAATTGAGAAGAATAGGCCAAAATAGACTTCATTTTAGTTTCCATTTCTGAGGTAATGTCAATCACAAAATCAGGCTCAATGTATTCATCCTGAATGTAATGAAATACTTGTTTGGGCCTCCATTTTTCTTGGATTTCCTCGTTTATCTTTGTTTTTATCTTGATTAATCCTGATAAAAACGCGGCTCTTTTTACCAATTCGGCACCTCTGCCATGATCCGGATGTCTGTCGTTTATGGCATTGCACAAAACAAGGTCTGGTTGGTATTTACGTATCATCTCAATTACTTTGATGAGCGAATTTTCATTGATTTCAAAAAAACCGTCACCCAAGTTGAGGTTTTCGCGTACAATATTTCCAATTATGTTAGTTGCTTTCTCAGCTTCTTGGTAGCGAATTTCTCTGCTTCCTCGTGATCCAAGCTCACCCTCTGTAAGGTCAATGATTCCTACTTTTTTTCCTTTTTTGATGTGCTTTATAAGCGTTCCGCTGCATGCAAGTTCAATATCGTCTGGGTGTGCCGCAAAGGCCAATATATCTAATTTCATAATGTAAAGGTAAGGTTTTGAATTAGAGAAAATGTTAGTCTATGTGAACAAGTTTGTTCTTCTTGACGAGGTAATAGGTTCCAATAGAAATTAGACAATATCCCAAGAAAAAATAAAGTCCGGGTAAAGTTGTGCTTTCAGTTTGTATCCCTACATTGATGTTGTTAAACGACAAAAAGGCCAAAAAACTCGCTGCAACAAAAATATCGGCCATGCTGTATTTTCCCATGTAAGAAACTACTTTCAATAGGTTATAGTTTTGAGATAATTGTTTGGAAAACAAAAATGTATAAAACAAAATTAACTTAGAAAAAGGGAAGACAATACTGAACAGAAATATGGCAAGGCCTACGATCCAATTTCCATTGATAAACAAAGTTTGAACGAGCTGGATCACTGTTTTACTTTGGTAAAAGAAATATATTTTTCCCTCAAAAGTTTTGGCAATTCCTATTCCTAGATCAATGTTGAGGTCTTCCATAAAAGCACCCAACTCTATAAAGGGAAGAAGTATTCCTGTCATTAGAAAGATGAGCGAACCATTTAGAACTACAAATCCTATTTGTGTTAAGGTGATTGTTTTTCTTTTGAAGAAATACCAAAATAAAAAAAAATAGAGAGTGATAAATCCGGCTAACCCAATGCAGAAATTGATTGCTGTTTGTTTAGCACGGTAAGCCTTTTTCCAAGTTTCTTTACTCTTTGCCTGTGTGGTTTTCCATTCGTTGCTGTTTAGGTAATCGGTTACATCAAGGAGACTAGACTGAAAGTTTAATTCGCTTGTGTAGGCCAATTTGTAACGCTGAAATTTGTTTGAATAGGTCCATGCTTGGTACATCAATATTCCTGAAAGAAAAAATACTAAGCAAGTACTGAGGTTGAAAACACTTCTTTTCATTAGTCAAGTGATGAGTTAATAGTTCCTTTTTCGGAAAGAAGAATCGCTACCTCTTTAGTTCCTTTTATTTTGGAGAAAATCAAAATCATCATTACCGTAATTGGAACGGAAAGAATCATTCCAATTATTCCCCAAATAGCTCCCCAAACGCTCAAAGACAAGATGACAACCAGCGAACTGATGTTGAGCGAATTTCCCATCATTTTGGGTTCTAAAAAATTTCCTACCAAAACTTGAATCGCTCCCACAAAAATGATGACCAAAATAAAGGGTGTAAAATCTGTTCCGCCATACTGAACCAGAGCCATGACTGCTGGAAATAATGTGGCAATAAGAGAACCAATGGAAGGAATGAAGTTTAAAATAAAAATACAAGCTGCCCAGAAAAAGGCAAAATCGATGCCGATTAATTTTAGTGCGGCATAACTAGAAATAGCAGTAATCAAACTGAGTAATGTTTTAATAGACACATATTTACTAAGGGATTTATCTATTTCAATTAATAAGTTGTTTACGTCATCAAATTCGTTCGGTTTTTCGTAAATAGCTTTGAGTTTATTTAGAAAACTAGTCTCTTCCATTAAGATAAAAATGAGGTAGAGAAGTATCATAAAGGTGCTTGAAAACAGTTCTGAGAAAGAATCAAGCAAATTCTTTCCGATTGATGTTAAGTCTACATCGCCAATAAAATTATTGATGTTTTCACCGATATTTAGTCCAAATTTTGATTCAATTTGAGTTGCTACTTTTTCTAGGTTTACTTGATATTTTGGAGCTTCGTTGTAGAGGTCCTGAATGTTGGATATGATAAGATTTGAGATGAGACCAATTACGAATAAAATCACTATGGAAGCAAGTGCTGTTTTTAAAGCTCGAGGCACCTTCGTTTTTATCCATTTCGCTTTGTCCATAAATTCGCGAATTTCCTTAATTATGAACCATAAAAATACTGCTAGAATGAGAGGGAGTATTATTCCTTTAGCTATAATTAGTAAAGTAATAACGCAAAAAATAATAAAGAATATTAGTCCAATTTTTTGTAATTTCATACTTAATTTTTACAGTGTTTCTTAAAAGTACATAAGATATCCTGTTTTACCATAAAAAATAGAATTCACCTTGAAAAAATTTGAAATTCCAGAAATATATAAAGCTTCTATAATTGGAGAAATAAAAGAAAAGCGGAAGTCTGAAGACAGAATGAAAAAAGATTTTACTCCTTCTATTTTGTCCTTTGATGGAGTTGAATTTGTTCTCGCCCGTCATTTTGGATTTTGCTACGGTGTTGAGAATGCCGTGGAAAAAGTATATAAGGTACTGGATGAGTTCCCTGAGAAGAATATTTATCTTTTAAGTCAGATGATTCATAACCCGACAGTAAATGAAGATTTATTGGACAGAGGAATTCGTTTTATTATGGATACAAAAGGAACTCAACTTATTTCCTGGGACGAGATTACTGCTGAGGACATTGTGTTGATTCCTGCCTTCGGGACTACCTTGGAGATAGAGGCTATCTTGAAAGAAAAAGGTATTGTATCTAAAGATTATGACACGACTTGCCCGTTTGTAGAAAAAGTATGGAACAGATCAGAAAAACTAGGAGAAAAGGATTACACCATCATTATTCACGGAAAGGCGGCACACGAAGAAACTCGCGCGACATTTTCGCACAGTAGCGAAAATGGAAAGTCTGTCATTGTGAAGGATATAAAAGAGGCTAAGCTTCTGGCTCAGTTTATCGATAAACAACTTCCTGCCGAAGATTTTTATTCGTTTTTTGAGGGGAAATACTCGCCTGGTTTTGATCCTTACACAGATTTGAACAAAGTGGGAGTAGTGAATCAAACTACTATGTTGGCCTCCGAGACTCATGAAATTTCTCAGTATTTTAAAGATAAGATGATTGAGCTGTTTGGCGAAGAAAACTTGAGTGAAAGATTTGCAGATACACGAGATACTTTGTGTTATGCTACCAATGACAATCAAAAAGCAACCTTGGAGCTCATGAAAGAAGAAGGAGATTTTGCAGTCGTAGTAGGAGGTTATAATAGCTCCAATACTATGCATTTGGTGGAATTGCTAGAACAAAAGTACAATACTTTTTTTGTTCAAAACGCTGATAAAATAGAAAGTAAGAGTTGTATAAAACACTTTGATATTCATGCCAAAAAGGAGTACTCTACTGACTTTATTAGTAAATTTAGTAAAGATAAATTGAGGATAATCGTTACGTGCGGAGCTTCATGCCCAGACAGTGTTTTGAATCAAGTGATAGAAAAAATAGTGTATGTTGTCAATCAAAAATAAAGGAGTTTTCGTTTCTTGTTTCTTGTTGTTTGTTATGAGTCTTTCTGCCAAGTCAGAATTGCAAGCCATTTTTAACTACAAACAATTTCAAATACCAGGAAAAGGAATTTACATCGAGAATTATTTGTCTTTTGTCTCGTCTTCATTAAAATATCAAAATGCAGAGTCAGAGGTTTTGCAAGCCCGTATTCTGGTAACACAAATTTTAAAAAAGAATGATTCTATCATAGATTTTAAAAAGTACAATGTTTTAGGTCCTGAATTGTTGGACAGTGTGGCAGTTGATTTTAAGGATCAAAAGCGATTTTTCGTTTCACCAGGAGTTTATGAGTTAGAAATTGAATTGATTGATTTGAATAGTAAATCCAAAACACCTGTTCAGCTGAGTAAATTTCTTGTGATTCGTTCATTCGAATCTCAAACTACAGTATCTGACTTGGAGCTGGTAGATTATTTCAAGAATACCCAAGAAAAAAATGAATTTTCAAAATCGGGTTATGATTTGTATCCCTTGATTTCAAATTACTTACCAACCGAGGTGTTTAAGCTTGCTTTCTATTTTGAAGTTTATAATCAAGACCCTGCAAGAAAAGTGTTAGTAAAGGAATACATTGAAACCCATTACGGGAACAAAATGTTGCCCAAATATATCAAGCGAAGTGTAAAAGAATTGAGAGGTGTAACACCGATTTTTCATGCATTTGATATTCAAAATCTTCCTACTGGAAATTACAATTTAGTGGTAGAGGTAAGGGATGAAAAAAACGAACTCGTTACGAGTGAAAAAGTTTTTTTTCAACGTGTAAATACACAAGTAGTGGAACAAAAACAGGATACGGCAAAGCCTATTTCTTTGACGTACGATTTGCCTCAAGATTCTTTAGATTATTTCTTGGAAGCTCTGGTTCCTATTGCCAATACGCTTGAATACAAAGTATTGACCGGAAGTAAGTCTAATTTAACGGATGAGGTGAAAGAGCAGTATTTTGTTAATTTTTGGCAAACAAGATATGGGGTGAATGCCATAAAGGAATGGGGAAAGTATAGAAGAAAAGTAGCAGAAGTAGAACAACTGTTTGGTAATTCTGTGAAGCCAGGTTACCTAACGGACATGGGAAGAGTTTATATCAAGTATGGCAAGCCAAACGACAAAGTAGAAAAACTGAACGAGCAAGGGACTTATCCCTATGTTATTTGGCATTATTATCAAACCCAAAATAGATCAAACGTGTTGTTCGTTTTCTATCACTCTTCGGCTGTAACACAAGATTTTGAGCTTATCCACTCAGATATGCCTGGAGAAATTACAAACCGTGATTGGAAGTATTTGCTCAATATGCGAGTAGGCGGTCAGGATAATCGAGTGGATGAAGACGCCCGAAGGATGAGATAAAATACTTGACTTTCTCCGTAAGTTTTGTTACATTAAAAAGACAAGGGATTAATTATTTTTAATCAATAAAACAAACAGAAACAAGTTATGAATAGAATAGGATTAGATAAAGAAAAGTCACAGAAAATTGCGGTAAAGTTAAATGAATTGTTAGCCAATTATTCCGTTTTTTACCAAAACACAAGAGGTTATCATTGGAACATCAAAGGCGAAAAGTTTTTTGAGCTTCACGTGAAGTTTGAAGAATTGTATAACGATTTGGTTTTAAAAATTGACGAGGTAGCTGAAAGGATCTTAACCCTAGCCCATACTCCCGAACACAGGTATTCGGTTTACATAAAATTGTCCAAAATACAAGAAAATACAGAGGTAAACAATGGCATAAGTGCAGTAGAAAATATACTTGATTCATTCAAAACAATTATTATTCTTCAGAGAGATTTGTTAACCTTGTCGGATGAGGCTAATGATGAAGGTACCAATGCCTTAATGAGCGACTACATTAGAGAACAAGAAAAGTTAGTTTGGATGTACTCTTCCTTCTTGAACAAATAGTCAGAAAATTAAGAGAATAAATAGACAGAGCGAAAATTACTTAGATTTCTACTTCGCCCACGGTTGTTTTTATAATGAAATTACCCAATTGCACGGTAAGCTTCTTTCCTTCCATTTCCAATAACACACCTTGGGTCTTGTGATTTTTTAATTTAATTTTTTTCCCTATCACCAGGGTCTCCTTCAGTTTTTTGGCTTCATTTTTCTTTTCTATTTCCTTATTTATTTTGGGTGTAGTCTTTGCCGGAGATGATTTGGGCAAATCAGGAGAGGATAGAGTTTTATCAAGAACCACCGGTTTTAGCTTTTCTTTCAGTTTAATTCGTTCAATGGAGGCTAATTTTTTTAGTGCTTCCAAAGTTGCTTTTTCTGTTTTATGATGTTTAAATTTCCCTAGTATTTCATAGAATTTCTTCCCCATATTCACGAACTTATTCTGCTGTTCTACAAATTGGTTGATTCGCTCAGATTTAGCCTGAAGCTTCTCCAGTTTTTCATCATATTCACGCATGCTTTGTCGAGCTTTGTGCTGTGATTTATATTGCTCGGTGTTAATTTTTTTAAACTTAGATTTCTCTTTTTGTAGTGAAACAGACAAGGCATCTACTTTTAGTTTGTGTTCAGATACTTTGGTCTTTGCTCGTTCAATCAATTCGTTGGGAATTCTATTGTGCTGAGCAACTTCAAATGTAAAGGAAGAGCCTGGCTGACCAATGGATAAGGTAAACAGAGGCTCTAGTTTTTTGGTGTCGAAAAGCATACAAGCATTGGTGGCTGATTCTAAGGAGGAAGTTAAGATTTTGATGTTGGTGTAGTGCGTGGTAATGACTGCAAAGCTATTCTTTTCGTACAATTCCATGTAAAATACTTCGGCTAGAGCACCACCGAGTTCCGGATCTGTTCCGCTGCCAAATTCATCCAAAAGAAGCAAGGTGTTTTTGTCTGAATTCGCCAAAAAATGATTCATCCTATTCAGTCTATAACTGTAAGTACTCAGCTGGTTTTCTATGGATTGATTGTCGCCTATGTCAGATAAAACTTGATCAAACCAACAGCACGAGCTATCCGGATCCATGGATAAAAATAGTCCGCTTTGGTACATCAATTGTAAAATCCCAACAGTTTTTAAAGTGATTGATTTTCCTCCAGCATTGGGACCTGAAATAACCAGAAAGCGACTGTTTTCGTTCATTTCTATCTCCTGACCAATTGTTTTTTTATTTACCTCATTATTTTTTAAAAAGAGCAAAGGGTGGATTGCATTTTTCCAATGCATCTTTTTTACTGTATTCAATTTTGGGCGAGTTCCATTGTAGGACTGGCCGAAAAGAACTTTGGCATTCAATAAATCAAACCTCACCAATAGGGCTTGGAAAGCTTTTAAGTGTTTTTTTTCGGATCGAAGTTGAAAAGTGACTTTTTCGAGTATGGAAAAAATCTCGTTGCTTTCGTCTATTCGCAATCTTTCTTGTTCTTTGTTTAGCTCAAAACTTTCTTGCGGTTCGATGTAAGTATAATTGCCTTTGGCACTTACGCCACAAATTCTTCCAGGCACTCGTTTTTTGTATTGCGAAAGCACAGTAAGAAGTCTGCGATTGTCCAAGAATGATTCCTCAGTTTCTCCTAATAATTCATCCTGTCTGCATCTACGGAGTGCTTTTTCAAAATTTTTGTTGATTTCCGACCTGTTCGATTTCTGCTTTTTTCGGATGTTGAGTAGGAGTTGGGTTGCATCATCTTTTATGTCAAGTTTTTTTGTATCTAAGATTTCAGTAATAATTCCCAAAACATCTTTTATTCCGGTAATATGCTCACATGCTTCAAAAAGAGCGGGGTAGTCATACTGCTGATTTCTTGCGAAATCAATTAAAATTTTAGTTCCTTGACAAAGAGCAAAAACCTTCAGCAATTCATTTAGGATAAGAACACCATTCTCAATTCTCAGTATATTGAGCGCTGTGTCTATATCTTCTGCATTGGGGTGAGGAAAACTTAACCTTTCATCCAAGTATATTTCCTGGATTTCTTCTAAGAGGGCAAATTCTTTGTTCAGTAACTCGGGTTTGGCAAATGAAGTTAGATTTTGTGCGTTTTCTTTGGCTTTTTGAGATTTGCAGTAAGTTGATAAAATGTCGCAAACTACTCCAAATTCAAGGTCTTTACCACTTTGTTTGTCTAATATCATTTGTTTGTTCTAAGCTTATTATATGTCCCGAAGGTCAAAGCTAAGTATTTTTAGAAAGAGATGTTTTGTTTGAGACCGAAAGGCACCTAATAATTGAAAGGGGTAAGAATTAAAAAGGCTGTTATCCGATTCGTTTTAATCCTAAATTGTTCCCCAAGGTCAACATAAAGGCAAAGGCTTCTTCAAAGTCATTTTTAATAGTTCCTTCTAAAATTGCCTCTTTTATTTCCGACTTTATTTTACCTACTTCAAAACAGGGTTCCAGACCGAAGGTTTTCATGATGATGTCTCCTGAAATGGGGGGCTGCCAATTTCTAATCCTGTCACTTTCTTCAATTTCTTCTATTCGCTTTTCTACTTTGTCAAATTTTTGCAAATAGCGTTGAACTTTGTTTTCGTTTTTTGAGGTGATATCAGCACGGCATAGTGTGAGTAAATCGTCTATGTCGTTTCCTGCTTCCATTAACATTCTGCGATAAGCAGCATCTTTTGTGTTGGGATTTGTAAGGGCAATTGGTCTTAGGTGAAGAAAAACGAGCTTTCGCACATACTGCATCGTTCCATCCAAGGGAAGTTTCATTCTTTTGAAAATTCCTCTTACCATTTTGGAGCCTACAACCTCGTGGCTATGGAATGTCCATCCTACCTTTTTGTCAAATCTTTTGGTAGGAGGTTTAGCAATGTCGTGCAAAATTGCAGCCCATCTCAACCAAAGATTATCGGTGTTTGGTGAAATATTATCTAGCACTTCTAACGTGTGATAAAAATTATCTTTATGTCCTTTGTTGTCAATGAATTCTACTCCGTGAAGAGCAACCATTTCTGGAAAAATTAATGCTAACAATCCTGTATTGAACAGCAACTTAAAGCCAATAGAAGGTTTGTCAGCCAAAATTATTTTATTGAGCTCGGTTGTAATTCTTTCTTGAGAAACAATCGAAATTCTTTCCTTGTGCTCTCTAATTGCTGACAAACTTGTGTGATGAATGGTGAAATTAAGTTGGGTGGCAAATCGAATGGCTCGCATCATCCTCAAAGGGTCGTCAGAATAGGTGATTCCAGGTTCCAAGGGGGTTCTTAAAATTTTGTCTTCTAAGTCTTGAACCCCATTAAATGGATCAATGAGTTCTCCATAATTTGATGCATTCAGGCTTATTGCTAGTGCATTTATTTTGAAATCTCTTCTCTTTTGGTCGTCTTCAATTGTTCCGTTTTCTACGGTAGGTTTTCTGGATCCTCTGTCGTAAGACTCTTTTCTAGCGCCCACAAATTCAATTTCGTATCCATCATCAAGTTTTATCATTGCGGTACCAAAATTTTTGAATACCGAAACTTTTGAAGCTTTTACTTTTTTTGCAATTTTTTCGGCCAATTCAATTCCACTACCTTCAATTACAATGTCAATGTCTTTACAAGGTCTATTGAGCAATAAATCTCTCACAAATCCACCTATCACAAATACCCGTTCATTCGGGACAGTTTGTTTTATTACCTCAAAAATGGGGTGATTTAGTTGGTCGGCAAATTGTGTTTTTGTCATTACTGGGGTATGAAAATTACTTTCTGATCAAAGTGAAGGTTCCGTCCATTTCAATTTTCATAATGGTAGAAGCTCGCGGCTTTAATTTTGTATCGGACGGCAAATTTACAATATAATCTACACCGTCCAAAATTCTCTTGTCAATATCCTCGAAACGCAAAGGGCTAGGCTGGTCGCTGATATTAGCCGAAGTGGCAATCAAAGGTTTTCCTAATTTTTTAATGAATTGATGACAAAATCCTTCTTTTACAATGCGAATAGCCACAGACTTATCCTCGGCCAGGAGGTTGTGGGCTATATTGTAACCTTCGGGATAAATAATTGTGGTAGGTTTCTCAGAGAACTCAACAATATCCCAAGCAATATCAGGGATTTGCTTTACGTACCGATTTAGTTTGGTGTCGGATTCAAGCAGTGTAATCATACTTTTATTAGAGGCTCGTTGTTTTAATGAGTAAATTTTATTTACTGCCACTGGATTGGTAGCATCGCATCCAATTCCCCATAAGGTATCGGTTGGGTAAAGTATGATACCTCCGTTTCTTACTATTTGTATAGCCTCTTCCATATCCATTATTTATAAGACAAAGGTATTTAAAGCAATTGCGAATGACAACACTCTGGCTGTTGTTTTGCGTCTCTTCTTAAAATTGTTTTTCTAGATGACTTAGAAATTTTGGAATGAATTATTTGTCTAAATTCGCAACTATGGAAGAAACAGAAAGAAACATTAAGCTAATTTGGGATTTTAGAGGAGAAGATGGACATCAAACTGCCATTCATCACGAAATTCATTTGAAAGAGTTTGCTAGAAAAGAGGATGTACCTTATGTAAACACCGGAGTGGAACCGTTAGGTGATTTGCATTCAACAGCGTTCATAACCGTTCCAGAATCTTACATGAGAATTGTGAGAGATGCATTAATTCCCCATCGAGGTGAAATTGCAGAATAGCACATTCTTGTTCAGTAAAATAAATAGGACGAAAATTGTTTAATAACAAAGGTTCTTTTATATTTGCACCCCTAAAAAAGTAAGTAAATTAAACAAATAAACTATGCAAAATAGAAATATTATATGGGTTTTTACCATATTATTAACACTAGCTTGTCTTTACCAATTGTCCTTTACATGGGTGACAAGTGGCGTAGAGAAAGAGGCAAAAGAATTCGCTGAATCTGAAGCTTCAATGTATGTTGGAAGTGATTCTTCAGTGAGAGCAACGGTAGGAAATGCTGAATATTTGGTGGCTACACAAGAAGAAAGAGACGTGTTTCAAAAAGCTGTTTTGGAAAATTACTTGATTAATAAAACGAATGAATCAGTTTATCCAATTTTTGGACATACCTACAAGTATTGTAAAGACAACGAATTGGCAAAAGGGCTAGACCTTGAAGGAGGAATGAGTGTAACGTTGCAAGTTTCAATACCGGATATGGTTTCTAACTTAGCAGGAAGATACTCTTCAAGAAGTTCTTTTTCTAAGCCTTTTGAAGCAGCATACTCTGTATTTACAACCGCAGAAAATGAAAAAGAATTTGTTGACTTATTTGAAGCAAAATTCAATGAAATTAATCCAGAAGAGTCGCTTGCTGAGATTTTCAAATTTAAGGATGAAGACGGAAATAAATTGACTAACATTTCCAACGAAGAGGTTATAGCGATGTTGAGAGAAAAAGCTTCTGGAGCTTTAGATAAAACTGAAACTGTCATTTCATCGAGAGTATCGGGGTTAGGACTTTCTCAACCTTCTATCCAAAAGAACCAAAGTAAAGGAACGATTACAATTGAGCTGCCTGGAGTTAAGGACAAGGAAAGAGCGAGAAATTTACTTCAAAGTACCGCAAAACTTGAGTTTTGGCATACCTATAAAAATACAGAAGTAGGGAATGCAGTGTACGAAAAGTTGAATGATATCATTAGTAGAACAATGTATCCTGGTTATTTGGATTCTGTTGAGAATGCGACAAAAGATACGACTGCCTCAGCTGATTTAGCTTCAGAGAGCGATTCAACAGAAGTAAATGATTCAACCGAGTTAGCTTCAGAAGATTCAGCTTCAGTAGATCCATTTGCGAACTTAACCGCAGACGAACAACAAGAAATGTTTAGAAAGACAAGTCCTTTGTCTGCTAGATTATATCCTTACGCTGATCAAGAAAGTCAATGGATGGAAAGTGCCATATTAGGATATGCAAAAATTACAGACACTGCCGAAGTAAACGCTTTCATGAAAATGAGTGTTGTTCAAACTGCAGTTTCAACCATTTCAAGAGATTTGGCTTTCATGTGGGAATCAAAATCTGCCGGTTCAACAGAAGACGGTACACCATTATTGAACTTATATTTAATAAAAAAGACGAAAAGTGGTATTCCAGAATTAGATGGAGAGGAAGTGGAGTCGGCAAGACAAGATTTTGATCCGATGACCAGAAAACCGATGGTTTCTTTACAATTCAAAAATGCAGGAGCAATTGCTTGGGCGGATTTGACCGAACAAAGTGCGAAAGACGAAACGGGTATCGCAATCACATTGGATAATAAAGTGTTTTCTTCACCTGTGGCATCTGGTAAAATTGAAGGAGGAAGAACCCAAATAACAGGAGGCTCTTTTAATGGTGCAGATGGAATAAAAGAAGCGAAGGATTTATCAAACATTTTAAAGGCGGGAGCTCTTCCTGCACCGGCAAAAATTGTTGACGAGTCGGTGGTTGGACCAACTTTGGGTGCAGAAAATGTCCAAGCAGGACTTTGGTCATTTGCTGGAGCCTTATTGTTGGTTTTGGTTTACATGATTTTTTATTATTCAAAGGCAGGAGCAGTTGCTGATTTAGCCTTGATTACAAATATTTTCTTCATTTTTGGAACACTTGCCTCGTTAGGAGCTGCACTTACGCTTCCAGGAATTGCAGGTATCGTACTTACTATCGGTATGTCGGTGGATGCTAATGTTCTTGTATTCGAAAGAATTAGAGAAGAATTGAGAAATGGTAGAGGGAAAAGACAAGCAATTGAGGAAGGTTACTCAAAAGCCCTTTCAGCAATTTTGGATGCAAACATTACAACATTGCTTACTGCGATTGTATTGGGTTACTTCGGTCATGGAGCTATCCAAGGATTCGCTATTACGCTTATCATTGGTATTTTTACCTCGTTATTCTCAGCACTTATCATTTCAAGATTGATATTCAGTTACATGATCGACAGAAAAAAGGACATTTCTTTTTCTACTGCCATCACAAAGAACTTATTCTTGAACATGAAAGTTCCTTTTATCAAAAAAAGAAAAGTATTCTACATTATTTCTGGATTAATTATCGCAGGAGGTATTTTCTCCTTGGTTACGAGATCTTTGGATTACGGAGTTGAATTTACTGGAGGGAGAACTTACAAAATAAAGTTTGAGAACGAAGTGAATTTCCAAGACGTAAGAGAAAGCCTTGCTGCCTCTTTTGGAGATATGCCAGAAGTAAAAATGATTGATAACCGATACAAAGCACTGATTACAACTCAATACATGTTGGGAGATAAAACTTCAGAGGGTTCGGCAAAAGTTGAAACCAAACTAAACGAGGGATTAAAAGACATCAGTGGGTATGAAATCATTGAATCAAGACAAGTTGATTCTAACATTTCAGCTGGATTTAAAACCTCATCCATTAAAGCAGTATTGATATCCTTATTGATCATCTTCTTGTACATAGTATTTAGATTTAGAAAATGGCAATTTGGATTGGGAGCCTTGCTAGCCATGTTCCACGATGTGTTAATTGTATTGTCATTGTTCTCTATTGGATGGGGAAGATTCCCATTTGCCATGGAAATAAACGAAGCATTTATTGCGGCAATTTTAACAGTAGTAGGATACTCAATTAACGATACAGTAGTGGTATTCGATAGGATAAGAGAATTTCTAACGGATAGAAGAAAGGGAGAGCCGAGAGAAGTTATTAATGAGGCATTGAACTCCACATTGAGTAGAACGGTGAATACTTCTGTTACTACCTTCCTAGTATTGTTGATTATCTTCTTATTTGGTGGAGATTCAATAAAAGGAATGACATTTGCCTTGATGATTGGTGTCGTAGTTGGAACTTATTCATCGTTGTGTATTGCAACCCCTTCTGTTATTGATTTTACCAAATCGTTCAGAAAAGAGTCGAAAGAAGAGAAATAAATTAGTTGATATTTAGTAGCTAAGTCCTCTGAGAAATCAGGGGACTTTTTTATTAAATCATGTTTCACTTCGTAACACAGTTGCCAAACATTTATTACCTTAGTATAAGAAATATTAATTATTGTTGATCTAAAAAAACTATGCTTTCAGCTCCCATTATTATGTTGTTTTTGAACTTAAGTAGCGGTGAAATATTCATCGTATTTTTGTTTATTCTAATATTTTTTGGTGCAGAGAGTATTCCTAAAATTGCCCGTTCATTTGGTAAGGTTATGTATCAAATAAAAAATGCAACTGACGACATCAAAAGAGATATCAAGGAATCTACAGATAGTATCAAACAAGATATCATGGATCAGACAGAATCTTCTAATCCTATTGCCGAAATGAAAAAAGAGTTGGACGATTCTGTAAAAGATATAAAACTAGATTAATTATGGGTTTTTTGTGGCTTATACTGGGACTCACAATCCTAATTTTTAGTGGTGATTACTTAGTGAAAGGTGCTGTGGGAGCAGCCGAAAAATTTAAAATTTCCCCATTGGTAATCGGTATGACTGTGGTTTCATTTGGTACTTCAGCGCCAGAATTATTCGTCAGTATAAAAGCCGCTTGGGACGGTTCTCCTGATTTAGCAATAGGAAACGTAATTGGGTCCAATATCGCCAATATCGCGTTAGTTTTATCAGTCACGGTCTTGATTTTCCCAATAATTGTAGATAGAAATTCAAAAATTATTGACTGGCCAATGATGATGTTTGCGAGTATTTTATTTTATGTGTTTTCATTGGATAATATGATTTCTTCTTTTGAGGGAGGAATTATGGTTGGCATTTTGTTGATTTTCACATTTTTATTAATCAGAAACTCGAGAAAATTAAACCTCGATTTGGATGAAGACATTGACGGTACTCCCTCCAATATGTGGTTGACTAGTCTTTATTTGCTTGGTGGATTAGTTGGTCTTAAATTTGGAGCAGATTGGTTTGTCGCAGGAGCAAAGGATGTTGCTAAATCTTTCGGGATATCAGACAAAGTAATTGGAGTAACAATCGTTGCATTTGGTACGTCCGTTCCAGAATTGGTGGCCTCTGGTGTTGCCGCTTATCGAAGGCAAACTGATATTTCCCTTGGAAACCTAATAGGGTCGAACATTTTTAATATTTTAATAGTTCTGGGAATTACCTCTCTCATTAAGCCCATTCAGGTTGCCGAGAGCGTAATGGTTTTTGATATGTATTGGATGTTAGGAATTGCTTTGGCGCTGTATCCCATGATGTTCATAGGGAAAAAGATGGGTAGAGTTCATGGTGTAATCCTACTGTCAGCCTACATTACCTATATTGTACTTTGTGTTCAGTCTATTTGAGTGGGTTATAGTTTTGATAATTTACTCCTGAGGTAGAAAAATAGAGTGCTGCATTTTGTGTTTCGATCGGGTATTCCGATGAGCTAAACATATCGCTTGGACATTCTAGAAAGCTACTATTAGAATTGGAGTATATCATGCTAGAATCATTTTTGTAATAAATTAAAAATCCAATTGCGCCTAGCTTTAAGGCATTGCTAATAGGTGTAGCTTTGCCAAGTTCTCCTTTGAACTTACGAAGTTGATTTTCATTTAGATAGAAGTTGCCAGAATAATTATGCATCCTAACTTTATAGATTGAGTCAATGTCAAAATAATCGCCAAGTGATAAGGGACGTTTTGAAGGAGCGCAACTTCCAAGTAAACACAGAACAATTATTGCTCTTCGTTTCATTTGTTAAGAGTTTTGACCACTGCGAGTACTTGAGGTATCAGTAGCTTTTTTCCAGAATTGTCAATCACAAAGTCTGTTAGATTAAGCTTGACTTCATCAGTCCATTGGTTTGTCATTCGATTTTCAATTTCCTTCGTGCTTGCTTTGTCTCTGTCTTTTACTCTTGCAATTCGGGTACTTTTTGGTGCTGTTACCAAAATAATTGAGTCTAACTCTTTGTAAATTCCTGTTTCGAACAAAATGGCAGCCTCTTTGAATACTAATGAAGATGATTGCGCAATTTTCCAAGATTCAAAATCTTTTCCCACTGCGGGATGCACAAGTCTGTTGAGTATTTCGAGTTTCTTGGGGTTATTGAATACGATGGTAGCCATTTTTTGACGATCCAATCCGTTTTCGTTGTATAGGTCGTTGCCGAATTCGTTTTTTATGGCTTTCATTAATTCTTCATTCGAATTAATCAACTCTTTGGCTCGGATGTCTGAGTTGTACACTTGATACCCCATAGAGATAAGAATTTTAGCAACTACAGATTTCCCTGAGCCAATTCCTCCTGTTATGCCAATAATTTGTTTCGTTTGTTTCATAAAAAAAAGAGTCTTAGGTTAGTAAGACTCTTTCAAATTTACCCAAAACTTTGTTTGGGACAATTAAATTGATTGTTATTTTCTTCCGTTTTGTTGCTGGTGCGCAGCAAAGTCGGTTATCAATGCAGATTTCTCAACTTTGACAATGGTACCGCCTTCAACTTTTAGTTTTACCGTAGTGTCCTGAATGGCACTAACAGTTCCATGAAGTCCACCAATAGTAACCACCTCGGCCCCTACGGCAAGAGCTTCTCTAAATGTTTTCAGTTCTTTCTGTTTTTTTAACTGTGGTCTTATCATGAAGAAATAAAAAACACCAAACATTAAGACCAGCATTATAATCATTTGCATTGGGTTACTTTCTCCACCTGGAGCCATCAAAAATAATGTATTCATAGTTTTCTTTTTTTAATTTTGGTTGGGACCCACAACCGTCCCAGTTAATTTTATTTTAGTATCGGCAGGTTGGGTATTTGCCGTAATGGTAATGAATTTTGTGTTGTCGCCCACTCTTCCTTCGGTATTAAATACAATGTCTACGGTGCCGCTTTCGCCTCTTAAGACCGGTTGCTTTGGCCAGTTCTTTGCTATTGTGCATCCGCAACTTCCATTGATATCGGCAATCACAAGCGGTCCTTTTCCGATGTTCTTGAAACGAAAGGTTTTTCTTATCTCAGCACCTTCAATCACGGTTCCAAAATCAAATTCAGTTTCCTCCAATTCTATTACTGGTGGATTTTTCATTTCAATAATGTCCGTAAAGTTTTCTTCTGTAATTTCTGTGTTGCCACATGACAGAAGAAGTAGGGGAGAAAATAGAGCTAGGATAATACTTTTCATTCTTATTTCGGTATTGATTTATTCATTAAACCTCTTCCAGTTTTATTTATTTTACCCTCTTCTTTTAATTTTGCAAAAATCTTATCCAATAATCCGTTTATAAAGCCCTTACTTTTTGGAGTGCTGTAAAACTTGGAGATTTCTATGTACTCGTTCATGGTAACTTTTACCGGAATAGAAGGGAAGTCAATTGCCTCAATCAGTGCCATTCTCATCAAAATAACATCTGTCTTGGCTAACCTGTCTACGTCCCAGTTTTTGGTTTGAGCCGTAATTAAGTCTTCCAATTCATCTTCTTTCTGGATGGTATGCCTAAATAATACTTTGGCGTATTCTTCGTCCGTTTCATCTTTGAATAAAGGACTCAACCCTTCTATTCCAGAATCACTTTCGCTCATCGTTTCAAGTGTTTTTATCACTGCCATTGCCACAATGTCCAGGTCATCATTCCAGAATATGCTGTTGTCTTCAAGAACTTCGTGCAGCAACTCGTTGTTGATTACGAATCTTTTGAAAATGGTAATCAAAAATTCTTTGTCCTCTTCAAAAGAATCCCCACCACTATTCATGTACTCTTTGTATTCTTCTGAGTTCCTTAATTCTTTGAAAATCTGACTAATTACGGTAAAGGCTGCATCTGATCTCCACTGAATTTTCATGTTGTCGATGTCTTTCTTGAGTTGACTATTTTGATTCAATAAAGCAAAAGCTTTGTTGTGAACCAATTTCATGTTGGGATTTAAGTCATCTTCTGTCGGGCGTAGCTTGGTTTTTGCATTTTCAATTTTTTCTTCCGAAACATTTTTTATCTCGTTGAAAACTGAAAGTAGTGTCACGTACAATTCGTACACTTTGTTCAGGCTGAATAGGAGTTCTTTTTCTCCTTTGTCCAATTCTTTGTTGTTGGAGAAAATATAGGCGTACAATGCCAAGAAGGTTTTTATTCGTATATGTCTTCTAGATAGCATTAAAAAGAGAGTTTTATTTTTCCTATTTGTTCGATTCTTTCTTCAGCCATTTTGTTTGCAGCTAGGTAAGTTGGAATGTTTTCTTTTTCCGCTTTATCAAATATCGCCAAGGTAGTGTTGTAAATGTCTTTTGTTAAATCCATTACTCTTTCTTTGTCGTAACCTGTCACTTCAAAAAAGCAATTGATCACACCTCCGGCATTAATCAAATAATCTGGAGCATAGGTAATTCCCATTTCCCTACACATTTCCCCGTGCTTTACCTCGTCTTGTAACTGATTGTTGGCAGCACCCGCTATGATTTTACACTTAAGTTTGTCCAAAGTATCGTCATTGACGGTTGCTCCCAAAGCACAAGGAGAATAAATGTCTACATCCAAATCGTAAATATCTTCGGGAGCCACTACGGTAACTTTATATTCTTTAGCTATTCTGTCTAAAGTTGGCTGATAAATGTCTGTTACAAAAATTTCTGCACCTTCTTTTTCTAGAAATTGGATTAAGTATTCGCCTACGTGTCCAGCGCCTTGCACAGATATTTTTTTTCCTTTTAAACTATCGTTACCGTAAGTTTTTTTTGCGGCAGCTTTCATTCCCATGTACACTCCATAGGCTGTCACTGGCGAAGGGTCTCCACTTTTTCCTGGCAATCCACTTACGTGGTTGGTTTCCATGTTTACCCATGTCATTTCTCTTGGAGACACACCCACATCTTCTGCAGTAATGTATTTTCCGCCCAAGCTATTCACAAATTTCCCAAACCTTCGGAAAAGGGCTTCGGATTTATCTGTGTGTGGATTTGCAATAATCACTGCTTTACCACCACCTAAGTTCAATCCAGAAATCGCAGACTTGTAAGTCATTCCTCTCGATAATCTAAGAACGTCATTCAGTGCCTCTGCTTCGCTTCCGTAATTCCACATTCTTGTTCCTCCCAAAGAAGGGCCTAGTGTTGTATTATGAATTGCAATAATTGCCTTTAAACCAGATTCTTTGTCATTACAGAACACAACTTGTTCGTGCCCCATCATTTCCATTCTGTTCAAAAGGAACCCATGTTCTTGAGCTTTTTCAGCTACTATATTTTCCATGATTGATAAATTTATTTAAGGAGTACAAAATTACGATTATTATTTATTTTTTTGGACTTTAATTTCGAATTAAAAGTTTCCCCTTTTCAATCGAGTTTTTTGTCAATGAAAACATGTTTCTTTTGACGAAATTGTAAGTATTAAAAACTTATCTTTGTCCCGATGAAATCACTCTCCTATTTAAATAAATACTTGATCAAATACAAGTGGCGCCTTATCTTGGGAACTATTTTTATAGCCGCTTCCAATTACTTTGGAGTGGAAATGCCACGACTAGTAAAAAAAGCAGTGGATTTGTTTGAAAAGAAAATCGGTTCTATTCAAGCATCCTCTTTATCTGAGATAGACCGGTCAGAAATTCTTGACGGAGCTTTTTATTTGGCTTTAATTTATGTTGGATATTCCTTAATTCGTGGTTTTTTTGTGTTCCTAAACAGACAAACAATCATCATCATGTCACGGCTCATAGAGTACGATTTGAAGAATGAAATTTACCAGCACTATCAGAAATTAACTCCGGCTTTTTACAAGCAAAATAATACCGGAGACTTAATGAACCGAATTTCTGAAGATGTGAGTAAAGTGAGAATGTATTTGGGGCCTGCAATTATGTATACAATAAATCTACTGGTATTGAGCGGATTGACTATTTATTACATGGTTTCGGTGAATGTAGAACTCACGTTGTATGCATTGGCTCCTTTGCCTATAATGACTATTATGATTTATTACATCAGTAAAATCATGAATCGCAGGAGTGAAGAGGTTCAAGTTCAACAGTCGCTTATATCTACTTTTGTTCAAGAATCTTTTTCAGGAATTAGAGTGGTGAAAGCATATAACATGCAAAAATCATTGAACCAAAGTTTTTTGAAGGAAGCGAACGAGTATCGTTCTAGGTCCATGAAGCTGGCAACTATCAATGCTTTTTTCTTTCCGGTAATTGTTTTATTGATTGGAGTAAGTACTGTGTTAACGATTTACATTGGAGGGTTGAAAGCCAATGAAGGAATCATTACCAATGGAGATATTGCTGCCTTTGTTATTTATGTAAATATGCTTACCTGGCCATTTGCTTCTATAGGATGGGTTACTTCCATGGTTCAGCGTGCAGCTGCATCTCAAAAAAGAATCAATGAATTTCTGAATCAAAAACCTGCAATTTTTTCAAAAGCAGATGCGGTAGAAATGAAAGGAGGAGATATTGTATTTGATGATGTGTCTTTCGTTTATCCTGATTCTGGAATAAAAGCGCTTCAAAACATTTCGTTTACCCTGCCTCGAGGAAAAACGTTAGGGATAATTGGTGAAACAGGTTCGGGTAAATCTACTGTTGCAAATATGATAGCTCGTTTGTACGATGTTGATTCAGGAGTAATTCGTTTAGGGAATACAAACATTGAAGATATTGAATTGACTCAATTAAGAAGATCAATTGGGTATGTGCCTCAAGATGCCTTTTTGTTTTCTGATACAATTGCTAACAACATTCAGTTTGGACTAAGTAATTTGGGGCCAAACAGTGATGAATTAATGATTGATGCCGCGAAAGATGCTCATATTTATTCCAATATTATGGATTTTGAGAAAGGATTTGAAACGGTGGTTGGGGAAAGAGGTATTACCTTATCTGGTGGTCAAAAACAACGAGTTTCCATAGCTCGTGCAATTATAAAGCAACCAGATATATTGGTTTTTGATGATTGTTTGTCTGCCGTGGATACAGAAACGGAGGACATTATTTTAAGGAATTTAAAAAGAATCATGAAGGGTAAGACTGCCGTGATAATCAGTCATCGAATTTCATCTTTAGAACATGCAGACCTCATTTTGGTAATGAACGAAGGACAAATAATCGAACAAGGTAATCATGAACAGCTAATGAGGCAGAATGGATATTACGCTTCTCTGAATGAAAAGCAAAAAGTATAATGAAGAGTCTTGAATGAGACACAGCTAATTCAAGACTCTACAAATATTATTTTTTCAAATCAAATCTATCGGCCATCATTACTTTGGTCCAGGCAGCTACAAACTCTTTCACAAATAATTCATTTGCATCAGCACTTCCGTACACTTCGGATAAAGCTCTAAGTTCTGAATTAGAGCCAAAAATTAAGTCGGCTCTTGTTGCTTCCCATTTTGTTTCTCCAGTTGACCTATCTTTTCCCACGAATTTTTCTTTGGTATCGTCAGTAGCCTTCCATTCTGAAGTCATGGAGAGTAAATTAACAAACCACTCGTTTGATAACTGTTCTTTTTTTGAAGTAAATAAACCTGTGTTTGAATTGTCGTAATTTGCGCCAATTGCTCTCATTCCTCCCACCAATACTGTCATTTCTGGTGCGGTAAGTCCAAGCAATTGAGCTTTGTCGATTAACAGTTCTTCAGTAGATACCGTATATTTCGTTTTTAAGTAATTTCTGAATCCATCTGCCATAGGTTCCAGCAGTTGAAAAGATTCTATGTCTGTTTGTTCTTGGCTAGCATCCGTTCTTCCAGGTGTGAATGGAACTTCTACCTTGTGACCAGAATTTTCTGCTGCTTTTTCTATACCTACAGTTCCAGCAAGTACAATTAAATCAGCCATTGATACTTGTTTTTTTGCTGATTTTTGGTTGAATTCTGTTTGAATGTTTTCTAAAGCGGTAAGTACTTTTTTCAGTTGAGAAGGATTGTTTACTTCCCAGTTTTTTTGAGGTTCCAATCTTATTCTAGCACCGTTTGCTCCACCTCTTCGGTCTGATTGTCTGTAGGTGCTCGCTGATGCCCATGCGGTTGTTACCATTTCGGTAATGGATAATCCGGAGTTTGAAATTTGAGTTTTTAAACCCTCGATATCTTGTTCGTTAATAATTTCAGTTGATAAAGCTGGAACAGGATCTTGCCAAATCAAGTCTTCTATTGGAGCTTCAGGTCCAATGTAAGTAGTGTTTGGTCCCATGTCTCGATGTGTTAGCTTGAACCAAGCTTTAGCAAAAGCTAGGTCAAATTTCTCAGGATTTTCGTAAAAATCTCTTGAAATCTTTTCATAAATGGGGTCTTCTCTCATCGACAAATCGGTTGTAAGCATCGTTGGTTTGTGCATTTTTTCCGAATCAAAAGCATCCGGAACCAACATTTTGGAATCCTTTGCTTCCCATTGGTGAGCACCTGCCGGGCTTTTTACCAATACCCATTCGTTTTCAAATAGATTCATAAAAAACAAATGACTCCATTTGGTAGGGGTTTGAGTCCAAATTACTTCTAGTCCAGAAGTTATGGCATCGGCTCCTTTTCCAGATTTGTAATCACTTTTCCATCCCAACCCTTGCTCTTCAATATCTCCTGCCTCCGGTTCAGGTCCAACATGAGTGGCTGGTCCAGCTCCGTGGGTTTTTCCTAATGTATGTCCACCGGCAATGAGTGCAACAGTTTCTTCGTCATTCATTCCCATTCTTCCAAAAGTCTCCCTTATGTCGTGAGCAGCCAATTTTGGATCAGGGTTTCCGTTTGGTCCTTCTGGATTTACATAAATTAATCCCATTTGTACGGCAGCCAATGGATTTTCTAGTTCTCTATCTCCCGAGTATCTTTTGTCCTCTAGCCATTTTTCTTCCTTTCCCCAATAGATATCTTTGGCCGGTTCCCAAGTATCCGTTCTTCCTCCAGAAAATCCGTAGGTCTTAAATCCCATTGATTCCAAAGCTACATTCCCCGTGAGAACCATTAAATCTGCCCAAGAGATTTTCTGTCCATATTTTTGTTTAATTGGCCAAAGCAATCGCCTTGCTTTATCCAGGTTTGCGTTGTCTGGCCAGCTATTTAGCGGGGCAAATCGTTGTTGTCCTTCTCTTGATCCACCTCGTCCGTCAGCAGTTCTGTAGGTTCCTGCACTGTGCCAAGCCATTCGGATAAAAAGCCCTCCGTAGTTTCCATAGTCTGCAGGCCACCAATCTTTAGAATCGGTCAACGTTTTTTCAATATCTGCTTTCAGCGAATCATAATCCAATGAGTTGAATGCTGCTTCGTAGTCAAATTCTTCCGATAGCGGATTAGATAGCTGAGAGTTTTGTCTCAGTAGGTCTAAATTCAGCATGTTTGGCCACCAATCGCTGTTTTCGGTTGCGCTCTTGTTTGATTTGCTTTTCATTGTAGCTCCTGTCATTCCATCGTATTCAGCAGTTTTTTCGCCACACGAAAAAAGTAGAACTCCGGAAACAATTGCCATTCCTATTTGTTTTATCTGTTTCATAGCTTGTTGTTTTATTGTGATACAAAACTAAGGGATATTATTTATTTATAAAAACGATAGTTTAGATGTATATATTGATTTTATCAATGTTATTACTAGTTTTGTTGTATGACAATTCAACAAATAAAATATGTGTTGGCAGTAGCCCAATACGCTCACTTCGAAAAAGCTGCCGAATCATGTTTCATAACTCAATCTACCCTGAGTACAATGATTAATAAACTAGAGGAAGAGATAGGGGTTTTTATTTTTAACCGGAAAACAAAACCCGTTACGATTACCAAAGAAGGTGAGCTGCTGATAGAGCGAATGAGAATTCTTCATTATGAGTTTGAGGCGCTTCAGAATACCGTGCAAGAGCTTAAAGGCGAACTGGTGGGCGAACTAAGAATTGCCATCATCCCTACAATTGCACCTTATCTTTTGCCCTTGTTTTTAGCAGATTTTGCTAAAAAATTTCCAAGAGTAAAAATGATTGTGAGTGAAATGACTACGTCCAATATACAAAGATCTCTTAAAAGCAGAGCTATTGACGTTGCGATTTTGGCTATTCCTCTGGCTGATCCACAATTGAATGAAGTTGAGTTGTATGAAGAGCCCTTTTTGGTTTATGATTGTCGTTCTAGCCAAGTTAAAAAAACGACTTCTGTGGGAGAATTAGATTTTGCCAACTTATGGTTTTTAGAGGATGGACATTGTTTAAGTACTCAAGTCAAGCAGATTTGCGAGTTGTCAAGCGATGCGCCTAACAAAAATGTTAATTTTCAGTTTAAAGCTGGGTCATTGGATAGTTTGATGAGGTTTACAAAAGCAAATAATGGAATTACTATTTTGCCTTTTTTACTCTCAAATGAGCTCGAAAAATCGGAAAAGAATCGTCTCATTTCATTTTCAAACCCAGTTCCGGTGAGGAAGGTTGGTTTAATAACTCATAAACACTTTGTGAAAAAAAAGTTGTTAGTCGAAATGGAAAAATCAATTAAACAGTCCGTTTCTTCGTTGCTTCCGGAGCTAAAAGGGTGTGAAGCAATTGGTCCAGTTTAGTGTTTTTTTTGCTTTTGAGTTGTGAAATTTAAATCACTTTCATTGGTATAAAATGAGAATAGAATTATATCTAAAAAATGACAAATTTTATTTGTCGTTATCCTATTTCATTCCACTAAATTCCACTTATCTTTGCCTGACTTAAAATCAATCCAAATGAAAACCTACACGCCCCAAGACATAAAAAAAGGAAATATCTTAGAGATAGAAATAGAAGACATGGCTTTTGGAGGAAAAGGATTGGCAAAATTGCAAGTGGGCGAAAGTAAAATTGTGATGTTTGTGCCCAATACCATTCCTGGGCAAGTGGTGAAAGCAAGAATATTTAAAAAGCGCAAAAAACACTTAGAGGGAAAATTAATCGAAATAGTTTCGGCTTCGCAAGACGAGGTAGAAATGAAATTTCAGGCAATTTCGGGCGCTCCTTATCTTACTTTACCAGTTGAAAAACAACGAGAGTACAAACAACGAACCACTATCGAGCAATACCGCAGAATAGGAAAAGTAGCCAAAATCGAAGAATTGTTTGATACCTACATTGAGTCTCCCACCAGCTTTCATTACCGTAACAAAATGGAGTATGCTTTTAGTACCATTCGGTATGATTTTGAACAGGAAGAAACTCTAGATGATGAGTTTGCACTGGGTTTCAAGAGAAGAGGAACTTGGTGGATTGTTGAGAACCTAGACAAAGATTCGGGTTTGTTTGATGAGGAGTTTGAAAATAAACTGAAAGAGATTCGTGCTTACCTAGAAAAAACGGGATTGCCAACTTGGCATCCGCCAAAAAAACATGGGTTTTATCGGTATTTAACTGTAAGAAAGTCTTTTGCCAATAACCAACTGCTGTTGAATTTAACTACCTCAAAATCTGGCTTGGTTCATTTCGATAAACAAGCTTTCGTTGAATTTGTAACAAGCTTATTTGAAAATAGAGTTGCAGGAATTTTACATACAATCAACGACAGTTTAGGTGAACGTTCTCACAATGATGAGAACGATTACGAGATGCTTTTTGGGGAGAACCTAATACAGGAAAATTTACTTGGCCTTTCGTTCGAAGTGAGCATGCAAAGTTTTTTTCAAACAAACCCAAAATCTGCAGAGCGATTGTACTCCAAAGTGATTGATTACGTCATGGAAGATACCGAATATTCTTCTGGTGACACGGTAATGGATTTATTTTGTGGCACCGGGACTATTGGACAATTGATTTCCAAAAAGACTGGCGTTCAAGTTGTTGGTGTAGATATTGTGTCTGAAGCAATTGAAAATGCCAAAGAAAATGCTAAACGAAACGAAGTTGAGACGGCAAAATGGTTTGCGGCCGATGTGGGTAAGTTTCTCACCCAGTACCCTCAATATGAGGGGAAAATAAAAACCGTAGTTTTGGATCCGCCTCGTGGAGGAATTGCTCCTAAAACTTTGGTGAAAGTTACTCAAATTGACGCTCAACGAATTGTGTATGTGTCATGTAACCCAGCCACTCAATCTCGAGATATTGAGGTTTTAAGAGAAAAAGGATATGAAATGACTAAAATAAGTTTTGTGGATCAATTCCCTCATACTGCGCATATTGAGGCAATCGCAGTCTTTGAAAAAACAAAAGATTAGTTTATTAACATAAATGTATAAAAAAACAAGGTTTTTATTAAAATTTGTTAAAAAAGAAACAAAATCACTTTTTTAGTAAAGAAATCCTCCTTATTTTTGTTTCGTAAAGAAGAAAAAAGAGAAAGAATGAGTACGATTTCAAAAATAATTGAAAAAGAAATATCCGCCTCTCCATTTTTGGAGGAATCTATAGCTGAAGATTTAATAAATATCTCCTCACTTGCGAGAATGTTGCAGCCAAAAGTGGAAGAACAACTTGGAAAAACAGTGAAGACTGGTGCTCTCGTGATGGCGATAAATAGAATGGAGTTCGAGAAATTTAATTCCATCAATGGAAAAATAGAAAAATTCATGAATTCGTTGGGTGACATAATTATCCGAAGTAACCTGAATGATTACGCCTTTAAGAATTCGCCAACATTGGCAACTGCCCAAATGAAGTTGCTGAAAGAATCGAGTGATAAAGTAGATGGTTTTTGCACCGTATCACAAGGTGTTTATGAGTCCAATATTGTGGTAATTAAATCTTTGTCTCACAAGGTAAAGGAGTTGTTCAAGGACGAAACACTGTTGTTTAAAATGGAAGATTTGTCTTCTGTTACGCTGCGGTTACCAGATTTTAATGTGCCTGGCGCGTACTATTTTTTACTAAAAAAAATAGCTTGGGAAAATATAAATATTTTTGAAATTATTTCTACAACAAATGAAATTACCTTGGTAGTGAAGAATGAGGACATCGATCGAGTATTCTCATTGCTCATGTCATTTAAGAAAAAATAATCCATGCTGGCACTAATAAAAAAAGAAGTTGGGAGTTTTTTTAGCTCCTTGGTTGGGTACATTACGATAGTCATATTTTTACTATCTATTGGTTTATTCATGTGGGTAATTCCTGGGGAGACAAATGTCTTTGATTCAGGATTTTCTGACTTAGGTTTTTTATTTACCAATGCACCGGCAATTTTCCTGTTTTTGATACCGGCTATTACCATGCGACTGTTTGCTGAGGAAAGAAGAATGCAAACTTTAGAATTGTTGTTTACCAAACCTATTAGTGATTTTCAGATTGTTTTGGCCAAATACATGGCAGGTATTATTTTGCTGGTTTTGAGTTTGTTACCTACTTTAGTGTATTATTTTTCAGTTGTTCAATTAGGAAACCCGGTAGGGAATATAGATTCAGGAGGAACAATTGGTTCTTATATTGGCTTGTTTTTCTTAGGTGCTAGCTTTTTGACGGTAGGTTTGTTTGCCTCTTCCATATCAACCAACCAAATTGTGTCATTTTTGGTGGCGGTAGTTTTATGTTTTACGGTGTATTTGGGATTCGATTTTATCGGAAATAATATTGAATCAGGAGAAACTGCCTACCTCATCAAGAATTTTGGAATAGAAGAGCACTATGCCTCCATCCAGAGAGGAGTTATTGATAGTAGAGATTTATTGTACTTCATTAGTTTGATCGCAGTCTTTTTGTTGGCAACCAAATTGAGTTTAAAAAGAGGGAAATAATGAGCGGAACTACAAAATTAGGTATTCAGATTCTTTCAGTAGCCATGCTGGTTTTATTGGTTAACTACATAGGCTCAAAAAAGTTTTTTAGGGTAGATCTTACCGAAGAAAAAATTCATTCACTATCTGATAAAACGATAGAGATATTGGAAAACGACTCGTTGATTCGCGATGAATTGAGGTTTGAAGTCTATTTGGAAGGTGATTTACCTCCGGAATTAAGAAAGCTTCAGTCAGCGCTACAAGAAAAATTGAGTGAATTAAAAGCATTTGGAGGAGCCAATATTTACTATGAATTCATTGATCCAGCTGAAGATGAAACCCGCAAGAATGAGGTATATACTCAGTTGTATGAGTTCGGGTTGAAACCCACTAAAGTTAGCTCAATAATAGGAGGTACTAAAAAAGATAATTTGTTGTTTGGAGGAATTATTCTAAGAACCGTAGACAATAAAAATATCCCAATTCAAATTTTAGGTCCGAGTAACCTTGATCCAAATTCTGGTATAGCCATTCCTGTTCCAATCGATTTGATACCCATTGAAAACCTACTAAATGATTTGGAATATCAATTGTTAGAAGGGATTTATAAGGCAGTTAGTCCCAATCGAAAGAAAATTGCATTCTTGCAGGGGCACGGAGAGCTGAAGGAGATAGAAAGGTATGATGTCACCTATGAATTATCCAAATTTCATGCGGTAGAGGATGTCACAATAAACGGAAAAATTAATGCATTAAAAAACTATGATGCCCTAGTCGTTGCAAAACCAATTCAGCCAATTTCAGAGAAAGATAAATACATTATCGATCAATTTATCATGAAGGGAGGCAAAGTCGCTTGGCTTTTGGATATGGTTGAGGTTGATCTTGACTCACTGAACCGAAATGAAGAAACTTTTGGGTTGGAAAGAAATCTAAATGACATTGATGCTCAGTTGTTTAATTACGGTGTTAGGTTCAACAAGAATTTGCTTATTGATGTCAATTCAGCCAAAATTCCTTTGGGTGGTAATTTGTATTCTTGGTATTATCATCCTGTTATGAATTCTTGGAGAATTAATAATTCGGTGGTAAACAATTTGGATCCAATTCGACTTAAATATGCAGGTACATTGGATTTGTTGAAAACGGAGAATGTGGTAAAAACTCCTTTGCTACAGAGTTCTGAGAATTCGATGACTTACAAAGTTCCAGTGCGTATCAATTACCAGATGATCAACTTAAAGCCTGAAGCTCTACAATACAATTCACAGCCATTTCAAACTGTAGCGGCAATGCTTTCGGGAACATTTAAATCAAGTTTTCGAAACAGATTGACCGATTCTTATTTTAAAAATACACCTATAAAGCACAAAAATGAAAGTGTAAAAAATAGTATGCTCGTAATAAGTGATGGAGATATCATCCATGGAGCAGTAGATTCCTTCCCAAATAATAAAGGAGTGATGATTGTGCGGCCAATGAATATCAATTACGACCGTTACGATCGCTCCGCAACTTATGGGAACAAAGAGTTTTTTGTGAACGCAATGGAAAATTTAATGGGCATTGACGATTTGATCCCATTGCGAAGTAAAACCATTACTTTGAGACCATTGGACAAAGCAAAAGTGAAGAAAGACAGAACTTTTTGGAAAGCAATCAACGTATTCGTTCCGATTTTTGTCATGGTAGTTTTTGGTTTGATATATCATTACTTACGAAGAAGAAAATTTGCTAGAAAACACTAAAATTGTTTCTTTTTTTCTCTCTCTCTTTGGTTATCCGAAAGACAGAAAAGTACTTAGCCATAGTTAAGCCTAGCTTTTCTTTTCAGAACTACTCATTTGGGTTATATTGATCAAAATAGCTCCCAATGAAAAAGCTTTTATTTCTTTTCTGTTTGTTTCCTTTTTTTTTCTCAGCGGGAAATAACAATCTACCAGTTGGAGGAAGAGCAACTGCAATGGGAAATACAGGTCTTTGTATTGCTGATGTGTGGGCAATACGATTCAATCAAGCTGCCTTGGCCAATATAGAAGATCTTAGTTTCGGTGCTTCCTACGAAAGTAGATTTTTACTCAAATCGCTTGGAGTGCAATCGTTGGCAGTTGCCATTCCAGTGAAGCGAGGAGCCTTTGGATTTAATTATACAGGCTTTGGTGATAAGATGTACCGTGAATCTAAAATTGGATTGGGTTACGGTATCAAATTATCCGAAAAGGTGAATCTGGGAATTCGATTGAATTACCATTCTTTAAATTTGGGTAATAATTATGGTCGAACTCAGAATTTGACTTTTGAAATCGGTTTTTTAGCTAAACCATCAAAAAATATTCAAATAGGTTTTCATTTGTTTAATCCCACTCAAACCAAATTAAATGATTACCAAAATGAGGAAATTCCTGTCATAATGAATCTGGGATTGGCCTACAAGTTTTCAGATAAAGTGACTGGAAATATAGAGGTAGAAAAAGACATTGATTTACCCTTTTCAGTCAAGGTTGGTTTGGAGTATTTTCCGCTAGAGAACCTGTTTTTACGAGCAGGGATTGTGACCAGTCCCTCCATGCCTACAATAGGTTTTGGGGTGGCAAAAGGAAATTTTAAACTTGATTTTTCCTCTTCGTTTCATCCTTCCCTAGGAATTACTCCATCTCTGGGATTACGCTATACAATGTAATCAATGAATTGGAAAATATACATATCGTTTTGCTTGCTCTGGATTACGTCAGATGTGTACACTCAAACCAAGTCAGAGGAGAAAATTGAAATCATTGAGCAAAGAATAGAATACATTGGAGGAGACAATGAAAGCATTGATTATTCTACTTTGTTCGATAATCTATATTACTATTACGACCATCCCGTTAATTTAAATAGCCCAAAACAGATAGATGTGTTGTTGGAGCTTGGATTATTGTCAGAAATACAAGTAGTGAATCTGAGAAAACACATCGAAACGAATGGTAAATTAATGACCATTTATGAATTGCAATCCGTTGAAATGTTTGATTTAGTTACGATTCGAACTATTCTTCCCTTTTCTGTTGTGTCATCCGAATTGTTTACACCAAACGTTACTTTCAAAGAAATAATGAAAAACAGCTCGAATGAATTGTACATTAGAAATATAAGGGATATTCAAGAGAAGAAAGGTTATTCTGCGAAAGAAAATGAGGATGATACCCGCTACCTAGGCAGTCCAGATAAGTTATTTGTTCGCTATCGATTCAGATATTTGAATAAAATAAGTGCGGGAATAACAGGAGAAAAAGATCAGGGTGAACAATTTTTTAGAGGCAATCAAAAACAAGGATTTGATTATTATTCTGCCCATTTTTTTCTCAAAGATTTCGGAAGGCTAAAGGCAATGGCTATGGGTGATTATCACTTTCAGGTAGGACAAGGACTTACACTTTGGAGTGGTTTGGCTTTTGGAAAATCAGTAGATATAAGCACAGTAAAACGAAATGCTGTAGGGATAAGGCACTATGCTTCAGCTGATGAGAATAATTTTTTGAGAGGAGGTGCAGCCACTTTTGCTATCACAAAGAACATACAGCTTTCTGCTTTTTACTCCCGAAAACGGCTGGATGCAAACATTACCGATACCTTGGATAATGTGACCAACGAAGTGGCATTTTCTTCCCTCCAAAATAGCGGGTTTCACAGAACAAACGCTGAGTTTGAGAATAAAGATGCTATTCTTGAAACTCATTTTGGGGGTAGAATAGAATTTGTAGGTTCTGCCCTGAGAATTGGCGGAACTGGTTTTGCCTCGCGTTACGGTGGAGAATTTGATAGGAAATTGAGTTTTTACAATCAATTCGAATTTTCTTCCAATCAAAATTTTGTAGCTGGAGTTGATTACAATTACGTAGTACGAAATTTTAATTTTTTTGGAGAGTTCTCCAGAAGTCAAAATGGAGGCGTAGCTCATGTGAATGGTGTACTAGTATCTTTAGATTCTAGATTGTCAGTCACTCTCTTGTATCGAAATTATGGAAAGGATTACCAAAACTTACTAAGTAATGGATTGGCGGAAAGTAGCAATTCTTGGAATGAAAAAGGCATGTTTATGGGCTTGGAGGCAAAACTTAATAAAAGTTTTACACTCACTGGTTCTATGGATTTTTTTACATTTCCGTGGATGCGGTTCCAATCTTATTCACCCAATTCTGGTGGTAAAGAGTTTATTACTCAATTGAGCTACAGAAAGTCAAGAAATTTCAATGTATATTTTAGATTCAGAAGACAGGAAAGACAAGTGAATAATAGCCAAATAGAGAGTCCGATTTATCAACTTACTCAGGAGTCTAGAACCAATTATCGGGTAAATGTTTCAATGAAAATTACGGATTATTTAAGTTTAAGAAATAGAGTGGAAGTGACGGAATACAAAAAAGGGAATACAGACTCCGAATTTGGTTTTTTGGCTTACCAAGATGTAGTAGTTAAACCTAAATCAAAATCCTATTCCTTTACTGCCCGCTTTGCATTGTTTGATGCAGAGTCTTTCAATGCCAGAATTTATGCTTACGAAAATGATGTGTTGTATTACTTCTACATCCCTGCCTACTACAAAGTGGGTTCCAGATTTTACCTTACTGCTCGATACAAGTATCGAAAGAAATTTGATTTTTGGATTCGCTATGGAGTTTGGAATTATCGAAATGAAGAAGTGATATTAAGCGGATTGGAGGAAATTAAGGGAAACATTCGTTCCGATGTAAAAGTAGTTTTTAGGTATCTGTTTTAAGCTTTTTACTATTTTTTCTTCTACATTTACAACACAAGATAAGACAAACCGATTATGTTAAAAAAAATAATGTACTACCTCAATCCTAAAACATTGTTTCAAAAAGAGGATTCGGAAAATCTGAATGCTTCTCACAAAACAATGCAAGGTATAAATCGAATTTCTATCTATTTATTTCTTTTTTGTGTCATCCTTATTGTGCTCAAATATTTGAAATAAATTAATCAGTAATCCCCATTTTCTTCATAAGAAATTCGGCATTCATATTGGAGCATATTCCATCTTTGAGCTTGTAATCGAATACGAGCTGGTCGTTTTCAATTTCTACATCAAAATAGCAGTTTTGTATTTGTTTTGGGAATTCCTCTTTGAGAGAACAAAGGGATAAGTCATGTGTCGCTATTATTCCTGCGACCTGATATTTTAAAATTTGTTTCACAAATTTTTTAGAACCTTTCGCCTTGTCTATTGAGTTTGTTCCTTTTAATATTTCATCTAATATCACAAAAAGCTCTTCCCCAGTTTTTAGTTGTTCTACAATGGCTTGAAGTCTTTTTAATTCAGAATAAAAATAGGATTCATTGTTTTTCAACGAATCAGAGGTTCTCATGCTCGAAAATAAAGGAATTGGCTTGAAAATAAATTGATTAGCACAGACAGGTGCTCCACAATTAGCAAGAATTAAGTTTATTCCAATAGCTCTAAGAAACGTACTTTTTCCTGCCATGTTGGCTCCTGTAATAATGACAAACTCATGTAGATTTTCTGTGCTGAAATCATTGGGAATTCTTGTTTTTTCAGACAAAAGAGGATGAGCTAGTCCCGTGGTTTTTATTACCTCATTGGAGGATGTTTTTGGATAGCAGTAAGCCGGATTATTAAACGAGTAGGTTGCAAGACTTAAGTAGGTTTCCATTTTATGAACAACCTCAAACCAAGGAGCTAAATTCGATTCGTTTTTTTTGAGCCAATGTTTTAACCGAAACAAGTAATGTAAATCCCACATGAAAAGAGCATTCATTATGATAGCAAAGACGGGATTACTTCGGTTGTCTAGCTGTTGGGCTAATTTTGCTAACTGGCCTATTTCTTCAGATGCAATTATTTTTCCGCATGTTAATTTTTGTTGTAATTCTTTCAGGATCAAAGCTTCGAAGGATTGATTTTCGATCAGTTCAGTAAGTTCTACGTTTTGCTGCAATACGGGAAGGAATTGAGATATGTTTGAATGCTGCTGATTAATCAATTTTAGTTTTTTTCCAACAAGACCAAGGGGTAAGGCAGAGGTGAAAATAGCCAACCCCCATGGAATAAAATGAAAGTAAGCCAAGAGTAAAACTGAGCACATGACTACCGGAATTCCCCACAAAATGAACTTCCATAGTGAGGGGCGCTCGAAACCAAAAATTTCCTTTTCCTTCCAGGAGGAAACTAGTTTTTCGTTTTTTTCTTTTACCGAATATATTTTTCCTTTAGCTCGAAATTCTTCTCGCCAATCAAGCTTGTCTGCCAATTCAGCTATTCCTTGTTGTCTTTCATGAATCTGATGAATAGAGGAAAAAGGATGATTTAACAAGTTAGCTAATTCTTTTTCTGATTCGTAGGAGCTTGTTCTGTTAATGGATTGGAAGAGCGATCGTTCTCCGAACAGATCTAAATCATGAGAAAAATTATGGTTCGAATCAATAAAACTAACTCCGTTTCCAAATCCAGAAAAATCAGACTGCAGGTATTCGAGCTCTTCTCTGTTTGCAATTATTTTATGTTGAATGAGGAACAACGCCTCATTTGATTTTTTGTTTTTCTTTAACAAGAGTCCAAATGCCACTGCTGGAAGAATCAATATCCACAAGATTTCCCCAGAATTTTTGTAAACGGAAATTGCAATGAGTACAAACATTATCAGAAAACTAATAATTCTTCCGATTAGGATTAATTTTAAAACAGATTCTTGTTTTTTTTCTAGTTCGGAAAGTGCTTCTATCCGAATTTCGTAATGGGTTTTTCTGGTCTCTTTCATTGTGGTAAAGTTAATGGAAATCGATAGTTTTATTTTAAAATAGCTTGGATATTATTGGTTGTTGATAACAATAAAATTTAACAATTTGCATACTATTTGTGAAAACCTTAATTTCGAAAAAACAGAACTTATTTATGAAAAAAATTGCAATTTTAGGGGCAGGTAGATCATCCTCAAGTCTCATTCGATATCTGTCAGATCAAGCTAAGCAAAACAATTGGTTACTTAGAGTATGTGATATGGATTTGCAAATGGCAGAAAGTAAAATTTCAAATCACAATCATGCTGAGGCTGCACAATTTGATGTATTTGATAAAGAACAAGTGAAACGAGAAATTTCAAATGCAGATTTAATTGTTTCAATGTTGCCTGCAAGCTTTCATATTCATGTTATTGAAGAAGCTATTCGTCAGAAAAAAAATGTGGTAACCCCATCTTATATTTCTCCAGAAGTAAAAGCTTTGGATTCTGCAGCCAAGGAGGCTGGAGTGCTCATTATGAATGAATTAGGAGTGGATCCTGGAATTGATCACATGAGTGCAATGAAATTAATCAATGAGATTAAAGAGGATGGAGGGGAAATACTAAATTTTGAATCGTTTACGGGAGGATTGGTAGCTCCAGAAAGTGACAACAATCCCTGGAATTATAAATTTACCTGGAATCCGAGAAACGTTGTTGTTGCAGGTCAGGGAGGTTGTGCCAAGTTTATAGAAGAGAAGCGATTTAAATACATACCCTACAACAAATTATTTAGAAGAACTGAGTTTATCGATATAGATGGTTTTGGAAAGTTTGAAGGAATAGCCAACAGAGATTCACTGAAATACCAGTCGGTGTATGGATTGGAAAATATCAATACAATTTACAGAGGTACATTGCGTAGAGTTGGTTTTTCAAGAGCTTGGGATGTGTTTGTTCAGATTGGAGCAACCGATGACAGTTATACCATGGAGAATACCGAGGAAATGACTTACCGTGATTTCATTAATTCTTTCTTAGCTTACAGTCCGTCAGATTCAGTCGAGTTAAAGTTGCGGCATTACCTAAAAATTGAGCAAGACGATACGTTATGGGAAAAGTTGGTGTGGTTAGGTATATTTGAAGAGACGAAAGTGGGGCTAAAGAATGCTACACCAGCTCAAATTCTTCAAAAAATATTGGAAGAAAAATGGTCGCTTGAGCCTGAAGACAAAGATATGATTGTGATGTGGCACAAGCTTATTTACAAGAATAATTCTGGCGAAACCAAAGAAATTCATTCGAGTATGGTCTCCATTGGTGAAGACCAAACCTATACAGCCATGAGTAATACAGTTGGCTTGCCTGTGGGGATTTGTTGTAAATTAATCTTGAACGGAACTATCAATTCAACGGGAGTTGATTTGCCTATTTCTAAACAGTATTACGAACCCATCCTGGAAGAATTAAAAGCGTACGACATTTCTTTTAATGAAAAGGAGGTGAAATAACAAGTCCAACCACCCTTCGATACATTCCTCCTCAAGTCGGAATACTCAGGGTTCTGTTTATCGTAATTTGCGGGTTGAGTGAATTTTTCCTGAAAGAGTGATTGTACCATAATTCAATATAGAAAGGGCCTTCCAAAAAGTTGAAAACTTGTCTAAAACCAACTTCAAATTAAGTTGTCAAAACGTGTACTTACATGTATTTTTGGGGTAGTAAAAAACACACATGTCAAACCTAATCAAACTCCTTCCGGATTCTGTTGCCAATCAAATTGCTGCTGGGGAGGTCGTACAGCGTCCGGCTTCGGCTGTAAAGGAATTGTTGGAGAATTCAATTGATTCTGGAGCTACTTCAGTTCAGCTGATTATCAAAGAGGCAGGAAAAACCCTTATCCAAGTAATTGACGATGGTTGCGGTATGGGCGAAACGGATGCCCGGATGTGTTTTGAGAGGCATGCAACTTCAAAAATCAAAAAAACGAATGACTTGTTTAGCATAAGGACTAAAGGGTTTAGAGGAGAAGCAATGGCTTCTATTGCAGCTGTTGCTCAGGTAGAAATGAAAACAAAACTACATGAAGAAGAACTGGGTACAAAAATAGAAATTGAAGGGAGTAGAATAATTACACAAGAGCCTATTCAGACTATGAATGGGACTTCGATTGCTATAAAGAATTTGTTTTTTAACATCCCGGCAAGACGAAATTTTTTGAAATCAAATCAAGTTGAAACTCGACATATAATTGATGAGTTTCAGAGAGTGGCTCTCACGCATCCAGAGGTTTCTTTCAAAATGATTCAGAATGGAGCTGAAACCTTCCACCTTCCTCAAGGTACCTTGAGGCAAAGAATTGTTAAGGTTTTTGGTAAAAAATTCAATCAATCTTTAGTGCCAATCGATGAAAAGACATCGATTACGAACTTAACAGGTTTTATTGGAAAACCTGAATTCGCAAAGAAAACGAGAGGAGAGCAATTCTTTTTCGTTAATAAAAGATTTATTAAAAATAGTTACTTGAACTTTGCAGTAATGAAGGCTTACGAGGATTTGATGCCCAACAAAAGTTACCCTTCTTATTTCATTTACATGGAAATGGAGCCCGCTAGTATAGATATTAATATTCATCCGACCAAAACTGAAATAAAGTTTGAAGATGAAAAGGCTATTTTCGCCATCCTGAATTCTGCAGTAAAGCAATCCATAGGAAAATATCAGGTTGCCCCCTCACTGGATTTTGAGCAGGAAACGAGTTTCAATGTAGAGCCATTTAGAAAGGGAATGGAGGTGAAAGTACCCCAGATTAAGGTCAATCCACAGTTTAATCCTTTTGATAAAGATTCTAATGGGAATTCAGGCATGAAAAAGAATGCTACAATTCACAGAGTAGATAAGCCGAGTGGCAGTCAGATAGATGCTTTGCGCAAACTTTACGGCCAAGAAAATGAAATAAAAGCAACCGAGGAGAGGGAGAACAATGAGCTCATGCCGGTGGAAATTGACAAAAAAATATTTCAAATTCACAATCGGTACATTTATTCCCAAATCAAATCGGGGTATATTCTTATTGACCAACAAAAAGCACACGAACGCATTCTTTACGAAAAGTTTTCCTATTCGTTAAATAATCATTCTATTTCTTCTCAAAAAGAGTTGTTTCCTGTTCAACTAGAGTTTTCTGCCAGTAATTTTGCCTTACTCAAGGAGATTTGGCAAGAAATTCAAATCTTAGGTTTTGATATCGCAGAATTTGGAAAGAATACAATTTCTATCAACGGTGTTCCCTCTGGGCTCAAGGATACGAATTATCAAAAATCATTTGAGCAAATTTTAGAACAAGTAAAAAACAACCAAGATAAACTGAACTTGGATATTCAAGAAAGCTTGGTAAGAGCCATGGCATTTAACATGTCTATAAAAAGGGGGAAACAATTGACTGACATGGAAATAAACAATTTGGTGGATGAGTTATTTGCTTGTGACCACCCAGAATATGCACTTAATGGCAAAAAAACTTACCTTACCTTTACTATGGATGAACTAAATAAACTGTTTTAAATGATAAGTAACTTACTAAGAAATCTTCCTGAGGTTGTAAAAAATCTATTGATAATTAATGTTTTAATGTTCATAGGTGTTCAGGTTTTTCCTCAATATCGTGAGATGTTGGCTTTGCATAATATAGGCAGTGAATTGTTTATGCCTCATCAGTTGATCACTCATATTTTTATGCACGGAAGTTTTGCTCATTTGCTTTTCAATATGTTCGCATTGGGAATGTTTGGGGCTACTTTGGAAAAAGTATGGGGTGGCAAAAAGTTTTTGATTGTGTATTTTGTTTCTGCGGCTGGAGCACTTTTGTTGCAATTAGTTTTTAATTATTATAATTACTCTTCAGCTTTGGCACCATATTCAGAAGTGGATATTGAACAAATTAAAAGTATCGTATCTGTTTTGGATTTTTCTGCTCAGTATCCCAGTTATTTAATTCCTGGAATAGAAGCCGAATATTATAATAATATTGGAATGGTGGGAGCTTCTGGAGCCATTATGGGATTGTTGGCTGCCTTTGCTTATTTGTTTCCAAATACTGAATTGATGTTGATTTTTTTACCAATTCCAGTGAAAGCAAAGTTCTTTATTCCTTTTTACATGCTATTTGAGTTATTTTTGGGCGTAAATAGATTTGAGTGGGATAATATTGCTCATTTTGCCCACTTGGGAGGTGCTATCGCAGGATTTATTCTGGTTTATTTTTGGAATAAAAAGAGAGATAGTTTTTATTAATCCCAATCCATTGTTGTAATTGTTAGTATCATGAGATCCTTTGTTTTTTACTTTCTTTCTTTTATCGTTTTAATGCACGTTGACTTGGCTTCTGAGGCGCAATTCAATCGATATGGCGGAAAAAAAAGAACTCAAAAAATGGGAGCATTTATCAAACCTCTGAATAACACGGGCTGGTATGTTGGAGTAGGAGCAACCGCTACACCAAAATTGAATTTTATCGATTATTCTCCTACCTTGGCTACTTCCACGTATCAACCCACAGTGCTTACAGCCACTAATCTAGAGCAAAAAAGTGAACTAGGATTGTATTTGGAAGCGGGGAGGTACAAACTATTGAGTACCAAAAAACCAATTAGTTACATAGATTACGGAGTTTCCTATAAGCAATTTAGAGCCTCACAAAACTACGATCTAGTAAGACAAGATTTTAGCACTGAGGATACAAGCTTTTATGCCCAATCTTTCAGAAGTCATTCAATATCGATTCATTTTAACGCCAATAATGTATTGGCGATTAATAAAATTATATTTTTTCAAAATACACTTGGTGCTAATGTGGATTATGCCATTGTCCAAAATTTATCTTCCGAGGATCCATCAGGATTTGAAGAAACTTACCAAAAGGAGCCAGCTAAACTAAGAGCTCAGTTGCATTATAAATTTGGTGTAGGTTTGCGTATTTCTAAAATGGGGTATCTCATTCCTTCTGTTGAAATTCCGCTTATGAATGCTTGGGAGTGGGAGGAAGGCCGTTCTACTTTCGGGGCATTTAACTCCAGATACCGTCCAATTATTTTTTCATTGAGGTTTGCTTGGCTCACTCAGCCTGACTGTCCAAAGGTTTGGGACAACGATGATGCAACCAAAAACGGTGGAGGGCTGTAATCCAATTTTACTTTGTTCACCTCATTTCAGCCTTCGAACCAATATTTTTCATAAAAAAATCAAATGAAATTGAATCAACTCTTAGATAGCCTTTTGATAAAAGATGCGGATATAGAAAAAGGGATTTCTGATGCCATCCAAGTTTTGAAAGCAGATATCTTAGTGAAAGCGAAGTACTACGAAGGTGATTTATTAATGACTATTCTAGCAGTTAAATCTGAGTATTGGAAAGCAAATCCCGAGAGGTGGAATGAACTATCAAATATACTGACTTGCCAAGAACGTAAGATTCAAGAAAAGGAGGTTTCTTTCGAAATGAAAGTAGATTGGTACGAGAAGATGGCGAGATTTCAATCCTATTCTGAATTGCTAGATGGGAATGGGCAATAAGATTTTTGTAGAAAAAAGTCCTTCTTATTGGATGAGATTTACGATCGGATCATTATTTTAAACCTAGAATTTCAGGTAACTTTCTAATCAAAGCCATTTCTTTAAATTCTTCACGAGCTTCTTTTGCTGGACTACCCAGATAGGTTTTACCCTCTTCCATATCCTTTAAAATTCCGGCTTGGCCAAGTGCCGTTGAGTTCTTTTTTAGAGTTAAATTTGCTGGAATTCCCACTTGCCCCCAGAGCGTGACATTGTCTTCAATTGTGACGCAACCAGCAATTCCAACTTGTGCGGCAAATCTACAATGTTTGCCTACAGTGGTATCATGTCCAACGTGAACTTGGGCGTCAATTTTAGTTCCCTTTCCAATTTTTGTTATTCCACTTACTCCTTTGTCAATGCTACAAGATGCTCCAATTTCTACCTCGTTTTCTATAACGACAGATCCACAAGAATGTAGTTTGTGATGCTTATTTTCTTTGGACTGATAGTAAAAAGCGTCACCGCCAATTACAGAATTTGCATGAATAATTACGTTTTCTCCAATGATCGTATTGCTGTAGATGACAACTCCGGGGTAGAGGATAGAGTTTTTTCCAATTTTTACATTATCACCGATTGATACGTTAGGAAAAATCATAGCAGACTCATGAATCTCTTGATTTTTGTTGGTCCACTTCTCAATTGGATTAAAATGGGTGGTAAGTCGATTAAAATCTCTAAAAGGATTCTCAGAAATAATCAATGCTTTCCCTTCCGGACAATCCACTTCTTTGTTTATTAATATAATGGTAGCCGGTGAGGTTAACGCTTTTTGGTAATATTTTTCGTTGTCTACAAATACCAAATCTCCTTCTTCTACTTGATGGATTTCATTGATCCCTGTGACCAAAAAATCTGGACTCCCGATGTATCGACAATTTATCAATTCTGCTAGAGCTCTGAGGCTGTGAGAGGATGGAAGTTTCATTTTTTCAGTGTTTAAAGTGACTTTGGTTTGAAGTTAAGAATTTTTCTAAAGCTTTTTTTGTCTACTGAGATAGTCTAACATAATGGTGAACATCGAATCAATGTTTTCCCAATTTAATTTTGAGAAAATTCAAAGTTTTTTTGTCAGCGAGCTTTCTCACTTTTTAAAAAACAATTATCTCAAACTCGCCCCAAGCTTACTCTCCAATTCCCCCTGTATCTTCGTCATAATCTTCTCAATTTGTTTGTCTACAAGAGTTTTGTTCTCATCCTGGAATAAGAAACTCACGGCATAAGATTTCTTTCCTTCTGCCAAGTTTTTCCCTTCATAGATATCAAATAGTCCAATTTCTTTTAATATTTTTCTATCCGCTCTCTGTGCGATCTCTCTTATTTCATCAAACTTTACACTCTTATCTATTAAGAGGGATAAGTCTCTCCTTGATGATGGAAATTTCGCCAACTCTTTGTATTTGGTTTTGTTCATCCTCATCAATTGCAATACACTATCCCAATTGATTTCAGCATAATACACCGGCTGTTTAATTCCAAAATGCGACACTACCTTTTTGCTCACTCTTCCAAAATCTGCAACAGGTTTTTTATTGATAGAAATTGCCAAGCCTTCGGCAAGCAATTCATTTTTAGTAACAGATGTATGGAAGTTTTTCATGATTCCCAAGCGATTTAACGTGTTTAACACTTCTTTTTTTATCGCGAAAAAGTCCACTTGTTTATCTTCATTGTCCCAGTTTTCGGTTTCATCTCTTCCAGTAATAAATAAGCTCACAACTTGGTTTTCTTCATAGCCGGATTCAAATTTGAAATAAGTTTTACCAAACTCATACAGCTTGAGGTCACTTTGTTTACGATTAATGTTGTAAATGATAGCCTCCAACCCGTTAAATAATAACGATTGACGCATTACATCCAATTCGCTACTCAATGGATTAAGCATTTTTACTGCGTAATCTGGATTAATTTTTTTTGACTGAAAATCATTTAAATAACTCGATTTGGTCAATGAGTTTGACATAATTTCTGCAAATCCATTGTCACTCAATCGATCTGAAACAAGGTTGATAAGTGCTCTGCTATCGTTTTTTTCTCGGTAAGTAATGGAGGTATTGAGTTTTTCAGGAACAGGAATGTTATTGAATCCAAATATTCTTAAAATTTCTTCGGAAATGTCTGCTTCACGCAGTACGTCATTTCTAAAAGCTTGTACCTCCAAAACTAAATCTCTTCCATTTTTAGAAATCGTTTTAATTCCCAAATCGTTTAATATTGAATCAATTGTATCTTCTGAAATTTTGGTACCAATCAATCGATTACAATTGTCATAATTAAAATCTACCTGGTGATTTTTGATTTCAGAGGGGTAAAATTCTTTAATTTCAGAAGAAATTGTACCTCCCGCAATTTCTTTAATCAGTATTGCTGCTCTTTTCAAGGCATAAATAACAGATTCTGGATCTATTCCTCTTTCAAACCTGAAGGAAGCATCTGTATTCAAAGCTTGTCTTTTTGCTGTTTTTCTTACAGTAACAGGATTGAAATAGGCGCTTTCTAAAAATATAGAAGTAGTAGTTGAGCTTACTCCAGACTCGAGACCGCCAAATACACCTGCGATACACATAGGCTCGCTTTCATTACAGATTATTAAGTCATCAGAATGAAGCTCTCTCTCGTTTTCATCCAGTGTGGTGAATTTTTGTTTGTTCTCAGCCTTTTGAACCACGATCTTCTTACCTCTTATTTTTTCTGCATCAAATGCATGTAAAGGTTGACCTAATTCATGTAAAACATAATTTGTGGCGTCTACAATATTGTTAATGGGAGTGAGACCAATTGCCTTAAGTCGCTTTTGCATCCAATCTGGTGATTCCGATACAGATACACCGCTTAATGTAACTCCTGCATATCTTGGACATGCTTCTTTGCTTTTTATTTCAATATCAATGTTTAGGTTCGTATTGTCGATTTTCCAATTTGCTACTGAGGGAGAACAACATTGAGAGTCCTTTGGTAGTATTTCTTTATGTTTCAGTGCCACCATCAAGTCTCTTGCTACACCATAATGGCTCATAGCATCAGCTCTGTTCGGTGTAAGTCCAATATCGAAAACAACATCATTTTTTAAATCAAAGTATTCAGCTGCTGGAATTCCAACTTTCGCAGTGTCTTCCAACACCATTATTCCGTCATGGCTCTTTCCTAATCCAATCTCGTCTTCGGCACAGATCATTCCTGCAGATTCTTCGCCTCTAATTTTTGATTTCTTTATTTTAAAAGAGTCTCCACTTTCGCTGTATAAAACAGTTCCTACTGTTGCCACAACCACTTTTTGTCCTTTCGCAACATTAGGTGCTCCACACACAATGTTTAGAACTTCTGAACCAATAGTTACCTTAGTCTTTTTCAGTTTGTCTGCATCTGGATGTTTTTCGGCTTCCAATACTTCTCCAATAACCAAACCTTTCAATCCACCTTTTACAGATTCTACAATTTCTGATTTTTCTACTTCAAGTCCAATATCCGTTAATATCTCTGAGGTTTGCTCAGGTGAAGTCGTTAGGTTTAAATAGTCGTTTAGCCAGTTGTATGATATTTTCATGGAAGATAAAAGTCTTAGTTTTTATAGTTTATAAAGATAAGAGAGATTCGATAATTTAGGAGAGTTTAAAGCAAAAAAAAACCATCTCAGTATGGAGATGGTTTTTAATAAAGTTGTTTATCTAATTATAATTTATTCACTTTTAAAGTTAAACTTGATTTCAAGTTAGCCGCTTTATTTTTATGGATAATGTTTCTCTTTACTAATTTGTCAAGAATACTTGTTACAACAGGTAAGAACGTAGTAGCTTCCTTTTTGTCTTCCATTCCTCTCAATTTCTTGATAGCTGTTCTGGCAGACTTGTGGTAATACTTATTTCTAAGTCTTCTCACTTCCGAAGATCTAATTCTTTTTTTTGTTGACTTGTGGTTAGCCATAATGTGTTAATTTATATTTAGTGTTTAACTATAGTAGCCCGTAGGGGAATCGAACCCCTCTTGCAGGAATGAAAATCCTGAGTCCTAGCCGATAGACGAACGGGCCATAATTTACTCCCATTTGTTGTTTTGGGAATGCAAATTTAGAACAATTTTTTTAATTCAAAAAAAAAACCTTCTTTTTTTTAGATTATTTTCGAATCGGTACCAAACTGAAATCCCATCCTTTTCCCTGTCTTAAGCTGAATAGAATCACCCGTAGTTTTTACTTCATGCACAGAAACTTCGCTAACACTCTCATAAAGAGGTGCGTAAAGATCAAAGTCTAACACATGAATCATGATGTTTTCAACAATGTCTTCCATGTGTTGTTGGTCAAAAATTAATTTGTCAAATTCAGTGTACAAGAAACTCATTTTTCTTTTACCTTCCGTGATAAAGTGGTTTTCTGAGTTGATAAATACACGCCCTACCAAATAGCCTGAGTCATTTATTCTATTGAAGCGGAATGAATCAGCCAAAAAATTATAAATATTTATGATCCCAGTGTAGCCTCGATTTTCGTCTTCTTTCAAATAATTTGTTTTCCAAATAGAGTGGTTTTCATCGAATTTGAAAACGTTTGAATGCAAATTAAAAACCAAAATGTCACCAGCTAGTGTTAGATGAAATTCAAATTTACTTTTTTCAGTGTAGTCAATAATTATTCGGTCGTCTTGTGCGCATACTTTCGCTTTAATATTTTCAACCACGGTAGATGCAACTTTTTTCATTTCTTGAAATTGCTCAACAGTATTTTTAAAAATATCTTGTTTCAGTGTAGATTTTGTACACAATGTCTGCGCTATTTGGTCAAGTTCCGTATTTGCCATGATGGTTAATTAATATGCTTTGGCAAATATAACTCTTTCTTTGGATGGGTTTCCACTAATCATACAGGAACCTTCTTCTTGCTCATTGTTTAATAGAATACATCGAATCGTGGCTTTGGTTTCTTCTTTTATTTTTTGCTCCGTTTCTTCTGTTCCGTCCCAATGGGCAGAAATAAACCCTCCTTTTTCTTCAAGCACTTGTTTAAACTCTCCGTAGGAATCAACCTTGGTGATGTGTTCATTTCGGTAGTCTAGTGCCTTGGTATATATGTTTTCCTGAATCTCATCGAGCAGTGTAATAATATGCTCTGCAATACCCTCTTGTGCTACAGAGGATTTTGTTTGTGTGTCTCTACGTGCAAGTTCCACAACATTGTTTTCCACATCTCTTGGTCCTATTGCCATTCTTAAAGGCACTCCCTTTAGTTCGTATTCAGCAAATTTCCAACCAGGTTTGCGATTGTCGTCATCGTCTAATTTAACCGAAATTCCTTTTGACTTTAGTTCAGCAGCTATTTTATTTGCCGATTCCATAACTAAGTTCAATGACTCTTCATTTCTGTAAATTGGAACAATAACTACTTGAATTGGGGCTAACTTTGGAGGCAAAACCAATCCTGAATCATCTGAATGGGCCATAATTAAAGCTCCCATTAATCGGGTGGAAACACCCCAAGAAGTTCCCCAAACCAATTCTTGCTTTCCTTCTTTATTTACAAATTTAACATCAAATGCGTCAGCAAAATTCTGACCTAAAAAATGAGATGTGCCAGCCTGTAAAGCTTTTCCATCTTGCATTAAAGCTTCTATACAAAGTGTGTCTTCAGCTCCTGCAAATCGTTCGCTGTCTGTTTTTCTTCCCCGCAATACTGGCACAGCCATGTGTTCTTCCGCAAATTTTGCATAAACATGAAGCATCTGTTCAGTTTCTGAAATCGCTTCTTGTCTTGTGGCATGAGCAGTATGTCCTTCTTGCCAGAGGAACTCTGCTGTCCTCAAAAATAGACGAGTTCTCATTTCCCATCTTACCACGTTGGCCCATTGGTTAATCATTATTGGCAAGTCTCTATACGATTGAACCCATTTTTTGTAGGTACTCCAAATAATGGCTTCTGAAGTTGGTCTAACGATGAGCTCTTCTTCGAGTTTTGCATTTGGGTCCACCATCAGCTTTCCTGGTTTTTCAGGATCGTTTTTTAATCGATAATGGGTAACAATAGCTGCTTCTTTGGCAAATCCTTCCGCATTTTTTTCTTCAGCTTCAAACATGTGTTTGGGAACGAATATTGGAAAATAGGCATTTTGGTGTCCCGTCTCTTTGAACTGTCTATCCAATTCATCCTTCATTTTTTCCCAGATTGCATAGCCATATGGTTTGATAACCATACATCCTCTTACTCCCGAGTTTTCTGCTAAATCGGCTTTTACAACCAACTCGTTATACCATTCGGAATAGTTTTCGCTTCTTGTTGTTAATTTTTTACTCATAATTAATGTTGTGGCACAGTATTTGTATTTTTGATGCCAAGTAATGCCCCCAAATTTAGATAAATTATCGTAATTTAGAGGTGAATTGCAAAGAAAGGTATACACCAATTAAACTCAGTTATTATGAAATTCAAGTATCTATTACTCTCGGTCCTCACATTTTTTAGCGCTCATTCTTTTGCTCAAGAAGGATTTGATGATTTTGATGATGTTTATTCGGATAATACAAGACCTGTTTTTTCATCCAATTCAAATGAGTCTAGTTCAGACGAATATGTAAAAGGAGAGGATCCTGCGACTTGGATAGAGCAAGATGAATATTATGACCCTTCTTTTAGTTCAACATCCGATTCGAGTTCAGGCAATACCTACATTACGAACAACTATTACGGTGGGAATTACCACTACTCTAATAGATTCAATAGATTTAATAATGTGAATAATGGATGGAATGATCCTTATTGGAACAATGGATGGAATTCTTGGGGAAACCCAGGTTGGAATTCATGGGGAGCTCCTGGATGGAACGTTGGTTGGAACTCATGGAACGGATGGGGGGTAGGTTATAATGTAGGTTGGGGAAATCCAACCCGATTTAATCGATGGAACAGATGGAATAGTGGATGGGGTGTTGGATGGAATAATCCTTATGCTTGGGGCGGATGGAATCCATACAATCCATACATGAATTATGGATGGGGTTATAACGGTTGGAATAATGGTTGGGCATACAACCAAGGTTTCACTCATGGAGTTTTGGCTGCTAATGGAGGTGGATTTGAATCAAATTCTAGAGGAGTTTCATATGGTCACAGAGGAAGTAGAGGGACTGGAACAAGGGTGTCCTCTGTTTATGGAGATCGAAGAGCTGGTGCAAGAGTTTATCGTTCTTCTGGAAAAGCCATAAGCGCAAATGAAACAGCATACACTGGTGTTCAATCCGAAGGGTTTTCCATGAGAAAAGCTCAAACAGGAAGACTGACGGGTTCTGCTGAAAGAAACTTATCTCAAACTAGAAACAAGTCTATCGGTTTAGATAACGCTCCTAGAAGTTCAAATTCTACGAGAGGATTGGACAGACAAGTTCAGAATAGAGGAAATGAGGTTAGAAATTCTAGACCTGTTTCCAGTGTTGCAACTCCAAGAACTTCTAGGCCAAGTATTTCAAATACTTCTTCTACAGGAAGGACGGTTCCTTCCAGAACGGGAGTTACTCCAAGAACCTCTGCGCCAAGAACTAATACAGCTAGACTTTCTCCTCCCAGAACCGTACCAAAAGGAAATTCAAGACCATCTTCAAGACCAAACAGAGTAGCAATAGGTTCTCCTTCCAGAGCAACAGTTGGTTCCAGTACACCGAGAAGATCGGCACCAGCTACAAACAATAGGTTGAGTTCAACACCACCCTCCAGAAGATATACTCCTTCGCAGAGGTCGGTAACTCCCACGAGGTCCTACCAGCCAAATAGAACTTCTCCATCAAGATCGAGAAGTTACAAACCAAGTAGAAGTACACCAAATAGAAGTTATTCACCGAGCAGAAGTACTCCTTCTAGAAGTTATACGCCAAGCCGAAGTACCACTCCTTCAAGAAGTAGCTCTTCGCCTTCCAGAAGTTCAGGAGGAAGCAGTAGAAGTTCTTCTGGGTCTTCAAGAGGCGGAAGAAGGTAATTCAACAAAAAAATAGTTAAAACAAACAACATGAAAAGTTTATTTATTACTCTTTTGGGGATTTCTATGACCTCTTTGGTCTATTCTCAGAATGAGGCGGACGCTCTCAGATATAGCTATTTGAATTATAGCGGAACCGCAAGGTTTACTGGTTTAGGGGGCGCCATGGGAGCTTTAGGGGCTGATATGTCAGCGATTGGAATAAATCCTGCTGGAATGGGAAGATACAGTAGATCAGATTTTAGTTTTACGGGTAATGTAACCTATGCAGGAGCGGAGTCTGAGTACAACAACTCATTTAGTTCAAGTAATAAAGGGAATTTTAATATCCCTAATATTGGAGCAGTTTTCGTGGTTCCTATTGATTTTAATAAAGCGAGTGTGTGGAGATATTTTCAAGTTGGTATTACCTCCAATAGATCGAATGATTTTCATGGGAGAACAAGGGCAGAAGGAGTGAATGATAACTCTATGTTACTCTCTTACACCAGCTTTTTGAACTCAAAAGGAACTCCGTTATCAGAAGTTTCAAATTTTTATGAAGGACAGGCATATGATGCTAATTTAATTTCATATGATTCAATATCAAATACATATTCGCCTTGGTATGATACGGCCAATCGTTCGATCAACCAAATGAATGCCATTACCACCCGAGGTGCTCAATATCAAACGGATATAACTTTCAGCGGAAATTATGATGGTAAATTATACGTGGGGGGTAGTTTTGGTTTTCCAAGAATTCGGTATAATTCTACTAGAACTTTTACTGAAACTTTTGCAAACCCAGATTCAATACTCGATACCGAGAATTATACATTTGAGGAGAACTTAACCACCACAGGGAATGGTTTTAATATTAAATTAGGAGCAATTTTTGTTCCTACTAGATTTATAAGATTAGGACTGGCACTTCATACCCCAACCTGGTATACGATGAGTGATTCTTACAATACTGAGTTCATATCAAACTTCATTGATAATAGATTTAATGAAAGGGCTGCATCTCCCGAAGGAATATTTGATTACCGCCTGAGAACACCAGGAAGATTAATCGCAAGTGCAGCATTTTTATATAAAAAACGAGGATTGATTTCATTGGAATATGAGTTGGTGGATTATTCCAATGCATCTTTAAATGGAGCTGCGGGAGCCATTTCACCTTATAACTTTAGCGCTGAAAATGCCACAGTAAATGATATCTATCAAACAGCAAATATTATAAAAGCTGGGGCGGAATTCCGAATGACAAATCATTGGACCATACGGGGAGGCTATACTCACTTTGGTTCCCCAATTAAGGAGGAAGTCGAGATTCTTGACCATTCCAGAACAAATTACTCGGGTGGACTAGGCTACAAAAATGAAAATTTCTCTATAGATTTTACTTTTTTAAGAACTACGTGGAAAGAAGAGTCATACCTATACGATCCAGAGTTTGTAGAGCCGATAATTGCCGATAAATTTGTAAACAATTTTATGGTTACTGCTGGATTTAGGTTTTAATCTATGTGTTCATTTAGTAACTTTTTTTGGTGAGTTACGGTAAGATATTCATGCATTATTTTTTATTTAAAATCGTGGTGCCACAAATGTTTCCACCTAGGATTGTAGCTATCGGTCTGTTTTTATACGAGAGGGCACCAAAAGTAATTTTCAAATCACATTTCAAATGTTCCTAGATTCTTTTTTCCATATCAATAGAGTTAGAATTATCAAAATTACCCTAATCGCTGAGATGGTTTTTTTATTTTTGTTAAGCTGTCAAAAAAACAATTCAGGTTCTGATAGTTTATCCGATATACAACAAATAGAAAACTATATGCGGATTCAAGAAGACGCTTGGAATGAAGGAGATTTGGAAGGATTTATGCAGTTTTATTGGCAATCAGATTCGCTGAGATTTATAGGAAAAAGTGGATTAAATATGGGGTGGACTAAGACTTTGAATAATTACAAGTCTTCCTACCCTAATAAAAAGGAAATGGGAACCTTGAAATTCACAAATAAAAGCCTTGACATTATAGGAGAACGGACTATCTTTGTAGTAGGTGAATGGTTGCTAATTAGGTCAGATAGCTTGGGAGACTTAAGCGGAATGTATAGTCTGATTTGGGAGAAAAAAAATAGCAATTGGGTGATAACCACAGACCATTCTAGTTAACATAAAACAACAACCATATTGAAAGACTCACTTCAACATTTAATCGCTGGACCGTGCAGTGCAGAAACGAGAGAACAGGTTTTGGCCACAGCAAAAGAATTAGCCGAGATTAAGGAATTGACTTATTTCAGAGCTGGAATTTGGAAACCCAGAACAGCCCCTGGATCTTTCGAGGGAATAGGGAAAGAAGGATTGAACTGGCTCAAAGAGGCAAAAGATCAGTTTGGTTTGAAAACGATAACAGAAGTAGCAACTCCAGAGCACGTTGAGGCTTGTCTTAAAAATGGAGTAGATGCTCTTTGGATTGGAGCACGAACCACAGTAAATCCATTTTACGTACAGCAAATTGCAGATTCACTTAAAGGAGTAGATATTCCAATTTTTGTGAAGAATCCAATAAGTCCAGATGTGGGATTGTGGATGGGTGCAATTGAGAGGTTCAAACTTGCCGGAAGCTCGAATATTGCCGTAATTCACAGGGGCTTTTTTTCTTATTCCAAGGGTGTTTTTAGAAATCCACCTATGTGGGAAATTCCCATTAAACTAAAAACTGAATTTCCTGATTTGGAAATTATTTGTGATCCAAGTCATATTTCTGGCGATGCAGGCATGATTGAGGAGGTGTCTAAATTTGCCATGCAATTGGGAATGAACGGGCTAATGATTGAATCTCATCCATTTCCCAAAGAAGCTTGGAGCGATGCTAAACAGCAAGTTACTCCCGAGCGCTTAAAAGAGATTGTACAAGCAATACTTTCGCATAAAGCCAACAAAGCAATCAAGCAGGATGAATTGATTTCGCTGAGGCAAGATATAGATTTGGCCGACAGAAAGGCCTTGATTGAGATCAGTAACAGAATGCAAATTGTGCGAGACATTGCACAGTACAAAAAAGAAAACTCAGCAACCGTTTTTCAAATTGAAAGATGGAAGCATGTGCTAGAAGAATCCAAGAAACAGGCTGCTGAACTGGGATTAAGTGAGGAATTCATTGAGGATTTAATGAATTTGATTCACAAAGAGTCTTTACATATTCACCATTTAATTTATAATTCATAAGACAGATTTATAAGGTGATTAATTGATTTTTCGGGGAATTATGTATCTTTAATCACGACAATAACAAATATTTTTTTGATGAAAAAAAGCTTAGTAATAGGTGCAAATGGACAAATAGGATCAGATTTGGTTCAAGGGTTGGCCCAGAAATTAGGCCCAGAAAATATAATCGCTTCCGATATTTGTGAAGGGAACCATGGAGACATTCAATTTGAGTCTTTGGATATTTTAGACGCACCCAGACTAAAAACTATTATCGAAGAAAATAATGTAGGGACCGTATACTTATTAGCAGCATTGCTTTCGGCTACTGCAGAACAAAATCCTATGTTGGCCTGGAAACTGAATATGGAAGGGTTGTTTAACGTGTTAGATTTAGCTAAGGATGGAGTAATTGACAAAATATTTTGGCCTAGTTCCATAGCGGTTTTTGGTCCTACAACTCCGAGAGAAAACACACCACAAACAACTGTAATGGAACCCACTACGGTATATGGTATAAGTAAGCAAGCTGGAGAAAGATGGTGTGAATATTATCACAATAAATACGGAGTAGATGTAAGAAGCATTCGTTACCCGGGTCTAATTAGTTACAAAGCCGAACCAGGTGGAGGAACCACGGATTATGCTGTGGCGATATATTACCAGGCACTCCAAGAAGGTAGCTATGAATGTTACCTAAAAAATGATACGTACTTGCCGATGATGTACATGGAGGACGCAATAAAAGCCACCATCGATCTGATGCATGCAGACGAAGAAAGTATCAAAATTAGATCAAGCTATAATTTGGCTGGAATTAGTTTTTCACCTGTTGAAATAGCGAATGAAATTAAAAAGCATATTCCTGACTTTCGTATTTCCTATTCCCCAGATTTCAGACAAAGTATTGCAGATTCTTGGCCTAAAAGTATAGACGATTCCCAGGCTCAAAAAGATTGGGGTTGGAATAATTCTTACGAACTAGAAACCATGACAGCAGAGATGTTCAAAGGATTAAAAAAGAAATTAAACTAGTAAGTTATTGGTTCCAACTAAACGTTCCTTTCCAAACTAAGGAAACTTCGAATCCACCTCGGTACTCAGAAGCATTTCGTAATCGAGAGATATTGATGTCGTAACTTGCGCCAATTTGGACTTTTTGCTCCCAATCAAATTTAACTATGGCAACAAGGGCATCTTCATGTCTGTATATCCCTCCAAACTCTAAGAACGATGAGTTGTAATATCCAGTATAACTGGATTGCATTCCTAAATTTAATTTGTAGGTACCGCCAAATGCTAGTACTCTACTTGCACCTTGAGCTGAAAGAAACCAAGTAGGGACTATCAAGTCACCTCGATAAGCCATTATTGGAATTTCCGATTTTCCGTGAAAAATAATTCTAATTGATCTGCTATTGATATTTCCTCCTGAGGATAAAGTACTTTTGGTGGATCGAACAATGTTTGAGGCACTGAATCCAACGCTTGTTTGATTTTTCTTGTCACCAAAAAACTGAGCTAGGAACCCTGTACTCAAATCGAAGTAACTGGACTTGGTATTGAGTATATTTTCACCCGAGGGTATGCTTTCATTATAGTTTGTTCCATCATATTGGTTATCCCACTTTAGGTTATCAAAATTTGCACTTACTTGTCCGTAAAGAAACCCTAGACCAAGAGAAAAATCGATATTTCGACTCACCGAGACAGATTGAGAAAGAGAGAGCAAAGCTTCAGTTCTGCCATAGTTTGACTTACCAGCTTTGTCACTGTAAAATGAAGCGCCAATCCCAGTTGTTTTATGGTCATCGTTGTTTTTATCGAGAGGCATATCGTAAGAAGCGTACATTGTTTTATATGAATTTCCTAGGGCAGCCCATTGATTTCGATAGTTTAAATTTGCTCTGTAATCACCAAAAAACGAACCTGCATTTGCCGGATTTATAATCACTGGAGCCTCATACCATTGCGAAAAATGGATGCCTTGGCCAAAAGAATACTGACCTAGGATCAAGAATAAAATTAGTATGTAATAATTTTTTTTCACTTATTATCGAATCAATGTTATGTCTCCTTTTTCTAATACTTCCTCTCCTGATATCAAAGTCATTTTAACAGAAAAGAAATAAACACCTTCTTCTGCTTTTCTTCCTTTATATGTTCCGTCCCAACCGATGTTTACATCATCAGATTCGAAGAGTAATTTACCCCATCTATCGAATACAAGAAATTCAATTTTTTCAGCCTCACTTGATCTTACATATAAAAAGTCGTTCATCCCATCTCCATTTGGAGAAAATATATCAGCGATAAAGAAAGGTATTTCCGAAACACACAAATCTCTTGTAAGCGTATCAAAACAGGGACCTGCATTCTTTACAACTAATGAAACCTTATAGGTTCCTCCGTTTGAATATGTATGGGTTTCATTAGAATTACCAATGGTGTAAGGAAGTGGCGTTGTTGCATCGCCAAAATCCCAAAATCCTTGGGTTACACCAACGGAACCATCGGTAACAATCACTGTTTTTTCTTCAGAGCTAAGACATCGCGGGTAAGTATCGGGATTCATAGTGAAATTGGCCTGAAGAAAATCATAGCCGGGCATTACCATAAATGTGTCGAGACTGCATCCAAAACGATTAGAAATTGTTAGAAATACGCTGTCTTTTACAGTTCCGATAATAGTATCGGCAAGTGAAACAGGTCGAGTCCAATTAACTGTATAAATCGACTTCTGGGTAAGATCGTACGAGGCGAATCCCAATTCGCCAAAACAAGATATTGGATTTGTTATGAGAGTTGGTGTTATTGATAAAACAACCACATTTACTGTGTCAGAATTAGGATTAGAACATCCATCGTTCACTGTAAAAATATATTGCGTTGTGCTAATTGGTGATTCTGTTAATGAATTTGTATTGGCTACAGAATGACTCCATGAATAAGAATAGGAGGGGGAAGGAAAACCTCCTGTAGCAGACCCCAAAAGATTCACAGAATTTCCTACACAAATTGTATCCGCTGAAGAGGTTAAATCTGCAAGAATTGAGTCTCTCACAACAATATTTTTTTCATCACTTGTTCTACAAACTCCACTACCGTAGGAATATATTATTTGATGCATTCCAGGACCTGCTTGGGCTGGATTAAAAGTTCCGGTGGTTTGATTATAATTCCCGGTGCCTGACCAAGTTCCTCCAGAAGGAATAGCCGGAATGGTTATAGAATTTGTTGCAAAACAAAATGTGTCAGGTAAAGTGATGGCGGCAGTTACAAATTGATAAACTGTAACCGAGATGGTTTTGTTACAAACATTTCCTTGGGTTCGGTAAGTTATAAGGTGGGTGCCGACTCCTGCAACTGAAGGATCAAACATTCCTGTTTGACTGTTTGTAATGCCAGTTCCTTGCCAAATTGCACCAGCCATATTGTTTACTGGATCCAACATAAATGCTGTTTGAGTGCTGCAAACCGTGGTATCGGTAAGGCTGAGTGTATCGGGATAAATGGCAATAGTCACAGAATCCTGGCAACTATTTTTGTCATAAAAGATAGTATGAAATCCATGTCCGAGATTTCTGGGGTAAATATAGTGTTGGGTACCAAAAGTTTGAATTCCAGTTCCAGACCAAGAGCCATAATTTGGTTCAGTTAGTAAAGTAGGGATAGATTGGACAAGGAGTGAATCTGCGGAGGGACATAAAAAGAGAGAATCTGGAATAATATTAGTTTGCACAACTTGCATCTGAATCGAATCAGAACATCCTCTGTAGGAATATACAAGATTGGAGTTCCAATTTCCTGGAAGGGTAGCGGGAGTGAACAGACCAATGCTTGAAACTCCAGTTCCACTCCACACACCACCTGATGGGATTCCAGGGGATAAATTAAATGCCGATTGTGATGGACAAGAATTTGTATCTATTCCCGCAGAAACGGTATTAATCACCATGTTGACTGTGTCTCTGCATCCTTTGTAGAAATAGGATACTAAGTTACTCCCATTGTTAGCAGTAGATGGTGAGAATATCCCTGAACTTGCCGAGATAATTCCAGATCCAGACCAACTTCCGCCTATTGGCGAAAAAGGGATGTAAATTGGTGCAGAATTACTACAGAGAGTATCAGTTTCAAAAGCGAGGGAAATTGTGTCCACAAGCACATTTAATGAATCAACACAACCATTTACGCTGTAATAGCTCGTAAAATTTCCGTGAATCGTGGGTGTGAAGCTTCCCAGAGTCGTACTTACGTAGGTACCGCTCCATGCGCCTCCTGCTGGTGACCCAGTAGTGAGATTTACTGGGATTCCACTTGCACATAAATTTAAATCAGGCCCTGCTTCAGTGGATGTTACTAGAATAATAATCGTGTCTTGGCAAGAATTTAGTTGATACGTAATTAAGTGTGCTCCTGCTCCTGCAGAATTAGGATCGAATGTTCCTGCAACAGGATCGATAATCCCAATTCCGCTCCATATTCCGCCCATTGTGGAAGCCACCAAGTTGAATGCTGTGTCGTAACTGCAAATAGGACTGACAGAGGCAATAGTGGGGTTGATAGACTTTATCTCGATGGTGTCAATTAATACTAAACCAGTGGAAAGTTCTGTTGCCGTAACATAAAATGTTGTATCACCGGTTGGACAAATCGAGAATGGACCCGCAGAATTTGGCAATCCATTGCTCCAATTATAAGAATAACCAGAACAACCACTTGCAACTGCTCTCACACTTGTGCAATTACTATGGCAGAGTGTGTCGTTGTAAATTGTTCTTAACGTAAATGAACAATCGGTAATTTGAAATGTATCTCGAGCTGATATACTGACGGCCCCTTCACATGAGTCGATAAAGTTGAGGTTAAAATTTAAAAAATAATCACAATTCCTTGTAAAACTAGAGTTTATTCGAAGTCTCACAGAGTCTAAGAAATTATTAGTGCAAGACAAAGGATACACGTTTGTCACCGTGTAACTTCCAGCAGAACTAGCAAGTGTAAAAATAGCTGAATCAAGTAGGTCGCATCTTAGTGGATTGGAGAGTTTCACGATAAAAAATTGATCGTTACATTGAGGAGGTTGGGAACTATTTACTGAAATTTGATAATCTTTCTCCACAGTGTCTAATACCTTTATAGTTACAGAATCGTTAAACGTTTTTCCTGATGTTGTTTCTGTTATCAATACGCTGTAGGTGGTTGTGATTGGGGGGCAAACAAGATGAGGACCCGGAGTAGAGGGCAATCCATTGCTCCAGTTGTAGCTATATGTATTACAAGTGGAAGGTGCTATCACTTCTATGTTTGCGCAATCTCCAAAACAAATTGAATCGTTCGTTGTGGAAAGAGTTGCAGATATATCACAATTCGTAAAGTCAAAAGTATCCGAAATCGTGAATGAGTATACACTGTCACAAATATCGGGAATGTTTATTTCCATTTCTAACTGATACTCACAATTGTAAATAAATGCGCTGTCTAGCCATATTCGAGCAAAACGAGAACTATCATTAACACATCCTACTTTTGATACGTTCACAATATTTGGAGCATTAAAACCTATAATTCGGGAAGTTGATGATGTGATAGAATCACAATGGATATTTTGGTCAAATTCAATCAAGAAAGAGGTAGAGTCACAAGTGGGTAGAGCAAGTGAACTGACTTCCAATTTCGGTTCTAATACTGGTGGAGCTGTAGACACCCAATTGGCAATCCATCCAGGAAACTCAAGTACACCATCGGATTTAAAAGTTATTGTTAAACAGCCCGAATTTGCTACGATCGTTGGGGGTAATGCACCATTTAGATTACCTGAATATGTTCCAATTCTTGGAGAGGTAGTGTCTGGTCCGTTATAAAAAGTAACGGAGTCTATCAAAGATTCGGTGTGAAAGGATGTAAATGTATAATAAATAGTGGCACCTGTACCGGGACAGATGGAAAACGTATAATCTTCATTTGCCAAATAATGGCCGCTAGGGAAGGTTTTTAAGTCAGAGTCTGTATGAATGCCATCACATTCTGCTACCGTAGTATCTTTCATAGGAAAGGTTTGTTGAGATAACAAACCTTCAATTCCCATTAGGAAAAACAAACACATAGCGAGAATTTTATTCAACATATTCTTTTATTTGCTTACTCTTATTGTGGTTGTCACTACTTCATTGCTCCAATTACCAGCTCTATCTTTAAGTTTTACCGTAAACTTGGTTGATTCCGTTGAATCATTTCCCAAAATAAAAATCCCTGATAATTTTACAGTTAGTTCACCTTCTATTTGAAGGGATTGGTCAGGCGGAGTGAGGGGCTGAATGTGATACTCATCAGCTCGGGGAAGTCTTTGATCTTTCACATAAAGGGAATAGACATCTGGGTCGACATGTCCAATGTCGCCATCGCCATCTTGATAGGTGAGTTTTAACACAATGTTTTGAGAAAACTCTGTGGTGGACGAGGGAGTTAAACTCACAAATTCTATCTCAGGTATTTCACTGTATTTTTCTTCCTTTTTACAATCAACAAGGGTCATGGATAGTCCAATAATAAGAAGCTTTAGATAAAACTGGTTCATTTATGAGGTGTAAAGAGTGAATAAATAAAGAGTAGGTCGAGAACTTCCATTGCTTGGGTTCTCCGCTGGCTCAGTGTGATTAGCATCTTGTACATACACTCGAACAAAAAGTAAAGTGCCAGGAGGATAAATACTTGCATCAAAATCATATTTATGAGTGAAGTTTGCCATTGAACCTGAAAAATCATTTGACATGAATCCACTAGAAACTGTCATTGGTAAACCTGGAACGGAGTCAAAATCAAACATCGCTGTGTCTATTTTAATTTCGTTCACAGTCATGTTCGTGGGGCTTGTCATATCATCGTCAATAGAGAACCATAAATCGATATCTGTTCTTGGAATAATAATAGGCAGGATACCAGCTCCAGCTGGTCTGGCATAGGTTGAGGTGGTAGAATTATTGTGAAAGGCGGAAAATCCGGTAACGACAGGATTTGGGTTTCCAACTACGGGAGAGTTTCCATACATGTCTTTAGCTCCTGCATTAATCCAATCTTTAATCGCCTTGATATGTTTTGATTTGTTAACAATCCACTCGTCAGCGTATACTGGGGGCATAATTCCAGAGGTATTTGGTAGGGATTGTAGCATTCTCTCATGCAAGAGTGAAAGAGCTGCGTCTCCTGGTTTTATTCGGTAAGTAAAATCACCTGCTGGGTTATTGGTTAGTACATTTTGATAAACGGTGCTGTTATATGAACTACTGATAGTCCTGAAGTCTGGCTCAAAGGCTCCATCATGACAACCAGAATTGGCACAAGTAGGCTTGAAAACAGTAGCATGAAGATAGCCAAAGTTGGATGAAGGTAGACCAGCCAGTGTCGGTTCTTCGTAGAGCCTTGGTGTTGTATAGGTGTCGTAAGGATTTTCAATTGTGTTTTTTTTACAGCTTGTTATGACAACAAGTATGCTTGCGATTCCGAACCCTAATGTTTTGAAAGAAACAGATTTCATAATTATAATTTTCGTATTAATGATTGACTCTGTGCATGCAAAAATCCGGAATTCAGCATCTCTTGTTCTATTCCTAAAATGTGCCCCACTGTAATTGCCGCATCCGTGTTTAGGGGAGAAGTTGAGCTAAGAGGCCCCGTTGCTTTATCCGGTTCATTTGTAATGGATTTTCCAGCCATCAGTGTAAATACCCTTCTTGTGTTGGCATCGGAATGATCAAATGCTCTGAAGTTATTTTCTGTATCCAAAATAGGATTTGGATTAAGGTTTCTTCCACAATCGGGTGTCGCAATAAAAATAGTTTCATTTGCCATATCGGGTATTTGTGTCTGAATATAATTCCACATATAACCTATCGCATGATCCGCGGCATGAATCGCTCTCAAGTAACTTGTAAAATTTGAATGACAAACGTCTGGGCCATCAATTTTAATGACCGTAACGGCAGGTTTAAATTCTTTCATTACTTCCAAGGCATAACCAACGGTACTTGCGTCATTACCTCCTTGTGGAGGTCGGATTACTGTTCCAGCTTGTTTTTTCTGAAACATTGTTTTCATGAAATTTTTTATTTGTTGCTTTTCAGTTTCCGTATTACCCACCGTATCGAGGATATTATTGCTCGTCAAACTTTCGTATGAATTATCCAAGAAATATTTCATTTTGTACATAGGAGATAATTCATTTTGAGGGTGATAAATTTTAGCATTTTTCAAAAACTGATCTCCTTGATTTCCAAATGTAACTCCGGGAATAAACATGTTTGCTCCGTATTTTGCTCCATAATCGGCATGTCCACTATGATTGTATAAAGGTACTGAGTTAGTCAAAGTGTTTCCAATAAACCAAGTGTCTGTCGCTTTATAGCCTCCATGTTTTCTCAAGAACTCAAAAATAGTGGGTGTTTTAGGTCTCTCTAGTAAGGGTTGGGCTAAATTTGTATTACCTTGTAATAAAGCAATAGATCCTCCATAATGTCCTGCAGCAATTGCATTTACTTCCTTAAATAGTACCCCTTGAGATTGGATGGGAGTACTCAATATTGGCGAAACAGGTGTGTTACCACTGGTTCCCACTCCATACACAACTTTGGAGGCAGGTGCAGCACCGCTCAACATATTGGGCATTATATTTCCAGTAACATTTAAGCTTTGAATTGGATTCCACGTATATTGACTTTGAGATAAGTACAATTGGTCAACCGTTTCTTGATTTCTTAAACCTCCCGCAAACATCACTAAAACCACGTGGGGGGCAAGTTGTGTTCCTGTTGGAGCAAATAATCGGCCACTTGGCAAAATATAGGGAGCTATCATGGCTCCAGCAGAGGTTAAAGTTGCTTTTTTTATAAATTCTCTTCTTTTCATAATCAAGGTGTTTACTCAAGTGACTAGTAAAATAAATATTCGTTGGAAAGCGCAAATGAGAAATAGATAATCTCTGCGGATCTGGTGGGATTATTTGTTATTTCATTTCTGAAATATTGCTTTTCTCCTTCGCTAGGTCTTCGAATTAAGAACCTTTCGTAGGTATCATCGATAAATTTGTCAACATTTCCACGCATCTCACTATCACTGGGGATGGAAGGTAGTGGAGAAGAACTATTCATGAAATTAGAGATAATTACTTCTCTCGCGAGTTCTTTGTCGCCAATCGAGGTTATACATTGCCCAGCGCGGTAAATATCACCAGCAGAGAGTGCTTGTTGAAAAAGATTGGTGTATACAACGGCAATCCATTGACTTTCAGTCTTTTCTTTTAGTTTTGCTGAAGCTGAAGGATATAATGTAACTTCATTTATTTCAAAAATTTTATCCTCTAATTTGTCTTTTTTGCACTGATAACTTGCTGCGCAAATAGAGAGAAATACAAGGTATTTGTATGCGTTTTTCATAATGTGATTGGTTAAAAGTTCGCGTATTCATCCGTCTTCATTACTTCTCTTATAATGAATGAAATATCTGAATTAGAGCTAAAATAGTTACTGTAAACGAAAGATTCTTGTGTTGTGGGAAACCTACTTAAATAAGAACGATATACCCAAGTAACTACTCCATCGTTAAATTCTTTAGATTTTACAGCTATGGTAGAAAAATCATATTTGTTAGATCCTGGTTTACCAAAGAGTATATCAGCTTGATCAAATTCTACCATGTTATAACTTGCCGTGAATTCTTCTGTGGTGGGGAATCTATAATAAAGATTGTCAAACACTGCATTCACATAATTAAAAGAATTCATATTGATGATGTCGTAAATTCCGTTATAGCACATCCTTCTGCACATTTCGCTAAAATCAATGTAGCCATGAAGAAAAGCTGTGTCGGAAGAGAGAACATCGGCATAAATATCTCCTTGTTCTTTATTCCAAAAATAGCCAAGCATGTTTCCCGTCAAGGAGTCATTTCTTGCTGCGTTGTAGGCATTTCCCATACGCTGAGAAATTTCAAAATCTGGTATTCCTTCCAAAAACCTTGCTTTTTGTTGCTCGTATATGTTTGAGTGAAATAATTGCTTGAAATTGTCACCGTTTGAATTAGCGGTTGTGTCTTTTTGAAGACTAAAAATAATCGCATCTCTTGTCGAAAATTCCAAGTTATTTCCTTCCAATAACCCAACCAATGAGTCCATTTCGATATCTAGAGGTTCTCTGCCAATTAAGTCGATGAAAATACGGTTTACGTAATTCTTTACTTTTATTGTTGAAACTCCATAATAATTGGGAGCTGTATTGTTTGGGATTTGTGGCTCTTTCTTACAAGATGAAAGAATTACTAGTAATAGAATCGTATAAATCGACAGCTTTTTCATTCTTTTAGATTAGTTAATAGTACTTTGACTTGAGTACAAGATAAATATAAGATTTAAATTATGTTGAACTTATTCCCTATATTTTTTTAAATAGTACGATGGTGACTCACTAAAAGTTACGGTGAATTTTGAAAATTAAACAAGAATTTGAAGAAGTGAATATTAAATTTCTTCTCCCTTTTTATTTTTCAAATTGAAATACAAAAGATGTTTGGCAGTCTTGCCTTCTATGCTGATCCATGTTTTGTATTGGAAGAACCATTTTACTTGTCTCGAAATTAATCCTTTTTTGAAGTAGGCTTCTACAAATGGGTGAACTTGTAAAATGAGTCCTTTTGATTTATCTGCAGATTTTATGGCATGTTTTATTTGATCAGTGATAAGAATTGCTGCCTGAACTTCACCCGTTCCATGACAAGTAGGACATGTTTCTTTTGTTTCAATTTCAGTCGCTGGCCTTAGTCGTTGTCTTGTGATTTCGACAACCCCAAATTTGCTTGGTGGGATTAAGTTGTGTTTGGCTCTATCTGTGCTCATTTTCTCTTTCAAGAATTTGTAGAGCTTCATGTTGTTTTCATTGTTGTACATGTCAATGAAATCAACTGCAATGATACCTCCCATATCTCTGAGTCTTAATACTCTTGCAACTTCTTCAGCAGCTGCCATATTTACTTGCAGGGCATTTGCCTCAGCATCATTCTCTTTTCCTTTTCTATTTCCGCTATTTACGTCAATTACATGCATTGCCTCAGCATGATCGATGATAAGGTATCCACCTCCTTGCATATCTACTTTCCTACCAAAGCTAGCTTTTATTTGTTTGTGAATGCCGTTGGCTTGAAAAACATCGGAATTTCCTTTGTGAAGCTTAATGATTTTGGTTCTATCCGGGGCAATCTTCCCAATGTACTCTTTTAATTCATGGTACATGATTTCATCATCTACCACAATGCTATTGAATGTTTCATTCAGCAAGTCTCGTACTATGGCAGAAGCTCTGTTTAGTTCCCCTAGAATTTTTTTAGGGGGCTTTACATCCTTTACTCTTTGGTAAATGGAGAGCCACTTTTCATTCAATTCCTGAAGGTCCTGGTTTAGTTCTGCAACTTTTCTGTTTTGAGCAACAGTTCTAATTATCACACCAAAGTTTTTAGGTCTGATGCTTTCAATTAGCCTGATAAGTCTGTTTTTTTCTTCTGGATCTTCAATTTTTTGGGATACAGAAATTTTGTTTGAAAACGGAATTAATACTAAATATCTTCCTGGAAGTGTGATTTCAGAAGTTACTTTTGGACCTTTGGAAGAGATTGGCTCTTTGGTAACTTGTACCAATATTTTTTGATTTGCAGAGATGAAATCTTTGATTTTTCCGTGCTTTTCAATTTCTGGCTCGATAGGAAAATCAAAACTTGGCTTTCCATTCAAAGCGATTTTGGTAGCCTTTTCAAATGATTTGTATGAAGCCCCTAAATCTGAATAGTGCAAAAATGCATCCTTGTCGTACCCTACATTAACAAACGCAGAATTTAATCCTGGATTAGTCCTTTTGACTTTTCCAAGAAAAATATCACCAGCAGCAAATGTTTTATCCTCTTCTTTCGATTCAGTGTGAATCTCAATAAGTTTTTTATCTTTTAAGAGGGCTATAACATCTTCATCTGGTTTAGACGAAATGATTAAATCTAAACTCACTTGTTATGTGTAAATATGGGGGTGATTTGTGAAAAATAAATGTGTATTCTTTTGACACAAAAAGTTATTTTTTATTAAACACAAAAAACAAGATACAATTATCTTGTTTAATGTGTTAATAGCACTGTGTTGGAAGAAAATTATTTTTTCTTCTTGTGACGATTTTTTCTCAATCTCTTCTTTCTCTTGTGAGTCGCCATCTTACTTCTTTTCTTTTTCTTACCGCTTGGCATATCTTTTAATTTTGGTTAATTATACTAATTCTTTCTTTTATTTCAATTTCTAACTCTTGGTTAGTGTTGAGTTTCGAGGCTCGGATTAAGCTTTCTAACGCTTCTTTCTTACTATCATTAAAAAAATGTGCGTCTGAAAGGGAGATTAATCCACTAACTTTCTCTGCTCCGCTAGTGATAGTGACAAATTTTTCAAATCTTTCTACCGCTTTGTCAAATTGTTGAGATTGCATCGAGAGTTTTCCTAATTCCCAGATTGCATCCAGGTTGTTTGGGTCTTCTTCTAACACTGATTTCAACAATGTTACACCTTCCATAATTTCTCCTTGTTCAATAAGTAACGAGGCTTTTTTTACAGAAACCTCTCCTTCATCGACACTGGGTGTTCTCGGAAAGAATTGCAAAGATATTAAAATAATAAGAGCTCCAATAACAAAAGCTAATATTTTTTTTGAATTGGAACTCATAAGTTTATTTTTAGTGATCAAAGAAAGACTTATTTTACTTTCACGTGCTTTTTAACATCTTCTGAAAAGTCTTTTGCTGGTTTAAAAGAAGGGATGTTATGAGCCGGAATGATAACGGAGGTGTTTTTAGAAATATTTCTACCTGTTTTTTTTGCTCTTTTTTTGATTACAAAGCTTCCAAATCCTCTCAGATAAACATTTTCACCTTTCACCATATTACCCTTTACGGTGCTCATGAATGATTCCACTGTCTGCAAGACAACATTTTTTTCAATTCCGGTCTTTTCGGATATTTGTTCAACGATTTCTGCTTTCGTCATAGTTAATAATTGTTTGTTTATAAATCTCTAGGAATTACACTGCTAGAGGCCAGTCTCTCAAAATATCCACAAATTTACTAATTTTACGGGTAAATTGTAAGTAAATTCATTTTTTTTAGTACCTAAATCAAACTAACAGCTTGAATAATAAAATTTTTCGTAAGAACCTCATCAATTGGTATCAGTTAAATAAACGTGACTTACCTTTTAGGAAAACACAAGATGCCTACCTAATTTGGTTGTCCGAAATTATTTTACAACAAACCCGTGTATCCCAAGGTTTAGAGTATTACGAAAGATTTATAACAAAGTTTCCAAAGGTGGAAATTCTTGCTTCTGAGACGGAGGAGAACATTTTAAAAGAATGGCAAGGTTTGGGATATTATTCCCGGGCAAGAAACTTGCATTTTACAGCAAAATATGTTGTTGACGAATACAATGCTGTGTTTCCAACGAGTTATGAAGAGCTTATAAAACTTAAAGGAATTGGCGATTACACTGCCTCGGCCATTTCCTCTTTTTCATCTAAAGAGATTAGGCCTGTCGTGGATGGAAATGTATATCGTTTTATATCTAGGCTATACGGTGTAGAAACACCTATTAATACACCAAAAGCTCTGAAAGAATTTAAGTTGATTTTAAACGAATTGATAGATAAAAATCAGCCTGATATTTTCAATCAAGCCATAATTGAGTATGGAGCCTTGTGTTGTGTTCCCTCTTCTCCTGAATGCGAATCCTGCGTTTTTCAAGATTCTTGTTACGCTTTCTCCAAGGGAAAGGTGAATGATTTTCCGGTTAAGTTGAAAAAAAAGAAGTCGATACAACGATATTTGAACTTTATTGCCATTCAACAAGGAGATACTATTTGGCTGGAAAAGAGAGAGGGAAATGCCATTTGGAAAAACCTATACGAGTTTCCAAATATTGAGTCTGAAGATTTGTTTCGAACAGAAAAACTAACTCAACTGAAAAAAATGGGCTTGAAATTAAAAAGAGTGGGATTACCTATTAAACATGTTTTGTCACATCAGAATATTCAGGCTAAACTTTTTTTATGCGAACCCAATATTGAGTTTTCTCCCAAAACTAATTGGGTCTCTGTATCCAAATCCAAATTTCAAGATTATCCCATTCATCGTTTGATGGAAAAGATGATTGAAACGGAGTTAACGGGTGAATTTGGGTATTAACTCATCGTTTTTATTTGTTGTTCCAAAATTGATTTAGTAAATTGAATGATTAATTGTAATTTTGACAAAATCAATATAATATGGCAGGAGTAAACAAAGTAATTTTGGTAGGAAATTTGGGAAAAGACCCAGAGGTGAGACATTTAGAAAGTGGGGCAGTAGTTGCAAATTTTCCCCTAGCTACTTCGGAAACTTATAAAGACCGAAAAACAGGAGAAAGAATTACTCAAACCGAATGGCACAACGTGGTTATTTGGAGAGGTTTGGCAGAGGTAGCGGAAAAGTACTTAAAAAAAGGAAGTTCTGTGTATGTGGAAGGTAAATTGCGAACAAGGTCCTGGGACGATAAGGAAGGAAATAAGAGATATACTACTGAGATAGTGGCTGATAACATGACAATGTTAGGAGGGCGAAGCGCAGAGGGTTCAGAATCAAATGGCCCTGGACCTGAGAACTCAGGCTCTTCTTTTGATGATGATTCAAACGGTGATTTACCATTTTAATATATAAAAAAACGAAACTCATTGGAACCTTCGAGTATTATGCCCTTTACTGGGCTACTGTTAACTTTTAATTCAATTTCACTTCCCGTAGCAATATCGTTGTTAGTAATGATAGTATTGCTAATAAGTTCCGCACTAATTTCTGGCTCGGAAGTGGCTTTCTTTTCCATAGATGCGAAAGATAGAGAATCATTAAATGCAGAAAAAGACCCAAAATCGTTGCGTGTTTTGGATCAATTGGTAAAGCCCAAGAAATTATTGGCTACCATACTCATAGCGAATAACTTTATTAATATCGCCATTGTAATTCTCTCCACTTACATCATTAATAATCTCATATCTTTTGGGCCCAATGAAGAGATAATGAATTTTGTCGTCACTGTGGTAGTCGCTACTTTTTTAATCCTCCTAGTGGGAGAAGTTATCCCAAAAGTGTACGCGACAAACAACAGCGTAAAATTGGCGAAATTCATGGCCTCCCCTTTGTTGATTGTAGGGAAAGTTTGTTCTCCTTTGAGCAACCTTTTAGTGCGAAGTACTTCTTTTATTGATAAACGGATAAAAAAATCTGGAACAGAAATTTCTGTGAATGATTTGGATCATGCTCTTGAGATTACTGATATAGAGGGTGTAACTGAGGAAGACAAAAAAATCCTAGAGGGAATAGTAAAGTTTGGAGAAACTGATGTGAAGCAAATTATGAAATCGAGGGTGGATGTAATTGCTTTCGATGAGGCGAATTCTTTCTCTGAGTTGCTTCCTCAAATTATCGAAAATGGGTATTCAAGAATTCCTATTTTCAAAGAATCATTTGATAACGTTTCGGGAGTGTTATACGTCAAAGACCTACTTCCACACATCGATTCTGGTGAGTTTGATTGGAGATTGTTGATAAGAAAACCATTTTTTGTTCCAGAAAGTAAAAAGATAGACGATTTGTTGCGCCAGTTTCAAGAATCTAAAGTTCACATGGCGATTGTAGTAGACGAGTATGGCGGAACTTCTGGGATAGTCACTTTAGAAGATGTAATTGAAGAGATTTTAGGCGAGATTTCGGATGAATTTGATGATGACGATATTGTTTACTCCAAAATTGATGAGAACAACTACGTGTTTGAAGGAAAAATTTCGCTGGTAGATATGTACAAAATAATGGACATTGAAGGAGAGATATTTGAGGATGAAAAAGGGGAAGCCGACACGCTAGCTGGATTCTTAATCGAAAAGTCGGGAAAAATAATGAAGAAGAACGAACGAATAAAGTTTGGTGGATATTTATTTGAGGTGGAAGCGGCAGATAAACGAAGAATAAAACAAGTAAAGGTTACGCGTAAAACTGAATTGGATAATGACTAGAGTTTTTGTTTTTTTATTGTTGATAGTGCTTTTGTTTCAATGCAAACAAGAGGTGTATTATCCCAAGCCTTTGGGGAATTTTCGTATCGGTTTTCCCGAAAAAGACAGTGTGAAAACTTACGAAGGATCATGTGGTTTTCATTATGAATATCCTTTTTTTGCGGTGATACAAGAAAAAGCAAACTGTAACCAAGATATGTACTTTCCGCATTACAATGCGGTGTTGCATATTACCAGTATCAAAATGTCAGGCGAAGGAAACAACACGTTATTTTATCATTCCGAATATTCGAGAAAGTTGGCTTACGAACATAGAATAAAAGCGGATGCCATCAATGAATCTGTGTATAAAAACGACTCGACAAAAGTGTACGGAGTTGCCTATGACATTATAGGAAACGTAGCGAGTAATTATCAGTTTTTCCTGACCGATAGTAACGAAAATTTCTTTCGAGGTTCTCTTTATTTTAATGAGAAACCAAATATTGATTCTGTGCGACCCGTTTTGAACTTCCTGAAGCATAACATCGAAGGAATGATTCAGTCTTTTGATTGGAATTAGCTCCCTTTACATCAAAAAAAAGCTTCCTTTTACAGAAGCTTTAGTTTCTTATTATTCAGTGTAAGAAAGATTATTTGTACCGAATCCACTTGAACATTTCTTTGTAGGTAACTTTTTTACCGTACATCAATATTCCAGTTTTGTATATTCTGGCTCCTATCCAAGTAGTTCCCACGAAAGTAAGTGCCAATATTCCTATTGACAAAAGAACTTCCCATAATTCGACAGATTCCATTGCTATTCGTATTAGCATTACCACGGGCGAAGTCAACGGAATCATCGAAAGCCAAAACATGGCTGGTCCTTCAGGATTTGTCATCACGGATAATTGTGCAACATACAATCCAAGCATGAGAGGAATCATGACTGGAATAAGAAATTGTTGAGTATCCGTTTCGCTGTCTACAGCAGCCCCAATCGCAGCGTACAGAGCCGAATACAACAGGTAGCCTCCAAGAAAATAAACAAGGAATGACGAAACCAATGCGAGCCAAGGCAAACTAAAAATGGTATTCAAAACTTGTCCTTTTCCACTGTCCACCATTTGGGCCATATCTGTAGAAGACATCTGAGACATTGCTTCCGGAGAGGAGCCTAACCCTAATAAGGGAGTAATTATGGTAACTAAAATTCCTGTCAAGATAATCCAAAATAAGAATTGAGTTAATCCCACAAGACCCACGCCTACAATTTTACCCATCATGATTTGGAAAGGTTTCACGGAGGAAATAATTACTTCAATAATTCTATTTGTTTTTTCCTCAATTACTCCTCTCATTACTTGCATTCCAAAAGTGAGAATAAACATCACAATGATGATCGAAAAGCCGAAACCAGTATATGCTGCAATCTTGAATTCAGCTTTGTTTTCGATTGGGTTACCGTTCTCGTCCAGATTGGTTGAAGCAATTGGAGTCAATCCAACTTTTGTTTTGATTTTGTCGTATTTGGCTTTGTCCACACCCTCTTTTTCCATCAGAAGCGCCTCACGAGCTTCGTTAATTAGCGAAATTATTTTTGTTTCTGTGGGTGAGTTTGGAGCTTTTTTATAAATCAAGTTGGCTTTGTTATCAGCTTGATCGATCAAGTTTGGAGGAAGATAAACCAAGTAATCGTATTTCCCCTCTTCTTTTTGAAACTCGATAATGGCACTCGCATAACTTGATTTTGCTTCGCGAAATTGAAGAAAACCATTCTCATTCACTTTGTTTTCAGCTTCTCGTGCTTTGTTGTCTCTGATTATTTTGGCTTTTTCTTTATTCAATATCAATTCCATGCCTTCATACATGAGAGTAGTTTCATCCACCACTAAGATGTTGTAATTCTCCTCCTTTGGCATCGCCAATAAAACAATTGCCGCAAAGAATCCTGCAAATAAAATTGGTCCCAAAACGGTCATAAGAATAAATGACTTTTTCTTTACACGAGTAAGGTATTCTCGTTTGATTATTAAGCTTGTTTTATTCATCGCTTTTAGTTTTTTCGGTTCAGTTTGTTATTCGTGTTCACTACTTCAATAAAAATTTCGCTCATTGTAGGGATGATTTCATTCACTTGTTTTAAGTCTATATCCTCTGAAATTAAAGTTGAAAGAAGATTGTTTAATTTGTTTTCTCCTAAAATTTTCACAATTGCCCGGTGGTTTTCGTTGTCAAAGCTGTGTTTTTCAATCAACTCATAATTAGTCCAAAGGGCATTGGCAAACCCTATCATGTTTCCTTTGAAGTCAATTTCATACATGTTTTTACTAAAATCTTTTTTAATGTCCGAGACTTTTCCGTCTAGCACTTTTTTGGAAGAATTAATCAAGGCGATATTGTCACATATTTCCTCAACAGAACCCATGTTGTGGGTAGAAAGGAAAATAGTGGCTCCTTCTTCTTTTAACTTCATTATTTCCGACTTAATAAGGTTGGCATTTATCGGGTCAAATCCACTAAAGGGTTCATCCAGAATCAAGATTTTTGGCTTGTGAAGAACCGTAGTGATAAACTGCACTTTTTGAGCCATCCCTTTTGATAGTTCCTCTACTTTTTTGTTCCACCAGTTGCCAATTTCAAATTTTTCGAACCATTGTAGCAATTCCCGTTTGGCATCTTGTTTACTCATTCCTTTCAGCTGAGCTAGGTACATGGCTTGTTCTCCAATTTGCATTTTTTTATACAAGCCTCTTTCTTCTGGCAGATAGCCAATTTGTTCAATGTGCTTAGGGCTTAATCTTTCTCCATTAATTATAATTTCTCCAGAGTCTGGCGCTGTGATTTGATTCACAATTCTAATTAAAGACGTTTTTCCGGCTCCGTTTGGCCCCAAAAGTCCAAATATAGATTGCTTTTCTACGCTCAAGCTCACATCATTTAGTGCAACGTGGTTGTGGTAGGATTTATGTATATTTTTTGCTTCAAAAATCATGATTCTAATTTTGGTTAGATAAAAATAACATTTTGAAAAGACTTGTCGATTAAAAATTGTTAAATGGTTCAAGAAAATGTTCAGAGGTCACTCAATCCAAGATTTTCCTTCCCTTAAAGTTTGTGTTGAATATAAAAAAAAGCGTCATTCAAGAAAGAATGACGCTTTTAGTTAGGTGAGAAGTATGGTTAATTATAAGCAGGTAGAAAAGCGAATTTCTTAGCGTATTCTAACATCTGCTCATCAAAGTTTTGGTATTCAATTTTGAAATCTGTTATTTCTCCAGCTTCGTTTGTCACAGGAACTATTTTTGGGTTCACAAACCCTCTGTAAGGTTGAATGTTCAATGGTTTTACTCTGTCTAGTACTTCTTTATGAATGGCTTGGTCCACTTTTACTCCATAATTTTCTACTAAGTTTTTTCCAGCCTCGTAGTCCCCTTCAGATTTTATTCTTTGGATTTCTCTTAGCAACTCACCAAACAAAGTTCTCAGTTTGTTGTAATCATTAATTTCAAAATACGTTTTTCCGTCTTTTTTGATTTGAGAAATTACGTTGTCTTCTTTTCCTTTTTCAAAAGCCCAAGAAGCAACAAGTTGTCTGTTTCTCATGTGAGCTTCTTCTATTTCTGCGCCCAGATCTAGTCTCGATAATTGAGTCATCATTCCATTCCGAATGTATCCGTCATATTCTGCGACACCTACATCAAGTGAAGAAACCAAACCAAGGTCAACCATTTTTTGATCCATGATGTAGTACAACCCAACTAAATCAGCTCTTGCTTCTTCCAATGTCGAAGAGTAGTTTTTTAGGGTTTCTTTTGGAGTTTTTACTCCAGGATTTAATTGACCTGATGCATGTCCTACTACTTCGTGAAGTGCAGTGTGCATTTTTCCAGCCACTTTTCCATGAGCTTCGCTCAAGGCTATTTCTGCAGAGTCGTGAGCAAACTCAGTTAAGATTCCACTTCCTCCAGCTTCGTTGTATGCCGAAATGATATTTCCTAAAGAAACTGATTTGGAACCGTGTTGAGTTCTTATCCAGTTTGCATTAGGTAAGTTCACCCCAATAGGTGTGGACGGAGAAGCGTCACCAGCTTCACCAGCCACATCTACCACTTTGTAGGTTACTCCAGTTACTTTTTTCTTTTTGTGCTCAGGCAGTAACGGAGCGTTGTCCTCGAACCATTGCACATTTTCAGAAACTACAGACATAATTTCTGTCATTTTAAAATCCTTCAATTCAACAACCGTCTCAAAAGAGCCAGAGTATCCCAAAGGATCGTTGTACACTTCAATAAAGCTATTGATGTAATCGATGTCACCTGCGGTTGCTGCAACCCATGCAATGTTATATTCGCTCCATAGTTTTAGATTTCCTGTTTTGTAATATTCAATCAAAAGTCCAAGTGCATTAGCTTGTTCAGGAGTTTCTGCAACTTCCATTGCTTTTGTCAACCAACCAATCATTTCTGTAATTGCCTCACCATACATTCCGTTAGCTTTGTAAGTTTTTTCTGAGATAACACCGTTTTCGTCTTTCACCAATTTAGAGTTCAATCCGTATTCTACTGGTGTAGGATTCAATGTGTCTATAATTGATTTGTAGTAAGCTTCCACTTCCGCTTGGGTAATATTAGGAGCGTAAAAGTTAACAGCAGAAGCTTGTACCAAATCCACATCTTTGGATAGGTTTACTTTTTTTGCATCAAAAGAATTGTCAAAAATTGCTTTTTTAGCTTCTTCTGATAATTCAGCATTTACTTGTTCAAGAGCATTCTCCAAAAACTTTTCACTGAATGCTGCTTTGAATTTATCATTCGAGTAATGATGGTGAATTCCATTGGCAAACCAAATTCTTTTTAGGTAAGTAACTAGGTTATTGAAATCATCGCTATTTCGGTTTCCCTTGTAATCAGTGTAGATTTTTTCTAGGGCTCTTTTTATCGAAAGATTGTGTCTGTAGTTTTGGTCATAAATAATTTCTCGACCCGAGTAACCCGCCATGGTCAAGTAGTAGGCATATTTTTTTTGTTGAAGAGATAAGTTGTCCCAAGAAGGTATTTTGTAACGAATTACCTCTATATCTGCAAACTTATCTACTGCATAAGAAAACTCGCCCGAGTTGTCGAAAGGGACTAATTCAAAAGACGATTCTGGTGAGCTTTGCTCAGTTCCTTCTGTGGGTGTTTCGCATGAAAAAAATAGACTTGCAACCAAAGAGGTAAAGAGTATTGATTTGAAATTCATTGTTGATTTGTTTTTAGGTTCGTAACAAAGATAAGAGAATGATTGGAATTTTCCACAAGGCTAATTTGAGCAAGTATCTATTTAATTGTGTAACTTCGTACTATGTTATTCAATCGATTTTTTAAACAGCCCAAGCCCAATCAATTTGGATACACTCCCGTGTTTTATAACGAGAGAAAAATAGAACGGGAAAGAAAAATAAAAGAAGCGAAACTTGCTGAAGGAGAATCGTTGAGGTCGGAGTCTTTTGATTTTAAGAGCAAATTCGCCAAAGAGCTCGAGCTCAAAAGAAACCAGAGTTTAGATAAATTTCGCTCGAGAGGCAAGGCAAAGTCCAACAGAATGTTGCTCATTATTCTTATTTTAATTTTTGGGATCATTTATGTTCAGTTCACTTTGTAACAAAAGCTACTCAACGCCCCTTCAACATGTTTTAAATTTGTGTCAAAGCAATAGCAAATGAAATACTTAGAGTTATTTATAGCAGGAATAAAAGGATTCGGAAATTATTTTTGGAATGAAATCACGTTTCAAGTTTCTCCTTGGTACCAGAATTATTTTTGGTGGTTGGTTGTTCTTTCTTTAATTGTGTGGGCATTAGAAATTATCTTTCCATGGCGGAAGCAACAGGCTATTTTGAGAAAAGACTTTTGGCTCGATACTTTTTACATGTTCTTCAACTTTTATTTGTTCAAGCTTGTCTTTTTTGCGGGGCTAACTCTTATGACATCTCAAGCCTTTATTGATTTATTAGGGGGAAATGCGGAAGTAGTTTCTCTTTTTGATGCGAGAGAATTACCTTATTGGTTGCAAATAATTGTGTTCTTTTTGGCTATGGACTTTATACAATGGTTTGTTCATGTTTTGCTTCATAAATATGATTTTCTGTGGCAATTCCACAAAGTTCATCACTCGGTAGAGGAAATGGGATTTGCAGCACATTTGCGCTATCATTGGATGGAAAATGTATTCTACACCCCAGCCAAGTATTTAGTTTTTCTCCTAATTGGCGGGTTCGAGCCGAGTAGCGTATTTGTGATTTATTACATCAATATTGCTATAGGACATTTGAATCATGCTAATTTAAATCTGGATTATGGCCCGCTCAAATACCTCTTGAATAATCCAAAGATGCACATTTGGCACCACGCAAAAGAGTTGCCTGATTCTCATCCTCACGGCATGAATTACGGAATCAGTCTGAGTATTTGGGATTATTTGTTTCGCACGAATTACCTCCCTTTTAGCGGAAGAGACATTAAACTTGGCTTCGATGAAATAGAAGAATTTCCAAAAAAATTCGGTGAACAGCTCGTGTACCCTTTCAGTAAAAAGCGGCAAAACTAAGGAAATAGCCTCTTTGTTTTCCTCCTCTTATTGTGGAAATGTAGCATGCCCAATAATAAGAAATTAATTACCTACTTAGAAGTTGTATTATTTTTTATCTTTGTTTTTATTTTAGATAGCATATAATGGATTTCAAAACACTTTCGATAATTATTCCAGCTTACAATGAAGGCGCGACTATTCATTTAATTCTGAATAAAATTAAAGCAGTAAATCTGCCTAATAATATCCAAAAGGAAATTATTATTGTGAATGATTTTTCTACTGATAATACTTCAGATGCTGTAGAATCATATCGCGAAGAAAACGCAGAAATGAACATTCAGTTTTATCACCAGCCCAAGAATATGGGGAAAGGAGCAGCTTTGCACAGAGGGATAAAAGAGGCCAAAGGCGAGTACATGATTATTCAAGATGCCGACTTGGAATACGACCCAGAAGAATACAACGACCTGCTAAAGCCAATCATCAATGGGTTTGCTGATGTTGTTTATGGATCAAGATTTATGGGAGGGAACCCTCACAGAGTGTTGTTTTTTTGGCATTCAATTGGTAATAAAATGTTGACAACGATGAGTAATATGTTGTCTAATTTGAACCTTACAGATATGGAAACTTGTTACAAACTAATGAGAACAGATGTTGCTCAGTCCTTAAATCTGGTAGAACAAAGATTTGGGTTTGAGCCAGAATTGACTGCAAAGTTATCGAGAGTTCCTAAAATCAGAATTTATGAAGTAGGAATTTCCTATTACGGACGTACCTACGAAGAGGGAAAGCATATCGGTTGGAGAGATGGATTTAGAGCAATTTATTGCATCGTGAAATACAATATTTTTAAGAAGAAATAAGTCTGAGTTAAGGATTGAATTCATAGTCAGTAATCAGTTAAGATTTCTTAAATAGTTCACATGAAAAACAAGAAAACAGTTTTAGTTACTGGAGGTCTAGGGTACATTGGTTCCCATACTGTAGTGGAACTGATGGAGCAAGGACAGAAAGTTGTCATAGTGGATAATCTTTGTAATTCTTCTATTCAAATTGTCAATCAAATAGAGGAAATAGTAGGAAAGAAACCTCTTTTTTATGAATTGGATTTGTTGAATATCTCCAAACTGAAAGAAGTATTTGACCAGGAAAAAATAGGCGCGGTGATTCATTTTGCTGCTCATTTATTGGTAAATGAATCGGTGGAAAATCCTCTAAAGTATTACCGAAATAATTTGGTTTCACTCATGAATTTGTTGCAGGTAATGGACGAATCGAAAGTAAATAAGTTGATATTTTCCTCTTCTTGTGCGGTTTACGGAAACCCAACACAATTTCCGGTGACAGAAGATACTCCGATCGCTAAGGCAAGTTCGCCTTACGGTTCAACCAAGATTATGGGCGAACAAATCATTGAGGACACAGTTCATTCTTCTCCTAATTTAAAATCGGTTTTGTTGAGGTATTTCAATCCAGTAGGAGCTCACGATTCAGGCAAAATAGGCGAATTGAGCCTAGGCAAACCTTCACATCTATTTCCAATTATATCTCGCGCTTTGGAGTCCAATTCACCTTTCAAGGTTTTTGGAAATGATTACCCCACACCGGACGGAACTCCCATACGTGATTATATTCACGTTCAAGATTTAGCCAGTGCTCATGTGGCGGCATTGAGCAAAATGGATGGTTCTGAGTCGAGGTTGTCGAGTTTCAATATTGGAACAGGAATAGGACTTTCTGTAATGGAGATAATCAGAGAATTTGAAAAAGTATCGAAAAAGAAACTGGAAGTAACCATTGAAAAAAGAAGGGAAGGCGATGTTGAGAAAATATGGGCAGATCCGAGTAGAGCAAAAAAAGAACTGGACTGGTCGCCAAGATTTTCGCTGCAGGAAATGGTTTCTAGTTGTTTGGCTTGGGAGGAGTTTTGTGGATCTCGCGAATGGAATTAATTACAAGAGTTCTTTCACAGTTTTAAATTCACACTTCTCATCAATTAGCCAATCAATCAGTTGCTCATACATTTTTTTCCATTCCTTTTTTTGATACTCGCTGTAATAGGTGTTGTGCCAATTGACACAAATGTTTCCGTTAAATTTTTTAATTTCTTTTCCTAGCTTTTTAATCTCAACAAGTGCTTTTTCAGGCGGTAGCCCCATGTAATGATCATATTCCAAGGTACAATCCATGATATTAAGTGGTACTTCTAGAACATTGAAAGATCTGTTGTTGTCAAAATCAAACAAGAGAAACGGTGTGCAAATACTATTTCTAAATCCAATATGTTCTTGGAAACCCAACGTAGAATCTACTCTTATTTCAGAAGAGTCTAACGTTCTGGGTGTTTTGTTCACGTCAAATTGCAAAAAGTGAAATCGGTTGCAAATCGCTTTAGGTGATATTTTGCTCCTTTCTGCTAGTAATTCTTTTGGATTATCATGAGTTCGGTAACTGCCGTGAACTCCAATTTCGTGACTGCTTTTCTTCAGGAAATCTAATTCTTGTTTTACGTAAGGGTGAGAAAGGGAATAGTCCGCGTTTTTTATGGAGTCAACTTGGTTGTTCTTGGCAAGAAAAAAGAAAGTAGAATTCACTCGCTTACCAGCATTAAATTCTGCCAATTCTCTCAGGTTTTTCCATGGAAAAAATGGTTTGATAAAGTGAGACAAACCATCTAAAACAGCCTTTGAATACTGTTTTTTTTCTAAAGAAATTCGGATTCGATGTTTCCATCCGCTTAGCACCTCGTCAATGTCGTGGGTTATGGTTCCCGTAAAAACCCGTTTTGATTCAATTTTTTTTCCTTTGCTCCATTCCATTGCCTCTCTTAGGATATCAAAATAGTAGTTCACTACTGGCAAGGTGGTTATCTTTAGTTTGTGCTGTATGCTTTGCTCGTGGGTAAATCGTCCGTACTTATCTCTTGTGCTATCCTGTCTCTCTTGTTCTCCGCTCATCAGGTACCATCCGGCTCCCACAATATCAAAGTTTATGATGATTTTGCCATTTTCTTTTTTCTCAATTATTCTCCGAACATGGTTTGAGTTCAGCACGAAGGGAATTTCTTTCTCTTTCCACAAACCTTTCACAATGTTGCCTATATGAGTGTGTGGATTCAAAAAATCGTGAGTAGCAATCTGAATCGCACAGCTTTCGGAATAGCCAATGTCATAATTCTCCCACTTGGTTTGGCAAGAATGAGCCAAATCAAAATTTTGAAAAAAGTAGTGCAGTTTTTCTTGATTCATGGGTATAGAATGTGTTCTACCTCAAACGCTATTTGCGTCCGGTTATTTTAGCCAGTAGCTTGTTCGCTAAGCCATTTATTTCTTTCGAAATTTTGAGGAAGTAGATAGGTAGTGCAAATGTAAGAAGAACCGTAACTCCAATTACAATTCCTTTGAGTCCGAGGTTGAGGTAATTATTAGCCAAAAACTTACCGGATGGAAGGAAATAAAGGACCAGAAAACTCATAGCTCCAATCCCCAAAACTTTTACTGTGTCCAAAGAAAATGGGTGGATGCGAAATTTGATATAAATAAACGTTAGCTTCATCAAATTGTACCCAACCAAAGCAATTAAACTTGCAATTGCCGCACCTTCTATTCCATAAATGGGGATTAGGGTAAGGTTTAAAAAGATATTGGAAGCACCTAGAACCGAGACAAATAGTAGGTTGACTCGGTAAAATTTAGAATAGATGATTATGTATGAGTTGACACTTGTAAGCATATCAAAGAGTTGAGATATGCCTAAATAGAGAAAGACAAATTTCCCCACTTTTAGTTGTTCGCTGTATTTAGTGAGAGATAATAAATCATCCATCAAAAACCAAATACAAAAGAAAACAACAAGCCCAAATATAAACAGGGTAATAGACGATTTTTTATAAATGGAGGAAACTCCATTTAGGTCGTTATTCGACATTTTTTCTGAAATAATGGGGTTGGATATTTTTAATATCGATTTTGTTGCCGAACTCATAACATTACTCATGAAAAACATAATGCCATAGACCCCAGTTGAAACCAGACCTATTAAGGACCCGACCATTACAGTATCAAGTTTGAAACTCAGTTGAGATGAAATTTCATTCAACAGTGAAAAAATGTTGAAGGTTCTTATCTCTTTGCGTTTATTTTTGTCAAGGGTAAGTTTTGTCTTAAGGTTAAATTGAATAAAATTGTTTTTTAAGTTATACCAAAGTAACAAAGGTATAGTCATGAAATAATAGAAAAAGAACATGGAGATAAAAACCCCATTACTCAATGATAGGGTTACTTTTAAGAGAATGATTAGGGGGAAATAAAGTTTTTGAATGATATTTTGTATTAAGTCCGGTATAACAATACGCTTGTTGGATATTGATATTACTGTCAAAAATCCCTGAGACAAAACCAAAAAAATTACAAATGGTACAAGGTAAGCGTATAAACTAAGGTTTCCAGTTTTATCGATTTCGTAAGCTTGTAAGAATTGAATTAATGGAGTCTTTATCGCGAAGAAAATAACAACAAAGATGGAAAACTGAACCAGTAGTTTTTTAACTACCCAGGTTTGAAAAGCGGCTTTTTGGTTGCTAAAGCTAGGAAAGTATTTATAATACACGGCAAATACTCCAAGCTGAGCATAAGGAAGAAATAGGACACTTAAACTGAGTAAAAAGTCTATTAGCCCCTTACTTTCTAAATCCAAAGGATAGATGTATAAGGTTGAAATTAGACCTACTAAAATCCCACTGTAATTTACCAAACTATTTTTGATTCCTTGTCTCTGGATTACTCCCATGGTGATTCTTTTAATTTGCGCTAAGCCCTGTAATATATTAAGTTTGAACTAGAATTTCAAAATTAAACAACTAAATTGTGAAAACCGCTTTTTTAGCTTAAATTTACAACTCAATATGTGAAGGAGTTATTTGTTGTTTTGAACAAAGATATACTAAAGTTTTACTCCTTTAAAAATTAAAAAAAACCATAGAGGATGTCAGATATTTCAATCTATTGCTGACCATGCCCCGCCTTGTTAAAACTAAAAGAATTATAAATGAGTGTCAAAAATATTTTGCTGGTAGGAGGAATTCATTTTAAATCATGTAATACAGCTTTTGGGGTGAATTAGGACCTAACGCTTTTGATCTAAGGGAAGGAGTTTGAAAAGCATTTTCCTTGCCATAGCTGGCAGAATCCCAGTAATAGATATTTAAAAACTTTAGACAATGTATGCATAATGAGAAAGTTGGGCCATAACAATAGATTAAAAAAGCCGTCCACTCCTCAGAAACGACTCACCTTAAAGTAAAAAAATGTTACTAATTAGAAATAAAAAAAAAGTAGGTTTATGCACTACTAACAATATTATAATTAAAGAGCTAGGGTAAGATGTTTTTCAAATATAATGGAAAAAGTTCACTGGGGATGTTATGAGCAGAGATTAAGGATTTGAATTTAATTAAATAAAAATGATACTAACAAGACTAAAGAACGACTCAAAAGCGATAATCAATCTTAATCGCATACAAAAAAGCGCAAAAAAGCGTATTGAACAAAAAATAAAAAATAAAACGTATGAGTTTGAATCAATTTCTTGTCAAATTTGTGATTCGGAAAATAAGGAAATTATCGGTAAAAAAGACAGATATGGGCTATCATACTCAACTAATATCTGTAAAGATTGTGGTTTGGTATACACCTCGCCAAGAATGAATCAGGAATCTTACAATGAGTTTTATGACCAAGAATATAGAGATTTGTACGTTGGTAAACCTACTCCAACAGATGATTTTTTTTATAGTCAATTCTACAGGGCAAAGAAAATTCACTCATTCATTTATGAGTCAAAATTAATAAGCAAGAAAAAATTGAATATTGTTGAAATTGGTTGTGGAGCTGGAGGAATTTTAAAGTATTTTAGAGATTTAGGTCATACTGTTTATGGATGTGACTTAGGTTCGAAGTACGTAAATTACGGAGCTGAAAAATATGGGTTAAACCTAAAGGTTGGGGGCATTAAATCTTTAAAAATCGAGAAGAAACCAGATGTAATTATATATTCTCATGTGATGGAACATATACTTGATTTAAATGAAGAGATAATGGAGATAAAAAAAATATGTCACCAAAACACGATTGTATATATTGAAGTGCCTGGAATGAAAAATGTACATAAAGCCTTCAATTCTGATTTTGGAATTTACTTTCAAAATGCACATACCTATCATTTTACTTTGTCCTCTTTGGAAAATATTTTTAATCAAAATGGGTTTGTTCTAGAAAGCGGAACCGAGTACCTCCGAAGTATTTTTAAGTTAGATTCTATAGATTATGAAAAAGAAAAAATGTTAAATAATGATTTTGACTCATTAAAAAAATATATTTTAAATATAGAAAAAAAACGGGTATCGATAACTTTCAAATTTTCTTTGATCTTAAAGATAATAAAGTCATTTCTAATGAAATTTTTAAAAGTAATTGGTATTAAAAGAATCATCCGAAACTATAAATTGAATAAATAATTTTTATTTCTATTTCTTGCTCCGGAAAACATGCTAATAATAGAAATTGACCGATATACATTTGGAGAGTTAAAACTTTGATTTTTTAATAAGAACATCCTTTTACGAATACACATTTGCCGTTTCTGATTTGCTAAAGCTGAAGAATATTTTAAATTCGAATAAATCCTTGAATAATTTAATTTCATCACCTAGGCAAAATTTGAGTTTAGCTAATATGAATGACCTATTGCTTATGGTCCTGAATTTGGAGGATTAAATCCTTATTTAAAAATAATTAATATTAATCAAATAGAATTTTCTGCTCTGTTTTGAAGTTAGATATTTTCAATAAAAAAATACTCTTCTTACTGATTTACTATGAAGTTCATTATTCTGTTGGTAGCATTGCCATCAATCTTAAAGGCAAATTGAGATATCTTTTCTTCTATATTTAAATCCATAAGTTCATTTTCAGCAAATAACTTGATTATTTTGTTTAAATCATAAGAATTTTTAACCCAATGACCAACCTGTTCTTTAATATAATTTGCTGAATCTTTTCCTGCAGAATCAAATACAATCAAGGGGGTTTTAAAATATAATGCTTCTATTCCTACTGTTGAATAGCAAGTCATTATAAGGCAACTTTCGGCTAACAGTTGATAGGTGTTTTTAAAGTGTTCTATTTTACAATTTTCGACCTTATATTTTTTAATTAAACTAGAATAAATGTCATCTTCCTCCTTAGGGTGAAGTTTAAAAACGAATAGGAAATCAGTTTGCTGTGATGCTGACATTACAAATGATTCTGCGGCTAGTCTCCTCTCTTCCTCATAAGGTTGAGGTTGAGTAAAAAAGGTAATTAAATTAGTTTTTCTTTTATACTTGGCCACCGTTTTAGGAATAATGTCTGTTCTTTGTTGTCCAGTTATCACGATTCTCTCAAGTGGGTAGTTACCTACCTTAATTAATTCATCTTGCCAATGTTTCCCCCATACACAAGTTACATGAGGCATGGGTAAAAAACTTGCTTCAAAGAGAGAGTAATTGTACCCCATATTATTATAGCTAATCATCCCATGTTGAAGAGCTATAGTTCTAATATTGTTCTGTTTTGCAGCGTCAAGAATTATTTTTCCTTGGGATAGATTTTCCCCATAAGTGGTAATGTTTTTGATGCTATTTCTTTCTGAGAAAAATTTTTTATACGCCAGGTACTTCCTTATGTGGAGCTTATTTGAATTTCTAAGTTTTATGAGTTCCAACAATATTAACTTTTGACCCAAGTCACTTTCTGTTTTAAAAAGACCTGTTAAATTGTTGTGGATTTCTTTATCCATTTGTTTCACCAGCCTATTGGTTTTAGAAGATAAAAATGATCTGCCGAAAATATACTCATTAGTAAAAGTGTTATGATACTTTTTAGAGAAAAATCTCTTTTTCAATTGAAAATTTTGGTAAATTGATGGGAAAGCAATGTCTTCAATAAAATCAATTTTATCATTGTTTTTTTCGCCAATGTAACCCCAAACAGAGTTTAGTTCGACATCTTTCATATCTATACTAGATGGCATGAAAATTTCATTTGAAATGAAACCATGTAAAAAATAAGGTGACGTTTTTTTTGATTTTTTACTTATTAGATACCGGTATATAACCAAAAGTGAAAACTTTAAAAGAGTATAATAATTTTTTTTTGGATGTTTCCGAATTGTTTGGTCAACAGTTATATTAATTGAATTTACGAAAATAGCAGCAGGTAAAAAGGCTGATTGAATTGTAAAACTATCTTCATTATTTAAGTCCTTTTGTAGTTTTAATAATTCAAAAAAAGCTTTCCTTCGACTGTGAAACAGTCTAAATTTATTATAAAACCACAGGTTTGCAAACTCATCGAGTTTACAAATTTGAAAAAAATTCGAATCCTTTTTATGTGAAAATGTATTGATGAAATTTCTCCACTGGGTTTCAGTTTCAGGATTAATGTAATTTATTTTTGAGTAATCAATTATTTTATCATATTTTTTTTCATCCGAGGCGTTTTTCTCAAGAAAAGTTATAAGGACGCGCATAAAACTCTAAAGTATTTGTTTATTGCTTGAATAGAAGCTCAAAATATTCTCTTACAACTCCCTGACCTCCTTTTTTGGTAAGTATAGTTATTCCAGTTATGTTTTTTACTTTTGTAACAGCGTCAATCGGACATGCGGCAAAACCAACTTCTTTTAGCAATTCAATACAATTAATGTCATCTCCAATGTAGGATACCTCGTTCATAGTAATGCCTTCTTTTATACAAATTTCTTTCACTGCCTTTAATTTACTTCTATGGGCTTTTCCTTGATATAAATAATCAATCTTCAGTTTTTTGCATCTGTTTTTAACCATACTTGTATTCTCTGAGGTTATTATGGCGGTTTTAATTCCTTGTTCTCTTAGTAGCTGGAATGCCATGCCGTCTTTAGTATTGAATTTCTTAAGCTCATCTCCTTGTTCTGAGTAATACATGCCACTATCTGTAAGTACACCATCTACATCGCTTACAAAAAGTTTGATTTGGTTGCTATCTTGTTTAGGTTTATTTATAATGAATCTTTTCATCAGGGATTCTGCAATTACCCAATCTTCCTCTTCGTCAATTTCATAAGCTGTGTATTCAGGCATAATACTAACTCCTATATTGCCACTTAACCTGTTTTTGTTTTCAACTATATTTCTAACGGTATTAATGTAGAATGCTCCATTCTCCATTAGGTAGCCTTTAAAATTTTGCCTTCTTGGCCTATCAGTGTAATCATAATTAATTGGAGTGCCTCTTTTGTTCCAAAAAAAACGTTTGAATTCAACACATGAAACAATGCTGTCAAAATTAGTTTTTCGGTACTTTTTTAGCCCATTTTCAATATCTTTTGAAGTTAGTAAAGGAGAAGTAGCTTGAATGAGGATGAAGCAATCATCTCTAGATGTTTCGCTATTTTCTATAAATTCTAGCATTACAGACTCAGTTGAGGACTTATCTGTAGCATTTTCTGGATTTCTATCGTAAACTATTACCTTGGAGAAACTAAACTTTTCGACAGTAGACTTTATCTCATAGCTATCCGTAGCAACAATAATTTCATCCACTTGCTTGACCTCTTCAGTTGCCTTTATGGCCCAATAGATTAAAGGTTTGCCGCAAAAAGGTTTAATGTTTTTTAATGGGATAGTTTTGCTACCTCCTCTAACTGGAATAAATGCAATCGTCCTCATTAAAAATTATTTGGATCTATATTTCAGTTTATCTCTTTGCACCTTTTCGATACCTAGTATCTCAGAGGTTTTATAAGTTAGGGAATCACAGGTTGCATGTAAATCTCTACAGAGTTTTTTTAGACCAGCTGGCTCTAGTGAAGCAGAATGATCTGTCCCTTTCCATGTTCTGTCTTTTGTAAAGTGGCGCTCTATCCATTCGGCTCCAAGGGTGTAGGCTGCATTGTCTATAGCTATACCAAGATGATGACCTGAAAAACCAATTGCATTTACTTTGTTTCCGTACTTATCTTTTAATCTGTTTATCTCTAGTAAACAAACATCTTTGAAAGGTACCGGGTACCCCGAGGTACAAGAATATATGACTAGCCTCTTTGCTTGTCCTGTTTCTTCAAATAGAGCGATTATTTCCTCTTCTTCAACGTGAGTTGTCATTCCGAAGGATATGTGTACCATCCCTTGAAATTCGTCTCTTAAAATTGTTAACATTTCAAAATGATTATTACAAGCGGAGGGCACTTTAATTAAGGAAGGGTTAAGTGAAATTATTTCTCTTGCAGAAGTAGAATCCCAAACAGATGTTGAGTATTCTAATCCTATTTCTTCACAGTAAGACTTGAGTTCTTTGTGCTGCTCTAAATTGAACTCTAAAAATTCTCTATGAGCCCCGTAAGTTACACCATATGAATTTATTGGATTGGGGTGTGGTGCCTCATATTGCTCAATAGTTAGTAATTCTTTGTTGTTTCTTTTTTGAAACTTAGCAACATCGGCATTGCTTTCTTTCGCTAACTTTAAGAGCTCTTTTGCAACAGAGATTTTTCCTTTATGGTTACATCCGATCTCTGCTATTATATTTGGTTTTTTGTACTCCATTAATTTAGATTATTGATTACGTTGAAAATCCTCTTTTAGTTTTGTAAAGATAATGTTTTTATTATAATTGTTTTTGTTTAATGGTGATATTTGGGATAAAATTTAACAATTAGGTACATTATTTATCTTACTCTCATTTTTACCCTTAATATATGTTCTTTGTATTTCATCGTTATTTGACAATGCTGGTGTGGATTTTCAAATTTTTCAAGGACATGGTTCATTTAATTGAGGTGTATCAGAACTTAAATTCTTTTTAATGAAATTAATTTGCACTTAGGTTAAAATGTTTTGAGTGATAAAACTTATGATTTACTTTAACAAAGTTGTAAGGGGTCATGTTTTTGTTCTGAAATTTCAGTCAAATAAATAAATAACTTGAAAATGTCTTCCATATTGCAATTAAATATGTTTTATCCCGAAATATCCAATTTAAGCAGTCAATGATTTTCTTTTTTGGATTATTATCAACAATTAAATGCGTGAAAATTTTGTCCTATCTCATTTTTGAACTTTGTGTCAAAGATTCTGTGAATTAATACATTTAAGACTAAAAGTTTCAATATCCGCATCAAAAATTTACAAATTTTTTTTAAAGTCATTTTTAATAATTATCGAAAATGTTTCGAGTAATGTTGTAATCTTATTCGAAGTAGATTTTTTACCTAAAGGTAATTTTATAGCAATTTGTTATTTGCTTGACATTCAAATTTGGTATTTTACACAAGAAAGAAAACAATTTTAGATCTTTTGTAAGTATTAAATAAAGTGTCTACCTAATCTACCCGATAAATTTTATAATAGATTTAAATATTTATAAAGTTTTTGTCACAAGAGTTGAGCTAACCTTTTCGTTAGCTCTTTCTTTCAAATTGTTTTATTTTTTCGTTAAGTGTTCCTGTATCATACTCTGATTGTCCAATTAGGGAGGTGATAAAACAGTTCAATTTCTTCATTACCCAAAAATGGTTTTGCAATTTTTTCAAAATCAGCTACGGTAATTGTAGAATTAATAAATAGTCCTATTTTTTTCATAGATTAATTTAAAAGATTGAGTCAAATATTTAGATTTTACCAAAGAAGGATTTGAAGACTACTTATCTAAGCCTAGAGTTTCTCACTTTAAGTACAAAAGTAATTTCTTATCGCGGTTGCGTAAACGTATTAATCTACCCGATAAATTTTATAATAGATTTAAATATTTGTAAAGTTTTTATCACAATAGTTGAGCCAATCTTTTTGTTAGCTCCTTTCTTTCAAATTGTTGTACTTTTTCGTTAAGTATTCTTGTATTGTCCTCTGATTCTTCGATTAGGTAGGTTTTTAAAAATAGTTCAATTTCTGTACTTGCAGAATAGGAGTAGTTTTTTCCTGCATTAGCATCTTCTAATATCTTGTTTAGGTTTCCATCGGGATCTGAAAATGACAGGATTTGAGTCTGAGAGGCTAAATATTCAAACAGCTTGCCTGTTAAGATTCCTTTGGAGTTTTCCACATTTGGAACAGGTAGTATTAATAGATTGGCTTTTTTCATATACATAATGGCCTTTTCATGGTTCACAACACCTACAAATTCACAATATTTTGTGAGTCCATTTTGCTCAATACTATCTCTAACTTCCTTATCTACAGTCCCTACAAATCTTATTAGTAAGCGATTTTGAATTTCTATATTTGTTGTTAAAACAGATTTTAATGCACTCCAAAAATTTTCGGGATTACTAAAGTGAGGTAGTTTTCCAACATGAGAAATTACAAAATTTTCAGTATCAGGTGTTACGTCAAAATTAAAATCTCTTTCATCAAATCCGTTATATATGACCGTACCTTTGTTGGTGTTGTGCATTTTATTAAACTCTGCACAAATATGATCACTTACTGTAATGAATTCATCACATTCCTGAATAACAGTTCTTTCCATTTGGAACAGCTTGTTCTTGGCCCAATTGCTTTGTTTTAAATCATCTTTGTAATAAACTTGTGTCCATGGATCACGAAAATCTGCTATCCACTTTATTTCTTTACCCATCTTTCTTTTTAATTTTCTTCCGATTAGGTGCATACTGTGTGGAGGTCCTGTGGTAATAATAGTGGAGATATTATTTATTTTAATATATTTCTTTAGGAACCTATAAGAGGGTTTAATCCAAAATTTTCTTGGGTCGGGGATTAAAAGGTTTCCCCTTACCCATATAGCCAATTTGTTTTTTAGACTATTACTTTTGGATTTACTCATTCCAAAGTTTGCATTTTTACTGTTTTTTTGTCCAGCAAAGAATCTATAAAAAGAATAAGGTTCAATTATTTTTCTCTTAATTACAACAGCTTCACTTGGAATTTCTTCCTCAAGAGTTTTGTCTTTAATCGGAAAGTCTGGATTTAAGGGTGTATATACATGAGGGACAATATTAAATTGGGGTAAATATTTCACAAACTTAACCCATCTTTGTACTCCACTGCCACCGCTTGGTGGCCAATAATAAGCTATTACCAAAACTTTATTTTTCACAAACTTTTTTATTTGTTAATGAGACCTTGTTTTTCTTTGTAATACTGATATCCAATAAAACCTGTAAAAAGTAGAACGACTAGACCAAATATAAGGGTGTATGTTCCTCCCTTATAAAATGATTTTGGCTCAAATTTCAATTGAATGCTTCGGTCTCCTTTTGGAATGACTGCCGATCGCAATAGATAGTTTGCCCTGATCAAGTTACTTTCATTTCCATCTATATACAACCTCCATTGTTTACCATCCATCCATATCTCTGAGAAAACGGCTAGTTGATCCGAGCTAGAGCTAGAAATGTAATTAATTTCATCCGGAGTGTAATTTACCAGCTCAATTTTTCCACTCTCAGAATTTTGTATGTTCAATTCGGATAGTTGGTTGCCAAATTCTACCTCATTTATTATTGCAGTATTGGCAGTATTTATAGAGTCCAAAAGGGCTATTTCCTGATTAGGTGTCGATGCAAATTCCACATTCTTTACAAACCAAGCTGTACCATTTGCTTGACTATTTCCTTGCAATTGCCCCTGTTGATTTATGATATATTTGGTATTCAACATATTCAAAACATTCAAATTGCCTTTTGAAATATGTCGGTCGATTATGTCCTGATACCTTTGGTATTTTACTGGGCTATATCCGCCAATAGTATTGTGATAATAAGAACTTGCCGTATTATTGAAAGTATTTATTGAAAGGTCGAGCAGTCTATAATCTTCTCTGTTTTTTTCAATTGATAAAATTTGTCTATCCGCAGGTCTTAATGCTGGAACTTTGTAGGCTTGAACTTTAGACTTGTAATCATCAAATCTATAATACCTGGCATTCACAGTGAGCATGTCAAAGGCTATGAGACCAAATATACCCAGTAGCATGACATTGTATTTTATTTTATTTTTTAAATAAAAGTGAATAGCTATTGTAGTCAACCCGATCAATAATAACGCTCTGAGCGAATCACTATTGATGTATTCTTTTCTGGCATCAAGTAAATCGAAAAGTTGAAGGCCTTGCTGTACGTAGCGATCATCTGCTGGATTGGATAACCCCGTTAAGTCAGGTAGAATAGTCATACAAACGAGGATGAAAGCCATGAAGCTACCACTGACAATCCAAAGTTTTTTGGTGGTCATTCCAGATTCTGTCTTTTTGTAAATGGCATGTAAAATAAAACTTCCTAAAACTGGAATGATGTAGCCAGTTACGTTCAGAATAGAGGATGGCGCTCTGAATTTATTGTACAAAGGAAAGTAATCAAATAAAATTCTTTGAAGCACTTCTAAGTTTTTTCCAAGTGAGATGAGCACGGTAAATAGAACCCCAATGAATAGTCCCCAAACCCAAATACTCTTTGTGTTAGATAAAGTAAGTATCATTAAAAATACCAAAATGACTCCGAGGTACATAGGGGATTCGGTAAAAGGAAGTCCACCCCAGTACAGAGGAGCAGCTTTCATTCCGTATTTTTTTGCCAAAGGATGGTCAGGAGTAATTATCTCGCTACTGGATCCTCCACTGAACCCTGGAATAATGGTAGAGACAAGGTCTGTGGTGTTGTTGCTCCAAGCCATGGCGTATTCCCAGTCTAAGCCAGTAATTGGTTTGTCAGTATCCGCAACGTTTGATTCATTAGTAGCGAGTATTTTATTTCCTCTCATCGAGGCTTCAGAGTGTACTTTCAAATTCCAGACTCGGTCAATGTTACTTCCAAGCCCTAGGGTTAGGGCAACTATGCCGGCTAGTACAATCTTGCCAAGTTTGACGAATTGCTTTTCTTTTATAAAAGTGATAGACTTAATAATTAAGTATGGAAATATCAATAACACCAAATAATAATTCATTTGAGGATGTCTGGTATAGATACTTAAACCGATGCCAATGGTTAATAAAAACGCGCCAAGAAGATATTTGCTTTTTTCAAACAATACATATATACCTGCCAGGATTAAAGGGCTGTAAATGAGTGTGTCTATTTTTGAAAAATGACCTACTTTGTAAAGCACGATATTATTCAAAGAAAAAGTAATCGCAAACGCCATGATCAAACTCAAAAGTTTTGTTAGTCCCATAATTTGAGCTAAAATGTAAGAGATCAAAAGACAGATTAAAAATATTCCAAACCCTCTTGAGGAGAGAGAATGTTTCACCTTCATAAAGTATTGATAAATATTACTGTTGGTAGTTGCCCCATGTAAAACATCCATTCCACTGAAAATCCCGGGATTCCATAGGTAATTATCTCCTGTTTTTTCCGTGTAAACTTGTCTAGCTCTATCCTTTGCTAATCCCTGTGAACTATCTGAACCTAAAATCACCTTTCCATCAAACTCAGGTTTGAAGTAAATTGCAGAAAGGACGATCATAACGAGAATGGGCCAAAACTTTTTTAGATATTTCATGTGCTTGTAGTTTTACTTGAGTAAAACTAATCGTTTTTTTTATTTCTCCCAATACAATAAAGAAATTACTAAAAATGTTGCAAGGTTTTATTCAAAGTACTCTGTATAAAATGATAATGGTTTAAAAATTGACAAACCTCATTTGAATAAGCATACTTTCGTTATATTTGTCCAACTAGAGCAAAAATTATAGTTTGAAATATACCCTCATAATACCTGTTTTTAATCGTTTAGATGAAGTGAAAGAGCTCCTAGTATCTGCAGAAAAATTAGATTTTGATAGAGAGAAATTTGAAATATTATTTGTAGATGATGGTTCCAGCGATGGATTTTCCTCCTATATAGATAATTATAATTCTGCAACAGGATTGAACATACGATATATAATCCAAAAAAATAAAGGTCCGGGTGAAGCCAGGAATAATGGGATGAGAAATTCACAAAGCCAATATTTTATCTTTAATGATTCAGATATTCTTTATCCTTCTGATTACCTGGAAAAGATAGACTTTTCGCTTGAAGAAAATAATTTTGATGCATTTGGTGGGCCCGATGATTGTCATCCAAGTTTTTCTCCTTTGTTAAAAGCGATAAACTATGCCATGACATCTTTTATTGGAACTGGAGGGACTAGAGGTGGAAAAAAAAGTATTTCAAAAAAATTCTATCCAAGGTCATACAGTATGGGTATAAAGAAAGAAGTTTTTGAAAATATTGGTGGGATGAATACACTTCGTCATGGGCAAGACATGGATTTTTCGGCAAGAATATATAAAGCTGGCTATAAAGTTGGGCTAATTCCAGATGCCGTTGTATTTCACAAAAGAAGAACAAGCTTAAAGAGGTTTTACAAACAAATATTTAATTGGGGAGTAGCTAGAATAAATTTAGGGAAAATGCATGAAGGAATGTTGAAACCTGTTCATTTTCTTCCTGCAAGTATTGTTCTTTTTACCATTTTGATACCACTTCTAGTGCTCTTTTTTAGTAGTTTGAAGCCATTGCTTATTCTGTTAGTTTTAGGATTATTGGGAGTTCTTTCCATAGCTTTTATACAGTCTTTTGGGCAATACAGAATCCTAAAAACTTCTTTGTTGTCAATGGTTACTCTTCTAATTCAGGTTTATGCCTATGGGTTAGGAACATGGAGTGGAATCATACAATCTCTATCAGGAAAGAAAGAAGTAAAAGGATTTACAAAAAATTATTATAAATAATTTTTTTAGCTTAACAGTCTCTCCAAAACATACAAAATCATCTTATCCACTGTCTTTTTATAGTCTTTACTGTACTGCTTTTGGTGTCGATTGGCAATTACTGCACAAATAGTGGCTGTTTTGTGTCCCATCATTCCACCTAGGGCATACAAAGCAGAAGTTTCCATCTCAAAATTCATCAGTTTTATTCCGTTGAATTCAAACTGTGCTAATTGTTCGTTTAGGTTTTCTTGTTGGGTTTTTACACGCAGAACTCTTCCTTGCGGCCCATAAAAACCATTTCCGGTAACAGTAATTCCAGTGTTAGCTTCTGGTTTTAGTAGGTTTATCAATTCTTTATTTCCTTTCGAGATATAAGGTTTTACTGTAGATACGCTCCAATTTACTTGTGAGAAAAATGCTTTTTCGAAATCTAATTCTTCTTCTGTGGAGAGGTGGCTGTAAAATCCGGCAATTCCATCAAACCCAAGTCCAAACTCGGACACTAGGAAAGAATCGACCGGAATATCGGGTTGAAGGGCGCCACAAGTTCCGATTCTAATCAGGTTGAGAGACGTGAGTTCTTTCTTGATGCATCGTGTTTCCAAGTCAATATTCACAAGAGCATCTAGTTCATTTAATACAATGTCAATGTTGTCTGCGCCAATTCCCGTGGAGAGAGCCGTCAATCTTTTTCCTTTGTAATAGCCCGTATGAGCTACAAATTCTCTGTTCGCGGTTTGGTGTTCTATTGAGTCGAAATACTTTGATATTTGCTCCACACGACCCTGGTCACCAACCAGAAGCACGGTGTCGGCTAGCTGATGAGGAAGAATGTGTAAATGAAAAATACTCCCATCCTCGTTTATCACCAATTCGGACTCCTCTAGAGGTCTTTCCGATTCATTTAGCCTTGCCTTCATTGTGGGTTGTTTTGTGAAGAATTATTTTCTTCATTTGCGAATCTGCAGAAGGATTTTGTTTTACTTTCTAACATCTAACATCTAACATCTAACATCTAACATCTAAAATTTAATATTTAGTTATCCAACGAACTAAATACTTTTTTCAAAACATCCGTTACTCTTGATTCAGGATTCTTTCGTATTTTATTTTCTTCGATAGCCATTAGGGTAAAGAGACCTTCGATAGCTTTGTTTGTCACATATTGATCCAAGTCGGCAGTAACCTTTTCTTGCTTAGAGAACCTGGTGGACTTATTGTACAAATTTGCAAGTGGATTCCATTGTTTGGTTAGCTCCACTTTATCCACAGAAGCTTTGGCAATAGGTAAAAAAGCTGCAATTAACTGAGAAGTAGTTTTTTGCTTTAAAAAATTTGTCGCTGCTCCTTCACCTCCTTTCAATATAGCAAATCCATCTTGGATACTCATGTTCTTTATCGCGTCTAAGAAAATAGGCGCAGCAGTTTTAGTTGCATCTTCAGCGGCTCTATTCAAAGTGGTTTCAAAAGTGGCTATTTGATTTTGCAATAGACCTTTGTCGTCCAAAAACTCTTTTACGCGTATTGCATCTTGAGGAAAAGGCAATCTGATAAGGCTATTCCCATTGAATCCATCTGCTTTTGAGGCTAAAGAAGTGGAATGAGAAATGGCCAGGTTAAGTGCTTCTTTCAATCCAGCAATAACTTCTGAATTTGACAGAGAAATAGCCGTTTTATTATCTAATGGTAATCTTGTTTCTTCCAATGATTTAAGAGTAGTTCCACAGGATAAAACTGCTGAAAAGCTTAGGGAAAGTATAGAAAGTCTGATAGGTCTAGTTTTTTATAGTGATATTCAAATATACCATCTAATATCAACAATCACCTAAGAATATGAAATAAAAACACCCTTATAATTATCGAATGAGAGAAATATGCCCTGTTTTAATAACTGGGTTTCCTAGGAAATCTAGTATAGAAATTTTATAGACATAAACACCTGATTTAACCTGCTCTCCCTTGTATGTTCCGTCCCAACCCTGTGTCCGATCCTCTGACTCAAAAATTATCTCACCCCAGCGATTGAAAATTTGAATGTGATAATCAGAAATTCCTTCCGTAACTGGCAAGTATGTGTCATTCAGTTTGTCGTTATTCGGAGTAAAAGCATTGGGAAGATATAAAATGTAACTTGCTATAATTTCAATGTCTTGAGAAATAGAATCGATACAACCATGGTCATTGATTGCATATAGTTTAGTTTGATAAATGCTTGGTGTGTGGTCTGGAAATGTGACAGGACAAGGGTGAATGGCATTGGAAGTGTTGTTGACTCCCTGAAAACCAAAATTCCATCGATAGGTTGTAGCACCTTTTGATTGGTTTTGAAAACATACATCAGTATCAAATATATAGATGTTATCTGGAGAATAACTAAAATTTGCTTTAGGTACATCATGTACTAAGATATGTACACTTGTCGAGTCAATACAGCCAGAATCTGAGGTAACTTTTAGAGTAACCGGAATAATTCCAGAACTATCAAAAATGTAGGTAGGATTCCCAATGGATGGAATGTCCTTTGGAGTCCATTCATACTTGATAATATTGCCTGTGGAAAAATCCATAAATGTAGTAATGTGTTCAAAACACACCGTGTCAGCTGAGAAATGAGCAGAAGGTTTGGGATTCACAATAATGTTTTTTGTAACCGTGTCAGAACATCCCTCTGGCGTAGTGGAAGTTAATGAAACTAAAAATTGACCGGGTAAAAGGTATTGATTGGATGGGTTGAATAGGTTACTCGTATTTCCATCTCCAAAATTCCAGTTCCACGTTAAGATGGAGACGCTCCCAGAGGAGAAAGTAGAAATGTTATTAGGAAAAAGCGAATCGAATTGGCAAATATTGTGAATGTTGAAATCAGGAATAGACCTCGGTTTGACATAAATTGTTTTTTGAATCGAATCTTGACAAAAGTGAGATGTTATGGTCTTTAATTTCACCAAGTGATTCCCCGAATTTGTAAACAAATGTTTGAAATGGGAGGAAGGTATATTGTTGAACGAACCATTGCCAAAATCCCAAAGAGAGGATCGTGCAAACCCACTGGTAAGATTCACTATGGAGGAAGAATCTCCTATACAAACAGAGTCTGAGGAAAAATCTACTTGCAAAGGAGGTCTTACTATGACATCTAGGGTATTCGTATCCTCATAAATTACTCCGCAGGCAGTTGTGTCCTCAAAAATTAAAGTATAGGTTGTGTGGTAATTTGTTGGAGTAAGTTTGTAAATACCGGGAGCAATTGGTAGCGTGCTAGGACTAAAACTTTTAATTCGGACGGAGGCTGTATTTATGTTGATGAAAATGGAATCTCCTAAGCAAATTGTATCTTTGTCATCGATAATTGAAATGGTGGGTTTGGTAAAGGTAGATTGAAAGGTTTTGCCTTCCAAAAATACAGCTGAGTTGTATAATTTATCGCCAATGTCTGCTACCACCAGTTTGATGTGGTAAGTTTGGTTACATTGGATGGCTTGTTGGATACCTATTTTGGTGGTAAAACCATCGAATTGTACGACAGTCGTGTCTGTAAGTTGCGGCATGGATGTACCAGTCCCGTTGTTAATGAAAAAGCTCGAATTTACCACATTGTTTACACTGTCAATACTGATAAAAGTATTTGTTCCAGGAACTTTGGCAAGATTAATAGCGTTGTTAGAAAAAGGACCAGATATCCCAGGTCCACTCAAGAAAAAACCGAAGGCATCATTTACATTAGCGTTAACAAATTCTAAATATTCTTCTGAGGCGAAAACAAAATTAAAGGCGATGGAATCGCTGGTAGAGATAAAATCAAACTCTAAACTTGCTACGTCATAGGAGCTATCATAACTACTCGGTGATTTTCCTGCATTCACCATTTTCTCTAAATCAAGGTCTTTAAAATTATTGACTATTGCTGCTGCATTAGATCCATCAGAGTTATTTGGCCCGATGGCCTCGGAGATGATTCCAGACATAAGAATAACTCCGCTGTCTATACCTATATTACTATTCGAGCCGTCAAAAAAACCTCTTTGAAGACTGTCTCCTCGATAAACAATGTTAGATACTGTTACCCCTGACCCAAGCAATTTTTGCAAAACTAATTGATTGACGGAATATGCCGGATCAACCTGAAGTTGACCTAAGCTAAAGAGGCAGACTAGTAGAAAAAAAGTGGTGAAAAGGGCTTTCATAAAATTTCTGTTAATATTGAATAAAAAATAAATACGCCAAAATGTCTCTTTTTTTTAAACTTTCAAGTCAAAATTGCAGGATTGGAGTGTAAAATTCATCTGGACTTGTTTTTGGAGTTGAAGCAAAAAGTAATCAACATTTTTTTATAGACATTATGAAACCCGAAAAATTTACTTTAAAGACACAAGAAGCCATTCAAGATGCACATAACGTTGCTGAAAGTATGGGAAATCAGTTGATTGAAAATGGACATGTGTTACAAAGTTTGCTAAAAATCGACACGGCTATTTTGCCCTATATGATGAAAGCTGAAAAGATTGACGTCAAAACTATTGAGCGAGAATTAAAGGTAATCCTTGCCACCTACCCCAAAGTATCGGGTGGGGCCATTCAGCTTTCTTCTTCAGCGGCAAAAACCATTTCCAGCGCGCAACAATATGCGACTAAAATGGGAGACGAATTTGTAGCGTTAGATCATTTGTTGTTTGCCTTGAGCGAAGGTAGAGATCGAGTAGCTGATTTATTGAAAAAGTACAACTTGACAACCAAGCAATTGAAAAAATACAGTGCGGAATTAAGAAATGGAGAGAATGTGACCTCTCAATCGCAGGAGGATACTTACCAATCGTTAGAGAAGTATGCCAATAATCTCAATGAAATGGCAAAAAGCGGAAAGCTAGATCCTGTCATAGGAAGAGATGAAGAAATTAGAAGAGTGCTACAGATTTTATCCAGAAGAACTAAGAATAATCCTATTTTGATTGGAGAACCGGGAGTGGGTAAAACAGCCATTGCTGAGGGAATTGCCCACCGAATTATTAGCAATGATGTGCCAGAGAATTTACAATCTAAAAAAATATTCTCTTTGGACATGGGAGCATTAATTGCTGGGGCCAAATTCAAAGGTGAATTTGAAGAACGACTAAAAGCCGTGGTAAAGGAAGTGACCAAAAGCGAAGGAGAAATAATTTTGTTCATTGATGAAATACACACCTTAGTAGGTGCGGGAGGTGGACAAGGTGCAATGGATGCAGCCAATATTTTGAAACCTGCCTTAGCAAGAGGAGAATTGCGATCGATAGGAGCCACAACGCTCGATGAATATCAAAAGTATTTCGAAAAGGACAAAGCTTTAGAAAGAAGATTCCAAAAGGTTTTAGTGGATGAGCCGACTACAGAAGATGCAATTTCAATTTTGAGAGGGATAAAGGAGAAGTACGAGAATCACCACAAGGTCATGATAAAGGACTCCGCAATTATTGCATGTGTGGAACTTTCTCAGCGATATATTTCTGATCGATTTTTACCTGATAAGGCTATTGATTTAATGGATGAGGCGTCATCAAAACTGAGGATGGAAATAAATTCTAAACCAGAGGAGCTAGATGAAGTGGATAGAAAAATAATGCAACTTGAGATTGAGCGCGAAGCTATAAAAAGGGAGAACGACAAGAAGAAATTGGATCAATTAAGCGAAGAAATTGCCAACTTGAAAGAAAAGTCGCAAGAATTGAGAATGCAATGGCAAAGCGAAAAAGAGGCGATAGAAAAGATACAAAGTGCAAAGGAAGAGATTGAAAACTTGAAGTTTGAGGCAGAAAGAGCAGAAAGAGAAGGAGATTTTGAGAAAGTAGCGGAAATTCGATATGGACGAATTACTCAGCTCCAGAAAGAAATGGAGGAGGGAAAAGAGAAGCTTGCCGCAATCGATAGTAAAGTGATAAAGGAGGAAGTCGATGTAGAGGATATTGCCGATGTGGTAAGTAAATGGACGGGGATTCCGGTAAACAAAATGATGGCGAGCGAACGAGAAAAATTGCTCTTGCTTGAATCTGTGCTGGAAAATAGAGTAGTAGGACAAAGAGATGCGGTAGAGGCAGTTTCCAATGCGATAAGAAGAAGTAGGGCTGGAGTTCAGGACGAGAAAAAACCAATTGGTTCGTTTATCTTTTTGGGAACCACTGGCGTAGGAAAAACAGAGTTGGCCAAAACATTAAGTGAATATTTGTTCAATGACGAAAATTCAATGACCCGAATAGACATGAGTGAATACCAAGAGAAACATGCGGTTTCTAGATTGGTGGGCGCACCTCCGGGATATGTGGGATACGAAGAAGGAGGGCAGTTGACCGAAGCGGTGAGAAGAAAACCATATTCGGTTATTTTACTAGATGAAATAGAAAAAGCGCATCCAGATGTGTTTAATATTTTATTGCAAGTATTGGATGACGGACGATTAACGGACAACAAAGGACGTTTAGTTGATTTCAAAAACACCATTATTATTATGACTTCTAACATAGGTTCTCACATCATTCAAGATAATTTTGAGAACATGGAAGAGGCTAATAAACCGGAAGTGGAAAGAAAAACAAAGTTGGAGGTATTTGATTTATTGAAAAAGTCTGTTCGTCCAGAGTTCTTGAATAGAATAGACGAGACGATTATGTTTCAACCGCTTACAAGAGCCGATGTTACGGAGATTACACGGATTCAGCTTGAACTTTTGGCAAAACGATTGAGGAAGAATGGATTCACTATTTCTGCCACGCCAGAAGCTACAGAATGGCTAGCTCAATTGGGTTACGACCCACAGTTTGGAGCAAGACCAATAAAGCGAGTCATCCAAAAGAAAGTAATGAACGAGTTGTCGAAAGAAATTCTTTCTGGGAATATAGACTCAGAACATCCGATTGTGATAGATAGTTTTGAGAATGAAATTGTGTTTAGAAAAGGATAAAAAAGAGAAGGGTTTAAAACAAAAAAGCCAAAAGAAATGTTCTTTTGGCTTTTTTGAGTTAATACAATAACGAGATTAAGGAATCAAAACCTCATCAATAATGTGGGCAACTCCATTTGTTGCGAAATTATCTGTTCCCGAAATTCCAACGGCCGTTGATGAACCACCAGTAAGTGTAGTTCCCATGGCATTGAATGTTAATCCAGTTGTTTGTAGCGTGTTGATGTTTTGTCCATCAGTAAGCTGACCTGCTTGTATAGTTCCATTAGCAACATGGAAAGTCAATACCGCTGTAAGTGTCGCGTTATCAATGTCACTGATTCTGTTCCAAGCAGCATTTGTTCCCAATAAATTTACAAAAGCCATGTTGGTTGGCGCAAAAACCGTGTAAAAGTTTCCATTTGAACCATCAAATGTGGACACTAAATTTGCTTCGGAAAGAGCCACAACCAAACTGTCTAATCCTGCTGCTACTGCTAACTGAGCAATTGACTGAGTTGGTGCTGTTGAAGGCAAGTCTGGCACAAGAACTTGATCAATTACATGGATCACTCCATTTGTAGCGTCCACGTCAACTGCAGAAACTGGGATACCCGTGCTAGTTGTTGCGTTCACATCAATCGTTACAGAACCTGAAGTATTGATTTTGAATGTGAAACCTGATAAGGTGTTTACAAAGTCCCCATCCACAATTTGGCTCGAAGTAACTTTTCCATCTAATACGTGAAATTTCAACACCTCTGTAAGAAGAGCATTGTTAATGTCGCTAATTCTGTTCCACATTGGGTTCGAGTTTATTAAATTTTCGAATGCCGTGTTCGTTGGTGCAAAAACGGTGAATGGTCCGCTCGCGTCTCCTTGGAAAGTTGAAACTAAATTCGCTTCGGTTAAGGCTACAGCCAAACTATCGAATCCCTGAGCAAGTGCTACCTCAATAATATCATCTCCAGAATTCGCAATAGGAGTCATGACATCGTCTTCTTCGTCTTCTTTTTTACAAGATGAAAGAATTAAGCTTCCCGCTACTAGGAAGAATGAAAGGTTTAAAATGATTTTTTTCATGATTATATGTTTTTAATTTTCATGAAGATAGGTTAAAAATAATTTTGTTTCACGATTTTTAAAAAAGATTAGACAAAAAATGAATATTCAAACTGGTTATAACAAGCATATCGCTTTCCAATTTGTTTTTAACGATTATAATTCTTTGGTTTTTCTTGTTAGGAATCTTTTTAAGAATTTTTGGGAACCACCCTTGTCTTTTGAATCTTCGTTTACCTTTGGAAACTCATTTCAAAGGGTGTTCTGTTTAGGATGGAATTTCCCAAGGTCAATTCATCGGCATAAGCAAGTTCGTCTCCCACCGAAACTCCTCTCGACAAAATAGAGGTTTTGATTCCTAGGGATTCTATTTTTTTATAAATATAAAAATTGGTGGTGTCGCCTTCCATCGTTGTGCTCAGCGCAAAAATAACTTCAGTCGTCTTATTTTGACTTACTTTCGTTACCAACTCCTCAATTTTTAAATCATTGGGGCCAATTCCGTCCATGGGGGAAATGAGGCCTCCTAGCACGTGATAAACTCCTTTGAATTGCAAGGTGTTTTCTATCGCCATCACATCTCTCACGTCTTCTACTACGCAAATTAACGAGTGGTCTCGGTTAGGGTTTGCACAGATTTCACACATGTCCGAATCCGCAATATTTTGACATTGCGTGCAGTACTTGATGTCGTTTTTTAATTTCATGATGGCTGAAGCCAAGCCTTCTAGGTCCTCCGGATCTTGCTTGAGTAGATGCAATACAAATCTCAATGAGCTTCTTTTTCCGATACCGGGAAGTGTTGAAAATTCTTCAACGGCTTGTTCAACTATTTTTGAGGGTATATTCATACGCGGTAAAGATAAATAAATTGAGAAAACATTGCTCAAAAATAACCCAAGAAGCTAAATTCATTGACAAGAGTAGCTACCGAAATGAAATAATGAAACTAAAAGTGATCAAAACGCAGTTTGTGTTGCTTTCTTTCTTAATTTTGAAAAATGAATAACCTGCGAGTGGCAATCCCTACATTGTCCTTGCAACAAAACTAATTGAACATGAAATTAATACTCCTTCTGTGCACAGCTTCTTTGCTATTGGCTTGTAGCTTGGGTGAAAAAACTTCAAAGAATATGGATGATTTGTCGAACAATGAGGAGGTTTATTCTTCTTCAAACCCAAAGGATAAGAAACAATTGAAATCGGCAAAAGGGAAAACTTTTGGTTTTTATAATGTTGAAAATTTATTCGATACGATTGACGATCAATATACAATTGACGAGCAGTTTTTACCAAATTCTGAAAAGAAATGGAATACAGAAAAATATACAGAAAAACTTGAAAATTTATCAAAGGTGATTTATGCAATGGATACTAACTTACCAATGTTTTTAGGGCTAGCGGAGATAGAAAATAAATTAGTGTTGCAAGACCTAATTTCACAAGAGAGATTACAAAAAGGAAACTACGGAATTGTTCACCACGAAAGTCCGGATAGAAGAGGAATAGATGTGGGGTTAATTTATCAAAAGGATTACATGAAGGTAATCAGTTCAAAAAATTTGGAAGTTACCTTGGATTCGGATCCTGATTTTGCCACCAGGGATATTTTATACGTTCAGGGAGAACTAAATAGCGAAGACGAATTGCATATATTTCTGAATCACTGGTCTTCCAGAAGAGGTGGAGAAAAGGAAACAGAGCACAAAAGAGTGCGAGCAGCGAGTGTACTGAGAAAAGAAATAGATAAAATTCAGGCAAAGAACCCGATGGCCAAAATTGTGATTATGGGAGATTTTAATGATCACCCTACCAACAAAAGTGTGTACGTGACCTTGAATGCAAAAGGAATTCCAGATTTCCAGAATGGACAATTGTTTAACATGGCGTACAAATTGGAAAAAGAAGAGAAAGGGACTTATAACTACCGAGGAGATTGGGGAATGCTGGATCAAATGATAGTAAGTGAAGGATTGTATAAGCCAACTTCGGGAGTTCAAGTAGCTTATGATAAGTGTTTGGTTCTTCAGGAGGAATGGATGATGTACACCGATAAGAAATACGGAGACAAGAAGCCAAGTAGAAGTTACGGTGGGCCGAATTATTACGGAGGCTATTCCGATCATTTACCAATTTATTCAAGATTCAAATAAGAGGAGAGATGGGATTATTTAGCAAAAGTAAAAGCGAAAACAAATCAGGTATTAATTGGAATAAACTGGAAACTATTTCTGAGTTAGAAATGGCAATCGAAAAGTCATTTGAGATACCGGTTTTATTGTTCAAGCATAGTATCCGTTGTTCCATTAGTTCGATGGCACTTTATCGTACAGAAAGTGGGTGGGATTTACCACAGGAAAAAGTGATGCCTTTTTATTTAGATTTGATTTCTCACAGAGATGTTTCCAATGCAATTGCAGAAAAGTTGAATGTATTTCATGCTTCTCCGCAGATTATTTTGGTTAAAAATGGAAAAGCCGTTTTAGATGCTTCCCACAATGAGATTAGAGTGGAATTAATTAAAGAAGCTTTGTACTAGTTACTTTTTGCCGATAAAAACAGTCAATCTTCCAGTAGAAACTAGTTTTTCCTCCTGATTTTTGATGTCTACTTGCCACACGTGAGTTGTTTTTCCTTTGTGAACAATTTGGGCTTTGCCGAAAACAATTCCAGAGCGCACCCCTCTAATGTGATTTATATTTAAATCCAAACCAGAAGAAAATTCCGTTTCGCTCTCTATTAATAAATGAGAACCGATACTGCCTAAAGTTTCGATAAGTGCGGCAGAAGCTCCGCCATGCATGATTCCCATGGGTTGGTGAGTTCTTGCATCTACGGGCATTGTGCCACAAATGTAGTCGTCTCCTACTTCGGTGTATTCTATTCCCAAAGTTTCCATTAACGTGTTGGTCGAGGAAGCGTTTAGTTTTGCTAAATCAGTGTTTTTCATGAGGTAATATTATAATGTGTTGTTGCTACAATAGCCGCAGTTTCTGTTCTTAATCGCGATTCACCGAGCGAAAGCTCCAAAAATTCGTTCTTTTGGGCAAGGGCAATTTCCTCTGAAGTAAAATCTCCTTCTGGACCAATCAAAACGAGTGTAGTTTTCGTCTTGTCAATGGAATAGTCCAGGATTGTTTTTTTGTCGGTTCCTGCTTCGCAATGGGCAATAAATTGACTGTGGGAGTTGTTTGAGGTAACGAAATCTGAGAACGGAATCATGTCGTTCAGTCGAGGAATGTGGTATGATTTTGACTGTTTGGCTGCGGCCAAAATTATTTTTTCCATTCGGTCTTTTTTTAATACTTTTCTTTCTGATCTGGCGCACAATAGCGGGGTAATTTCTGCAATGCCAATTTCAGTAGCTTTTTCTAAAAACCATTCCATTCGGTTATTGTTTTTGGTAGGCGCAATAGCTATGTGAAGGTTGTTCGTTTTGTCAAATTTGTGTTGCTTTTCAATCGAAAGCTTACTTTTTTTTGAAGCAATTTGAGTCAAAATACATTCAAACAATCCTCCTTTTCCATCCATCACAAAAAGTGTATCTCCAACTTTTTTTCTTAGCACTTTCGTGGCATGAATGTGTTCTTCTTTTTCAAGCTGTAAATCCGATTCTATTGTGGGGTTGTAAAATAATTGCATAACTCTACAAATATGAGAAATTTTAAAATCAATTGAGAGTGAGATGACAACAAAAAAGAAACAATTGGGTCAGTTTTATTCTCCTCCTGTAGTTTGTTCACTTTTTTTTCAGAATAAAATTACCTGGAATAGATTGAGTAAATACTTAACAAGTATTTGTCTTTTAATACGTGGCCCAATGATTGGCTGTAAACGAAGGAGTTAGATTGTGAAAAGAAAGAAAATAGCAAGCAAAAAAAACGGTATTATTCGCCTAGTTGTTGAGTTGAGAGGTTTCTTCATAGCCTATAAGATTAGCGGAGTAAATCTAATTCAGAACAAAATTAACAAAAATACAAGGGAAGTAATTTTCACATCTCTAGAAACGGAAAGAGTTTAAATTTAGTTACTTTTGCCTTATGCGAATTGATATATTAACCATCTTACCTCAGTTACTAGAAAGTCCATTTTCTGACTCGATACTCAAGCGAGCTCAAACAAAGGGATTGGTTGAGGTTCATGTTCACGACTTACGAAGTTATTCGACCAACAAACACAAGAAAGTAGATGATTATGCCTTTGGTGGTGGAGCGGGGATGGTAATGACGATTCAGCCCATAGCAGATTGCATAGAGAAATTGAAGGCCGAACGAGACTATGACGAAATCATGTACATGACGCCAGATGGAGAAGTTTGGGATCAAGCTACGGCAAACACGTTGTCTATGGGGACCAATTTTATTTTGCTCTGTGGTCATTACAAAGGAATTGATGAGAGAATTCGAGAGAAATACATCACCAAAGAAGTTTCGATAGGAGATTACGTATTGTCTGGAGGAGAATTGGCTGCGGCAGTTGTCGCAGATTCGCTTATTAGACTGATTCCGGGAGTGCTAAATGACGAAACCTCTGCCTTAACCGATTCGTTTCAGGACAATTTGTTGGCGCCCCCAGTTTACACGAGGCCAGCGAACTACGAGGGAATGCAGGTTCCGGACGTGTTGCTTTCGGGAAACTTCAAGGAAATAGAAAAGTGGAGAAGCCAAAAGGCATTGGAACGCACACAATCTAGGCGTCCGGACATATTGGGAGAGTAAAAAAGGTGGGTTCAAAAAAAAAGATTAAAAAAAAGGGGAGGACAGTAGTTAATTTACAAAATAATATTCGTAATATTGCAGTCCGAAAATCGAGGAGAAAAACACACAGTTATGAATTTAATTAGCGAAATACACAAGGAATTAGAATCAGCGCAAAACCTACCAGATTTTAAAGCTGGAGATACAGTTGCTGTAACTTATAAAATTAAAGAAGGAGACAAGCAGAGATTGCAAGTTTTTCAAGGGATTGTTATCCAAAAAAGAGGGGGGAACAATACGGCAACGGAGACTTTTACTGTAAGAAAAATGTCGGGAACTGTAGGTGTTGAAAGAATTTTCCCAATGGTTTCGCCACTCATCGAAGAAGTGAAAGTGATGAAGAGAGGGAAAGTGAGAAGAGCAAGAATCTTTTACCAAAGAGAAAGAACTGGTAAATCAGCTAGGATTAAAGAGAAAAAGAGATTTTAGTAGAAAAACTATTTTAATTTCAATCAATGAGAAACCTCATATCGTAAGACTCGGTATGAGGTTTTTTTGTGACCGTTCGTGTAATTTACCAAAGTATTTAAACCAATCCTAATTATATTTGTCTCAAGTTATTAATCTCACTAAAGTATTGCTACATGATGAAACAAACTACCACCTTATTTTTTTTATTATTCGTTGCTCTGCAGGCTTCTACACAAGTGGCCAGGGTAGGAGGTATTGTGATTGATAAAGAGGAAGAAACACCAATAATTGGGGCTACGGTGTTCTTGCAAAATAAAACTGTAAAGAAAGGAATTTCGTCCAACGAACAAGGATTGTTCTTTTTTGATTCGATTCCATTTGGAGATTACACGCTCATAATAACCTCAGTGGGCTTTACTAAAATTGAAAAACCCGTTTCTATTTCTGAGCCAAGAAATTTTTTGGGAAAGCAAGAAATGGTGGTTTCTGTCACCCAGCTAAACACCATGCAAGTGGAGGAAAAAGAACCTTTGGCAGTGTTGAAGGGAGATACAACGGAATACAATTCGAGTGCCTACAAAACAAATCAAGACGCTACCACTGGAGATTTAATAGAAAAAATGCCAGGAATAACCAATAAAAACGGAACTGTAAGTGCCCAAGGAGAGCAAGTGAAACAGGTGCTGGTAGATGGTAAGCCTTATTTTGGTCAAGACCCAAAGTCGGCTTTGAGCAACATTCCAGCAGAAGTAGTTCAAAAAATCCAAGTATTTGATGACGAAAGTGACGAGAGCAAAGCTACCGGGCTAAAGGATGGAAATACCACCAAAACGATTAATATTATCACCAAACCAGAATACAGAAATAGTAAATTTGGAAATGTGTATGCCGGCTACGGAACAGACGAACGTTACAACGCAGGAGGGAATTACAATATCTTTAATGGAGATCAAAGAATTTCATTTGTAGGCATGTTTAACAACGTAAATCAACAAAATTTTTCTTCAGAGGATTTATTGGGAGTAACGGCAGGCTCGGGAAAAAGAGGATGGGGAAATAGAGGTGCAATAAGTGCAAGTGCCAACAGTTTTTTGGTGCCTCAACAAAATGGAATAGCTCAAACAGGGGCAGGAGGGATAAATTTTCAAGACACCTGGGGAAAAACAGAATTCATAGGGAGTTATTTTTATAACAATACCCAAACCAACGCTTTGGAACAAAAAGTACAGAACTATTTTTCTAAATCGGATGCGAATCAAGTATATCAAGAGACGGATTCATCTTATACGCGGGATGATAATCAAAAATTAAGTATTCAAATGAAACATAAGTTTTCGAAGAAGAGTACATTGACTTTCAGAACAAATGGGAGCTTACAAATAAACTACGGAGAATCTTTCACTAATGGATTGACTACTTTTGGTTCGAGTCCAGCCAACAATTTGCAAAGAGATTTTAATTCGGATTTATTGGGATATAATGCCAATTCAAGATTATTTTACAACTACCGATTTAAAAAGCGGGGTAGGTCATTTTTTGTAATGGCAACAAATCAATTGACGGGAAGTGAAGGTGAAAGCAACCTATTTTCTGTAGAAAACGATTTTACCACGTTTACTGATACGTTGGATCAGGAGTCGAGACTTATTACCAAAACAAATTCTTTTGGCGGTAAAATTCGTTACACGGAGCCGATTGGAAAAAAAGGTGGGATTTCTTTTGATGCCGAAGCAGAAAAAACCGAAGGAAAAACGGACAACAGAGCAAATGCCTACTCGCTTATTGAGGAATCTTACTCGGATTTGTTGCCTCAATTTTCTTCTCAGTTCTCCTCCGAGAATTTTACTCAATCCTATTCTGTCGGGTACCGATTTTTTAGTAAAAAGATATTTTCATTCATTCGTGCAAAATATCAAGTTACAGATTTATCTACTCAAAGTGTGTATCCTGGAATTGCCCAAACTCAAAATACGTTTCAAGCAATATTGCCTTTTGCCATGATGAAATACACGATATCTAAAGGAAAGCAAGTGTTTTTGATGTACCGAACTTCTACTGACGATCCTTCTGTGAATCAGCTCCAGAATTTTTTGAATAACTCCAATCCACTTCAGCTTCAGATAGGAAACAGCAACTTGGGCCAAAACTATACTCATCGGTTAATGACCCGCTATATAGCTACTAATACAAAAAAAGCAACCACCTTTTTTGCGATGGCGAGTTATTCTTTCTCTAATAATATCATTTCCAATACTTCTGATTTTTATCAGGTAGATAGTAATGTAAATGGCGTGTTTTTGGAAAAAGGAAGAATTTTGAATAGTTACGCAAATCTCAGTGGTTATCAAAACCTTCGACTATTTAGTTCGTATGGATTGCCAGTAAAAAAACTGAAGAGTAATTTGAATCTGGACGGAGCAGTTACCTATACACGCACTCCATCACTCGTCAACGGAATTAAAACCTTAGCGGCTAGTACTGAGTATGAGGCTGGTGTCGTATTGAGTAGTAACATTAGTAAGAAAATTGATTTTACACTTTCGGGAAGAGCCACACTTACTGATATTACCAATGGTGGAGGCAGGGGAGAATCCCTGTTTTTGACCCAAAATTACAAAGCGAAAGTTACTTGGACATTGCCAAAAGAAATTATTCTTCGAACCCAAGCAAACTATCAAATTAACGAGGGTTTTTCAGAAACGTTAGGGCTAAACTTTATTATGTGGAATGCCTCCGTTGCCAAAAAAATATTTAAAAGCAAAAAAGGAGAAATAAGCGTTGGGCTGTACGATGTGTTAAATCAGAACGATCAACTGTCGGTAACGACAAATAATACGTACGTAGAACAATTGAGGTCTAGGTCGCTTCAGCGATATGCGCTGGTTACTTTTAGGTACACTTTCAAGCAGTTTGATAAACCAAAAGAAGATCCGATGGATCAATTTTACCGCAGAAGATAATTAAAAATTCATACCTTTGTAAAAAGAAATTTGACTATGAAATTAGCTTTGTTAGCCATCGGATTATTAGGTATAGGAATAGCTGGAATGGCGATTAAAATGTTTTTTAATAAAGGATATTTAGAAAAGTCTTGTGCTAGTGCAAGTAGAATGTTTAACGAAGAAGGGGATGGAAGTTGCCAATTTTGTGGAGCAACTGAGGAGGAAAAATGCAAGGCAGAAGAAATGCCTACTCCCCCGCAGTAAGTTGAGTTGCAGAATCAAGAAACTCTTCTTGAGGCAAATCAAACCCAACAAGAAGTATGTATAATCCTACGGATAGCATGATGAGACCGATGCTGATTCCTATTATTTGTAGTACTTTTGGTTTGATATATTGCTGAAGTTTACTGGCAAAATAAATTTTCATAATATCAACAAAAAACATCATCCCCAGAGTAGCCGAAAAGAAAATAAAAATTCCTTGATTATCAAGATGCAGTTTTTTTATACTCGAAGTACACACCACAATCCAAAAAACCAAGACAGAGGGGTTTAATGAATTTAGGGCGATACCTTTCATTAAGTTTCCAATATAATTTACCTTGATGTTTTCAGAAATTTTAAGCGATTCCAAATTATCGAGCAACTGATTCTCCGATTCGTTGTCTGTGTAATCGTTTTGCGAATTAAATTGAACTTTAGGTGGTTTTAGGTTTTTGATAATGGAAAATATCCCGAATAACACAAATACCCCTCCAAATACATAATTAATCCAAGAGTACTTGTTCAAATATTCCAGTGCTTTGGAAGCACTAAAAAGTGCTAAAAACAGGTAAATTATGTCACTCAAGAGCACTCCAATTTCCATGAGAATGGCAGCTTTAAAGCCTTTTCTTAAGCTTGTATTGATTAATTCAAAAAATACTGGGCCAAGAGAAAAACTTAGTACAAACCCTAAAATTATAGCTGCGGTAATGAGGTCAAACATTAGGCAAATTTAGGAAATTTTCCCACTTTTTGTGTAGTTCTCCTCTGATAACTCGAGGGAATTTTACTTGGGCTCCTTTTTTACCGATGCGATCCAGGAAATCATAAAATTTAGTTACTGGCAGCTGCTCAATGAACACTTCCTTTAGCGCAGAAGTTCTCTCAGTTGCGTAGTCATCGTTCAAGTTCGCTAAGTGTCTGTCGAGCGTCTTTTTAAATGTTTCTTTGTCGAACTTATCATCGCATCCAACGTACCATTTGTGAGCAAATAAATTTTCGTAGGCAAAGGCAGTTACACAGAATTCAGGCACTTTTATTTGTAGCTCTTTACAGGTGATTTCCAGTGCTTTATTCATGTTGTCAACCGAGAGGTGCTCTCCGCAAATGGTGAGGTAGTGTTTGGTTCTCCCCGTAATTATGATTTCGGCATTTTCTTTATTAATAAACTGAATGGTATCACCCAAAATATATCTCCACGATCCTGAGCAAGTAGAAAGTACTATGGCATATTGCTGGTTTTCTTCAACCTCTGCTACAGTCAAAATTTCCGGATAACTCACCAATTCTCCATCTTGATTAAAGTTTTGGTCGGTAAATGGAATGAACTCAAAAAAGATTCCGTTGTTGAGCAAAAGTTTTAGCGGAGTTCCATTTCCCGAGCTAATCGCCATAAATCCTTCTGAGGCGAGGTATGTCTCCATGTACTCTACTTTTTTACCGAGTAATTTTTCAAAATTCTCTTTATATGGGCCAAAAGCAACCCCCCCGTGAACCAATACGCTAAAATTTGGCCAAATATCGTGGATGGAATTTAGCTCATATCGGGCAATAATTTTTTCTAATAAAATTTGTATCCATGAGGGTATTCCTGCAATAATACCAATGTTCCAATTGGGCGCTTGTTCTACCATTCTCTCAATTTTTGTGTCCCAATCTTTTATGTCGGTAATATCTTTTTCGGGCTTGTAAATAACGTTCATAAACCCCGGAAGATTGGCATTGATGATACCACTCAAATCCCCTTCTTTTCTTTTGTCAATTTTGGTTAATGAAGTAGATCCGCCAATCCCAAGAATATACGTGTCGAAAAATTCTTTTTCGAAACCAAAGTTGTTTAAATATTGAATTTGCTTGAGACTGGCTCTTCTTATTTTTCGGAGCTGTGATCTAGAAACAGGAATCTGTTTACTTGCACTGCCAGAGGTTCCCGAACTTAAGGCAAATTTATTCACAATGCCTGGCCAAGAAATATCTTCACCTCCTGCTATTGTTTTTTTCCACCAAGATTCGTACATCTGGTCATAATCAAAGATGGGCACAAAACGCTGGTAAGTTGCTACTGGATCATCTGAACTAAGGATTTTATGAAATCTGTATCGTTTTCCAAATTCAGTGTCTTTTGCCCTTCTCAAGAGTCTTTTTAAAGCTCTTGTTTGAAGTTGAATAGGAGACTTGATTTCTTTTTTTGTCCCGATTTTGGTAGTTCTTTTGAGAACACTCTGCAATATATTTCCTTTAACTGCCAACGTATGAATTCTTAATAGGTTTAGACCTGAAATATACCAAAATCTGTAGTGAATCCAAACGAAAGTGTTTCTAACTAAATTTTTTTTGATAACTTTTTCAGAACTATCTGGATAATATTGAAATAGTTTTTTCATGAATAGTGAAATGTTCTAAATCTTAAGGTAAATAAAGAGGGGTCATTCATACAAGATTTTTATATCTTTCACCAATAAGTTACCTTTATCCTTCATCTAAATGCATAGTATGTCAAAATCCATCAGTTTTTTTCAATCTCTCATTCCTGTTTTTGTTTTAATGATATTGTTAAGCATTAATATTTTATTTCAAGATGGAGAATGGTGGGGAGCTTACAGCAATCAACTGATATTGTTGGTTTCGGGTGGAGTTGCATTTTTAATGGGGCTTTTTTTTAAAGTACGTTTGAGAAAAATTTGGGCCGAGGTATTTGAGAATCTCAAAAGTGTGTTGGTTCCCATATTTATTTTGGCTTTAGTAGGAGCTTTAAGCGGAGCTTGGCTCATTAGTGGAATTATTCCTGCGATGGTTTATTATGGATTGACAATTTTAAGTCATGAAGTATTTCTTCCTGCTTCGGTGATCATTTCAGCTATCATTTCGATTGCCACTGGTAGTTCCTGGACAACCACAGCAACAGTCGGAATTGCCTTGATTGGAATTGGATCTGCCATGGGAATTTCTACTGGAATGATTGCAGGAGCGGTTATTTCGGGAGCTTATTTTGGCGACAAAATGTCTCCGTTAAGCGACACCACAAATCTTGCTCCAGCCATGGCAGGGACCGATTTGTTTACCCACATTCGTTACATGACCTACACCACTTTACCCAGTATTAGTGTTACCCTTGCAGTATTCACAATATTAAGTTTTTTTACTGAATCAACAGGTGAAGCAGAAACGGAAAGCCTATTAGTTGACATAACTTCTTACTTTACTATTTCTCCTTGGTTGTTTTTAGTTCCGTTGGCAGTTGTTACCCTTATTTTATTCAAAGTAAAACCCTTGATTTCCTTGCTTGCGGGTATTGTACTTGCGTTAGTTTTTGCGCTGATTTTTCAGCCTTCGCTTCTTGCTACTCAGCAAGGTTCTGGATCTGTAGTTGGGGAAATGGTAAAAATAGTGTTTACCGAATATTCCATCGAAACAAATAACGAAATGCTCAATGAGCTGTTTATTTCCAAAGGGGTTATGGGAATGCTCTGGACTATCTTATTAATTATTTCAGCCATGATTTTTGGAGGGATTATGGATGGGATTGGAGCTCTTTCAAAAATCACCGAAGTATTGCTCACCAAAGCCAAATCTATTTTTGGTTTGTTTGCGAGTACTGTAGCAAGCTGTATTGGATTAAATGCGATTGCCTCCGATCAATATTTGGCGATTGTAATTCCGGGTAAAATGTATAAAAGTGCCTTCCAGAAAAGGGGGTTGGCTCCAGAGAATCTGAGCAGAACCTTAGAAGATTCGGGAACTGTAACCTCTGTGCTTGTCCCCTGGAATACCTGCGGTGCCTACCAGAGTAGCGTACTGGGAGTTGGGGTAGGAGAGTATTTTGTCTTTGCTATTTTTAATTGGCTTAGTCCGATAGTTACGTTGCTCTTTGCTTATTTTAAAATAAAAATAAGACGAATAAAACTCTAAATTTCCCATTCTTTGCCTGTGCGGAACACAGTTCCTTTGAATAAAGCTACTTTTTCGTTTTCTTGGTTGAGGATTGAAATAGAGTAAATTCCTATTTTTTTTGTCAGGCTTTCTTCCGTTACTTTTGTTCTTAGCACGTCACCCAGTTTTACAGCTTTGGTATGGGAAATAGAAGTTTCAATGGAGACAGATTGAATGCCGTGCCCGTTTGCAGAAAAAGCCAAAGCGCTGTCTGCCAAAGAATAAGTGATTCCTCCGTGCGCTATTCCAAATCCATTGAGCATTTCTTCTTTTACAATCAATTGCAAAACGACAGAACCTGGTTCTTCCTCAATTCTCTCAATTCCTAGCCATTGACTAAACGGATCGTTCAAAAACATTTTATCTATGATTCCGCTGGCTTTACTCATTTTGGAGCTAGTTGTTTCTTAATTGATTGAAGCACTCCCGAATTTTGAATAGGAACTTCTATTTCTTTCCTAGTTTGTTTTGGGTCCAATTTTAGTTTTGGCGATTCCACTAAGTTTATTTCTTCAATCAAATGCGAAGCTCCCGCATATTTATCAATCACAAAAAGTACATATCGAATATCAACCGTAATATTCCTACACAGTTTTTCGCTAAACATCACATCACTCATTGTGCTTTCCCAGCTTCGGTCAAAATTTATTCCAATAAGCTCTCCATTTCCATTAATCACGGGGCTACCAGAGTTTCCTCCAGTCGTATGATTACTCCCTGTAAAGCAAATTACCATGGTTGAATCTTCATCGGCATACCGGCCGTAATCCTTATTTTGGATAAGCGAGATAAGTTTTTCCGGAACATCAAATTCATCATTTCCGGGAATGTATTTCGCCATAATTCCTTCGGCTGTTGTTTTGTGTGTGTACCTCATTCCATCTCGCGGTGCAGACCCTTCTATCTGTCCGTAAGATATTCGAAGAGTGCTGTTGGCGTCATACCAATATTTTTCGCTTGGGAATACAATCTGTATAGAGTTAGAATACTCCTTCATCAGTTCGTTTATTTTATCCTCATTTGCGTAATACGAAGGAATCACTTTTCCTCTCAAAGCAGCGTAAAAACTTTCTACCATTCTGTATCCTCTGTCTTTTTTTACTTTAGATAAGTTTTTCTCTGTCGGATTCTCCAAATATTTAGACAATTTACTTTCGTTCAACAGCATTGATTTGGCAAACATATCATCAATAATAGACTCCATGTTGTCTTGGTAATTTCCTTTTTCTATTAAGTTATCAGGATGAAAATCTTTGCTTACTTCTTTCATGGCAGTGGAATACAAGCTTTTCCACATTCTTTTTTCAAATTCCATTTGGGCAGGAAAGCCGAGAAAATCTTGGTAACTCTTCTTAAGTTTTTCAAGCTTCTTTACGAGGGTTCCTTTTTCTCTTAATTTTTCTGCATTTTCAATTACACTCACAAAGTTATTGATGTATCGCATAGATTTTGGTCCAGAATAAATCATTTCAATGTAATAATCAAATGCTTCCTGATACGGTTCGTTTACTTTGTACAAAGCTTTTAGTTTTGGCAATAAATCTCCAAATTGCTCCTTTAATTGTGGGTTGTCGTTAATTCGTTGGGTGTAAACAGCTTCTTGATTTCTTTTCTTTTCAAGCGCTTTTTCTTTTTCCAACCCAAAATTTTCTCCCTTCCATTTTTTCCAAGCATTGCTCACACCTGATTGATACGAAGCGTATCTAATTCTCAATTCTTCACTCTGTTTCATGGTTGAGTTAATCACTTCGAGCGATTTTTCTCTCATGTCAATTCGAGCAGGATTTGTTTTATTCATTTTTTGATCCACCGCGTAAGAAGTAAGAAACTGTTGAGTTCGTCCCGGAAACCCATAAACCATTGAAAAATCTCCTACTTTCACTCCTTTTAACGAAATAGGAAAAAAGTGCTTGGGTGAATACGGCACGTTTTCTTTGTCATAGGAAGCTGGTTTGTTGTCTTTGTTGGCATATATTCTGAAAACAGAAAAGTCTCCGGTATGTCTTGGCCACACCCAATTGTCGGTGTCAAATCCAAATTTCCCGATGGCAGAAGGTGGAGCACCTACCAGCCTAATGTCGGTGAACCTTTCTATCACAAAAGCAAAGTATTTATTGCCATAATTAAAAGGTTTGATTTTAGCCATGTAGTCCGTACCATTTGTTAATTCTTTGGTGATTTTAGCATTTTTTCGTTTCATAAAATCTACCTCAGATTCTCCTTCATTTTTAGTTCCGCCCAGCATTTTCGAGGTAACGTCTTCAATTCGCACAATAAAATCTACATAAAGTCCTTTGTTTGCCAATTCTTCCGATAAGTTTTTGGCCCAAAACCCATCTCTCAAATAGTTTTTTTCTACCGTACTGTGATTCGCAATTTGAGAATAACCGCAATGATGATTTGTAAATAATAGTCCCTTGTTGGAAACAACTTCTGATGTACAACCACCGTTAAAATGAGCAACAGCATCTTTCATGCTCGAGTTGTTCACGGAGTATATTTCTTCAGCCGAAATCATCAATCCTTTCGATTGCATGTCGCTGTAATTTAGTGCTTTGATAAGATTTGGAAGCCACATTCCTTCCGTTGCGAATAGTGTAGAACCGGAAAAAATGAGGATGGCTGCAAAGAAAATTGATTTTAATTTCATGAGGTTGGTTTTATATTCAAAACAAATATAGAGATTCTTCAATATTTCTGTAAAAATCCAAAACTTTAATTGATAAATCTAACTTTCCCAAGTTTTATTGAAGTTCTAGGATAGAAAGCTTACTTTTGAGGCTACTTAAAAACTGACTATGTTTCAATTTGCTTTCCTTTTCGGAATCGTATTTATCTGTTTTAACCTTATTTGGTTTTTGTTTTCCTCTTTACTCAAAATGGTTCTGGGGCAAACAGGAAATATAGAAAAGTACATTTTAAGAGTTTCTCAAAGTTATTTTTTAGCTTCGGTTTCGGCATTAGCCACGATAAATTATAGCGAGCATTTTTACTCACTTCATGTACTGGTGGTAATTGGTTCGGTAATTTTATTTCTTTATCTGATCAATAAAATTGAACAACGAAGAAAAGTAATGCAGTTCAACATGCAACTCAACAAGGACTACGTAGGATTCAATTCTTCAAACCTGAAATACGATATTCTTATTGCCATTCTCACAGTTGTATTTTATGTGTATGCTGTTTACGCTCCTGCTTGTGTTCAAAATGGAGTAAACGATTGGTTGTACGGAGCAATTAATGGATTGTACGACATGTTTTTTATTGGTTTTGTAATCGGAATAATTGGCGTGTTTTTTATAATCAGTATCTTTATCAAAGGTTTCATTTCTTTTCAGTTGATTTACAAACAGTTTTCGGAAATGATAAACGGAAAGAAACCTACTGCTTTTGACGAAGAAGAAGGATATACAGAGTTTGAAATAGTGGAAGAGGACGAAGACGAATAACCTCTACCCGATTAAAATAAAACATTCATTGGAAAAACAAAAATACGTTGCGAAAACCCTGAAGGGACTAGAAGAACCACTGAAACAAGAACTTGCAGAAATAGGGATTAACAAATGCCGAGTGACAAACCGAGCTATTGAGTTTCATGCTACCAAAGAACAACTTTATCAAGCAAATTACACGTTTAGAACAGCAATTAATATCCTTCAACCTTTGTTTCAATTTAAAGCAAAGAACGAGCAAGAATTGTACGACAAAGTAAAAGAATTTGAATGGGAGAAATTATTTGATTTGGACAAGACATTCGCCATCTCTCACTCTGTGCGTTCTGATGTCTTTACTCATTCTCAATACATTTCACTGAAAACAAAAGATGCTATCGTAGATAGATTCCGAGAGAAATTTAATGCACGACCAAGTGTCGATCCCAAACAACCTGATATTAAGTTTAATTTGTTTATCAGGGGAGAAAAATGTTCCCTTTTGTTAGACACTTCTGGCGATGCTCTATTCAAGAGAGGCTACCGAATAGAGACAAATATGGCACCGTTGAATGAAGTAATGGCTGCCGGATTGATCTCTCTTTCTGGTTGGGACAAAAACTCCACTTTAGTGGATCCAATGTGTGGTTCGGGTACAATTTGTATTGAAGCAGGGATGATGTTGTGCAATATTCCGGCCGGATATTACAGGACGAGTTTTGGTTTTTTTAACATGGCCGACTTTGACCTAGATTTATGGAAGAAGGTGCGGAACGAAGCGAAAGACAAAATAGATTTATCAAAAGGAATTACCATTCACGGTTCGGATTTAGCCATGAAATCTATTCGTATTTCGCAAAAGAACTTGGATAATGTTCCGGACCTAAAACGGATTGTAAGGTTTAAAGGAGAAGACGCACTAGAAGTATCTGCACCAAAAAAGAAAGGTACTCTTATCATAAATCCTCCTTACGGTGAAAGAATTTACAAAGACGAAGTAGCTATTTTGTACCAAAGATTGGGCGAACATTTAGAAGAAGAATTCTCTGGATACACGATGGGAATTCTGAGCTCAAACAGAGAAGCACTTGATTTAATTCACCTAAACAAAATACGTACCGTAGATTTAATGAACGGGTCTATTGAGTGTGATTATAGAATCTTCAAAGTATAACCTTGCTTTTTAGCAAGTTTTAACACGATAAAATCAATTAGTTTTGTTTCTTTGCAAGAGATAAATCATTCCTTTATTATGACTAAATTACTTTTTACAGCACTTGCCATTTTAATCACGAATCTTAGTTTCTCCCAGAAAAAACAAGAGTTGATAGATGGAACAATAGGAGTAATAGGAAACAAAGTGATTCTTCATTCTGAGATTGAATCTCAGCTGGTTCAAGCAAAGCAAGAAGGTTTTGATTTGGGCGAAGATTCGAGGTGTCTTATCTACGAACAAGTTATGTTTCAGTCACTCCTTATGTATCAAGCAGAAGTGGATAGTATTATCATTACACCCGACCAAGTAAACGGGGAGTTAACGAACAGGATCAGGTATTTTGAAAATCAAATTGGAGGAAGAAAGAAATTAGAAGAATTTTACGGAAAATCAATTGAGGAAATAAAAGCAGAATTTTACACAACCATTGAAGACAGAATGAAAGCCGAACAAATGCGAGGAAAGATTACTGCTGGTATCAATATCACTCCGTCCGAAGTAAAAAAGTATTACAATAATTTACACCCAGATAGTATTCCATTGGTGGGGTCAAAAGTAGAAGTTTCACACATTACCATTGCTCCGCAAGTATCTGATGAGGCAAAAAAAGCCACAAAAGATAAATTAAACAAGTGGAGAACCGAAATTTTGAGTGGAGAACGAACGTTTTCTACCACCGCAGTTTTGTATTCTAATGACCCAGGAAGTAGAGGGGAAGGAGGAGAATTTGATTGGGTTTCGAGAGGTACATTCGTTCCAGAGTTCGACCGAATTGCTTTTAGTATAAAAGAAGGGGAAGTTTCTCAAGTATTTGAAACTGAATACGGTTTTCATATTCTTGAATTATTCGAAAGAAGAGGTGATCAATACAGAGGAAGGCACATCCTTTTAATACCAAAAATAAGTGACATGGAAGTGTTAAATGCCAAAACAAAATTGGATAGCATTGCTGGCTTAATAAAGAGCGGAATTTACACATTTGAAGAAGCGGCCAAGAAATTTTCGGACGACAAAGAAACACGGTACAATGGCGGTGTTATTTATAACCAACAAGCAGGTTCATCTCTGTTTGAAATGAACCAACTGGATAAACAAATATTTTTGATAATAGATGATTTGGATGAAGGAGAGTATTCTCGACCCATGTTATCGCAAGGAAAAGACGGTCAGTTTTACCAAATGGTGAAACTCAAAACAATCACCAAACCGCACAAAGCTAACTTAAAGGAAGATTACCAATTAATTCTTCAAAATGCGACCAACGATGCTAAATCTGAGGCAGTAAAAAAGTGGATAAAGGATAAATCGAAGTCAACTTACATCAAACTACATCCTGATTACATGAAATGTGAATTCGTTCAGGATTGGATTAAGTAAGAATCTTTTGGCAATAAATAAGCCAATATTTTATTGGAAATACAATCTCAAATTTATTTGAGGGAAGTCATTTCTTTTTCTATTTTTACACTCAATCAACACATGAACCGAGAATATGACTCAATTTAACTCTGACGCAGAAGCCATTGATAGCTTAGTAAAAAAATACGCACTACTCAAGAAAGAAATAAGTAAAGTAATTGTAGGTCAGGAAGAAGTTGTTGACAAAGTGCTAATAGCTATTTTGAGCAACGGACACAGTCTCCTTGTGGGGGTTCCTGGATTAGCAAAAACCTTACTAGTAAATACCATATCTGATGTACTTGGTTTAGGGTTCAACCGAATTCAATTTACGCCCGATTTAATGCCCTCGGATATTGTAGGTTCAGAAATTTTGGATGAATCCAGAAATTTTAAATTCGTGAAAGGACCGTTGTTTTCAAATATTATTTTGGCAGATGAGATCAATCGAACTCCACCTAAAACACAATCTGCACTGTTGGAAGCGATGCAAGAAAGAGCGGTCACTGCGGCAGGAGCTACTTACAAATTGGACAAACCATTTTTTGTACTTGCCACCCAAAACCCTATCGAACAAGAAGGAACCTACCCATTGCCCGAAGCACAATTAGACAGATTTATGTTCAATATCTGGGTAGATTACCCAAGTTACGCGGAGGAATTGGCAATAGTGAAAGCAACAACTTCTAACAACCAAGTAGTAGTTGACAAAGTGCTTTCGGGAGAGGAGATTATTTTCTATCAAAATTTAATTAGAAAAATACCCGTGGCCGATAATGTACTCGAGTACGCAGTTAAACTAGCTTCGAAAACAAGACCTAATTCGGCAAATTCAACAGAAATGGTCGACAAATACCTGTCTTGGGGAGCTGGTCCAAGAGCTTCGCAATATCTTATAATTGGTGCAAAAACACATGCTGCCATTCACGGTAAATACTCACCAGATATAGAAGATGTTCAAGCCGTTGCTGAATCAATACTTCGTCATAGAATTGTTCGAAATTATATCGCTGAGGCAGAAGGATATTCAATAGAACGTATCATCAAAGAATTGTTGTAACTCCTCCTTCCAAATTCATTGCTCTGAAGAATAACTCACCTTCATTTTTTATCGTATATTTAGCATACTATGAATTTTATGAAGCACCTCATATCTGTCTTTTTTCTGTTCTTTTTTTCTTTGAGTTTTACTCAAGAAAATAAAGTTTACAAATTCATAGAGAACAAAGGCCAATGGAATAGTAATGTACGGTACAAAACTGAACTTGATGGAGGCTTTCTGTATGTAGAGAATAACCGATTGACTTACGATTTTTATGATGAGAAAGAATTGGAACACTACTTTCATGCTCATCATGACAAAGAACCCCGCAAAGACCTCGACCGGTTTAATTGTCACTCTTATCAAGTAAAATTCTTGGGTTCTTCTTCGAATAAAATTATTGCTAAGAATAAACAAACAACCTATTTTAATTATTTTCTTGGAACGGACAAATCTAAATGGGCAAGCAATGTAGGAAGTTATGAGCGGCTCGAAATGAAGAGTGTGTATCCAAAGATAGACCTTATTTTCTACACGGATAACGAATCTCTCAAGTATGACTTTGTTGTGTTTCCCAATGGCAACCCAAGTAATATAAATTTGGAATACACGGGCGTTAATTCGGTCCAGCTGAAGAAAGGAAATCTTGTAATCGCTACCTCTGTAAATAAAGTAATTGAGCAAAAACCTTTTGCTTACCAAACTATCGATGGTGCAAAGGTGGAAGTGAAATGTAATTATACTTTAGTTAATGGAGTTCTTGGGTTTGAGTTTCCTCAGGGTTACAACAAAAGCGAGTTACTCATGATTGACCCAACACTTATTTTTTCTACTTTTTCGGGTTCTACGGCCAATAATTTTGGTTACACAGCCACTTTCGACAAAGAAGGATTCCTGTATTCTGGTTCCACAGCTTTTGGTGTAGGTTATCCCACTACGATTGGCGCATACAGTCTGTCGTTCAACGGAGGAATTGTAGACGTGGCAATTTCTAAGTACGATACATCCGGCACCTCACTGGTTTACTCTACTTATGTGGGAGGTACCAGCGATGAGCTTCCTCACAGTATGATTGCCAACTCCAATAATGAGTTGTTCGTATATGGAACTACAAGTTCTCTTGATTTTCCTTTTACTTCTGGTTGCTACGATTCTGTATTCAATGGAGGCGTGGCACTTAATTTAACCTCGGGTTTGGGAGTTAACTTTATCAATGGTTCTGATATTTTTGTGATTAAAATTAGTGAACTTGGTGATAGCTTACTTGGCGGAACATTGATAGGAGGAAATGGCAATGATGGACTCAACTCTTCTGCCACCAACAACTTGAAATACAATTATGCAGATGAAGTAAGAGGTGAAATTGAAATAGATAAGAACAATAATATTTATGTGGTTTCTTGTACGCGTTCGTTAAATTTTCCAGTTTCCACTGGTGCTTTTCAGTCTTCTCACGGAGGATCCGATTTAGATGGAATTGTGTTTAAAATGGACGACAAACTAACGACCCTTATTTGGTCCTCCTATTTGGGTGGTAATGGAGATGATGCGGCTTATTCTCTTGCACTAGATAAGAATGACAATGCTTATGTAGCAGGTGGTACAAATTCTACTGATTTTGCTAAATCCTCCAATTCTATAGATACTGCTTTTACTGGAGTTCGAGCAGATGGTTTTGTTACAAAAATTAACACAACAGGTTCCTCTATTTTAAGTTCAACTTATTACGGTTCCGATGTGTATGATCAAATCTATTTTATCGAACTGGATAGGAAAGACAGCGTTTATGTGTTTGGTCAAACCGATAAAATGGATTCATCTTTTATTAAAAATGCATCCTATTTCACTTTCAACAGCGGGCAATTTATCTCCAAACTTTCTCCTGATTTAGATACAATAGAATGGTCTACAGTATTCGGATCTGGTGGAGGTGGACCCAATATTTCGCCAACCGCTTTTCTGGTCGATGTCTGCAATAAAATATATCTTTCTGGATGGGGAGGAACAACGAATCTTTTTGGTACCAATAACAATGCGATTACCACTGCTGGTATGGACACCACTGCTGGCGCTTTTCAAACCACAACGGATGGAAGCGATTTTTACTTGATGGTGTTGGAGAGTGACGCATCTAATATTGTGTATGGATCTTATTTTGGTGGTCCGTTAAGTGCCGAGCACGTAGACGGAGGAACAAGTCGTTTCGATCGAAATGGAAGAATGTACCAGTCCGTATGTGCTGGGTGTGGATTCAATTCAGATTTCCCCATAAAACCCTCGCCTGGAGCTGTTTCTGCCACTAACGGAAGCAGTTGCAATAACGGTGTTTTTAAGTTCGATTTTAATCTGCCAATTACCTTGGCCGACTTTGATGTAAGCCCTGTTTATTGCCTAGGAGATACCACCTTATTGCTCAATAAAAGTTTAAGAGGCACCTCTTTTCTTTGGAGTTTTGGAGATGGGAACTTTTCCACGGCTGTTAATCCTTTCCATATTTATTCAGCTCCAGGATCTTATACAATTACACTAGCAGTGTCAGACACCACTGCTTGTAACTTTTCGGACACTATTCGCAAGCAAATTACGATACTATCTGACTCTTCTAGGGTATTACCGAGCGATACTATTTGCGACAGCAGTTTCACACAAATTGGTTTTTTACCGTCCTCAGATCCCCGAATTACTTATTCTTGGTCGCCTTCTTTAGGTTTGAGCGATACGACCATTTCCAATCCAATTGCATCTCCTTTTAATACCACAACTTATCAGCTGTTGGTTTCTAATGGTGTATGTACTGATACGCTGCAATTAACAGTTGTAGTAACGAAGCTGCAACTAAGAGTGCCAAATGATACAACTTTGTGCATTCCAGGAACACCCATTTCGATTACGGCCAATACATTTGGATCAACCAATCTAGTTCATTGGTCATCAAACCCACTTTTCACAGATCAATTAAATACTTCGTTAACAAATCCAACAATGACCGTTTCCCCATTGGTGTTAACAACTTATTACGTTCGTATAGGTCAACCTGGTTGCTTTTTGGAAGACACAGTCCGAGTATCCTTGTTTGAAGGGCAAATTCAGTTAGATACTGCTATGGGAATGTGTCTGGGAGATACCAGCCAAATATTGGCTACTGTAAATAGTCCAGATTCTCTTGTGTTTGATTGGAGTCCAGACTCAGATATTATTTCTGGCGATGGAACCCCTTTGATTTGGGTAAGCCCAAATGCGACAACTCTTTACACTTTAACCGCAACCAATGCTCAAGGTTGCAGCATAACAAAATCTATTCGTGTAAATGTGTCTTCACTTTCTGTTCTGCCATTCTCAGTTACCGCAGTGCCAGATACAGTTTATGCGGGACAAACCGTTCAATTGAACGTGGTACCAGCGGGATTTAATTACTCTTGGTGGCCCCTTAATAAAGTATCAAATCCATCAATCTACAACCCTACTTCCAACCCAACAAGAACCACAACCTATGGAGTAAGTGTCAGTGATTCCTGGTGTACACGAGGATCTCAGGTGAGAGTGGTGGTGCTAGATGTAATCTGTGGCCCACCAGATTTGTTCGTACCAAATGCCTTTACTCCCAATGGGGATAATGAGAATGACATCCTTTATGTGAGAGGAAACAATATCACAGACATGACTTTACGAATTTATCATAGGTGGGGTGAAAAAGTATTTGAATCAACTAATCAATCGACAGGCTGGGATGGGACTTACGAAGGAAAAGAATGCGATCCAGCGGTGTTCGTTTATTACTTAGATGTAACTTGCTTGGGCGGAGAAACCTATCAAGAAAAAGGAAATATAACTTTGATTAGATAAACAAGTCCATGTAGTTTTTATTCTCAAAGAATTTGTTAAAAGAGTATTACCTACTTCAATTGTTTCTCAATTGAATTATTTTTCATAGGTTTGTTTCATCTAATTGTTACAATTAATCCCCACTATTTAATGTCAATTAAACAAATAACACTAATCCTTGTGATTGTTATGTCCTCTTTTTCAAGTGTATACTGTCAGCTTACCGCCCAAGCAGTTAATCTTTCATTAAATTCTGGATTCGAATTTGGATCAGTAGAAATTCAGACCAGTACATTTGAACTGAATGAATTGTCAGAACCTATCTATGAAACTAAAAAAGCCGGGAATTCAATGTGGAAGTTCGGAGTTGGATACAATTATATCTTCGGACCTAGATTTGGATACGGATTTGAATTTTCCGGGGGATTAGGTTTGGCGACTACCAATTCATACGAATATGGAAGAATGGGATTACCTGGAATTCAGACCTATGAAGTAAAGGAAAAATTAGACTTTATTGGGTTGGGTTATCTTGTTGATTTTGCCGTTCTGGGAGATTTGGAAGGAGAATTTGCCGTTACTATTAGTCCAGAAATTGGTATTCAGGGTTCTAGATTCGTTACGACTTTTGAGGATTATGATGCTGTTTTTGTTCCTTTTCAAGACTATGATAGAGAGATTGATTGGCACCGAAATGCTGAAGAAAACAAGATCAATATTTCCATGTTTTCAGCTTTTTTTAAAATAGGAGGTGCGGTTCAATATCAAATAGCTGATTATTGGTATGCTTTTGGTGGACTCAAGTATGCATTTGCTTATTCAGGTTCTGACAACGATTACGTCAAAAGAAACAATTGGTTGGATTTGGATTTAGGATTTAAATTTATGATGTATTAAAGAAGAGAAAAATAAGCTAGAAATTAAATAAAAGAAAAAAGATGAAGAAATTTGCATTAATAATTATGGTAGCCCTGGGAGTTTTGAGTAACTCTTATTCACAAAAAAGAATTAAAACAACCCAAAAACTCGTAGAGCTCGAAGAAGGGAGGAAGGGAGAAGTAATTATCGCATCATTATCAAGTGACGATTTTATTTATATGGTAACTTCTGTAGGAAGAGGTAGAAGATCTACTACAGCTATTACTAAATATGATAAACGAATGAAGGTGTTGAAAAAAACAGATTGGGATTTGGATTCTAAAGAGGGTGTTTTTAGTTCGATGCAAGAATTGAACAACAAACTAGTTGTGCTTTTCGAAAAATCTGATAGAAAGGCAAAAACTACCGAATTGTTTGCTCGATTCGTGAATGAAAGCACCTTGTCATTAGGAAAGAAAAATTCGCTTTATGAAAAAGAGTTTGAGAGCAGAAGAGATATGTATGGCATGAATGTTCAAATCGAAAATGATTTCGTCTTGTTGTATCAAACACTGGAAGGAAGGTCAAAAGATCAATTAAAAGCAAATTTCAGAGTTTTGAATTCTGACTTAGAAAAACAATGGGAAAAAGAGATTGTATTTCCCTTTATTAATAAAAAATCAAATTTTTTAGACATAGAACTAAGCAACAAAGGGAATGTGTATTTCGTGGTTTCCAATAGAAATGATGAGACGAAAGAATGGGATAAATATTTGTATGCTGTAACTTCTGGAGGTAGATCTGTTTTAAAGGATAATTTAGGTGATTTGCCAGAAGAGTTAACAGATATAAATTTACAAGCAACAGAAGAAGGAGATATTATTGTTGCGGGATATTACGGTGAACAGGTAGAAAGAGCCTACCGAAAAGGAACTTTTTATGGCGAATACAGTGGAGAGACTTTAAGAGTAAGAAAGGTAACAAGCGGATTGTTGCCCATTTCTTTATTGATGGAAAATAAGTCAAAGAAAGTGAAAAGAAAATCAGTAAGGAAAAGTAATAAAGGGAAGAATACGGGTCTTGATAATTATTTTCAAGTTGATAGAATTATAACAAAAGAAGATGGAGGTGCCATCATAATAGGAGAGCATTATCATTATTATGTAACAACTCACACTTCAACTGATGCGAATGGTAGAACAACTACTACTACTACAAGTCACTATGAGTATGATGATATTTTGGTTGTGTCGATAAGCGCTGGAGGAGAAATAGAATGGGAACGAATAATTCCAAAGATGCAACACACGACAAATGGAGCGCCTACCTCTTCATACACCCTCGTAATTAAGGAAGATAAAATGTATTTTTTGTTTAATGATGATAGAGAGAATCACAGTGTTGAGAATGAAGCCACCAATAATTTTATAGCTAAAAGAAAGGATATGGTAATATCGGTGTATGAATTAAACTCAGCTGGTTATGTTCAAAAAGACATTTTAACAGATTACAATGAGATTGAGGGAGCCTTTATGCCTTCTTACAGTGAGCAGATTGGAGACAATGAAGTGATGTTGTATGTGCTTGGCAGTAAGAGAAAGAAGAAAGCACTTTTTATCACTTTTGATTAATTACGGTTTGTATTAATAAATAAAGCATCTACGATTTCGGAGATGCTTTTTTTTTGAATTATGCTTTTGTTGAAAAACTGAGATCGTATGTCTATTCAAGAAAAGATATAATAGTATATTTGTACCAAATAAGGAAACAATGACACCACAAGTAGGAATAATAATGGGAAGCAAGTCTGATTTGCCAGTTATGCAAGCTGCGGCTGATGTACTTACTGAATTAGGAGTTGCATTTGAGCTAACAGTAGTCTCAGCTCATAGAACGCCAGAAAGAATGTTTGAATACGCAAAAGCTTCGAAATCAAAAGGATTGAAAGCTATAATAGCCGGAGCTGGAGGAGCTGCTCATTTGCCGGGAATGGTGGCAAGTTTAACCACTTTGCCGGTAATTGGTGTTCCAGTTAAGTCAAGTAACTCGATTGATGGTTGGGATTCGGTTTTGTCTATTCTTCAAATGCCAGGAGGAGTTCCTGTAGCCACTGTTGCGCTAAACGGAGCAAAGAATGCAGGAATACTAGCAGCCCAAATCATTGGAGCTTTTGATGGTGTGGTGGCAGACAAACTTTCGATTTATAAAGAATCTATGAAGAAAAAAGTAATGGATTCATTAACTGAATTAGAATGAAACTCATTACGCTTTTAAGAAATAAAACACCCAGATTGATTCGAAACAAATGGGTCCTGTCTTTTCTCATTCTTTTTACGTGGGTCTTGTTTTTTGAGGACATTAATCTTATCGCTTTGTTTAAGACAAAAGCCAAAATCAGTAAGCTGAAAGAAGAATGGGTGTTCAAAGAAAACAGGATAAAACAAGCAGAAGAGAAGAAAACGTTAATTTTGAGTAATCCAGAAAAATATGCAAGAGAAACCTTTTGGATGAAAAGAGAAAACGAAGAAATTTTTATTATTTCTCCAGAAAACAAATAAATAATTAGCGCTAAAATCCAGGCTAGCTCTAGGAAAAAGAATGAACGTTCGGTTTTTCGAATTAAAAATCACATTTTTTTTAAAATGAAACTTAAAAAGAGTTGGAAAAACAAAAAAAACTTGTAGATTTGCACCCCGATAAATGGTAAAATAGTATTTAATAAACAGTAAAATGCCTACAATACAACAATTAATAAGAAAAGGAAGGACTTCTAATACGAAGGTGAGTAAGTCTATCGCACTAGGTTCATCTCCACAAAAAAGAGGTGTATGTGTGAGAGTTTACACAGCGACTCCTAAGAAGCCGAATTCAGCGATGAGAAAAGTTGCCAGAGTAAGGTTGACAAATGGAAAAGAAGTGAATGCTTACATTGGTGGAGAAGGACACAACTTACAAGAACACAGTATTGTGTTGGTAAGAGGAGGAAGAGTAAAAGACCTTCCAGGTGTAAGATACCATATTGTGAGAGGTTCGCTAGATACTGCCGGAGTAGACGGAAGAACACAAAGAAGATCTAAATACGGAACAAAAAAGCCTAAAAAATAAATATACCCTCACATTTTTGTAGGAGTATTATAACAACAAGTTATGAGAAGAAGAACCGCCAAAAAGCACAGAATTTTACCTGATCCAAAATTCAAAGATGTGCAAGTAACCAAGTTTGTAAACAACTTAATGATGCATGGAAAAAAAGAACTAGCGTTCGATATTTTTTACACAGCATTAGAAATCGTAGAATCCAAAATCGAAGATGAATCTCCTTTGGAAGTATTCAAAAAAGGATTGAAGAACATTACTCCAGACGTAGAAGTGAGAAGTAGAAGAGTAGGAGGAGCTACTTACCAAATTCCACAACCAATTAGAGACGGAAGAAAAGAATCGCTTGGAATGAAGTGGTTAATTTCATTTGCAAGAAAAAGAAACGATAATACGATGGGGCAAAAATTGGCTTCAGAGATTATGGCTGCTTTTAAAGAAGAAGGTGGTGCATTCAAAAAGAAAGAAGATACATTAAGAATGGCTGAGGCTAACAAAGCGTTCTCACATTTTAGATTTTAAAAGATGGCAAAGAGAGATTTAAAAAAGACGAGAAATATTGGGATTGCTGCTCACATTGATGCTGGTAAAACAACCACAACAGAGCGTATCCTTTTTTATACAGGAATAAACCACAAAATTGGAGAAGTGCACGATGGTGCTTCTACGATGGACTGGATGGAGCAAGAAGCAGAAAGAGGTATTACAATTACTTCGGCTGCAACTACGTGTACGTGGAAATTTCCAACGGACAAAGGAGCTTCACTTCCAAACACGGAAGAATTCAAAATTAATATCATTGATACACCAGGACACGTAGATTTTACTGTAGAGGTTGAAAGATCTTTGAGGATATTAGATGGTGTAGTTGCCTTGTTTAGTGCAGTAGACGGAGTAGAGCCTCAGTCCGAAACTGTATGGAGACAAGCTGACAAATACAGAGTACCTAGACTTGGTTTTGTAAACAAAATGGACAGACAAGGAGCAAACTTCTTGAACGTTTGTAACCAAGTAAGAGAAATGTTAGGTGGAAATCCAGTTCCTTTGCAAATCCCAATTGGAGATGAAGATAACTTTAAAGGAGTTGTTGATTTAATCTCGATGAAAGGAATTGTATGGGATGAAGAAGGTTTTGGAATGACTTACAAAGAAGTTGAAATTCCTACTGAACTACAAGAGCAAGTTTCTGAATATAGAGCAAAATTGATCGAATCAGTAGCTGAGTATGATGATACTTTGATGGAGAAATTCTTTGAAGATGAAAACTCAATCACAGAGGAAGAGGTAATTGAAGCTTTGAGAAAGGCAACAATCGATATGTCCATCATACCAATGATGTGTGGTTCTGCCTTCAAAAACAAGGGAGTTCAAGCAATGTTGGACGCGGTAATTAGATTCTTACCTTCTCCGATGGATGTAGAGGCTATTATCGGAGAAAATCCAAAAACAGAGGAAGAAGAAGCGAGAAAGCCAAGCGCAGACGAACCTTTTTCAGCTTTAGCGTTTAAAATTGCAACAGATCCTTTCGTAGGAAGACTTTGTTTCTTTAGAGCATATTCTGGAACATTGGATGCAGGTTCCTACGTGTTGAACACTAGAACTAACAAGAAAGAGAGAATTTCGAGAATATTCCAAATGCACTCTAACAAGCAAAATGCGATTGATAGCATTGAGGCAGGTGATATTGGAGCGGCAGTAGGATTTAAAGATATTAGAACAGGTGATACGTTGTGTGATGAAAAACACCCAATTGTATTAGAATCAATGACATTTCCGGCACCTGTAATTGGTGTGGCTATTGAGCCAAAAACTCAAGCAGATGTAGATAAGTTAGGAGTAGGTTTAGGTAAATTGGCTGAAGAAGATCCAACTTTCGTAATCAACACGGATGAAGATACTGGTCAGACAGTGATTTCAGGAATGGGTGAGCTTCACTTAGAGATTTTGATTGATAGATTGAAGAGAGAATTCAAGGTGGAAGTAAACCAAGGAGCTCCTCAGGTATCATACAAAGAAAACATTACTCAATCTGTTGACCACAGAGAATTGTACAAAAAACAATCAGGAGGTAGAGGAAAGTTTGCTGATATTGTAGTAACAATTGAGCAAGGAGATCCGGAGAAAGAGGGATTAGAATTCGTAAATATTATTAAAGGTGGTAACATTCCTAAGGAATTTATCCCTTCGGTGGAAAAAGGATTCAAAGAAGCTATGAAAAATGGTATTCTTGCAGGTTTCCCTATTGATTCGTTGAAGGTAACATTGAAAGACGGATCCTTCCACGCGGTGGATTCAGATCAGTTGTCTTTTGAGATTGCGGCTAAGATGGCATTTAAAAATGCTTGTAAGCAGGCTGCACCGGTATTACTAGAACCAATTATGAAGTTGGAGGTGGTAACTCCAGAAATTAACATGGGGGATATTGTAGGTGATTTGAACAGAAGAAGAGGGCAAGTAGATGGAATGGACGACAGAGCTGGAGCGAAAATTGTGAAAGCAAAAGTACCATTGTCAGAAATGTTTGGGTATGTAACTCAATTAAGAACAATGTCTTCTGGTAGAGCAACCTCTACAATGGAATTTTCACATTTCCAAGAAGCACCAAGAAACGTAACAGAAGATGTATTAGCTAAGGCTAAAGGCCAATTAGAAGCTTAAAAAATTGTATCATGAGTCAGAAGATTAGAATAAAATTAAAATCATACGATCACAACTTAGTAGACAAGTCTGCTGAAAAAATCGTAAAGACTGTTAAGTCAACAGGGGCAGTGGTAAGTGGACCAATTCCTTTGCCAACGCATAAAAGAATTTATACCGTATTGAAATCTCCACACGTAAACAAAAAAGCGAGAGAGCAATTCGAATTAAGTTCGTACAAGAGATTAATAGACATTTACAGCAATTCCAATGCAGCGAAAACAATCGATGCTTTGATGAAATTAGAATTGCCAAGTGGTGTAAACGTAGAAATTAAAGTTTAAGTAGAGAATTATGGCAACTGGATTAATCGGAAGAAAAAAAGGAATGACAAGCATCTTTGATGCTAATGGGAAAAATATTCCTGTTACTGTCGTTGAGTTGGGACCCTGTGTTGTTACTCAAATCAAAACTGAAGAAACTGATGGATATTCTGCAATTCAAGTGGGATATGAAGAGAAGAAGGAGAAAAATACTCCTGCTGCAATGAAAGGACACTTCAAGAAAGCAAAAACTTCTCCATTGAGAAAATTAGTTGAGTTTGAATCATTTCCAAATGAGGTAAAGCTAGGTGATACAGTTTCTGCTGCAGATGTATTTGCAGAAGGTGAATTTGTGGATGTAGTTGGAACTTCAAAAGGAAAAGGATTTCAAGGTGTAGTGAAGAGACACAACTTTGCAGGGGTTGGTCAAGCTACACACGGTCAGCATAACAGATTAAGAGCTCCTGGATCAATTGGAGCAGCTTCATACCCAGCAAGAGTATTCAAAGGGATGAGAATGGCAGGACAAACTGGAAACGTTAGAGTGAAAACTCAAAACTTACAGATTGTAAAGGTGCTTGCCGATAAAAATTTGATATTGATAAAAGGAGCGGTTCCAGGTTTTAATGGAAACTTCGTAATAGTAGAAAAGTAATGAGCATAGAAATTCAAAACATTGAGGGAAAATCTTCAGGAAAGAAGGTTACTTTAAATAAAGATATTTTTGCTGTTGAACCTAACGATCATGCAATTTACCTAGATGTAAAATGGTATTTAGCTAGGAGAAGACAAGGAACGAGTAAAGCAAAAGAAAGAGCAGAGGTAACTGGTTCTACTAAGAAGATCAAGAAACAAAAGGGAACAGGAACTGCAAGAGCAGGTAGCATTAAGTCCCCATTATTCAAAGGGGGAGGTACTGTGTTTGGACCAACGCCTAGAGACTATGATTTCAAATTGAACAAGAAGTTGAAGAAGGTGGCAAGAAAATCTGCCTTGTCTTACAAAGCGAAAGGATCTGATATTATTATAGTAGAAGATTTTGTAATGGAAGCCGCGAAAACAAAGGAGTTCAAAATTATCCTAGAAAAATTAGGAATTGACTCACAAAAATCGCTATTTTTGTTGCCCGAAAAAAACGACAATATTTATTTGTCCGCACGTAATTTACAGAAGGCAAAAGTCGCTACAGCAGACTCAATTAGTAGTTACGATGTAATGAATGCAAACAAGTTAGTTGTAACGGAAAGTGCATTAAAAACGATAGATACTTACTTAGCTTAATACGCAAAAAGATGACTGAGATTTTAAAAAAACCGATAATTTCCGAAAAAACGGAACATGCAATCGAACATAATAACACGTATACTTTTGAAGTAGAAAAGAAAGCTACTAAAGTAGATATCAAAAATGCAGTAGAAAGTATGTACGGTGTGAAAGTAAAGAAGGTGAACACTATGAACCTGGGAGGTGGAAAGAAAGAAATGAAGCATACCAACAAAGGATTGATTTTTCAAAGAACAAAAGCTATCAAAAAGGCTATGATCACCCTTGAAGAAGGTGAAGAGATAGATTTTTACAGCAATATTTAATACACAATGGGAGTAAGAAAGTTAAAACCAACAACACCAGGTCAAAGGCACAAGATTGCTGATGATTTTTCGGATATTACTACTTCAAATAATCCTGAAAAGAGTCTTTTAAGACCTATCAAGAAATCGGGAGGGAGAAATAACCAGGGAAAAATGACAATGCGTTACCGTGGTGGTGGTCACAAAAGAAGGTATAGAGTTATTGATTTCAAAAGAGATAAATTTGGAATCGAAGGAGAAGTTATGACGATTGAGTACGATCCAAACAGATCTGCTAGAATTGCGTTGATTCAATATACGGATGGAGAGAAAAGATACATCGTTGCACCATCTAAATTGATGGTAGGAGACAAGGTCAATTCAGGAGAGGGTGTTGAACCTAATGTTGGAAATGCAATGTACTTGAAAGAAATTCCACTAGGAACGACTATTCACAACATTGAATTGCACCCAGGAAGAGGAGGTATTCTTGCGAGAGGAGCTGGAACTTATGCTCAATTGAATGCAAGAGAAGGAAAGTACGCTATTATAAAATTACCTTCTGGAGAAACTAGAATGATTTTGTTGACTTGTTTAGCAACTATCGGTTCTGTTTCTAACCCAACTCATAACTTAGTGAGATCTGGTAAGGCGGGTAGAAGTAGATGGTTAGGAAGAAGACCAAGAGTAAGAGGAGTTGTGATGAATCCAGTAGATCACCCAATGGGAGGTGGAGAAGGAAAATCATCTGGAGGTCATCCAAGATCAAGAAATGGTATACCTGCAAAAGGATACAAAACGAGAAGTAAGACAAAAAAGTCGAATAGATTGATAATTGAAAGAAGGAAGAAATAATATAAAAAATGAGTAGATCCTTAAAAAAACCGCCATTTGTATACTACAAGTTATACAAGAAGCTAGATAAAGTAAATGATTCAGGTAAAAAGACAGTAATTAAAACCTGGTCTAGAGCTTCGACAATTACTCCAGATTTTGTTGGTCACACGTTTGCTGTGCACAATGGAAATAAATTTATTCCTGTATATGTGACTGAAAACATGGTAGGACACAAATTAGGAGAATTCTCACCGACAAGAAACTTTAGAGGACACGGAGGTAAGAAAGGAAAAAAGTAAATAAGTAAATTATTTTAAGAAATGGGAGCTAGAAAAAGGCTAATGGCCGAAAACATAAAAGAGGAAAGAAAAAGTTTAGCAATTGCTAAATTAAATAAATGTCCTATACCAGCTAGAAAAATGAGATTGGTAGCTGACCTCATTAGAGGGGAAGAAGTTGCAAAATCATTGATTATTTTGAGACATAATCCAAAAGATGCATCAGGATATCTAGAAAAATTGTTGTTATCAGCAGTAGCTAACTGGCAAACGAAAAACGAAGGTGAACAACCTGATAATTTATACGTGAAAGAAATCACTGTAGGTCCTGGTCCAACTCTAAAAAGAATTAAGCCAGCTCCACAAGGAAGAGCACATAGAATTAGAAAGAGATCAAATCACGTAACTATTTTAGTAGACACTTTATAATATGGGACAAAAGACAAATCCAATAGGAAACAGATTAGGTTACATCAAAGGTTGGGATTCCAACTGGTACGGTGGGAATGATTACAAAGACAAAATCGTTCAGGATAATAAAATCAGAACCTACATCAACGCAAGATTAAGAAAAGCAAGTGTTGCTAAAGTTGTTATCGAAAGAACATTGAAGTTTGTTACCGTAACAATCCACACTGCAAGACCAGGAGTGATCATTGGAAAAGGTGGAGCTGAAGTTGATAAATTGAAAGAAGAGTTAAAGAAGTTAACTGGTAATGAAATTCAAATCAACATCTTTGAAGTAAAAAGACCGGAATTGGATGCTGTATTAGTCGGAGAAGGTATTGCAAGACAGATTGAGGCAAGAATTTCTTACAGAAGAGCGATCAAAATGTCTATAGCATCTACAATGAGAATGGGTGCTGAAGGTATAAAAGTGAAAATTAGTGGTAGATTGAATGGAGCTGAGATGGCAAGAAGTGAACTGTATAAAGAGGGTAGAACTCCTTTGCATACATTCAGAGCTGATATTGATTATGCGATTTCGGAAGCTCACACTCAATACGGAAGAATAGGGGTAAAAGTATGGATTTGTAAAGGAGAAGTATTTGGAAAGAGAGATTTATCTCCTAATTTTGTAAAAGGTGGAGCAAAAGGACCAAGAGATAACAAAGGAGCTAGAAAGCCACGAAGAAGATAAGAAATTAATAATTAGAAAAACTCTGTAATAATGTTACAACCTAAAAGAGTAAAATTTAGAAACACACAAAAAGGTAAACTAAAAGGTTTAGCTTATAGAGGAAACCATGTAGCTTTTGGTTCATACGGACTTAAAACAATGGAAGAGGGATGGATTACTTCTAGACAAATTGAAGCAGCCAGAATTGCTGTGACAAGATACATGAAGAGAGAAGGAAAGGTATGGATTCGGATTTTTCCAGACAAGCCTGTAACCAGTAAGCCAGCAGAGGTAAGACAAGGAAAAGGAAAAGGTTCTCTTAGCCATTACGTAGCTGCAATCAAGCCAGGAAGAATTATGTTTGAGGCTGATGGAGTTCCATTGGAAGTAGCTAAAGAGGCAATGAGACTTGCAGCTCAAAAATTACCAGTAAAAACAAAGTTTGTCTTGAGAAGAGACTTTGCTGAATAAAAAACAACTTGTAAAGATGGATAATAAACAAATAGTTGAATTGACAGATAAGGAATTAGTTCAAGAATTGAGAGAGAGAAGAACTCTATTGAACAAAATGAAACTAAACCACAAGGTATCTGATATTGAAAATCCAATGCTAATCAGATCAAACAGAAGAACTGTAGCAAGGATTAAAACAGAGTTGACAGTTAGAAGAAAAAACTCAGCTAAATAAATTTTTCAATGGAAAGAAATTTAAGAAAAGAAAGAATCGGAATTGTAACAAGCCAAAAGATGGATAAGTCTATCACGGTACTTGTAGAAAGAAGAGAGAAACATGCCATGTACGGAAAGTTTCTTAAGAAGTCAAACAAATTTTTAGCTCATGACGAAAACAATGAGTGTAAGGAAGGTGATGTCGTAAGAATTGCTGAAACAAGACCTCTTAGTAAAAGAAAGAGATGGAGATTGGCAGAAATCATTGAAAGAGCAAAATAATATTTTTAGAAAATGGTACAACAAGAATCAAGATTAAAAGTTGCAGACAACAGCGGAGCCAAAGAAGTTCTAGTAATTAGAGTGTTAGGAGGATCCGGTAAGAGATATGCTTCAATCGGAGATAAAATAGTAGTAGCAGTGAAATCTGCCGCTCCTAATGGAAACATCAAGAAAGGATCTGTTTCAAAAGCAGTAGTGGTGAGAACAAAAAAGGAAATAAGAAGACCGGATGGATCATACATCAGATTTGATGATAATGCAGCTGTGATGCTTAATGAAGGTGGAGAGATGAGAGGAACAAGAATTTTTGGGCCAGTTGCTAGAGAGTTGAGAGATAATCAATTCATGAAGATTGTTTCATTAGCACCAGAAGTGCTTTAATTGAATAGAATTATGACAAACAAGAAATTACATATCCAAGTTGGGGACTCAGTATTTGTAAGTACAGGTGTTTCTAAAGGGAAAAAAGCAGAGGTTATCTCTATCAACAAGAAAACTTCAAGAGTTACCATTAGAGGAATCGAAGGAGATACTCTTCACCCTATAAAAAAGCACGTAAAGCCAAACGCTGATAAGAACTTCCCAGAAGGTGGAATTATCGAAAAAGACCCTACTATTCATATTTCAAATTTGATGTTGTTGGACCCAAAATCAGGTGAGCCAACCAAAATTGGAAGAAAAAGAAAAGAAGTAGAGATCAAAGGAAAAAAGAAAACAGTTTCTGTTAGATTTTCTAAAAAATCACAAGAAGAAATTAGCAAGTAATGGAATATACACCAAGATTAAGACAAGAATACTCAGACAGAGTAGTTGCAGCTTTAACCGAAAAGTTTGGTTATAAGAATGTAATGGAAGTGCCAAAACTAACTAAGGTTTGTTTGAGCCAAGGAATTGGAAAAGCAGTTTCTGATAAGAAACTAGTTGATTCAGCTGTGGAAGAAATGACAATTATTTCGGGACAAAAGGCGATGGCTACATACTCCAAGAAGGATATCTCTAACTTTAAATTAAGAAAGGGTATGCCTATAGGAGCTAAAGTAACTTTGAGAGGTGAGAAAATGTGGGAATTTACAGATAGATTTGTTGCTATTTCACTTCCGAGAACAAGAGATTTTAGAGGAATTGAATCCAAAGGGTTTGACGGAAGAGGTAACTACACGTTAGGTATTAAAGAACAAATTATTTTTCCTGAAATTGACATTGATAAAATCAAGAATATTACAGGAATGGACATCACTTTTGTTACAACAGCAAAAACGGATGAAGAAGCAAGAGAGTTGTTAACCCAATTAGGATTTCCTTTTAAAAAATAAGTAAAGATGGCAAAAGAATCAATGAAAGCTAGAGAGCGTAAAAGAGAAGCAATGGTTGCTAAATATGCTCAAAAAAGAAAAGAATTAATTGAAGCAGGAGATTTTGATGGTTTGCAAAAACTACCAAGAAATGCGAATCCAGTAAGGTTACACAACAGATGTCAATTAACTGGGAGACCAAGAGGATACATGAGACAATTCGGTATTTCTCGTGTGACTTTCAGAGAAATGGCTTTGGAAGGAAAGATACCAGGTGTTAAGAAAGCAAGTTGGTAATTAATAAATATTTTTAAGAAAAAATAAAATGGTAACAGATCCAATAGCAGATTACTTAACAAGAGTTAGAAACGGAATTATGGCGAAGCACAGAGTGGTAGAAGTACCTGCTTCGAACATGAAAGTGGCTATTTCTAAAATTTTGTTAGAAAAAGGATATATTTTGAACTACAAGGTAGTTGAAGATAATAAGCAAGGAATAATTAAAATAGCGTTGAAATACGATCCAAGAACTAATCTAAATTCAATATCAAAATTGATTAGAATTAGTAAACCAGGACTGAGAAAATACACGGGTGCAGAAGATATGCCAAGAGTATTGAATGGTCTAGGAATTGCTATTCTATCTACTTCGAAAGGTGTTATCACCAATAAGGAGGCAGCTGATTTGAATGTTGGTGGAGAAGTATTGTGTCACGTTTATTAATATAAAAGTATGTCAAGAATAGGAAACGCAATCATTGCAATACCAGAAGGTGTTACGATTTCAGTAGATAACTCAAACGTTGTTACTGTAAAAGGGAAAAACGGTGAATTATCACAATCAGTACATCCTGGAATTTCAATTAAGAATGAAGAGGGAATTCTTTCTTTTGAGAGAAGTTCAGATCAAAAAGATGTAAGAGCTGCTCATGGTCTTTACAGAGCTTTGGTAAACAACATGATTACTGGAGTTACAGAAGGATACAAGAAGCAATTGGAGTTAGTAGGTGTAGGGTTTAGAGCAAGTACAAGTGGTCAGTTATTAGAATTGGCGCTAGGTTTTTCTCACCCAATTATCATGGAAATTCCAAAGGAAGTGAAAGTAACTGCAGAGACTGTTAAAGGAAAGCCACCAGTTATTACGTTAGAGTCTCATGACAAACAATTAGTGGGTCAGGTAGCAGCGAAAATTAGATCTTTTAGAAAACCTGAACCATACAAAGGAAAAGGTGTAAGATTCGTAGGAGAACAATTAAGAAGAAAAGCTGGAAAGTCAGCAGCTAAATAATAGATATTAGTTAAAGTCAACAAAAGATGCCATTAACAAAGGACCAAAGAAGAACAAAAATTAAGAGAAGAATCAGAAAGAAATTTTCTGGTACTCCTACAAAACCAAGACTATCTGTTTTCAGAAGTAACAAAGAAATTTACGCTCAAATTATTGATGACGAAAACAACGTTACATTAGCCTCAGCTACCTCTTACATAAAGGGATTTGCTAAGGGAACTAAGACTGAGCAAGCAAAAGAGGTTGGTGCACAAATAGCTAATAAAGCAAAAGAAGCAGGAATCGAAACTGTTGTATTTGACCGAAATGGTTACGTATATCATGGAAGAGTGAAAGCTTTAGCTGATGGAGCAAGAGAAAACGGATTAAAATTTTAAAACAAATTATATGTCTAAGTTATTAAGATCGGGAGATTTAGAATTAAAAGATAAAGTTGTTGCTATCAACAGAGTAACAAAAGTAACAAAAGGTGGACGTCACTTTAGTTTTTCAGCAATTGTTGTTGTAGGTGATGAAAACGGTATCGTTGGTCATGGTTTGGGTAAAGCAAATGAAGTAACAGAAGCTATTACTAAGGCCATAGACAATGCTAAGAAGAACTTAATTAGAGTTCCAATTATTAACGGTACTATTCCTCATGCTCAATTTGAAAAGTTTGGAGGAGCGAGAGTTCTACTAAAGCCAGCTTCAAATGGTACTGGAGTAATTGCGGGAGGTGCGATGCGTGCAGTATTGGAGAGTGTTGGAGTACATGATGTACTTGCAAAGTCACAAGGATCTTCGAACCCACACAACTTAGTAAAAGCTACTATTAACGCATTGGCTGGAATGAGAAGTGCAAAAGAAGTTGCAAAGCAAAGAGGAGTAAGCTTAGATGTAGTATTTAACGGATAAAAATAAAGTCGAAGATGGCAACTATCAAAATAAAACAAGTTAGAAGTACAATCAAAAAACCTTTGAGACAGAAAAGAACGATAAAAGCTTTGGGTTTCAAAAAGTTGAACCAAGTAATTGAAAAGGAAGCAACTCCACAAATCTTGGGAATGATTAGAAAAGTGAATCATTTGGTTCAAGTAGTAGATTAATTACCAGAAAGAATTTTTAAAAAAATGGAATTACATAATTTAACACCTGCAGAGGGTTCAAACAAGAACAAGAAGGTAAGAATCGGAAGAGGACAAGGATCTGGAAAAGGAGGAACTGCTGCAAGAGGACATAAAGGAGCAAAATCAAGATCTGGTTACTCAAGAAAGATCGGATTTGAGGGTGGACAAATGCCACTACAAAGACGTGTACCTAAATTTGGTTTCAAAAATATCAATAGAGTGGAATATTTAGGGATAAACTTAGATGTTTTGCAATCGATTGCTGACTCAGACAAAGATGCTAAGGTTATCGATTTAGCTTATTTGGTTGAGAATGGTTATGCGCACAAGAATGATAAAATTAAAATCTTGGGAAGAGGAGAGTTTACGGCTAAATTAGATGTGACAGTTCACAAATTCACAAAAACAGCAAAGGAAGGAATTGAAGCAAATGGAGGAACTGCTGTAGAATTGGCTTAATCTCAATAATCACCTTTTAAAATTATTCATGAAAGCATTAATTGATAAAATAAAACAAATCTGGAGTATCGAGGAATTAAGGAACAGAATTATTCTGACTTTGTCCTTGGTATTGGTTTACCGTATAGGTTCATTTATTGTGTTGCCAGGAGTAGATCCTGACAAAATTCAAGATGCTGATGGAATTTTTAATTTGATTAATATTTTTGCGGGAGGTGCTTTTTCTAGAGCTTCTATTATGGCTTTAGGGATTATGCCTTACATCTCAGCATCTATTATTATGCAATTGGCCGGTATTGCAATACCTGCTATTCAAAAAATGCAAAGTGAGGGTGAAAGTGGTAGAAAGAAAATCAATCAGTTCACTAGAATTTTAACAATTGCTATATGTGCATTGCAAGCCCCAGGTTACTTAACTTCTTATGTGCCATCTGAGGCTATTATGGGGGGACAAGGTGCTACTTTTATTTGGTGGTTAACTTCAGTAATTCTGTTAATTGCTGGATGTGTTTTTGCAATGTGGTTAGGTGAGAAAATTACAGATAAAGGTATTGGAAATGGTATTTCCATATTAATTATGATTGGAATTATTGCAGGTTTGCCAGGGGCTTTTGTAACGGAGGTATTTGGTAAACTGGGTAATGGTGGATTTGTAATTCTCTTACTAGAAATCGTTTTCTTAGTTGTGGTAACTATCTTTTCAATTCTCTTGGTACAAGGGACAAGAAGAATTCCTATTCAATCAACAAAGAGAGTAGTAGGTGCTAGAGGAAATAGCAATATGGTTGAAGGTGGATCAAGGTCTTACATTCCTTTGAAAGTAAATGCTGCAGGAGTAATGCCCATTATATTTGCACAAGCCTTGATGTTTATTCCAGCCTTGTTGTCACCAAATTCGGCAACGTTTAGTAACATTAATGGTTTTTGGTATAATTTCTTGTTTGCTTTAATGATTATTATTTTTACCTATTTTTATACGGCAATTACAGTTAATCCAAAAAAAATTGCTGAGGATTTGAATAGAAGTGGTAGCTTTATTCCTGGAGTTAAGCCAGGAGAGAAAACAGCTGATTTTATTGATACTTTGTTGTCAAGAATTACCTTTCCAGGTTCCGTATTTTTGGCATTGATTGCAATTTTACCAGTATTTGCATACCAAGCTGGTATTAAGCAAGAATTTGCTTTATTTTATGGGGGAACTTCTCTGTTAATTTTGGTAGGAGTTATGCTTGATACATTGCAACAAATAGAAAGTCATTTATTAAGTCGTCATTATGATGGATTGATGAAAAATGGAAGATTGAAAGGAAAAGGAAGTGCTTCGGCATTTCAAAGTGCTGGAAATAATACGAGTTCTATATAACAAGAACTTATGGGAGTGCACTACAAGACGAAAGAGGAGATAGAGTTAATAAGACATAGTTCTTTACTTGTTGGTAAAACTTTGGCAGAAGTAGCAAAGTTGATTAAGCCAGGTGTTAGTTCGCTAGAGCTTGATAAAGTGGCTGAGGAGTTCATTCGCGACAACGGAGGTGTTCCAACTTTTTTGGGATATAATGGTTTTCCAGGGTCGTTGTGCATTTCAGTAAATGAATGTGTTGTTCATGGAATTCCAAACTCCAAACCGTTAGAAAATGGAGACGTTATTAGTGTAGATTGTGGAGTTTATAAAAATGGATTTAATGGAGATTCTGCTTATACCTTCCAAGTTGGAGAAGTAGCCAGAGAGATTCAACAATTATTGAGAGTAACTCAGGAATGTTTAGATAAGGCAATAGAGGCTTGTAAAGTGGGGAATAGAATTGGTGACATTGGTCATGCTTGTCAAAAGCACGCAGAGAGTTTTGGTTACGGTGTAGTAAGAGAATTAGTGGGCCATGGATTAGGAAAAGAGTTGCATGAAAGTCCAGAAGTTCCAAATTATGGAAAACCTGGTAGAGGATTGAAATTAAGAGAAGGGCTGGTATTGGCTATAGAGCCTATGATTAACATGGGAACAAAAGACATAGATCAATTAAATGATGGATGGTCAATTGTAACACAAGACAGAAAGCCATCAGCACATTTTGAACACGATGTTGCTATAGTAGATGGGAAACCAGAAGTTTTGTCAACATTTAACTACATAGAAGAAGCATTAAAGAATAAATAATACATGGTAAAACAAGCGTCAATAGAACAAGATGGATTAATCATAGAATCATTATCCAACGCTAAGTTTAAGGTTGAACTTGAAAACGGGCACGTAATAACGGCTCACATATCTGGAAAGATGAGAATGCATTACATTAAGATTCTACCAGGAGATAAAGTAAAAGTAGTAATGTCACCTTATGATTTAACTCAAGGGAGAATTACTTTAAGATATAAATAAACAGTTAGTAACAACAGAGATGAAAACAAGAGCATCAGTAAAAAAGAGATCTGCAGATTGCAAAATCGTAAGAAGAAAAGGCAGGTTGTACGTGATTAACAAGAAGAATCCAAAATTCAAACAAAGACAAGGATAAACTATATATTATGGCAAGAATTTCAGGAATAGATCTACCAAAAAACAAAAGAGGGGTAGTAGGATTAACTTACATCTTCGGAATTGGTAGAGGAAGAGCTAAGGAAATATTGAAGACTGCTGGTGTGGATGAAAACACCAAAGTTCAAGATTGGGATGATGATCAATTAAGTAAGATTAGAACAGCTATCACAGAAACTTACAAAGTGGAAGGTGCATTGCGTTCAGAAGTACAGTTGAATATCAAAAGATTGATGGATATTGGTTGTTACAGAGGAATTAGACACAGAAGTGGACTTCCTTTGAGAGGACAAAGAACCAAAAACAATTCAAGAACAAGAAAAGGAAGAAAGAAAACAGTTGCAAACAAAAAGAAAGCAACTAAATAATAAGTAGTTTATTATGGCAAAGACAAATGCAAAGAAAAAAAAGAAGGTTGTTGTAGAATCAACTGGACAAGCACATATCCAAGCTTCGTTCAATAACATCATCATTTCTTTAACAAACAACAGCGGTCAAGTTATTTCTTGGTCATCTGCTGGAAAGATGGGATTCAGAGGTTCTAAGAAAAACACTCCTTACGCTGCACAAATGGCGGCTGAAGATTGTTCAAAAGAAGCTTTTGAATATGGATTGAGAAAAGTAAAAGTTTTTGTAAAAGGTCCTGGTCAAGGAAGAGAGTCTGCGATCAGAACCATTAACAATGCGGGAATTACTGTTACAGAAATCGTTGATGTAACTCCAATTCCTCACAATGGATGTCGTCCACCAAAAAGAAGAAGAGTTTAATCATTAATAGAATTATCTAACAAAAGATAAAATAGAGCATTATGGCAAGATATACAGGCCCAAAATCAAGAATTGCAAGAAGATTTAAAGAACCAATCTTTGGCCCAGACAAAAGTTTGGAGAAGAGAAATTATGGTCCAGGTCAGCACGGTCCAAATAAAAGAAGACCAAAGCAATCTGAATACGGAATTCAGTTGATGGAAAAGCAAAAGGCAAAATATACTTATGGTATTTTGGAGAAGCAGTTCAGAAACTTATACAAAAAAGCGAAGGCAAGTAACGGTATTACAGGTGAAGTGTTGTTGCAATTGTGTGAGCAAAGACTTGACAATGTAGTGTACAGATTAGGAATTTCACCAACAAGAAGTGGAGCAAGACAATTTGTTTCTCACCGTCACATTACTGTAAATGGAGAGGTATTGAATATTCCTTCTTATCAAGTAAAAGAAGGAGATGTAATCGGAGTAAGAGAAAAATCTAAATCTATTCCAGGAATTACTTCATCGCTTGCTTCAAGCAACAAATCTTTTGATTGGATGGAATGGAACCCAAGCGAAATGAGCGGAAAGTTTATAAAAGTTCCAGAAAGAGTTCAGATTCCTGAAAATATCAAAGAACAATTAATAGTCGAGTTATACTCAAAATAATAACTAGAATAAAAAAATAGTTGAAAAATGGCAATATTAGATTTTCAAAAACCAGATAAGGTAATCATGCTTGACTCTGATGAGTTCGTAGGAAAATTCGAATTCAGACCGTTAGAGCCAGGTTATGGGATTACTGTTGGTAATGCATTAAGAAGAATTCTTTTGTCTTCATTAGAAGGATTCGCGATTACCTCTCTTCATATTGAAGGTGTGGATCATGAATTCTCTTCTATCAAGGGAGTTGTTCAAGATGTAACTGAAATCATCCTTAACTTGAAACAAGTAAGATTCAAGAGACAAATTGAAGGGACTGAAACTGAAACGGTAAAATTCAAAATTAGCAATCAAACTAAATTTACTGCGGCAGATATCGGAAAAGCAACTTCGGCTTTCCAAGTAATCAATACCGACATGGTTATTTGTGAATTAGACAAAGGAGTTACTTTGGAGATAGAATTAAACATTGGGAAAGGTAGAGGTTACAGACCTTCGGAGGAGAACAAAGAAGAAAACTCTAAAATTGGAACCATTGCAATTGATTCTATTTTTACTCCAATAAAAAATGTAAAATACACAGTAGAAGATTACCGTGTAGAGCAAAGAACGGATTACGAGCAATTAAACTTTGAAATAACGACAGACGGATCAATTGATCCAAAGTCCGCATTGAAAGAAGCAGCAAAAATCTTGATACACCACTTTATGTTGTTCTCGGATGAGAGAATTACCCTGGATGTAGATGAGAAAAAGAGCGAAGAAGAGTTTGATGAAACGTCATTGCACATGAGGCAATTGTTGAAAAACAAATTGGTGGATATGGAATTGTCAGTAAGAGCATTAAATTGTTTGAAGTCTGCAGATGTTGAAACATTGGGTGAGTTAGTATCTTACCACAAAAGTGACTTGTTAAAATTCAGAAACTTCGGAAAGAAATCTCTTACTGAATTGGAAGAATTGATTGAGTCGAAAGGATTGGCATTCGGTATGGATGTATCAAAATACAATCTAGATAGCTAATATTTATATCACGAGAGATAATAGGAAGAAATGAAACACGGAAAAAAGTTTAAAAGTTTAAGTAGAACTAAATCGCACAGAAAAGCGTTGATGGGTAACCTAGCATCTGAGTTGGTGAAACACAAAAGAATTAAAACTACTTTAACGAAAGGGAAAGAGCTTAGAAAATACATCGAGCCAGTTTTGACGAAATGTAAAGAAGATACTACTCACAATAGAAGATTAGTTTTTAAGGCCTTATTGAATAACGAACAAGCGAAAGGTCTAGTAACTGAATTATTCAGAGAAGTAGCTCCAAAAATTATGGACAGACCAGGTGGTTACACAAGAATCATCAAGTTGCCTCCAAGACAAGGTGATAATGCACCTATGTGTTATATTGAATTAGTAGATTATAATGAAGTATATTCTGCTGAGGGAACAACTGAAAAGAAAACGACAAGAAGAAGTAGAAGAGGCGGTGCTAAGAAAACAACAGCTACCACAGAAATCACAGAAGCTGCAGAAACAACAGAAACAACAGAAACAACAGAAGCTTCAGAAACTGTTGTTGAAGAAACTAAGAAAAAAGTTGAGCCGAAAGCTGAAGACAACAAGCCTGCAGACTCAGAAGAAGAATAAATGAATTGTTATTAATTATTTATAAAAAGGATGTAATTTTAGAATTGCATCCTTTTTTTTTAACTTATTTTTGCATAAATCAATCAATTTAAATCGATTTACACATGACAGAAAAGAAAAAAGCAATTTTGTTGTTAGCAGATGGAACTGTTTTTGAAGGAATAGCAATCGGAAAACCAGGGACTTACTCAGGAGAAATTGCTTTTAATACCGGAATGACTGGTTACCAAGAGATATTTACGGATCCTTCTTACTATGAGCAGATTTTAGTAATGACTACCTCGCACATTGGAAATTACGGTACCATCAAATCGGAGATTGAGAGTGACTCGATTAAAATTGCCGGACTGATTGTAAAAAAATTTTCCGACACACATTCAAGAGCTGGAGAAGTAACTTCCCTTAATGATTTGTTGATTGAGAATAATAGAGGAGGTATAAGTGACATTGATACAAGAGCGTTAGTCCGACATGTAAGAAGCAAAGGAGCCATGAATGTCATAATTTCTTCGGAAATAACAGATATAGATGAATTGAAAAAATTATTGGAGAAAACACCTTCGATGGATGGTTTGGAATTATCTTCTAAAGTTTCAACAAAAGAGGCATTGACAATGGGGGATGAAAATTCTGACTACAAAGTGGCTTTGTTGGATTATGGAGTAAAAAAGAACATTGTAAGATGTTTGGTAGATAGAGGTTGTTTTGTCAAAGTATTTCCATACAATACAAACGCTGCGAGCTTACTTGAGTTTAATCCAGATGGAATTATGCTTTCTAACGGTCCTGGAGATCCATCGGCAATGCCAAATGAAATAGAAACTGTACAAAAATTAACTAAGGCCGGTATTCCAATGTTCGGAATTTGTTTGGGACACCAAATTCTTGCGTTGAGCCAAGGATTATCTACTTTCAAAATGCATAATGGGCACAGAGGTGTAAACCATCCTGTTAAGAATTTACAAACAGGCAAGGGAGAAATAACTTCTCAAAATCATGGTTTTGTGGTAAACAGAGAGGAAGCCGAAGCTCATTCTAATATTGAAGTCACTCACGTTCACTTGAATGATGATACATTGGCTGGAATGAAATTATTGGATAGAAAGATATTCTCTGTTCAGTATCACCCGGAATCTTCTCCCGGACCAAATGATTCGAGGTATTTGTTCGATGATTTTGTCACAAACATCAAAGAAGCAAAAGCGCAATTAGTTTAATTAAATTTTAAGAAATAGAATACACCAATATGAGTTACATAGTAAATGTTCACGCAAGAGAAATTTTAGATTCAAGAGGAAACCCAACCATAGAAGTAGATGTGTTGACTAGCGATGGAAGTATGGGAAGGGCTGCAGTTCCTTCAGGTGCTTCCACTGGAATTCACGAAGCCGTGGAGTTAAGAGACGGAGATACAGCTCGTTATTTGGGAAAGGGAGTTCTTCAGGCGGTTGAAAATGTAAACAACATATTGGATGAAGAATTACACGGTACAATGATTACGGATCAATTAGGAATTGATACAATCATGAGAGCTGCAGATGGAACTGAAAACAAAGGGAATATTGGCGCAAATGCTATTTTAGGAGTTTCTTTAGCTTGTGCAAGAGCAGCGGCAGATTCTCTCGGAATTTCATTATATAGTTACCTGGGTGGAATGCTAGGCACAACCTTGCCTGTTCCTATGATGAATATCTTGAATGGAGGTTCTCACGCAGACAATAAAATTGATGTTCAAGAATTTATGGTAATGCCATTTGGAGCTTCCTCATTTAGCGAAGCACTGAGAATGGGAACTGAAGTATTTCATCATTTGAAAGCCGTTTTGAAAGAAAAAGGGCTTTCTACCAATGTTGGAGACGAGGGAGGATTTGCCCCAAACTTACAATCCAATGAAGAAGGGATAAAAGTAGTACTGGAAGCCATAGAAAGAGCAGGATACAAGCCAGGCGAAGATATCTGGATTGCTTTGGATGCAGCTGCATCGGAGTTTTATAATGGAGAGGAGAAACTATATCACCTAGAATCTACTGGCGATAAATTAACCTCTGAACAGATGGTCGATTTCTGGGCAGATTGGTGTGAGAAATACCCAATAGCTTCGATAGAAGACGGATTGGATGAAGACGATTGGAAAGGGTGGAAACTTCTTACAGAAAAGTTAGGAAACAAAGTTCAATTGGTAGGAGACGATTTGTTTGTCACAAATACCAAGCGATTAGCTCGTGGAATAGAAGAAGGAATAGCCAATTCAATTTTAATTAAGGTGAACCAGATTGGAACCTTGACTGAGACCATAGAAGCCATTCAAATGGCCAACAAGGCTGGTTACACCTCTGTGATGAGTCACCGAAGTGGAGAGACTGAAGATTCTATCATAGCAGATTTAGCGGTAGCTTTGAATACAGGACAAATAAAAACAGGTTCTGCTTCGAGGAGCGATCGAATTGCGAAATACAACCAATTGCTGAGAATTGAAGAGGAGTTAGGAGAGAAAGCTTATTTTCCAGGAAAGCAGTTTAAATTTATTTAAATCTGAATTCAATAATTTGAAAAATCCTTGTTAAGCAATTAACAAGGATTTTTTTGTTTTGTGCATCTAAGCGGCTTTAAACGGCATTTTAAAAAAAAACTGAATTTGATTAAAAGCTGCTTAAATTTTTTTAATCAATTGTTTTTCAATTAATAATATTACCTCATTCAGGTTTTATATTCAAATCCCCTATTTGTTATATTCTATTTTGTGTTCTATATTAAACAACACACTACTATCTAATTGCTCGTTATTGAGTTTGTTGTTTATAACCTAAATCAAATTAAAATGAAAAAGAGAATATCACTCATAGGAATACTGCTATTAACAGTTTTCCTGAGCTGGGCCCAACCAGATCAAAAAGTCTTGCATGTAACGTATCAAGTTACAACGAACACTAGCTATAATGTGAGCCAAGCTGTCAAAGATAATTTAAGCCTGTATAATAAAATTAAGTTCATGCCTTCGATAACAGAAGACAGCTTTGATGAAACTATGTTTGTAGATGGCTCTTTGGCAAAAACAATTCAACACGATTTTCCTAACGGAATGCCGGAGGATTGGCTTTTGAAACCTTCACAAACGATCATTACAAAAGACAGTGCTTTTGTGTATGTCGAAAATGAAATATATTCGAGATTCGCTTTACAGCCGCAAGAATTAGTAGCTGCAGAAGAAGTAGCTCCTTATTACTTGGCTACTCCTTTATGGAAATTTCCTATTTCTGACGAGGAGGTAATAGCCTTAGAATCTGAAGGAGCTGTAATAAAAACAAACACAGAAATCCTCTTAGAATACACCCTCGATGAAACTACTTTTTATTTCAATTCTGAATGGATGATAGAAGAGGTTTCGGTTAATGACGGAGATCGAGACACAGAAAAAACTACCATTGCTTACCAAAGAGATACAGAGGGCCATTTACTAATCGATTTTGAAGTTCATCGAACATTGGCGTACGACTCGAGTATCAATGATTATGTCGAAACCGTTACAAATTCTAACTATAACAACCTAGTTCGTACGTTTATTGATCCAGCTTTAGAGCCAGAAGTTGAGTATCCCGAAGAAAAAATCACCTCCTGTATTTCGGCAAGCCAAATGGTGGGAACACAACAAATTCAGGTAAATTTTGAAACTACTTGCCCAGAAGGAGATTATTTGATCCGTGTCCTTGATTTACAGGGAAATGTGAGGATGCAAAACATTCAAATTTCTGCTTTAAATCCTGTATTCATTGCAGAAGATTTACAATTTGGCGTACAGGTAATTGAAGTGATGAACCACGAAATTCCCTCCTGTTCTTTCTTTTATATCCCTTAAAGCCAACCTTCTATTCACTTTTATAAAACAAACTCACAATGAAAACTCTAACCCTCCTATTCACCACTCTGCTCACCATATCAGCAACTGCACTTTTAGCACAGATAGACCCTGAAGTGAAAACTTTAAACAAATCGTTACAGCCTTACCCTCAGACTATTCACCATACTTTCAGGCCTGTGTTAGATTCTGTATCTCATGATTTCACCAACGGAATGAGAGACGATACGGCTTTGTATTATAACATTAAAGGAGCCAGATTTGGCAGAAGCGCTGATTCAAATATTCGACTTGTTTATTTTCTTCATGGTTTGGGAGGAACACAGCAATCTTGGTTAGCCTCTCATGATGCGCTAGACCATCTGTATTCCTATCATGCCGAACGGCCTTTTTACAATACAGGTTCCTATACAAATCAAAGAGACTTTAAGAATGCCTCCAGTGAAGCCCATAAAAGTTTTAGTTATTACGAGAATTATTATTTGACTCACTACGATTATGCCGATACAGTTTTTAAAGAAAAGAAACCCTACGTGATTGGTCACAGTCAAGGAGGACTAGTGGCAAGAGATTTGGAACGGAGGCTTCACGAAGGATTTGGAATATTAGATTCCAATGACAGAAAATTTTGGGGAATCATTACGTTTGGCACTCCTCATGCGGGATCTTATTTTGCGGTAAGACAAAATCAGTTAGCAAGGCTTGGTTCTGAATTAACTTCTGTATTAATTGCTGAAAATCTAAAGAGTTCTATTTCTACACTTGCCTTAAAAGTCCCCATTTTTGGTGGGTTAATTGGTGCTCAGGGTGAGAAAATATCAGATTTGATCGGAGAAATTCACGAAGATCAATTGATCGATAAACTATTTAACCTGGCTGCAAAGGACAACCGCGATCCAATTACCAAGCAATATGGGCCTAATTCCACTTTTTTGCTCGATACCTTAAATCAATACATTGATCCGAAAATGCCCAAAGGTTTGTTTTATGGTGTAGAAGAAGATCCGTTGATTTGGCGTTTGGTTTATTACATGATTACCGAAGATCCAGGGAGTATGCCCAAGTTTTCTGCAAATGATGACAGTAAATTGACCACAAATATGGAGGATTTAAGATTAAAAAGTTTAGCCAATGTATCAATTCATAGAGGGCACGCTAACTATCATCGAGCCATAAGAAATAGATATTTGGCTCTAACTCCTTTATCCCCTGTTTTTGCAGTGTTAGCTTTAAACGAAAACTTCAAAGTAACCAACCACTTTAACATCTCTGAGGCTAACGGGAATATTGGTCGTTATCTTTCTAAAGTCAACATGCTTTATAAGACAATTTTAGGATCCTATGAAAATGGAAACACAGTAACAAGATTAGTAGGCTATAATTGTAAAAAAATGACTGTGATAAGGCGTAAACCGATATTTGGGAATAATAATAGTTCTTCCTGGCCTGTTCATACACGCAAAGTAGAAATAAGTCACCGTGTTGGAACGGGAGGCTCGTGTCCTTCTAATTATTCTCAAAATTATAAGGTAAATAACAGATGGAGAAGAAGAGAAATCTCTTACACAAGGGTACCGGTGTACACCACTACATTGGTCGAAACTCCCAGCGATGCCGTAGTACTAAAACCTTCACAAATGGCATTTCCAGGGTGTTTGGATAGGTACAAAAGGGAATTGAATGAAAAATACGATCCAGTATTAGGCATTATTCCTGTAGGAAAATCAAAAGTAAACCACATGCAAATGCGAAATTGTGAAGAAACGGAAGCCGCTATGATGAGAATTTATGAAGCGGATAACACTTACATGGATGAGTTTTTTAGACTAGTATTAAAATAACCTAAAAATGAAAAAGATGATCACAATGTTAATTAGTTTAATGGCTCTTCAACTAAACACAAGTTGCAAAAAAGAGCCTAGTTTGAATCCTGACTGTGATTCGGGTTTTACTAAAGTGGCGTATAACCAAGATTTTGAATTGGTATGGACCAAAAGAAGCAGTGTAGGATTCACTTGTTATTCTACTGTAGTTACTAGCTCTAATGTAATCTACTTCCTTAACCCAGCCGGATTTGGAAACAGCGAAACCATATTGGCATTACATAAAACAACTGGCGATACGCTTTGGGTAAAGCAGAATCAAGGTAGTAATAGAAAACAAAAACTTTTTGGGAATAAGCTTTATTATTCGAGAAATGATGATTTGAAATGCATGGATATCAATACTGGTAACGTACTTTGGAGTTTCGATGGATTTGGAGGAACCCTTGCAGATTATATTTTTGGAAATGGAAAAGTATATGTGTATGTGTATTATAATGGATTAGTTGGACCTTTAACGAAATTGTTTAGCCTCGATCCTCTATCTGGAAGTTCGCAATTAGAGTATACTATTAATAAGGCAGACAGAGGTGGATATAGACAAAATCCCAAAGGGCTGGTTTATTATCAACATCCCAACGGGAACGAAATTATCTTTGCTCAAAGTGGAAGTCACAATCACAACATAACTACCTCAAGAGGTGAGTATTTTGCAATTGACATGACCAATGACAGCATGTATTGGGATTTAGGAGAGTATTTTTATGATGGAGATATTAATAGCAAGGGAATTGGTTCTAGTCCAATTAAGCTAGACAATAGGAATGTTTTTATAAATAATGGATGGATTTATAACGCCTCACTAAACCTTGAAACAAAAACTGTAAATTGGAAAACTTCAGTTCCGAGTTCATTTAGAACAGGAGGAGGAGTAATGGTTGAATTAAACGGAAAAGTATTTCAATCTCTTGGTAATAATTACAACCTGAATATCATTAATACAAACGATGGTAGTCTTCATAAAAACTACAGCAATTCTCTGGGGTTTGATAATTGGTCTCCCAGCATGAAAAAATACAACAATGCGGTGTATTTAACTTCTACTGCCGGGTTGTACAAATTAGATAACAATGGAAACATAGATAAACAAATACTTACTCGCGAACTCTTGGCCGAAGGTGTGGGTGGTTCTTATCAATACTTAGATATTGATCTGAGTAATGGCTATATCTATTGCACTGCGGGTTATAATATACTGTGTATCAAAGAAAAATAAAATGATTATGAAAATATTTTTAACACTTTTATTGGGATTAGTTTCTTGTTATTCAACTTGTCAATACAAGATAGGTTTTAATACTGGATTGAATTTTGCTGGCTCAAAAGTAAATACGGATGAGCCATTTCCCGATGAGCATAAAAATCTATTGTCAAAAGAAAGAGCCTCTCTAATTTACAATCTTAATGCGGAAATGCCCATAAGTAAAAAATCTAGTTTGTTATTCAAATTGGGACTTCATACTAACCGAGATGTATATTTTTATGATTTCGAAAGTATTTACCCCAAGTCATATACCCAAAATATGGGGATAGAATATGGTTTTGAAAGAAAAGTGAAAGTCAAGTCTCGATTTTTTAGATTTTCCATGTTACATCAATCGTATTTCACTTTGTCGAAAGACAAAGTTTCATTATTATACAACATTGGAGGTGGATTAGGTTATTGGATTTTCAACAATGCCAAAGTAGATTTATACACGTTAAATTCTGACTTTAACAAAGGTGGCTTAGATAAAACTATGTGGCTAAAAGAGGTGTATTCTTATAGAGAAAATTTGGAGTTATTTATTGAATCTAGTTTAGGGTTAGAATTTACTTTGAGTCCTGCCTTGGGAATAAGGCTTGAGGGAACTTATTTGGCATCTTTAGATGATTTGAATCCACATAAAAAACCTATTTCGACAGAATTTTATGACAAGTACAACGTAGTAAATACGACTCATTATGGATATTTCACGAGAAGTATATCTGTTACAGTTGGTTTGACTTATTTTATTGGAAAAACTCAATAATAGTGCTTACCAGTTTATTTTACAATTAAATGATGACTCATTTGGTTAAGGTAAAATATAGAAAGTGTGAAAAGCGTATAAACTAAAAAAGGTTTTCGCGATGATATAAGCTTTAAGAACCATTTTCAATATGGTAAGAGAGAAAACAAAGATAGTTGTACATATAATGGTTAGGAAACTGGGCGGTTAAAATCAAAGAGGATGAGGTAATGCAGTGCCTGAATTTTTTAGAACTAAGTTTCGTAGTAAAAAAATGGGAACAAATCAAAAGTTCCCTTTTCTTAAGCCCATTTTTTAAAAGAGAATTTTTTTAAAAAAAGTTCTATCTTTAGGGCTATGAAAAAAAGCAGCTTGTTCGCCTTTTTGTTCCTTGCAATTACTCTAATGTGTTATAGTTTTAATGCCGTTCATGAGTATTACATTTCAATTACTCATATTGACTATAATCCGAAATCTAAAACTATCGAGATTTCTCAACAATATATTGCCCACGATGTGGAAAAAGCCATCTTCAAAGAACAGAATGTGGATCTTCATTTAGCTGAACCAAATGAGCACCCAAAGGCAGATAGTTTGCTTGCATTGTATTTTCAGGAAAATTTTAAGATTTCGACTGACACTGCTGTTCAATTGAACTGGGTAGGAAGGGAAGTAAAGTTGGATGAAACTCTTCTTATTTACTTGCAGTCAGAAACCATCCAAGAACCAGCTAAATTGACCGTTAAAAACACGAGTTTGACCAATGTTTTTCCAGCTCAATCGAATATTACACACGTAAAAGTAGGTGAAAAACAACTCACCAAATCAATCAATAGAATAACTAACACGCATACCTTTATTACCCAATAAACATGAAAAAAATGACCATTTTGGCTCTTGTGAGTCTTATTGCAATTTCTGGAAACACTCAGGAGTACAACAAAAACAAATTCAGACAATTAAAACAAGAATTGCCTACGCCAAATGTTTACAGAACTGCGGCTGGTGCTCCGGGGCATGAGTACTACCAACAGAAAGCAGATTATAATTTAGACATTACATTGGATGACCAGAACCAAAAGTTATTTGGAGAAGGTTCTGTTACGTATTACAATAATTCTCCTGATAAATTGGAGTATTTGTGGGTTCAGTTAGATCAAAATGTGAGAGCGTTGGACTCCGATTCGAAGAAAATCGCTACGAGCTCTGTTTCAAAAGGAGCAGGAATGTATTCAATGAACGCATTATTGAGTGATTTTGATGGAGGTTTTAAAATTGATTATTTGAAAAAATCTGACGGGAAAGACCAATCGTACACCATTAATAAAACAATGTTGAGGATAAATCTGGAAACTCCATTGGCTCCTGGTAAGTCGTTTAGTTTCAAAATGAAATGGAATTACAACATCAACGACAGAGACAAAGTGGGAGGAAGATCTGGAATGGAGTATTTTCCTGAAGAAGACAATTATTTATACACCATTGCACAGTTTTATCCAAGAATGTGCGTGTACAACGATGTAGAAGGATGGCAAAACAAACAGTTTTTGGGAAGAGGTGAGTTTGCTTTGGTATTTGGAGATTACAAAGTGAATATCACTACGCCAAGTGACCACGTAGTGGGTTCTACGGGTGAATTGACGAACATAAAAGATGTGATTACTTCTGCGCAATACAATCGATTTAAAAAAGCCAAAAACTCATACGAAAACCCAGTTGTGGTGGTTACACAAAACGAAGCGGAAGAAGCCGAAAAGAACAAAGCAACTAGCACCAAAACATGGAAGTTTCACGCTAAGAACGTAAGAGATTTTGCCTTTGCTAGTTCAAGAAAATTTATTTGGGATGTAATGGCGGTAAAACAAGTAGGAGGGCCAGATGTGTTGGCAATGAGTTATTACCCAAAGGAAGGGAATCCATTGTGGGAAAAGTACTCAACAAAAGCCGTTGCTCAAACTTTAAGAACCTATTCAAAATACACAATACCTTACCCATACTCGAAAGCCATTTCTGTTCACTCAAAAAGTATAGGAATGGAATACCCAATGATTTGTTTCAATTTTGGGCGACCTGAAAAAGACGGGACTTATTCAGATAGAACCAAATACGGAATGATTGGCGTAATCATCCACGAGGTAGGTCACAATTATTTCCCAATGATTATTAATTCTGACGAACGCCAATGGACTTGGATGGATGAAGGACTGAATACTTTTTTACAGTATTTAACCGAACAGGAATTCGAACGAGGTTTTCCATCGAGAAGAGGACCAGCCTATAAAATCACCGATTACATGAAAGGAGAAAAATCGAGAATCTCTCCTATCATGACCAATTCAGAATCTATTTTTCAATTTGGAAACAATGCCTACGGGAAGCCTGCAACTGCTTTGAATATATTGAGAGAAACAGTGATGGGAAGAGAATTGTTTGATTATGCGTTCAAAACCTATGCAGAAAGATGGGCATTTAAACACCCAACTCCAGCAGATTTTTTCAGAACGATGGAAGACGCTTCTGGAGTAGATTTAGATTGGTTTTGGAGAGGATGGTTTTACACAACCGATCATGTTGATATTTCAATGGATGATGTGAAATGGTTGCAAATAGACACCAAGAACCCAGAAATTGAAAAAGCTATTTTAAAGAAAAACAAAATGGACGAAGACAATAGTTTTGTTGGGAACCAAAGAAATAAAACTGCTATTGAAACAACTTACAACGAGCGGGACGAAAGCCTAAATGATTTCTATACTTCGTATGATGAGTTTGAGGTTACTGAAGCGGATAAGGAGAGTTACCAAAGGTATATGTCCAATCTTACTGAGAAGGAGAAAAACATGATAGGGGCTAACTATAATTTTTATGAAATAAAATTCACAAATGTAGGTGGATTGGTGATGCCTATTATTCTGGAGTTTGAGTACACAGATGGAACGAAAGAAAAAGTGCATATTCCGGCAGAAATTTGGAAAATGACAGCTGAAGGAGGAGAAGACCAGTCTGTAACCAAAGTTTTTGTAAAGAAAAAGGAAGTGGTAAATATCGTGCTAGATCCTAACTTGGAAACAGCTGATTGTGACCGAGGAAACAATTACTGGCCGCACAGAGCTGTTCCTTCAAAGTTTAAACTATACACGCAAGGAAAGACGAAAAGACCTGCTAAACCCAATGCGATGCAAAAAGCGGGTAAGTAAAAGCAAGATTACATGTAAATTCAAACCTAACAGATTTTCAAAACCTGTTAGGTTTTTTTTATAGACATGTTCCCGTTTAGGTGCAATTATTTTTACGACCAAATCAAATTTACACATAGTTTTATCTTTAAATAAAATATGGAACCAGTACTTTATTGATCGCTTTTTCTTATCTTCTATTCTCCTCCGTCATGGTAGCTTGCATCCCCGTTTGTGGACAAGGTTCTTTTTCCCTGAATATGAATGGTGTTGCAACCAGAAGTGAGAGTAAACTGAACGAAATATGGACTGTAGCTTACTTCGCTTGAGAAACTATTTCTTTTTGCAAATTCATCCCATTTTTGGGCATTTTTTTCCATTTTCTTGAACCATGATGAATCTGCTGGTCGTTGTGTTTCGTTGTTGATTGCCATCATTAATAGGATAAAAAAAACCTCATCAGCAATTTTACTAATGAGGTTTGGGTATTGTTGAGTTAATTAAATTTATTCAACTCCATGCATAAGTTTCTTCAATGGGAAACTCAAAAGGAATAATATCAGACCTGCTACGATAGGGATGATAACCAGAATTTGGAAGAAATCTGCCATCGAAGATTCTTCGGCAATTTTTTCCATATATCCAGAGAAGGATCCAGCAATTTTGTTCCCCATGGCTGAGGCAAAGAACCAGATTCCAAACATAATTCCTACTAATCTTTTTGGAGAAAGTTTACTCACGTATGAAAGTCCAACTGGCGACAAAGATAATTCACCCATTGTGTGAAGTAAATAAGCAAGCACCAAGAAAATCATGCTTACTTTTTCTATATCTGCCATATCACCTCCTACAAAGCCTGCGGCTCCATACACCAATGGAATAAATCCTAAACCAAGCAAAACTAATCCAATTGCAAATTTTTGCGGTCCATTAGGATTCATTTTTGTTTTAGCTAGCTGAGCCCAAATAAATGAGAAAAGAGGAGCCAAGGTGAAAATAAATAGGGCATTCAAACTCTGGAACCAAGTCGCAGGAACTTCCAAATTTTCGGCTTTGAATTGATCATAAATCATGTAACCCATGATGGCTGCCAAAAGAACCACACTCAATCCCATGAATCCCATAGCACCTGCATATTTTTTTCCTAGAACTTTGGTTACACCTAAAAATAAGTATAGAAGGATTACGAGTGGCAGCAAGGAAATGATTGAACTTAATACTTTGAACCACATACCGTCACCTTCTAAACTTCTGTCAGTATATTCACTGGCAAAAATATTCAAACTACTTCCAGCTTGCTCAAACGCGGCCCAGAAAAAGATTGAAAAGAATGCCAAAACACCTACAACAATTAGTCGTTGTTTTTCTATTTTAGAAAGCGGAGCGTTCTTCACTTCTTCCACTGAATCAATTAAATCTTGATTTTCTTCTAAGTTTCCGTTTTTTGGTGGTAGACCTATGTTTCCGAACATTTTTTGCGCCAACTGAAACTGAATCATTCCAATTACCATAAATACACCCGCTAGACCAAATCCATAATGCCAACCCATGTTTTCTGCTAAATATCCACAAAGAATAGAACCTAGAAATGCACCCACGTTAATACCTTGGTAAAATATCGTGTATCCCGAGTCTTTTTTAGGTGATCCATCTTCGTACAATTGACCCACAATAGAAGAAATATTAGGTTTAAAAAATCCATTTCCAATAATAAGTAAGGCGAGTCCTAGATAAAAGGCCGGCATGGGATCAAACGCCAATGCAAAGTGACCTAACGACATGAGAACAGCTCCCATCGTAATTGCTTTTCTGTAACCTAATAGTTTGTCGGCAATGATTCCTCCTAGAATTGGGGTGATATAAACCAACATGGTGTACCATCCATACAATCCACCTGCATCTTCCGATGACCATCCAAGTCCTGGGTTGTCGCTTGTTATTTCTTCTACCAAATAAAGAACTAACAAAGCTCTCATTCCGTAATAACTGAATCTTTCCCACATTTCGGTGAAAAATAGTACGAACAATCCTACTGGATGTCCAAATACTTTTTTGTCAATTGCATCATTGCTTTCCATATATTCTGATATAAATTTTGGTTAAGTCCCTAAATTAAGACAATTTTTTATTTTCGATAGAGAATACTGAAATAAATAAAGTTTCTATTCCATAAACTTAAATAATCTTGTATTTTTAAAATATGAAAAAAATCACTTATTTACTCGCTTGTTGCTCATTGTTAGTTGGGTGCACAAACCAATATGAATCCAATACAATGGAAAATACAATTTCTGATTCCGAAACTATGCTTGACGTTCATTCATACGCAGATTTTAACAAAGCTTACACCACGCATCTGTTTTTAGATTTAACAGCAGATTTTGATCAAAAAATTTTATCGGGGATTGCCGCTCATACGATACAGAACAATGAAGCAAAGGAAATTATTTTTGATACGAAAGAATTAAACATCACTAAGGTTGTGACAAACGACAAAGGTGAGGAAGTGAAGTTTTCGTTAGGAGAAGAAGACGAATATAAAGGAACGCCACTTACCGTTTCTATCACACCCAAAACTACTAGGGTAGAGATTCACTATTCTACCAATCCTAGCTCGGAGGCGGTTCAGTGGCTGTTGCCTCAGCAAACTGCCGATAAAACTCATCCTTTTTTGTTTACACAAGGAGAAGCAATATTGACTCGTTCATGGATTCCAAATCAAGATTCTCCAGGGAATAAAATAACGTATTCAGCAAGAATCAAAGTGCCAGATTCACTCACAGCGGTTATGAGCGCCAATACAACCGTTGCCAAAAACGGAGTGTTCGAATTTGAAATGAAACAACCTATACCCAGTTATTTGATTGCCCTTGCAATAGGAAAATTGGAGTACAAATCTTTGGGTGCAAGATCGGGAGTGTACGCAGAACCGAGTATGATGAAAGCTTGCTATGAAGAGTTTGAAGAATTGGAAGCAATGATAGATGCGGCAGAAAATCTTTACGGACCCTACGCTTGGGAGCAATACGATGTCATTGTACTTCCGCCTAGTTTTCCTTTCGGAGGAATGGAAAACCCAAGGCTTACTTTTGCTACACCCACAATAATTGCTGGAGACAAATCGCTCACTTCATTAATCGCTCATGAGTTGGCTCATTCGTGGTCAGGTAATCTGGCAACCAATGCTACTTGGGATGATTTTTGGCTCAACGAAGGATTCACAGTTTATTTTGAACGAAGAATTGCAGAAGCTTTATACGGAAGAGATTATTCAGAAATGTTGGCTTTGTTAGGGTTTCAAGATCTAACTCATACTTTGGCTGATTTACCGGCAGAGGACACAAGATTAAAACTAGACTTGGAAGGAAGAAGTCCTGATGATGGAATGTCGGATATCGCCTACGAAAAAGGATATTTTATGCTGAGAATGATTGAAGAACAAGTAGGAAGAGAGAAGTTTGATTCTTTTCTTAAAACTTACTTCGAACATTTTAAATTTAAAAACCTAACAACAGAAGTGTTTTTGGAATACATCTATGACGAATTACCTGCTACTCAAACTATGAATCTGAAGGAATGGATATATAAACCTGGATTGCCAGAAAATTGTCCAGTTATTGTTTCTGATAAATTTTCTAAGGTAGATGATGTAAGAGAGTCTAAAGAGTTTGTTCAAACTCCTTCTCTGACTGTGGATTGGACGACTCATGAGTGGCTTCATTTTATTAGAGGAATAGATACTTCATGGAATTTAGAGGCTTTTACCACTGCCGATGGGTTGTTCGACTTCACGAATTCTACCAATTCTGAAATTGCTGCCGCTTGGTTTGAGAAGTCAATCAGAGCCAATTATGAGCCAGCTTATCAAGCTTTAGAAGCATTTCTGGTGAAGGTGGGAAGAAGAAAGTTCTTAACTCCACTTTACCGTGCGATGATTGAAACAGATAAAAAGTCTATGGCCAAGAATATTTACAAAAAAGCTAGGCCCAACTATCATTTTGTATCAACCAATACAATGGATGAATTATTGGGATACAGCCAATAAAACGAACTAAGTTTTGTTATCTTATTAAGAATTGGACTAGTTCAATCATCAAACTAACTCTATTACATGAAGCAATTTTTTATTCTGGTTTCCTTAATTGGGACTTTGCAGGTGGCTGCACAATCAACCTCTCAAAATGAAGTGCACAAAGGATTGCTTTGGGAGATTTCTGGAAATGGACTTACCAAAACTTCTTATTTGTATGGAACGATGCATGTGAGCGGCCGAATTGCTTTTCATTTAGGCGAAGAATTTTTTGAAGGGTTAGCTTCTGTAAATGCAATTGCCTTGGAGTCTAACCCTATAATTTGGTTGGATGAAATTGTGGAGTCTCCTTTTGCCAATAATTACCTAGGGCGCTATGCAATCGAAAGTCAATATTACAAGGGATTTTATCAAAAAGCATTTAAGCTAAATCTACCAGAAAACAAGGATTTTGCCAAAGCTCTTTCGGCAAACCATTTTTTAGCAAACTGGATGCTGTATCGAGAAAGTGCCCAAAACAAAGAGTTTGAAGAGGATACGTTTCTTGATATGTTTATTTACCAAGCTGGAAGTAAACAAAATAAACCGGTGTATAGCCTAGAAAATTTTACTCAAACCAGTGCTTTTTCAATGATGGCTCGTATTCCGGATATTGAGCCAAAAGAAACATCGGAATGGTACAAGAAATTAACCAAAGAAAAAAGCTATTATGAAATTTTGGAGGATTCATACCGCAACCAAGATCTGGACATGTTGGATTCACTGCAAAAAGAAACTTCTTCTCGAAACAACATGAAATATATGTTGTATTTGAGAAACGAAATAATGGCAGAGAATATCGATTCAATTATTCAATCTGGAACAAGTTTGTTTATTGGAATTGGTGCTGCTCACTTGGCAAATAGCAAAGGAGTAATTGGTTTGCTGCGAGCAAAGGGATATACGGTAGAGCCATCAACCAGAACATTTTCGGAAAAAGCAAAACGTCAAAAAGAACAACTGAGTAAATTGAAAAAGTCTGTGCCTTTTACTCATTCTTTTTCGACCGAATTATTTTCGATGAAAACTCCTGGCAAAGTATACGAAACTCCCTCCGAAGCCCATGAACGTCAATTTTTTTCGCCAGAGTTAACCAACGGAACTTTTTATACCGTGAAGCTATTAAGCAAGTACAACCAGCTAAATGGGCAATCTGGACAAAGATATATGGAAAAGATAGATAGTTTACTTTTTGAAAATATTCCGGGTAAAATAATTTCCAAAGACAGAATAAAGCTCGATGGATTTCATGGATGGGATATTGTAAACAAAACCAAGACCGGAGATTATCAAAAATACAGAATCATTGAAACTCCGATGCATGTTATGATTTTTAAAATGGGAGGGAAGCACGATTTTGTTCAAATGGAAAATGAGCGGTTTTTTAATTCTATTGAGTTAACGAAGCCAACCAAGGAATGGAATGAAGTGGCCACAATCAAGAAAGATTTTGTTGTGAAGATTCCTTCGTATTACCACATAAAAGGCAATACCAAAGCCACTTCCATGTACACGCATCCAGAAATAGAGGCGTTTGATGTTTCTGACTCTTCTTATTACCTGGTTAAAAGGACCGCTTTGCACGATTTTGAGTTTATAGAAGAAGATGATTTCGAACTCAAGAGATTGGCCAAGAAGTTTTATAAAGAATTGGAGATTGATTCCATTGAAACCAATTTGGACTTGAGCAAACCATATCCGACTAGCTTAAGTTATGGAAAAACCAAAGAAGGAAAAGACCTAACGATAAAAATTGTGGTAAAAGGCGCATATTATTATTTGCTCGCTACCACCAGTGCAAGCAAAAAAAAGTCTCAACAATTTTTTGACTCGTTTGCCTTTACCGAACAAGACTATACATTTCCTTTTGAAGAAAGAATAGACTCTGCTCTTTACTTTACCGTGAACTCGAACTACGTGTCTCCCAACCCTTACACACAAATGATAAGAAAGGGATATGAAAGGAAAAGAGAGCGAAAACAAAAAGAGGACAAATCTTATTTGTCGAATAAAATGAAACAAATTTACTACTCTGAGAACTACGAAAGAATATTGGTAGAGTACGACAAATTTCATCGTTATCAGTCTTTCAAACATTTGGATACTTTATTCAATAGAGAAATACGTTATTTTACCAAAAAAGAGAAACTAATTATGAAGTCTCGCCAAAGCGGTATTGTTGGTCCCAATCCATTTGTTGAAGCTTACTTTACAGACACTAACTCGAGCAGAATGATAAGAAAAAAGTACCTAGTAAGTAAAGGTACTTTGTACACGCTCACTGCAAATCTAGACACAATTGGGCCGAATTCTAAATTTGTAGAATCATTCTTTTCTACTTTTGCTCCTTCCGATTCTTCTAGCCAATTGGAATTAACCGAGAGTAAATCAAAGTTGTTTTTTGAGGCAATTTATTCTTCAGACAGCACCGAAAAAGAGCGCGCCCTCAAATCAGTTGTGAGGATTGATGATTTTGATGAGGAAGACCTTAACAAACTGAAAAAAGTAATTCTTACCTATTCATTTCCGTCCAAGCACTTGGAGGCAAAAGCCAATATCATTCAATCTTTAGGAGGAATAAAAAATCCAAGTATCACTCCTTTCTTGGCCAATTTGTATGACAAAGTAGAAGATACTGCCATGTTTCAATTGGCAATTTTAAGAGCTTTATCCAATCAAAAAACAAAAGAATCAGCCAAGTTGTTGGTAGATTTAATTGAAAAAGATATTCCACTAAGCTCTTCTAGGTGGGGAACCTCTTCTATTTTTTATCCTTTTTTTGATTCGCTGTCGCTCACAAAATATATCTATCCAGATTTGTTCAACTTTACTTTTGTGGATGAATACCAAAAACCTATTTACGACCTGATGATCAAGGCAATTGACAGCAGCGAATTAAAGAAGAATATTCTGAAAAAAGAATACAAACAAATTTTGAGAGAAGCTAAAATTGAATTGAAATCTCAAATTAGCAACGAACAAACTGCGAAAGCAAAAGAGGAAAAAAGAAAGTATTACTACACGAGCTACAAAAATCAAGGGAATTACAAATTGATAAGATATTGCAGAATGCTTATGCCTTATTATGCTAAATTGGATGTACGAGAGTTCTTTGGTAAATTGGAAAAAGTACAAGATTACCAAATTCAAACAGACTTGGCTTGCTTACTTATTTTGAACCAAAAAGAAGTGTCGCAAGCTACATGGAATAAGTTAGCAGCGGATGTCATTAATAAACATTATTTGTACGAATCACTTAAAGAGATTGACAAATTAGATTTGTTCCCTTCAGCTGAACTAACTCAAGAAGGTATTTGTCAATCATTCTTGTACGAACGAGGATTCGATTTTTCAAAAGACTCATTGCTCTTTCTTTCGAAAGAAAAAGTGGAGGTGAAGGGCAAAGAAGGGTTTGTTTATTTCTTTCAATCAAAAGGGGAAAATGATGACAACTGGGAGTTAGATTTTATTGGACTTCAACCATTAGATCTAACCAAAGTGAATACTTCAAATTTATTTAAGAAAAAAGGATTAAAAATAGGAAAAGACAAAGATGTGAAGGAATTGATAGAGGAGAAAATGAAAGAAATTAGAGTAAAAGACCATCCTCGAGCAGACGAATCAGAAAATGGAAATGGCGGAGGATACAACTATTTTTAATACCTTCGTTTGACAAAAAAAACAACAAACAGATTGAAGTTACCTGAAAATAACATGAAGAGATGGACCATATTTGTGTATGATCTTTTAGCCTCACTTTTTGCCTTGTTTTTAGCTTATGCCTTGAGGTTCGACTTTTTTAGCGCTCAACAAGGATTCGAAGAAGAATTCGAAGTGCTCTGGTCGGCTTTACCTTTGTTTATTGTAGTGAGAGCTTTGTTTTTTTATTTTGGTAAAACTTACGTTGGAATCATCCGATTTACGAGTACCGAAGATGCCAAAAGAATTTTTTATGTCGTAACTGGAGGGACAATTGTTTTCATCGTTTTTAGTTTGTTGAGGTATTATTTACTAGATGAAAAATATTTTCTACCGCGTCCTATTATTGCGATTGAGTATGTGCTTACCTTATTTTTTATGGTGGCGGTAAGAATTGCTGTGAAACTAATTTATCATGAAGGAAGAAAAGATACCGAGGACCATGAAAACGTAATTATTTATGGAGCTGGAGAAATGGGGAGTATCGTGTGCAGAACTTTAACAGAGTCGGCTAATATTAAACAAAAAGTTGTGGCTTTCATTGATGATAATCCAAATAAATCTGGCAATACGCTGCTGGGAAAAAAAGTGTATCATACTAGTAGTTTGGAACAAATTGTAGAAAAAAGAAATGTAAAAACATTGTTAGTCGCTTTTCAATCTACTGAAAAAGGTAAGAAGAATAAACTATTGGATACAGCGCTTAATCTGTCATTGGAAATCTTGAATACACCAAAAGTTGAAAACTGGATCAACGGTCAATTAAATGTGAATCAAATAAAAAAAATTAACATTGAAGACTTGTTAGGGAGGAAAGAAATTGAATTGAATCGACAAAAAATATCCCAAGATGTTGCAGGCAAAGTAATTTTGGTAACGGGTGCTGCTGGTTCGATAGGAAGTGAGATGGTTCGACAACTATTGAATTTTTCTCCCAAGAAAATAATTTTGTTAGATCAAGCAGAGTCTGGATTGTATGATTTGGAACAAGAATTAATTGAATACGCAACAAAATTAGAGATGGTTGTGGGTGATATTTCTAATCACCAGAGAATAGAAAGAGTTTTTGCTCATTTTTCACCTTCAATTGTGTTTCATGCGGCAGCGTACAAACACGTTCCGTTGATGGAAGACAATCCGTGTGAGGCCATAGAAACCAATGTGCAAGGAACAAGAAACTTGGTTGATTTATCGGATAAGTATAGAGTAGAAAAATTTGTGATGATCTCTACGGATAAAGCCGTGAATCCAACGAATGTAATGGGGGCTTCTAAGAGGATAGCAGAAATAATTGCACAAAAAAAGAGCGAAAGTTCTTCCACGGCATTCATTACTACTCGTTTTGGAAATGTTCTTGGATCCAACGGTTCGGTAATTCCTTTATTCAAACGACAAATTGAGCGAGGCGGACCGCTCACAGTAACTCACGAAGAAGTAACCCGATTTTTTATGACCATTCCAGAGGCTTGTCAACTAGTTTTGGAGGCAGGAACACTCGGAAAAGGAGGCGAGATTTTTGTGTTTGATATGGGCGAATCAGTTAAAATAATTGACTTGGCAAGAAGAATGATTAAGTTATCGGGATTTGAACCTGAGAAAGAAATTAAAATAAAGATTACGGGTCTTCGCCCGGGAGAAAAACTATACGAAGAAGTGTTGAGCGACCTTGAATCTACTTTGCCAACTCACCATCCTCAAATTTTGATTGGAAAAATAAGAGAGATTAAACCAGAAGTGGAAGAACAGATTTCTCGCCTTATACAATTAGCCGTAGGTCAGCAAAACGAGGAAGCTGTAAAAGAAATGAAAAATATCATACCTGAATTCTTGAGTAACAATTCGGTTTTCAATAAATTAGATTAATCAAATTACATTAACCGAATGAATGAAGAAGTACAGGAGTTAGAAAAGAAAATTGAAAATTACATTGGTGCAGCCAGTAACATTGAGCTCAAGTTTCAATATCAAGAAATGGACAAGGAAGTGAAGTTGGATTTAATCACCTTCAATCCAAAGCATAATCAGTTATTTTTGTTTCATTCGGCCCTAGGTTTCGGAAAAATTGATGCGTTGTACAAAATGCTTGATTACCTCAAAAATTACAAAGAAAAAGAAAGTTCTTACACGATTCAATGGTCTCTAAAAGAAAGTACGGAATTGAATACGTCCTATTTTAGGGCGGCCAATTTGCTCTCAGCCATAGAAAAGTTTTATTTCGAAAGAGATGTGAATTCAACCGTTGTTTTTAGTGTTGTGTTAAATCCAATATCATGAAAAAAGAAACCAAAAAAATCCAAACTAAATTACAAGTTCGGTTCAATGATTTAGACATGGCGGGTCATGTTCATAATTCAGAATATTTAAATTACTTTGAGATTGGAAGAATCGATTTTTTCAACAAAGTAATCGCTCCTGATTGGGATTGGAAGAAGAAAGGAGTTTTGGTAGCGAGAAATGAAGTAGATTACTTGCAAGCAACTTATTTTCATGACGAGCTATTTGTCGAAACTTCTTGCGAAGATTTAGGTAAAAAAAGCATCACACTAGAATACAAAATTTTCAAAGAAAAAGAGGGTGTGAAGCTACTTTGCACTAAGGGCCGAAGCATTTTGGTGTGCTATGATTTTGATGCAAACGAATCGGTTGAGGTGTTTTCCGAATGGCGTGAAGCAATTGTAGAATAAGGACTAAATTCACCTTTTAATTTAGCCCTTAACCTATTGTCTGATTATGCCTTTACAGAATTTGTTGCCACAGCTAATTCCAAAAAGTCTTCAAACAAGCTCTCGTTTTTATTCTTGTTATACCAAATCTGCAAGTCTTTTTTAAACTCTGCATCTACGGTTCCATGTTTTGCTTTGTAATCATTCACCATATTGGTTGCTACGCTTGGCCTAGGCCCCCAAGTTCCGGTTACTTTATTGTCTTGAACTTGAATTAGTTTGGGAATTGCCTGGCCGCCATTTGTCAAATATTCATTCATCAACTCGGGCTGTTCGTCTCTGAGCACAATTCGGAGTGTTATGAGTGGATTGAGTTCTGCCATTTTATTAATTGCGGGTAGGTTTTGGGCCGCATCGCCACACCATCCCTCGCTCAGTACAGTCCAAGTTGTGGGTTCATCAATAGATTGCATAGCATGGACCACTTTTTCAGGCAATTTAGTCGTTTTATCGAGTCTTTTCATTCTGCTGTGGTTCAGCTTGCTGTAACCAACCAATGATTCAGCTCCATTTGCAGTAGTTGATTTGTTTTCTGACAACAAATCGGAAACTAACTGTCTGTATTCGGGATAGGTATAACTTTTTTCTAAGGCTTTTTCTAAGTGATTCATGGTTCTTTTTTTAGGTTAAACGAACGGAACAAGCCTATCTTACAATGATCATTTTAAACTCTGTTAAGACTTCTTTAAAAAAGTAAAAACACTTGTCAACGTACTAACTTTGAAGTAAATTCGTTTTAACAAATCTAACTGTTATGTCACATAATTTTCAAAAATCAAAAGTAAAAAAGAAGAGCCAAATGAAGAAAATTTTAAAATGGACCGGAATAACTTTCCTCCTTATTTTTATCGCACTAATTTCTTTGCCGTTTATTTTTAAAGGTAAATTGATTGAAGTAGTAAAAGAGGAAGTCAATAATTCGGTGAAGGCTCAGATAGATTGGGGAGAGTTTGACCTGACAATTTTGAGTTCATTTCCTAATTTTTTGTTTGAAATAGACAACGTAAAAGTACTTGGTATAGAGGAGTTTGAAGGAGTTACTTTGGCAGATATAAAGCATACTTCCATTAAATTAGATTTGATGAGTGTGCTTGGTGGAGGTAAAATTAAGATCAACAGTATTTTGATTGAAGAACCAAAAATTAATGTCTTGGTAAACAAAGATACCATTGCCAACTACGACATTGCCAAAACGTCCGAAGAGCTTGTGGAAGAATCAATTGATACTTCTTCCACACAGTATGAAATAGGCTTAAAAAAACTAATGATTACAGGAGCGAATATTTCTTACAAGGATGAAGTGGCTCATATGAGTTCTGATATTAAAAACATGGACTTTGAATTGTCAGGAGATTTTACTCAAGATGTATTTGATGTACTTATTGCCTCTTCTATTGATGAATTAACCGTAACAGATGGACCTGTATCTTACCTGAGCCAGACAAAAGTATCGTTCGATGCAGAGCTAAATATTGATAAGTTCGAGAAATACACCTTGAAAGAAAATGTGCTCAAATTGAATGAACTAGAACTCGGATTTGACGGATTTTTAGAATTGTTGGCAGATAAAACGAATATGGATCTTACGTTCCATTCAAAACAAACTGAATTCAAGCATATTTTGTCATTAATTCCGGCAGTGTATCTGACCGATTTTGAATCAGTAAAAACCAGAGGTAACTTCGCTTTGAATGGAATGATGAAAGGAGAAATGAAAGGAGAGGAATATCCTCAATTTGATATTTCTCTGGCGATAGATGAAGGATATTTTAAATACCCAGATCTGCCAAATTCAGTCACAAATATTGAGGTAAAAACGAGAATTACTCATCCTCAAGGAGACATAGATTTAGTGGTAATTGAGTTGAGCAAGTTTTCAATGAAATTGGCAGATAATCCAATAAATGGAAATCTAAAAGTGGCTAATCCAATGTCAGATCCACTTATTTCCTCTAAGATTTTAGCGAATTTAGATCTATCCAAATTGGGAACAGTAATTCCGATGGAAGAGAATGAAAAGTTGAATGGAACTATTGCTGCCGATATCGTGTTGGCTGGAAGAATGTCTTCTATCGAAAAAGAGGAATATCAAAACTTTAAGGCAGAGGGAGGTGTTACCGTATCCAATATGGAATATACTTCCAAAGAATTGCCATACGAAATAGTAGTGAATTCCATGGAAATGAAATTTTCACCACAGTATGTTGAGCTACATAATTTAGATACAAAAATTGGAAACAGCGACCTACAAGCGAAAGGGAAAATTGACAATATATTGCCTTATGTATTGAATAACGAGGTACTAAAAGGAAGCATGCATGTAACATCTTCCAAATTAGATGTAGATGATTTGATGCGAACTATGGAAGGAGAATCCACTCCGGAAGCTCCAGCTACTGACTCTTCGGTAGCTTATGGAGTGATAAGAGTTCCTGCTTTTTGTGAGTTGAACCTCACGACAGATATTAAAGAAATGATTTATGACGGAACCTCTATTAAAAACATGAGAGGTGGTGTAAGTGTAAAAGACGAAGTTGCCAAGCTGAGCAAGGTAAATCTTGATATGCTGGATGGAAACGTTAAATTAAATGGAAGTTACAATACGCAACAAAACAACCCGATAGTTAATTTTGATTACGAGGTAAAAGCTGTGGATATTGAGAAAACTGCCGCATTTTTTGGAGCCTTAGAAACGATAGCTCCAATCCTAAAAAACTGCAAAGGAAAGGTTTCTACTCACCTAAAAGTTAGGACGGAGCTAGACCAAAATATGGAGCCTGTGTATAACACAATGGATGGGCAAGGAGGATTGTTTGCCAATAATTTAACCGTTGAAGGAGTGAAATCTTTACAGAAAATTGCTGAGATATTAAAAGTAAATGAACTTGCAACACAGAGTATTGATAAATTAAAATTAGTCTTTGAATTCAAGAAAGGAAGAGCTTTTGTTAACCCTTTTGATGTGAAATTATCGGGAATTAATTCAACCATATCTGGGTCTACCGGTTTTGACCAAACGATAGACTATGACGTAACAATGCAAGTGCCAAAAGCCAAACTGGGAAGCAAAGCAAACGAAGTAGCCGAATCCTTACTTGGGAAAGCAAAAATAGAGGGGAAGCAAGTAACAATTCCCGATGTGATTCCGGTAAAGTTTAAAATAGGAGGAACAGTAACTTCTCCTAAGGTAAATGGAGATTTAGAAAATAAAGCCTCGAGTTTGGTTACCGATATGAAAGATAAAGTGGCAGACACGTTGAAGAAAACCTACAATGCCCAGATTGATAAGCTAATGAAAGAAGCAAAAGAGCAAGGCGATAAGTTGAAGCAAGAGGCGAAGGCACAAGCAGACAAATTGAGAGAAGAAGGAAAAAAAGCAACTGCTGAGGCCAAAAAGAAAGCAGATGAAATTGCCGAAGATTCCCGAAAAAAAGCAAAAGAAGAAGCGGATAAATTGGCAAATAAAGGAGCAAATCCTTTCGAAAAAATAGCGAATAAGAAGCTGGCAGAAGCTGGTCAGCGAAAAGCATTTGAACAAATTGAAAAGACAAAGCAAAAAGCCTATTCTCAAGCAGAAAATATTGATAAGCAAGCCGATGAAAAGGCAAATAAAATTGTAGAAGAAGCCGACAACCAAGCTCAAAAAATACTGGAAGCTGCCCAAAAGAAAGCAGAGGCAATGAAGAAATAGAAGCGATTTTTTTCGTTTGAACAAGACACAACTATGACCAAATATTTAACCCTTATTTTCTCTTTTCTTTCCATTTCATTCTTTGCCCAAAAGGAATGTGAACTTCCTGATAATGGGAAGGTGAAAAAATTGTATGAAAAAGCACTGGATAGAAAAAAAACTAAAGATCCAGAAAAGAGGCTGGAGTTCATGAAAGAGGCAATTGAAGAGGACGAAAGTTGTGTTCCTTGTTATTGGGAGTTGGCAAAAAGGAGCTACTCGAAAGCCAAGTATAATAAATCGTCTTATTCCAAAGCAATTGAATATTATGAAGAAGTAGAGCGACTGTGTCCCAATTTTCACTCGGATTTATACTACTATCTAGGTCTGATGAATTACCAAGAATCAAATTCGAAAGAAGCAGAAAAATATTTCAAGAAATTTGTAGAGTTTAAAGATAAAGACGACCGTAAGTTTGATAAGTATTACTTCGATAAGAAAAAAGCTGCCGAAAGAGTACTGCCAGAACTTAATTTCAACAATACATTTTTTAATAATCCCGTTCCGTTTACCCCTTCAATCGTGGAGAATGTTTCTACAGAAGGAGAGGAGTATTTGCCGATGATTTCTGCCGATGACGAAAATTTATTCTTTACGAGAGTCTATTCAAAAAAAGGCTTAGGTGACATTGTATCCACCAGAATAGAGGAGTTAGTTGTGAGTTCACGAAACTCTTCAAATGAAAAATTTGATGAAGGTACCGCTTTGCCTAAACCATTTAACGTAGGGCAAAACTATGGCGGTGTTTCCATTTCATTGAACAACAAAGAACTGTATTTGTGCGCTTGTAGCGAAGTGAACAAGTATAATAACTGTGATATTTTTGTTTCTAATTACGAATACAAAAAAAATGAAAAGACCGGAAAGTATGAATATCACTGGAGTGAATTGCGAAACTTGGGAGAAGCGGTAAATAGCGAAACAACCTGGGAAGCTCAACCCTCGATTTCAGCAGACGGAAAAACGCTATATTTTGCCACAAGTCGACCAACTTCAGAAGGAATAGATATTTATTATTCAGAAAAACAAGAAAACGGAGAATGGGGCAAAGCTAAAAGTATGGGAGGTGTAATCAATACAAAAGGGAATGACAAGGCTCCGTTTATGCATACGGATAGTAAAACAATGTATTTTGCTTCTCAAGTCTCTGGAAATAGGAGAGGGGCAGGAGATTACGATATTTTCTTTTCTAAACAAGATGAAAATGGAACTTGGAGCGAGCCAAAGAACCTAGGCTACCCAATAAATACGGCTCAGGCAGAAGATGGGTTAATCGTAAATATAACGGGGTCTACCGCGTATTTTTCCTCTGGGAGAATTAAAAATGGTGCTGGGGGAAAAGATATTTATTCTTTTGAATTGCCCAAAGAAGCAAAACCAGATAAAGTAGTTTTGATGAAAGGAAACTTGGCAAACTATAAGGGAGAGCCGATTAATGAAGCAAAACTTTCTTTGAACTATGAAGACGAGTCAAAGAACAGAGAAATTGATATTGTAACGGATGACGGAAGTTTTGCGGTAGCGGTCAACATGGAAAAAGAGGAGAAAGTTGTGGTAACTCTGGAAAAAGAAGGAACAGCATATCAGTCAAGACTGGTAAAGAGCGAGGAGGCAAAAGGAGGGGTGATAAAAAATCGCAACATTGAAGTGAAGCCTCTGGAAAAAGGACAGAGTTTTGATATTAAGGACATTGTGTTTGCGACCAATTCTTTTGAACTCAATGAGGACGCCCAATTTATCTTAACTAATTTTTTACAGTATTTAAAAAAGAATCCATCCATAAAATTTAGGGTAGTAGGCCACACAGATGATATTGGAGATGCTACACAGAATCAAGTTTTATCGGCAAATAGAGCTAACTCTGTCAAGCAGTTTTTAGAAGATGGAGGAATCAATTCTTCTAGAATTTCTTCTGACGGAAAAGGAGAAACAAAACCAAAAGTGCCAAATACTTCTGACGAAAACAGACAAATTAACAGAAGGACCGAAATAATCGTTTTAAGTTTGTAAATGAATTTGACTGAACTATCGGAGTTTTTGAATGCGAAAACAATTGAATACAACAATCCGGACTTTATAAAAAGTGATCCGATAAGTATTCCCCATTTGTTTACAAAAAAAGAGGACATTGAAATTGCGGGTCTTTTGTCGGCTACAATTGCATGGGGACAAAGAAAAACAATCATCCATAATGCCAATAAAATGGTTGAGCTGATGGATTTTTCACCTTATGAATTTGTCATGAACCACGAACAATCAGATTTGACTCGTTTTGATTCGTTTAAACATCGGACTTTTAACGCAGATGATTTAAAGTATTTTGTTGCCGCACTCCAACACATTTATGTAACTCATGGAGGGATAGAAAAGGCTTTTTCTCAAGGTTTAACTGAACAATCTACAGACTGTTCGGGAGCGATAGAGAATTTTCGTAGGTTGTTTTTCGAGAAAGCATCAGAGATTAATAAACGTACACAAAAACATGTTTCGAGTCCCAAGAAAGGTTCTGCATCCAAAAGATTAGTGATGTATTTGAGGTGGATGGCGCGAAAAGACAATTGTGGAGTGGATTTTGGTATTTGGAAAACCATTTCACCAAGTTTATTGTCTTGTCCTCTTGATGTTCATTCGGGCAATGTTGCCAGAAAATTGGGACTATTATCAAGAACTCAAAACGACTGGAAAGCCGTTGTAGAATTAGATGATGTTTTAAGGAAAATGGATCCGAAAGATCCATCCAAATATGATTTCGCTTTATTTGGACTAGGTGTTTTTGAAGGATTTTAATAGCAACCAAAAACTTCGGTTATTTTCTAAATAAAAGACAGATTTACAAGGGTTTGTTCGAATATATTCTTGGATAAAAAAAAGTAGTATTGGTTTTTTTAAGAGTATATTTCATTCAATGTTTTTTAAAGTGGCTCTTTCAGGTATTAAAATTATTCGTTTTTTATCGTTTGAATTTATGGAGGAGTTCCATAATGAATTTGGAAAAATTTTAGGCAAAAAAATGTACCTTTGATAGCCTATGACAACACGTTTAACTTTATTTGCGGATGTAATTTTGCCCTTGCCAATTCCTTATTTGTTTACCTACCGTGTTCCGGTGGAATTAAATGAATATGTAGAGGTAGGGAAAAGAGTGGTTGTCCAATTTGGTAAGAAAAAATTATATTCTGGGATAGTTTCTCATCTGCACTCTATTCCTCCTAAAGCGTATCAAGCAAAATACATTGATTCTATCCTGGATGAATCTCCGGTTGTGAACGAATCTCAACTAAAATTTTGGAAATGGTTAAGTTCCTATTATTTGTGTTCAATAGGAGAAGTGATGAATGCTGCTTTGCCAACAGGTTTAAAATTGGTGAGCAAAACCAAAATTATCCGAAATGAAGAGGTTGAAATTTCTCCCAATGAACTATCGGATAAAGAATACTTAATTCTTGAGGCACTTGAGATAAGAAATGTATTGGAAATGAGTGAAGTGGATTCAATAGTTTCGAGCAGTTCGAGTTATAAAGTTATAAAATCGTTGCTTGAAAAAAACGCGGTTATTGTGGCCGAACAACTAAAAGAAAAGTACAAACCGAAAGTAGAAAAGTACGTTCAGTTGCCTGCAAATTTTTCTGAAAACGAAGTAAGAAATGCGTTTGAGTCTTTGGAAAAGGCTCCCAAGCAACTAGAGGCGTTTATGATGTTTTTGCAGCTAAAAAAAGAAGCCGAAAGCATACCGAAGAAAAAATTAATTCGATTAGCCAACACAAGTTCTTCCATTGTAAAGCAATTAATCGTGAAAGGTTTTTTGTGTGAAGTATCAAAAGAAGAATCTAGGATAGAAACGAAAAATGTACAAGAAAATATAGATTCTCTTTCGGTGATTCAAGAAGCTGCCATTCAGGAAATAAAAGTGTATTTCGAACAAGACAAAACAGTGCTCTTGCACGGAGTGACCGGTAGTGGAAAGACGGAAGTATACATTCAATTGATTCAAGAGCAACTAGAAAAAGGGAACCAAGTTCTTTATTTGTTGCCAGAAATTGCTTTGACCACTCAAATCATCACCAGATTGAGAAAGAAGTTTGGAGATAAAGTAGGGATTTACCATTCTAAGTCTAATTCGCACGAAAGAGTAGAAGTTTGGAATGAGTTACTAAAAAAGGAAAAAAGTAGGTTTCAAATAATCATAGGAGCTCGGTCAGCTATTTTTCTGCCTTTCCACAATTTGGGACTTGCCATTGTGGATGAAGAACATGATTCCTCTTATAAGCAACAAGATCCCGCTCCTCGTTACCAAGGACGAGATGCTTCCCTATATTTATCTAGTATTCATGGAGCAAACGTGCTACTGGGTTCTGCTACGCCTTCCATTGAGTCGTATTGGAATGCCAAAGAAAAAAAGTTTGGGTTAGTTGAAATAACCGAGAGATATGGCAATCTAAAACTCCCAGAAATTGTCATCTCCAATTTGAAAGAGGCAACGAGAAAAAAGAAAATGAAATCGCATTTTTCTCAGTTTTTGATTGACGAAATGCAAACCTATTTGGACAACAAAGAGCAAATAATTTTGTTTCAGAACCGAAGAGGTTACAATCCGTCTTGGTTGTGCGAAAGTTGTGGATGGGTTCCGCAATGCAAGAATTGCGACATTAGCCTTACCTATCACAAATATACCCATTATCAAAAATGTCATTATTGTGGATTTACGGAAAAACCTATTTCTAAGTGTAAAGCGTGTGGAAGTAATTCACTAAAAATGCAAGGATTTGGCACCGAAAAAATAGAGGAAGATTTGTCCCTTTATTTTCCAACAAGTGCGGTAAAGAGAATGGATTATGATACGACCAGAAACAAAAACGGCTACCAACACATCATCGATAATTTTGAGCAAGGTGCTATTGATATTTTAGTTGGAACCCAAATGGTAACCAAAGGATTAGATTTTGACAATGTGGGAATGGTGGGTGTGTTAAATGCGGATAGTTTGTTGCATTATCCAGACTTTCGTTCGTTCGAAAGGTCTTTTCAATTGCTTACTCAAGTAGCCGGAAGAGCTGGCAGAAAAGAGAAGCAAGGAAAAGTGATTATCCAAACCTACTCGCCAGAGCACCCGGTGATAGAGAGAGTGATCGAAAATGATTTTCTCGGCATGTACAATCAAGAGATTGAGGAACGAGAGAAATATGGTTATCCTCCTTTTTATAGATTGATTAAAATAACGGTAAAGCATAGAGAGCGAGAACGATCAGCCGAGGCGGCAGATGAGTTAAGCAAATTACTGAAAAAACAATTGGGAGCCAGAGTCTTGGGTCCTGAAACCCCTGCAATTGCGAGAATCAAGAATTTATACATCAATCAGTTGATGATTAAGTTTGAAAGAAAAATTTCGCCCGTAAAATTAAAAGAGTTTATCCAAGAAACGGTGGGTAAGTTTAACAATCAACCTCATTTTAAATCGGTGAGAATTGTAATGGATGTAGATTTTTATTAGCTAGTTCAAACCTAACAGGTTTTTAAAACCTGTTAGGTTTTTTAGCTTTTACCCTACAATAATTGTAATTTCAAATTCTTTTAAAAGTCAACTAAACAAAAAAAAGTCACATGGATTTCCACATAAAAAAAATGAAAACCTCCTACGAGAATGAAGTTGTAGATTATTACTTGGGCGATGAAAACCTCCACATCAATGAATTAATAGGAAACGAGGTAGAATTTAAATATTCGGGAGATATAAATTGCATTGTGTGTGGCAAGAAAACAAAAACCAGTTTTGGACAAGGATTTTGTTACAATCACTTTATGAACTCTCCGCAGGCATCTCCTTGTATTATTCGCCCAGAATTGTGTGAGGCCCACCTCGGAAAGGGAAGGGATGTAGAATGGGAAGAAAAACACCATAACGTAAAACACTACGTGTATCTGGCAGTTTCGAGTGCCGTTAAAGTTGGAATTACCAACGGCAAAAATTTACCCTACCGATGGATAGATCAAGGAGCAAGTTCGGGAATTATTTTGGCCGAAGTTCCTTACAGAAGATTGGCGGGAGAGTTGGAAGTAGCTCTTAAAGAACATTTTACTGACAAAACCAATTGGCGAAAGATGCTTACCAATGATGTAATTACAAACGTAGATTTAGAAGAAATAAAATGGGAGTTGGAAGAAACTTTACCAAGTGATTTGAGCCAATATTTATCAGAACAAGACGAAATCACAGAAATAAATTATCCTGTCTTGAAATACCCAACAAAAGTGACTAGTATCAACTTAGAAAAAGTTCCTCAGTTTAGGAAAAAGCTTATGGGTGTAAAAGGACAATACTTTTTATTCGATGACAATTCGGTGATCAATATTCGAAAGTATACTGGATATAATCTTGAAATTAATTTTTAGGCTATGGCTAAGCTTGAATTGACCGTTGAGGTGAAAAATCCTGATGAAATAATTGCCAAAGAAAAAGGAAAGTGGATAGGATTAGCCGCAAAACTTCTTTCGTTTGAAAAAAGAAAAGCAAAAGTGGAGGAACAAGTGTATCTTAGTTTGAAGAAAGAATTAACTGAAACTTTATCCCAAAAGCTCTTTGATCGAGGAATTGATTCGAAGGTGAACATCGAAATTATTGAATAAAAACAGCCTGCGGGCTGAGTTTTTTTTAGATAAAAAAGAATAAGCTAAGTGGAGCTCAACGAATATAAACAAATTAACTATGTCCCATTTATCACCCGATTTTCTAGAATTTTTCAAAGAATTAGCTCCAAACAACAACAAAGATTGGTTTGATGAAAACCGAGCAAGGTACCATGAAAGTATCAAAAAGCCTTTCGAAGATTTTGTAACTGCCGTGATAAATGAGATGCGAAAAACAGATGAATCCTTGAACATCACCTACAAGGATTGTATTTTCAGAATTAACAGAGACATTCGTTTTGCCAAAGATAAATCGCCTTATAAGCTAAATCGCTCAGCGTTTATTTCCAATGCCGGAAAAAAGGAAAAAGCCATTCCGGGATTGTATTTTGAGCTTTCGCCCGAGCATGCCCGAGTTTACACGGGAGTTTACCAACCAGATAAAGAACAATTGTATGCCATAAGAGAAGAGATTATGGAAAACGGAAAAGAGTTTGAAAAAATCATTTCCGAAAAAAAGTTTAAAGCAACATTTGGAGATATTTTGGGAGACAAAAATGCCCGATTACCTAAAGAATTTCAAGCGGCTGCTGAAAAACAATCACTTTTATACAACAAACAATTGTATGTTTATACCACTTTTGAACCAGAAGAAATACTGCAAGAAGGATTTGAAAAGAAAATAGTGGAAACCTATAAAATTGCAGAACCGTTTGCTAAGTTTTTGAGTAAACCTATTTTGAATTTGAAAGGGTAGTCAATAAGTCACCCTTCGATTTTCTCTCCCGAGAAGTCGGGATCGAACTCAGGATTCGGTTTTGCAGAATCTGAGGGCTGAGTGTTTTTTCGAAGAAAAAATGTATCGAAGCCCAACTAGTAAAAACAATCCAAAATTTCCCTAAATTCGCACAACAAAAAGAAAGACAATGAACGCATATATACTAGACGCAATAAGAACCCCCATTGGAAATTTTACAGGATCACTTTCCACCATTCGCCCAGATGACATGGGAGCTTTGGTGATAGAAGAATTAATGAACCGTAATTCAAACATCCCAAAAGAAGACATTGAAGATGTAATTTTTGGTTGTGCCAATCAAGCGGGAGAAGACAACCGAAACGTGGCGCGAATGAGCGGATTATTGGCTGGTTTACCATTTTCCGTGCCAGGAGAAACAGTGAACAGACTGTGCGCTTCGGGAATGAGTTCGGTGGTTCATGCACAACGAGCAATCAACAATGGCGAAGGAGATGTATACATTGCAGGTGGAGTGGAGAACATGACAAGAGGACCTTGGGTTATTTCTAAAGTTTCTAAGCCATTTGGGAGGGATGCGCAAATGCATGATTCTAGTTTTGGATGGAGGTTTGTGAATCCTAAAATGAAAGAGCTATACGGAACACATGGCATGGGAGAAACTGCTGAGAATTTAGTGGAGAAATACAATATTTCGAGAGAAGATCAAGATAAGTTTTCGCTTTGGTCGCAACAAAAAGCTACCAAAGCCCAAGAAAATGGAAGACTAGCAGAGGAGATATTGACTGTGGAAATCCCACAAAGAAAAAAAGATCCAATTTTGTTTAGCAAAGATGAGTTTGTGAAACCCAATTCTTCAGAAGAGGTGTTGGCAAAACTTAGACCAGCTTTTAAGAAAGAAGGAGGTTCGGTTACCGCAGGAAATTCATCGGGATTGAATGATGGTGCTGCAGCTTTGTTGGTGGTTTCGGAAGATTATGTAAACAAGCACAATTTAAAACCGTTGACAAGAATTGTTTCTTCGGCAGTATTTGGTGTAGAACCAAGAATTATGGGAATTGGTCCCGTGGGAGCTACTCACAAAGCACTAAAAAGAGCAGGATTAACCTTGAACGATATGGATATTATTGAAATTAATGAAGCTTTTGCAGCTCAAGCTTTGGCTTGTACTCGCGAACTTGGTTTGGCTGATGATGATACCAGAATTAACCCAAATGGCGGAGCAATTGCACTGGGTCATCCTCTGGGAATGACTGGTGCTAGATTGCTGCAAACTGCCTCAATCGAATTAAATAAAACTGGAAAAAAATATGCGCTGTGTACTATGTGTATTGGAGTAGGGCAAGGTTATGCAACCATTATCGAAAATGTAAATTTATAAATGCTTCTTGATTTTTTCGTTCTTTTACTTGCGCTTAGTTTATCGAAGTATCAAGACAAAAGGACATAAATAATAAACGATAAATAAAAATAAATGTTCACAGGAATTATAGAAGAATTAGCAGAAGTCATATCTGTTACCCAAAAGGGCGGAAACTTAGATTTAGTTGTTAAATCTAACATGACAAACGAATTAAAAATAGACCAAAGTGTGGCTCACAATGGTGTGTGTCTTACTGTGGTTGAAATTGAAGGGGATACCTACACCGTAACAGCCATTGAAGAAACGCTTAATCGAACCAATATTGGTCTGCTCCAGGCTGGAGATGCCATTAATTTAGAAAGGTGTACCCAAATAGGAGCAAGACTGGATGGGCATATTGTTCAAGGTCATGTTGATACCTTAGGAACTTGCACCAAAATTATAGAGTTGGACGGAAGCTGGGAATATTTCTTTGAGTACAACTCATCCGATGTAACCGTTGAAAAGGGTTCCATTACAGTAAACGGAACAAGTTTGACGGTATGTGAATCAGGAGAAAACAACTTTTCAGTAGCGATTATCCCTTATACGTATGACAATACATTTTTTAAGTATTTGAAAGTTGGAGATAAAGTAAATTTGGAGTTTGATATTGTAGGGAAATATGTGGCTAAATTGATGAAAAGGTAAATACTCAGGTCATTTAAATTGCAAATTTTAAAAGGGATAGTGGGAGTAATGAAATGAAAAACACACCCCTTAATCCCCTCTCAAGAGGGGAGTACGATGAATAACCAAAGAATTGAACCAAAGAATTGAACCAAGGAATCCAACCAAAGAATCCTCCCCTCTTGAGAGGGGAACACAAGGGGTGTGTTAACACGTGCAAGTCAAAATAAGAAGTTAAACCAGCTAATGACTTGGATTACTAAAACTAAATGAAAAGAAGAAAAATCATTCCTTACAATTCAAAACTTAAAGAGTTTGCAAAATATTTGAGAAACAACTCAACGAAAGCGGAAATTCGTTTGTGGCAAGAATTAAAGGGCAAGAAACTGTTAGGATATGATTTTCACAGACAAAAACCATTACTAGAATTCATCGCAGATTTTTACTGTCACGAATTGGAATTGGTAATAGAAATTGACGGATTTACTCATGAATTTGAAGAAACCAAACAAAAAGATATGTTCAAACAAGCTAAATTGGAAGAAATTGGGTTGTCTGTTTTGAGGTTTACTGACGAAGAAGTTCATTCTGAATTGGATCAAGTAATTCTTAAGATTGAAGATTATATTATGAATGCGAACGATGAAGAACACACCCCTTAATCCCCTCTCAAGAGGGGAGCACGATGAATAACCAAAGAATCTAACCAAAGAATCTAACCAAAGAGTTCAACCAAAGAATCCAGCCAAAGAATCCAATCTAAGAATCTAACCTAAGAATCCAACCAAAGAATCCACCAAAGAATCCAGCCAAAGAATCGAGCCAAAGAATCGAGCCAAAGAATCCAACCAAAGAATCCAACCAAAGAATTCAACCAAAGAATCCAGCCAAAGAATCCAACCAAAGAATCCACCAAAGAATCTAGCCAAAGAATCTAGCCAAAGAAACCAACCAAAGAATCCACCAAAGAATCTAGCCAAAGAATCTAGCCAAAGAATCTAGCCAAAGAATCTAGCCAAAGAATCCAACCAAAGAATCCACCAAAGAATCTAGCCAAAGAATCTAGCCAAAGAATCCAACCAAAGAATCCACCAAAGAATCTAGCCAAAGAATCTAGCCAAAGAATACAACCAAAGAATCCAGCCAAGGATTCCAACCAAGTAATCAACCAAAGAATCCAGCCCAAGAATCCAACCAAAGAATCCACCAAAGAATCTAGCCAAAGAATCCTCCCCTCTTGAGAAGGGAAAACAAGGGGTGTGTTAACACGAGAATAATGAAAGGTCATAACTTATCTGTTTTTTTCAATAAAATCCTATATTAGTATCCTAAACAAGATTCATGTCGCAAGGAAAAAAATTCGGAACATTTGCAGGTGTATTCACTCCCTCAATCTTAACTATTCTGGGTGTAATTATGTACATGCGGCTCAGTTGGGTAGTAGGAAACGCAGGACTTGGATTAGCTATTGGGATTGTGCTCATTGCCCATGTTGTTTCAATTTCTACTGGACTTAGCGTTTCTTCTGTGGCTACCGACAGAAAAATAAAGGCTGGAGGAATTTATTATATGCTTTCCAGAAGCTTGGGATTGCCTATTGGTGGTTCTATAGGAATTACTCTCTTTGTGGCTACAGCCCTTAGTATTGCCTTATATTTAATTGGTTTTGCGGAAAGTGCATTGGTCGTTTTACAAGAACCTCTTGGTCTGCAAGATGTGGGAATCAATCACATTCGTTTGTTTGGATCTATTGCCTTGTTCTTGATTGTTACCATTGCCTACATTAGTACGAGAATTGCTATAAAATCTCAATTTTTTATATTGGGAGCTATCATCTTGTCTGTTTTGTCTATTTTATTTGGAACACAGGAAGGAAAAGTATTTGATATATCTAGAGCGGGAGAAATCGAATCGAGTTTCTTTGTTCTGTTTGGAATATTTTTTCCAGCTGTAACTGGTTTTACCGCAGGAGTCGCCATGTCGGGCGATTTAAAAGATCCCAAAAAATCAATCCCTTGGGGAACAATGCTTGCAGTTGGCGTGGGTCTTTTGGTATATGTCGGGTTGGCGATTTTTATTTATTACTCCATAGATTTAGCTATTCTTATTTCAGATAAAAATGCGTTGATAAAATTTGGGTTTGTACCCGTACTAGTCATTGCAGGAATTTGGGGAGCAACACTTTCATCTGCTTTGGGTGGGATTTTGGGAGCGCCAAGAATTCTTCAAGCCATGTCAGTAGATAGCATAACTCCAAAATTATTTGCGAAAGGAAAGGGAGAGGACAACGAACCGAGAAACGCATTGATTCTTACATTCGTAATCGCACAAGCTGGTATTTTGATTGGTGAGCTAGATGTAATTGCCGAGGTTGTGGCCATGTTTTATCTATCAGCTTATTTATTCATCAATGTGTCTTGTTTCCTGGAACAATGGGCGAGCCCTGATTTTAGACCAAGTTTCAAAATTCCACTTCCTGTTTCTCTCATTGGTGCTATAGTCACATTTGTGCTAATGATCCAGCTTAATTTGCTGGCGGCAGTGGTAGCAATTTTGGTGATGATGCTCATTTTTATTTGGCTCACTCGCAAGCAGTTAGTTCTAGGATCTGGCGATGTTTGGCAAAGCGTTTGGTCTTCTATCGTAAAAGTGGGACTTAAGAACTTAGATAAAAAATCTACCCACAAAAGAAACTGGAATCCCAATATCTTATTGTTTAGCGGAGGAACAGATACCCGAACAAAACTGGTGGAGTTTAGTAAAACAGTAGCGGGAGCAAAAGGAATGATTTCCAATTTTGATTTAATAGAGAACAAAACTGCTCAAGTTCTATTTCCTAAACACAAACAGTCTATCAAAGATGAAGAATTATTTAGTCAAGGGATTTTTGCCCGAAAACAAGAATGTAAGGATGTGTACGAGGGAATAGAAGTAATTTCTAGTACGTATGGTTTTTCGGGTGTAGAACCCAATACCATACTCATGAGTTGGGAACAAAGCTCCGATGAACCGGCTCGTTTTGCTAAATTAACCAACAAACTGTGTCAGTTGGATTATAACGTGTTGTATCTCGATTACGATCAACAACGGGGGTTTGGAAGAAAAAAATCAATTGATATTTGGTGGAATGATTTCAGTAACACTACGGAATTAACACTTAACTTGGCAAAGTTCATGAATACCTCTATGGATTGGAGACATGCAGCGATAAGAGTTTTGTATGTGAACGATAACAACGACAACAAAGCACAGCTAGAAGAGGTAATAGATGAGTTACTCGCCAATTATCGTATTTCGGCCAAATCAAAAATCATTAACAACGAAATAGAAAATAAAGAACTCTACGAGATTATGAAAGTAGAATCTTATCAATCCGATTTGGTTATTGTTGGGATTCCAGATGAATTGGAAAATGAATCAGATTTTGTGAGCAAAACGGATGAGTTGGTTGGGATTTTGGGAACTACTTTGTTGGTGAGAGCATCCTCTCATTTTGAAGAAACTGAAGTAGTTTTAACCAAAGAAACTGAAATAGGTTTGTCTCCCTTAAAAGAGGAGGAAGAGGAAGAATTAGAACTGTCTCAAGATTTTTATGCTTATCCATTTCTCCATAATTTGTTCGTTTTCAATTCCAGAAATACAGCTCATTTAACCGAAACTGTTTTTTCAAAGGTATTTGGTAAATATCAGTTTTTACTCAACGAAATGGAGCGCCTTCTTATTGAAAATGGAGAAAATTTGAGCAAGCAGTTTTCTTCAAACAAAGAACAAAACAGAGAAGTGCTCAACCGTTCATTTATTGAGTATGTTCAAGGCATGTCACAACATTTACATCACTACAATTCAGAATTTTTACCAAAAGTAGAGAACAATTTTTATGCAGGAATCGAGAATTTACTCTTACAGAACGAGACCTACCTTGCGCGTCTTCCTAAAAGGCTAAAAAGAACACTTAATGAAGATGAGTTAGCGATACTCACCACCGATTCGAGAGCAGAAAAAAGAGCCAAAAAGTGGGTAAGTTTCAAAAAGAAAAGACTTGGGTTGAGCCCTAAGCGCACGGTGAATTACCAAGAAAATGTGACTTACTATTATCAAAATTTCTACTTAAAAACATGGATGAACACGTTGATGAAATCAGGTATTTTTGTTTACCAGAATACCACATTAATAAACCAAGTTGCGGATCAAATTAAACATAGGTATTCGCAACTTCGTCAAGAACAAAACATCAGTAAAGAAGGGGTTCAAAAAATGATTGAATCCATATCGGTAGAAATAGAAAAACAAAGAACTCAACTGGAGAGAAATTTCAAGGAATTAACGATTCATGCGAACAAAATGAATCGGGATTATGTGTATTCACTAAGCAAGAAATTAGAGCTACTCTCTATAAATGACCAAGTGGAAGAGGCAATCGAAGAAAAAGGAACAGGTCAATTCAAGAAACAAATTAAAGAATTAAAAGCTTACCCAGCTTTTTTTACTCGAAATAATAAATTGATACATAATGCGATTCTATTGGATATTTCTCTTCACGAGATTCATCCTGAAATAGATTCGGTCATCCATGACACTGTTTCATCGATTAATCGACTGAGCATCAGACCTGAGCTATCCAAAGTAAAGCAATTGAAAGAGATAGACAAATCCTTAGTTCTGAATGATGGCCAAACCAAAATGGAATTAATTCGATACCTCAATCGATTGCCATTGTTTTCTTTTGATATCGAAGGACTTATCAATACCACGATAAGAAAGGTTGAAAAAATTGTGTATAAACTGAAGAGTTCTCTTGAAATTATGGACATTGATTCGGTAAATAATTTAAATGAAGAACAGCAGTCGGGTGTAAAAACAAATACGATTCAGTTGCAGCGATTAATTTTGTTTTCGGTGGAGAATAAGTTAATAAAAGCCTTGAACTCAGAAACGGATACGCTGGAAAAAAACCTCAATGAGTTGATTACGGTTTTTAAGAATAAAACCCTAACTATTGAAACCATTGATTTTGAAAAAGAGCAAGAAACTGCACAAGAAATGAGAAGTGAATTACTCAAATCAAGCGTGAAGCTAGAAGACGATATTGAGACTAGATTTAAACATTATATATCAAAGATTAATGAGGAACTAGAGGAGACTTATAATTTATTAGATTATGATTTTATTGCTGGAAACAGTGCTGTGATAAATCAATACATCAACAAAACGGGAGTAGCAACCTCTCGTTTTAAACGATTTTTTAATCAAACAAAAAGAGAAATAAAAAAGAGAATTTCTCAAACGTTGTCGTTAGTTGACCAACAAAGAGACGAGTATTTAGCGACAGAGTATAAATTGAAAAACAAGGGAATTGAAAATTTAAGCTCAGTAGTTTCGGGGTTTGTGGAGAAAGTAAAAATGTCTAAATCTGCGAAGGAAGAGCTTCCATTTTTTTATAAAAAATTATTTTTGGGAGGTCATTCTTCTTCCATAAAAATTGATCATCGAGAAGAAGAAATTGATCAAGCAAACAAAGCCATTAGATTATTGAATCGAAAGTCGGGAGGTGCAATTTTGGTAGTGGGAGAGCAATTGGCAGGAAAAAAATATTTTGCTGATTATATTGCTTCAAGGATGCTTAAGAGAACTGTAATCACGATTGATCCTATTATCGAAAACAGGACAAACTCGCTCTCTTTTTCCAAAACAATTTCCAACGCATTTGGCAATGAGTTATCTCTGGAAGACAACTTAAATCAGCAGAAAGCTTGTACACTCGTGTTCAACAATATCGAAAAATGGGGAGTGAATATAAAAGTGATTTTGTCTATAAAACAGGCAGTTGAAAATTACGGTAAAAAGCATCACTTTATTTTGACAAGTTCAACTTCATATTATACATATCAACAGCCGATTACTCAACTTGATGAGTGTATCATCTCTACTATTTTGTTGCTACCCATCCGAAAAGAAGGGTTTATAGAAACACTCAAGCTAAAGCATCAAGCGGGGGGGATGAAGTTTGTTTTGAATGGGAAAAGAGAGGTTGAGTTCACACAAAGAAAAGAAGATTTCTTGTACCAAAAGTACCACTCTGTGTACAAGGGGAATTTAGGTAGAGCTTTTTCTGGATGGGTTAATAATATTGGATCTGTAGAAGGGAATGAGTTCACGATGAAAGAACCTAAGAATTTCTTTTTTCCCGATATTTCGAACCCAGAATGGATAGTGCTGCTCAAAACACTCATCCTGTATAAAGAAGTGAGTAAAAAAGATTTAACTGCCCTTTTTTCAAATAATTTTAATTTTATTTCGGTGTTGAATCAAATGAAGCGTATCAGGTTGGTACAAGAAACAAAAAGCAACGTGTTTGAATTATCGGATGAGGTCTATTTTGCTGTAAGACAATACTTAAAAGACAAAAAAATAATTTCATAATGAACGATTTTTTCAGTATCGATATCTCGCGAATATCAATTTTTACCATTTTTGGAATGGTGGTTTTTGGTGCGGTTATTTATTTTTTTACTTGGTTTATTAAAAACTACGGATTGATTTTGCTGGTCAAGTCACCAGTCAAACGAAAAAGAATCAGCACATTGTTGCCTGCAATTTTCACAATTGGCTGGATTTTATTTGGACTATATTGCTTTTATTCACTAATCATTCCTTTCCCATTTATGGGAATTGTTCTTTCTGCTATTTTTATTTATCTCGGAAAAGGGTATTTCACCAATTTAGTTCACGGCTTATTTTTTAGGTTAAAAGGAGACATATCGGTAGGTCAGAAAATTGCAACGAAAGAGTATGCAGGCATGGTTGTTCGGCTCAATACTTTTGATGTAGAAATACAGAATAAAGAAGGAGAAATTGTACAGATTCCTTACGGAAATATGGCCAGTAAAGAGTTGGTGAAAAAGGACTTTTCGGCCGATTTCTCTTCCCACAAATTTGTGATTGCGACAAACAAATCCATTTCGGAATCAATTATCAGTAATACGTTGCTTTCTCAACCTTGGGTTTCCTCTGCAATTATGCCCAAAATTTCTCGGATTAAGGAAGAAAACGACACAGTTATTTACTCTATTTTAGCATATCCTATTGACGAAAAGTTCAATTCTTTTGTAGAAAGAGATTTGCGGGAAAGCCTGACTCATTAATCAATAATTGATCCAGTCAGAAACAAAAAAATCAAGATCGGTATCCCGAACACTGCTGTATTTAACACCGTGTAATAAAATGGAGTTGGGTTTTTAAACAGTAAAGAAAGAACTACTATCACGAGGCAAAAAACACCGATGGGGTAGTGGAAGGCCCTTTTCTTATTGATGTCCATAAAAAAGATGTCATCAATTCGGTAGCCTAAATCTATATCAAAAATGCGAGTAGATACCACTTCAATGTGATTGCTGGTATAAAAATAACCAGCCAATTCTCCTTGAACAGAGGCAGTATGTTTTTTTCCGTTTATGTCTTTCGTAATAATTTCGGAGAGAATATAACCGGGCTGAGCTGTTCCAACGAGCATTCCTTCAACTAGGCTTATTCTATGAGTTTCGAGGTATTTTACGGAATTAAATTGAGGTGTCAAATGAAAATCAAGAAACAAAGTGATAGAAAATAACATACCCAGAATGGCTATGAAGGGAAAGGTTTTATAAACCCACGATTTTTTTAGATTTTCAAAGTCGCGAATCGCTTCCAGTTCTTCTTGTTCTTCTTTTTTCTTCCTGTATTCTTTGGTCTGTTTTTTTAGCTGAGACAATTCCTCTCGGGTCATCCATCTATTATGCTTTCGGCTAAATATTTTTTCAGATTGTTTGGATTGTACTGCCCCGAAAGTTTTATTGTCTTGGTTTAGCAAAGCATGGTACGCCTCTTTTATTTCAATGAATTGATCACTGGTATCTTTCTTATTCGTATCTGGATGGTATTGCAAGGCAAGTTTCCGATAAGCTCTTTTAATCTCCTCCTCGCTGGCGTTCTCTTTTAACCCAAGTATGTGGTAGTGATTTTTCAATAGGAATTACGAGAATAAATGTTGGAAAGAGGCTTAAAACATGTTTTTTCAAATTTAGTAAAAGAAATGCAACGTTGTGGTTGTTTTCGTAAAACAAGTAGATTCTTGTTGTATTTTTTTAAAACAAACTCACAATACAAGGCTTCTAAACACCAAAGATTGTTGGAGTTTCTTGAGAGAGTGGCTTTTCTATCAATTCTCTGAAAGAGGAATTGAGTGCTGGAATTACTATGAATTTCTTGATTCAACGTGTCCTAAGTGCTCGAGTGAGGATAGTTTCAGCTACACAATATTTTTTTCAAAAAAAAAGTGGATTTTCAGGAATATTTATTAATTTTGCAGTCCTTAAACCCTTAACTATGGAAACGAAACATCAGTATAAGATTCCTTTTGTTGGGCTGAAAGAAGGTAAACATCTATTTGAGTTTACTGCAGGAAAATCGTTCTTTGAAGAGTATAAGTATATATTAGTAGACAACGTAAGTCTGGAAGCTACGGTAGAGTTAGAGAAACTATCTACCATGATGGCAATGGTTATCAAAACCCAAGCAACTTATATCACCCAGTGTGATATGTGCGGTGATAACATACAATCAGAAGCAAGTTCAGAGAATAAATTGTTTATTAAATTTGGCGAAGGAGAAAGCACAGATGAAAATATTTTGTTGTTGGACCAATCGGAGTATGAAATAAATGTAGCGGAATTGCTATTTGAGTTTTTTGTAACCTCTGTACCTGCCAAACATAAGCACCCAAAAGGAAAGTGTAACCAAGAAGTTTTGGCGAAGCTAGAAACCTATAAAGTGAATGAAACTCCAGAAGAATCAAACCCAATGTGGGATAAATTAAAAGAATTAAAAAAATAACACAATAAAATGGCACATCCAAAGAGAAGACAGTCAAAACAAAGACAGAGAAAGAGAAGAACGCATTACAAGGCTGCAAGTCAACAATTAACACAATGCCCAACAACTGGAGAGTTTCACTTAACTCACAGAGCATATTGGCACGAGGAGAAATTATACTGGAAAGGACAAGTCGTAATTGATAAAACTGAAATAGCTGAAGCATAATTTTGGCTAAAACACCCTTTAACATTGGGATTGATATGTGGGGAGGAGATAATTCTCCCACATGTAACTTAAATGGAGTACAAAGTTTTTTAGAAAATCACCCCGATTTACTAGATTCTGTGTCTCTTTTTTTGTTTGGAGATAGTCTGTCTATATCCGAACAGTTAGGAGAAGAACTTTGTGGGAAATCCTACATACAAATAATTGATTGTCAGGAAGTAATTGAATACAACGACCATCCTGTTAAATCATTCATTCAAAAAACAGAATCAAGTATTACCAAAGGTTTCGATTACTTGAAAGAAGGGAAAATTGATGTGTTTTCCTCAGCAGGTAATACAGGAGCGATGATGGTGGGTGCTACCCAAGCAATTGGTGTGGTAGAAGGTATTTCTAGACCTGTTATTGCCAGTGTTTTACCTAGAGAAAGTGGAAATGATGGGATTATAATGGACGTGGGAATTAATGCCGATTGTAAACCAGAAATGCTCGATAAATTTGCCGTTATTGGTTCGATCTATGCCGAATATGTTTACCACATTAAGTCTCCCAAAGTGGGGCTTTTGAATATTGGAGAAGAAGAAGAGAAAGGCAGTATCCTGACAAAAGCAGCACATAAATTACTGAAAGAGAATAAGCGAATAAACTTTATTGGCAATATCGAAAGTAGAGGTATCCTGAATGAAGGAGCTGATGTAATTGTGTGTGATGGATTTACTGGGAATGTCATTCTAAAACAAGCCGAATCTTTTTATGAAATCATCAAAAGAAGAGGAATCAAAGATGAATATTTTGAAAGGTTTAATTATGAAAATTACGGAGGAACTCCAGTGTTAGGGATCAACTCAAACGTGATAATTGCACACGGTATATCGAATTCAAAGGCCATTGCAAATATGATAAAACTAGCTTTCGATGTGGTAGAATCTGGTTTGGTAAATAAAATCAAAGAAGTGATTTAGAGCAAATAATATTTCGAATTTTTTTGATTTGACAATTTTATTTCTATCTTGAATCTTATTAATCAAAAAACAAATTAAAATGAAAAAGATTTTCGCTTTCGCTATGGGATTAGCCATCATCTCATCTTGTTCAACTTCTAGTGAGGTTGCTTCGAACAAACTTTTCCAAAAAAGGAAATATCAAAAAGGTTGGCATGTAAATTCTTCGCCAAGAATGGAAAAGTCAACAAAAGTAATTGAGGAAGAAGAATCAATTGCTCAATATGAAGAATCTGTAGTTGTTACTCAAACTAAAGAAAATGACCTAATAACAGAAGCTACCGCATCTATTAATCCTAGCTTACCTGTTCAAGAATTTGTTTCTGCTGAACTAAACGAGGAAGCTAATTCAGTTTTAACAGATTACACAAATTATTTAGAATCAACTGAATCGACATTCTCTTCGAGTAATACTGAAGAATTAATGAGCGAAGCTATTAATTTTCAAGAGGGGGTAAATGAAGTAGTTAATTCTGACATTCAAAAGGTTTCAGCCGAGGATATGTCAGGAAATTCGTCATTCTCTGCTGAATGGTGGATGTTCGTTCTTTGTTTTTTTATACCTTGGTTAGCAGTTGGTTTAGTTACAAACTGGGACATTAAAACGGTAGTGATTAATATATTGTGGAGTCTATTATGTGGATTCCCGGCTATTATTCACGCACTTATTGTGGTAAGTAGAGAAGGATAGAATAATTCATGATTCAATTAAAAAAGTATGGAATACTCAACCAGATTAAATTTATTATTTGGTTGGGTATTCCTTTTTTGTTGTTGTTTTTACCAATTGATTTCTTTGATTCTGGAAACTCAATTTGCCCATCTCAACTTATTCTTAACAAAGAATGTCCTGGATGTGGAATTACCAGAAGTGTTCAACATGCTATCCATTTTGACTTTAAAACTTCATGGAATTACAATAAATTAGTTGTTATTGTTCTTCCTGTTTTGGTTTTTATTTGGATCAAAACTGCCCGGAAATTATTTATCGAATTATTCAAGAAAGAAAAGTGAAATGCTAAAATTAACGATAAGAAATAGTGCAGTTGTGATTCTTTACATTACACTTCTTTTTTCATGTTCTACCTCAAACCAAGTAGCTTCAAATAAAATTTTTCAGAAAAGAAAATACGCGAAGGGTTGGTACATAAATGGACATAACAGTGTGGAGTCTAGATCAATAAAGCTCGAGAACAAAACAGAGGGGTTCGAGATGATCTCTGAATTAGTGTCGGATTCTACCCAAGCAATTGCATCTGAAGTTTTAGAGCCAAAGAGAAAAACAGAAGTTGGTTTAATTGATAGTTGTATGATTAAAAAAATACAGAATCCTAAAATTAACTTTGTTAAGAAATTGAAGGAAACCACTGTGTTATCACCTGTTTTTTCTACTAAAGCAACATGGCTTCCATCATCTTCAACTACTAAACAATCAGGCATAGGTCAAGACCCCTGGCTCAATGACAAAACGGTAAACATATTGCTTTCAATTTTGGCAATTCTAGTTTTGTTTTTCACCGGAATAGCTCCCTTAGCTGTTTGGATTGCAAATGGACCTGGCCCTGCATTGCGAACCAGTGCAATTTTGTATGTTACCTTTTTGTTGTCCGCAGCTATTTTGATTATGACCATCCTCTATTTGGCCTTGTATTCTGCAGGAACTGCTGCAGTAGGAATTATCGGACTAGCAATCGTTTTCGGAATTTTATCTGTAGTTTTGGGACTAGTTTCGTTCTTTCATGCTTTGATTTCAATTATCAGAGGATTTTAGAATTTCATCCGCTTTATCTTTCCTGTTTCAGTCAATACAATTTTTTGAATGATTGTTTCTTTCGGGATTTCATATTTTTCTAAATTGACTTTTTCCCAATTTATTTCTAGTTCTTCTTCACAAACCAGAACTAATTTTTCACCTAAATGAGTGTCCTTCTTAGAGGTGAGATAAAATAATGTTTCGGGAAGGATTTTCATTAGTTTTTCTTCAATTGCCTCGGGAAAAAGTTTTATTCCACCAGAATTCACCACGTTGTCTTTGCGACCTAACCACTCAAAACCACTTTTTGTTAGTTTCACAATGTCATTAGTTTCAATCGGTTCGGGAAATAGAGTAGGACATTTTATCACCAAACAATTAGAGTTGTTAATGGTAATACTATAAGCGGGTAAAGTTTCAAATGAATCAGATTTTTTGGGACCGTTTAATCTCTTTAAAGCAATGTGACTTAACGTCTCTGTCATTCCATAAGTGGAATAAAATTCATTTTTAAATAACTGAATCTGCTCAATAAAGGAATTGTTCACGGCACCTCCGCCAATTATTACGTGATTTATTTTCGATAGTTTTTCGGGCGAGTCATTCAGGCAATTTTGGACTTGCATAGGTGTGATTGCTAAAAAATTTAACTCATTAGAAACCCTTTTTAAGGGTGAGGAGGAAGGTTCTACAATCCACAGATTATAACCAGAAACAAGGGCTCGAATAACCATCATTTTTCCACCAATATATTTTATAGGAATACAAAGTAGAGCTTGCGTTTCTTTGTTAAGTGAAAGAAAACCGCAGGTATTTATGGCGCTTTCTACAAAGCTTTGTTTGGGTAATGTGATTAGTTTTGGAACTCCTGTCGAACCAGAAGTTTGCACAGAAATGAATTCCGACTCAGAAAACCATTCTTTTAGAAAATAAATAACCTCTCTCGTATGATTTGGGTAATCATCTTTCTCGGTAAGAATTTCTTCTTTTGAGAATTTCTTTCCATTTAGACAAATATGTGTCAGTGATTTATAATCCACTTAAATCCCAGTTTAGTTGTGAGTTATATCGTATTTCATCTCCAATAACTTGGAGCGGTGAACCAATGTTGTTGGTATATAATTTGCCTGTTCCAAGCCCTTGGAAAAGAGTGTTTTCGGTGGTAGAAACAAATTGAGAGATGGCATTTAACCCAATATTTGATTCCAAGGCAGAGGTTATCCACCAATTAACACCTCTTTCTTCTGCCAATTCAATCCATTCTTTGCTACCTTTTATTCCTCCAATTAGCGAGGGTTTTAAAATGATGTAAGGAGGGTTTATGTCATCCAAAGTTTTGGCTTTTTCGGCTCGGGTGAATTTTCCAATTAACTCCTCGTCCAAGGCAATGGGCAAAGGACTTTCCTTGCATAATTGATTCATTGTAGCAGGAAACCCCTGTTTAATTGGCTGTTCGATGGAGTGGAGGTTAAATTCAGATAATCGAGTTAATTTTTCTAACGCTTCGGCAGGAGAAAAAGCACCATTTGCATCTACTCTCAGTTCAATTTTCTTACTTTTTTCGCGAATTGATTTTAAAATATGAAGCTCTTGCTCAAAATCTATAGCCCCAATTTTTAATTTTATACAGCGAAATCCGTTTGCTATTTTTTCGTCTACTTGCTCCATCATGTTTTCAAAACTTCCCATCCATATTAATCCATTAATAGGAATACTTTTTTTTGATTGAGAAAATGGGGTGTCAAAAAGGATTTTATTTCCATTCTTTTCCAAATCGAGCAGAGCAATTTCTAACCCAAAGTGAATTGAGGGAAACTCTACTAATCCTTTAGATAACCAGTATTCACTGTCGTTTATTCGATCACATACTTCGGCAATTTTTTCTTCGTATGATTCTAGTTTTTCAGGATTTAGTCCAGGCAAATAACTGCATTCTCCAATTCCTATAATCGCAGGGTTTTCTTCCTCCCAAACCTGAATGTACCACGAATCTTTCGTTGTAAACCATCCTCTAGAAGTTCCTCTTTCTTCAGTAAGATTCAGGGTGTATTTTGTAAAGGTCGCTTTTAGCATGATAAATAAATTCCTAAAAAGTAAAGTAATGAGATAAAGAAGGCAGAAAGTGCTACTTTTTTTAATTCAGGGTCAAACGCTTTATTATCTGCCGTATTTTTCACAAAGTAAAGGTGTTTTATCAAGAGTAAAAAAGGCATTATAAACAACCATTCCCAGATGGTTTGAGCCATTAAGAAGGCATGAATAAGCAATAACATCATGCCACCCAGAATTAAAAAATAATGATAAATTTTGGCTTTATGTAGTCCAAGTTTTACCACTACTGTGTTTTTTCCGTTGGCTTTGTCGTTGTGTTCATCTCGCATGTTGTTTAGGTTAAGAACAGCCATAGAAAATAATCCAATACTGAAAGCAGGCAAAATTTCGTTTCGCAATAAACTTCCAGAAATTAAGAATTTGGCTCCCAACACTCCCACAAGTCCGAAGAAAATAAAAACAAATACATCTCCAAGACCTGAATACCCGTATGCTTTTTTTCCTACTGTATAATTGATAGCAGCCGCCACAGAAAGAATCCCTAAGACTAAGAACAAAATTAAAAATTTGGACTCCATGAGTTGAGTTCCCAAATAGGATAAATAAGATCCCAAAGCAAGTGAGACAAGGGAAGTTAAAACCAGAGCAATTTGCATTTCTTTTTTAGAAATTAATCCTGCCTGCATCGTTCTTTTGGGACCAATTCGATTGTCATTATCGGTTCCTTTCGAAAAATCTCCGTAGTCATTTGCGAAGTTAGAGAGTATTTGAAAGCAGGTAGCTGTTGCGACACACAACCAAAAAATAATAGAGCTAAATGTACCTGAGAAGCTAAGTGCCCCGCCCATCACAATGCCAGCTAATGAAAGTGGTAATGTTCTTAATCTCGCTGCCTTAATCCATTTCATTTTTCTGTTTTTTTTATTGCAATTCGGACTCAATATCTCGGGCAAACTACTTGCTTTATTACTCAAGATAGTCAAGTTTATTTTTCAGGTTTGGTGTTTGTCTCAGTTGTTTTTAGTTCGCCTCCTTAAAGTTGAACTTATTATCGGCTACATACCTCCCCAAAAATAGGGAATTCTAAACTCAATTTTGCTCTTATGACTAAAATTTCACGTATATTTACAAAAAATATTAAACTTTCAATCATTTCTGAAAATGAGTAGCGAAAAAATAAACCCTTACAAAGAAAAAGAAGCTCCTAAGACTGAGCAGGTAGCCGAAATGTTCGACAATATTTCAGGCAAATACGACTTTCTAAATCACTTTTTCTCCCTGGGAATCGATAAGATATGGAGGAATAAAGTCCGGAATATTGTCAAAAATATTCCCAATAGCCAAATATTGGATGTAGCAACTGGTACTGGAGATTTAGCAATCGCTTTATCAAAAATTAAGGGAACCAACATCATTGGAGTAGATATATCGAACAAAATGCTGGATGTAGGTAGACAGAAAGTATTAAAGAAAAAATTAGAAGGTAGAGTAGATTTGAGAAACGGAGACTCGTTAAACCTCCCTTTTGAGAATAACCAATTTGATGCAGTTACTGTTGCTTTTGGGGTAAGGAATTTCGAAAATATAAGTCAAGGGTTGAGTGAAATTAGTCGAGTATTGAAAGTGAACGGAAAAATTATTGTGTTGGAGTTTTCCAATCCGAAAAAGTTTCCAATTAAGCAATTGTTTAATTTTTATTCAAGGAAATTGATGCCTTCAGTGGGAAAAATTGTTTCGAAAGATAGTCGTGCTTATTCTTACTTACCCGAATCTGTTCAGGCATTCCCTACAGAAGATAAGTTTGCCAAAATTATTGAGAAAAGCGGTTTTGTGAATGCTTCTTATGAAAATGTATCGGGAGGTATTGCTGCAATACACGTAGCAACAAAAAAATAAAGAATTAGTTGAGCTGGTCAAATGAAAGTAAGTGATAAAATATCGGTACAGAAAATCGTTGAGCATTGCAAGCGAAATGGCATCAAAGATATCGTTATTTCTCCTGGTTCACGGAATGCACCTTTCACCATTTCATTTACACACAACCCCTATTTTACCTGCTACAGTGTGGTAGACGAAAGATCTGCGGCTCATTTTGCCTTGGGAATTGCACAGCAAAAAAGACAACCAGTTGCTCTTGTTTGCACCTCGGGTACAGCTGTGTTGAATTATGCTCCAGCTATTGCAGAAGCCCACATGCAAGCTATTCCTTTGCTTGTGATTACTGCCGACCGACAAGGCAATGGGTTGGCTATTGGCGATGGCCAAGCAATAAAACAGAAAGGAGTTTACCGCAATTTTTGTGATAATAATTACAACCTTGTTGAGGACGAAAATGACACGAGCCAGGAAAATTCTGCCAATATTCAGGAAGGATTTTATGGATTAATTCAGAATAAAAATACGGTACATTTTAATGTTCAATTAGCTGAGCCGCTATACGAAACCATGGAGGTAACTCCCACAGAACTTTGCCCTAAATACCCCGAGCCAGAACTTTTTTTGAACGTATCTGAAAAGTCTAAAAACCTTATTTTGAAATGGAATACTTTCGAAAGTAAATTAATCATTGTGTCCCAAAATAGGTATGAAAACCTCCAATCGGGATTAGAAAAATTAATAGAAATTGATAAAAATACAGTTATACTTACCGAGACTACGGGTGACGTTGTCTGCAGTGAGTTTGTCTCTTGCATTGATCGTACTATTGAATTAATTGACAAGGAAAACCCTCTGCGATTTGTACCTGATTTAATTGTTGTAATCGGTCATTCAGTCATTTCAAAAAAAGTCAAGCAACTATTTAGAGCCAATAAACCTAAAGACTTTTGGAGTTTCTCCGATGGAAGAAACGAAAACTTATTCGAACTTGACTCTTTCGAAAGTTTGACGGACGAAAATGATTTTTTGGGATTAGTTAGTTCAGTAGGAATTAGGCCTTACGAGCAACAAGAATTTAAAGTTAACTGGCAAAAAATCAACCACTTGGCTCAGGTAGCACACAACGAGTTTTTAAAGGAGGCACCTTTCTCGGATTTAAAGGTTTTTGATTTTTTAACTAAGAATCTACCCAGTTGTAATTTACAAATGGGAAATAGTTCGGTAGTTCGGTATATACAGTTATTTAATCAGCGAGAGGATATTCAATACAATGGAAACAGGGGAGTGAGCGGGATAGAAGGTTGTACTTCAACTGCCCTAGGCGCTCATCAAGTAACTAATAATTCGATATTAATTTCGGGTGATATCAGTTTCTTTTATGATTCCAATGCCTTCTGGAATGGACATGTTTTACCAAATTTCAAAGCTGTAGTGATTAATAATGGGGAAGGAAATATTTTTAAAATTATTCCTCATCCTAAGAAAGATGAAGTTTCTTTGCCCTACTTTACTACTCCTCATCAAACATCAATAAGAAAATTTTGCGACCTTTATAACCTGAAATATTACACAGCAAAAAATCTGGGTGAATTACAAAAAACTTTCACCTCTTTTATTGAAGAAAACGAGCAAGCCTCGGTCCTTGAAATTGATACCAGCAAGGAAGAAAATGACACGATATTAACCAATTATTTCACTTATATAAATGAATACAACCATGGAAAATAAAACGGTAAAATGGGAAACCATGAAGGAATTCTCAGACATTAATTTTGAGTTTTACAATGGAATTGCAAAAATAACGATTAACCGACCAGATGTTTATAATGCATTTAGACCAGAAACAACTATTCAGATGCTGGAAGCAATAGACTTGTGCAGAGAAGAAGCACGAATAAAAGTGGTGGTGCTAACCGGAATTGGAGATAAGGCATTTTGTGCAGGAGGTGACCAAAATGTAAAAGGAAAAGGAGGATACATTGGAGAAGATGGAGTGCCAAGATTAAATATTTTGGATTTGCATAAGAAAATCCGTTCGATACCAAAACCTGTTATCGCTATGGTAAATGGATATGCGATTGGTGGAGGTCACGTGTTACACGTAGTGTGTGATATTACGATTGCCTCCGAAAACGCAAAATTTGGACAAACTGGACCAAAAGTAGGAAGTTTTGATGCTGGATTTGGTTCTTCCTATTTAGCTAGGCATGTAGGTCAAAAAAAGGCGAGAGAAATTTGGTTTTTGTGTGAGCAATACACAGCCAAAGAAGCGGAAGAAATGGGAATGGTAAACAAGGTAGTTTCGCTCGAAGAACTGGAGTCAACTACCATTCAGTGGGCAGAAACTATGATGAAAAGGAGTCCACTTGCTTTGAGAATGATAAAAAGAGGATTGAATGCAGAACTGGATGGACAAACAGGAATTATGGAGTTTGCTGGAGACGCAACCCTGATGTATTACCTCATGGATGAAGCACACGAAGGTAAGAATGCATTTTTAGAAAAAAGAGATCCAGATTTCTCGAAGTTTCCAACATTTCCTTAATTAGATTAGACAGAACCACAAAACCCAAAAGCTATGATAGCAATGGATGTAAAACAAGATATGACCGAAGTATTAGAGCAAGATATACAAAGAATTGATTCACTGAAAAGGGAAATCTTTTTTCAAGACAAAAAAGAAACCTCTCCATTGATTGCTACCTTTTTGGAATTTGTATTCAACAAACAAGGAAAAAATTTAAGACCAAAACTGACACTGTTGACATCAAAAGTAGTAGGAAAAACAAATCGGTCGACCTATTTATCCGCAATTTTAATTGATATTTTACACGAAGCAACTCTACTTCATGATGATGTTGTAGACGCTGCTGAACTCCGAAGAGGAGAAACTTCTGCCAATGTTGTTTTTGGAAATAAGGCTACCGTATTGATGGGGGATTACTTACTTTCTAAGATGATAGAAGTATGTACCAAACAAAAGGAATTTAAGCTCTTAGAAATTATTTCTACAACACTTGTATCCCTCTCCAAAGGAGAGTTGATACAGCTGAATGCTACCAAAGAGAACGAGTTCGCAGTTGCGCAACTTACAAAAATAGCTGCGCTAAAAACTGGAAGTTTGCTAAAAGCTAGTTGTTTAGCAGGAGCATACTCGGCAGGTCTTAGGGAAGAGGACGAACAAATTTGGAATGATTTTGCTGAATATTTGGGTATTGCCTACCAAATAAAAGATGACATCATCGACTATGTAGAGAATGGGAAAGAACGATACAAAGACATCAAAGAGGGAAAAGTGAATATTCCTATGGCTCTGGCACTGGAAAATTCCGACCAGGAAACTTCAGAACATATTTTATGTTTAATAAAGGACAATGAAAATTTTGAAACGAATATCGAGCAAATTCATTCTTTTTTAAATGAGAACGAAGGGTTGAAATTGGCAGAAACGCTTCAAGAAAATTTCTTAGAAAAAGCCATGAATAAGCTTAGGGAACTCCCTAATAGCGATGATTTGATTGGGTTTACAGAAGCCATTGGCAAACGAACTTTTTAGTATTGAGAAAAGCCTTGGATTATGTAGCGATTAGTTCTATTGCCTTGATTGGTCTGTATTTGTTTGCATTCGCTGTATTTGGCCTTTACCTCGGTCTCTACTCAATTTATAACCAACCTGTTGAGTCAATTGTATTTTCGCTTGTTTCGATACTTGGGATTCTCGGTTATATTGGAATAGCCTTGTTGTTTTTTTACCCAAATAATAAATATCTTAAAACTACTTTTTATTTTTTGTCTTGTGGACTTTTGTCTTTTCTACTCATTTTTTATCTCTCTGGGTACACAGTAGAAGGATTGTTTAATTTGCTTACAGACAAGTATGAATACCCGGAAAATGCAATTTTTCTCTGGTTTACGTCCATTTCGATATTTTACACTGTCAAAGTAGGGTGGAAAGTTTTTAGGTGATTTTATTTCCCTAAAATAATGCGACTCGCTTCAAACGGAGAAACCTCTCCATTTAAGACTTGTTCCTCCAGTTTCATTAATTTTTCAGGCATTCCATTTCCTTCATAAAACGAAGCTAAAATCTGGTGGTTGAGAAACTTATAAAACCAATCTTTTGTTTGTCTTTTTCTATTTTCTTCGAAATATCCGGTACTCTTAGTTTTTAATAAATAAGACTCAATGATGTTCCATGTCTCTTCGATTCCCGTATGTTTTAGTCCTGAACACAATTCTACTTTAGGTATCCAATCACTCTCTTTGGCTGGAAACAAGTGAAGGGCATTGGAATATTCTCGTTTTGCTTGTTTTGCCTTGATTAGGTTGTCGCCTTCAGCTTTGTTTATTAAAACGGCATCAGCCATTTCCATAATTCCTCTCTTTATTCCTTGTAGTTCATCTCCCGCTCCCGCTATCATGAGGAGAAGAAAAAAATCTGTCATGGAATATACTTCTGTTTCTGATTGACCTACACCCACAGTTTCTACAAGAATGACATCGAAGCCAGCAGCTTCGCAGAGTATGATTGTTTCGTGTGTTTTTTGCCCCACGCCTCCCAAGGTTTTGCCAGAGGCTGAAGGACGAATATACGCATCGGGGTTCACCGCGAGTTTATCCATTCTAGTTTTGTCCCCTAAAATACTTCCTCTAGATTGTTGCGAGGTAGGGTCAATGGCTAGCACAGCTACTTTTTTTCCTATAGAAGTAAGAAAGGTACCAAAAGATTCAATGAAAGTGCTTTTTCCTACACCTGGAACTCCTGTAATTCCTATCCTTACAGAGTTTCCGCTTTTTGGCAAGCAGTTATTGATTATTTCTTGTCCCAAATGATGGTGGTCTTGTCTACTGCTCTCTATCAGAGTAATTGCCTGGCTCAGAACAACCGTGTTCCTGTCAGTAATTCCTTGGGTGTAATAAGTAAGGTCTTTAAGTTTCAGCTTTTGTAAGTTTTAGTTATTGAACCACCAATTTACGAGTTTTCTTTCCTTTTTGTGAGAATACGGTCACGAAATAAACGCCTTTTTTATAATTAGAGACATCTATTTGTGTAGAGTAAGAAACAGCATCGATATCCTGAACTACTTTTCCAATCAAATCTGAAACTATGATTCTATTTTTGTTTTCAAGCTCGTTTGTTTGTATCGTAACTAGATGGTTTGCTGGGTTTGGGTACAAGTGAAAGTCAATTTCATTACTTTTTTTATCCAATGATAAGGTGCCAGTTCCTTCTGTAAACAATGTCAATCCTCCTTTCAAGTTTCCTAATAGCAAATCTAGTTTTCCATCGTTTTTAAAATCATAAATAGTAGGGGAGGAGAACAAACCATAAGTTTTTATGTCAATTATTGTATCGATAATGAATGTTTGTCTCGGGTTCGAGGTATTTATTCCTGTAAATTTATAAATTCCACCAGATTGACTTCCACAATATAAGTAAGTGATTCCACCTTCTCTGTAGAATTTTGGAGTTGCAAATCCAGTAGAGGCCCCATAAATATCCCAGATCTCATGCAGTTCTACTCGTCCCATTGTATCAGTTATTTTTCGAAAACTGTAAGAAGAAGAAGTTCCGATATTTTCGTAATACCGAATGCTTCCATTTACTTTGCCAATAATTAAATCTAAATCTGAGTCGTTGTCATAATCAAACAACTGAGGGGACGAAAACTGACCTACATCAATGGTGTCTCCCAAGTGATCTTGAAGTCTAGAACTTGTAAGGATGAAATTGGCTATATTTCCAGCACCTGCCGTATTGGTAAATAAATGAAGGTATCCTTCACTATTCCCAAGAATCATGTCTTCGTCTCCATCATTGTCTATGTCTCCAAAAGTTGGCTCTAGTGATTTTCCTAACTTCAAGGTGTCCAAGGAATGGTAATTATCGGTAACAAACTCAAAACTTGGAGTTGAGGCGGTTCCGATATTTTTAAAAAGTGAAATTTTACAATCATACACAATACTATCTCGATTGAAATAACCGTAATTCGAAACAATAATATCCATTAAGCCGTCTCCATTGTAATCAAAAAACTCAGGAATAGATTTGTCCCCTAAATCAATGTATTGATCTTGAAATAAATTTTTTCTCTGAAAGTCAAAAATTGGAGAATTGTTAGTTCCTTTATTTTTGTAAAACCAAATTTGATTGTGGTTTTCTGCAAGTTCTGTTGAATTGGGCGCCACGATTAAGTCGTTTAATCCGTCATTGTCCACATCTTCGATGTAGGAAGCTGGAAATAACATGACGTCAGCAGGTGTGTCGTATGAGGGATAGGCTGTGTCTTGCAAAGTAATACAAGAGCTTTGGTCGGGTAAAATTCCACCATTTTGTGCCAAAACTAAGTTATTGAAAGTCACGTCTCCAAGTAATAAATCAGTGACACTGTCGCCATTGTTGTCGAATGCTGTTACGGTAGATCCAATATGTCTGGAACTTCCGCCCATTGGCCTTGACCCGGTTCCAATGGCAGGTTCATTGCCCATTTCGGAACCTGGAACATTGAAGCTGCATGTGTCAAATAATTCTAGTTTGTTGGTTTGTATTCCTACTTCAAGAAAACATCCCCAGCAGTAATTTCTTAATTCAAAATCCAAAGAGTCGCTATTTCCTGTTCTTTCAACTGCAAAGTTTTTATGGTATTCAATTGAAACTCCAAGTACACCGAAGGTTAAGATATCTAAATCACCATCACCATTCACATCATAAATTGCTGGAACATCTTCATTTGGAATGTAGATAGGAATAATACCTCCAGGATATTGAGGGCCAGCAACGGAATTCGAGTAAAGCGAAAACTCAAGCGAAGAGCTTGATGTATTGGTCGAAACACTTAGGTTACCTCCTGACAAACAGTAAAATATATCTTTCTTTCCATCGTTGTTGTAATCTCTCATTAGCATCCAGCCTCTGGATTCAGGAAATTTTTGTTTGTAAATGGGAGCATATTTATAGGAAACTATTCCCGACCCTCCCATATTGAGGAGGGGAGTAACCTGTTTGTCGGCTCTGTCAAATGCGATCAAATCTTCCTTTCCGTCTAAATTTAGGTCTACTCTCGAAAACTGAGGCGCATTGAAACCGCCACACCAAGGCATTTCCATTACTTGTGAGTTTTTTGTTACGGTAAATTCTGTATTGGGCAAAAATGTAATTTGACCAAACATTGATGTAGACATCAAAGACAGTGGCAGTAGTATTTTTAGAACAGAATTGAAAGACATAAAATGTATGTTTAATGGTTAGTTAAAATTAAGTAAAATCTGAGAGAATAAGATGTTTTTCTTTTCAAGACAGATGTTTTTCTCATAAAGTATTATCAGAAACATCCTTATTCAAAACCTGTAAAATACGAACTAATATTTGTATTTTTGAATCTCTAACTTATGCTATGAATGAATTTTTCCAGACTATAAAATCTAAATTTTACCAGGGCGAAATGCATGTTCGGTTGGTTATGGTAAACGTGGCTATATTTCTGTTGCTTTTACTGGGAACTATTTTAACCAGAGCAATATCGCCAAATTTTGATTTAGCTCAATATTTTGCTGCGCCTTCTACTTTGTCAGAGTTGGTTTTACAACCTTGGTCTCTTGTTACTTATATGTTTTCACACTCACTTTCGAGTATTTGGCATATCGTTTGGAATATGATTTTGCTTTATTTCGCTGGAAATATTTTTCGTCATTACTTGGGAAACAAAAAAATGTTAAGTGTATACCTGGCTGGTGGTTTTATAGGGTATTTGTTTTTCTTTCTTGGGTATAATTTTATTCCTGCGTTTGTAGGAAATGGAATGTTGGTAGGTGCGTCTGCGGCAGTTTTAGCCGTTTTTGTCGCAATTGGAGTAACAAAACCTAATATGGAATTAAAAATTATGTTCGTTCCACAACCCGTCAAATTGATTTACATTGTTGCAATTTTTGTCTTGTTAGATTTAATGAGGCTCCAATCAAGTATTGGTGTTGAAGGAAGTAATACAGGAGGATGGCTGGCCCATTTGGGAGGAGCTGCTTTTGGTGTTTTTTATGGCGTAAAATCAAAAGAAGGAAAAAATATTCTGAGAGGTTTTGAAAAGATATTGGACTCAATTTTTTCTTTTGATATCGGCTCTTTTTTTAAAAAGAAAAAAAGAAAACCGAAGATGAAAGTGACCAAAGGAGGGAGAGGTAAACCACAACAGAAGCCATCGGAAAGTGATAACCAAATTGATAGGATCTTGAAAAAAGTAAAGCAATCTGGTTATAGTAGTTTAACCAAAGAGGAGAAAGAGCTGTTTTTTTCTCAATCAAAAAAGTAACATGAATTTTTTTAGAGTTTTAGTGAGTTTTTTTGGGTTTGGAACCAAACCAAAAGTACAGTTAGACAAATCGGTACCCAGAGATGATTTTGAGTACAATGAATTACGAAAGTATAAAGAGAATAAAATGGATGCCATTCTTGAAAAAATTTCAGCGAAAGGAATCGATAGTTTGACAAGAAAGGAAAAAGAGTTCTTGGACTCGCAATCAAAATAAAAGTGAATGAAGGTGAATTTTTATAAATACCAAGGAACGGGAAATGATTTTGTGATGATTGATAACCGCAATTTATCAATAGATAAAACGGATCTATCTATAGTAAAAAGGCTTTGCGACAGAAAGTTTGGTATTGGTGCAGACGGATTAATTCTAATAGAAAATCATCCAGAGTTAGATTTTGAAATGATATATTTTAATGCTGATGGTACTCAAAGTTTTTGTGGGAACGGAAGCCGATGTGCAGTTGCATTTGCGAAAAAACTCGGAATTATAACTCAAATCACTTCATTCTTAGCAATAGACGGGGTTCACCAAGCAACTATTGTAGACGACAAAGTTGAATTAAAGATGGGAGATGTTTCTTCAATCGAAAAAACAGAAAATTTCTTTTTTATTCACACAGGTTCTCCACATTATATTGAGTATCACCAAAATGTTTCGGAGATAGATTTAGTACCAGAAGCACAAAAAATTAGGTATAATTCGAGGTTTTCAAAAGAAGGAACAAACGTAAATTTTGTAGAAAAATTAGATGGTAATTCTTTGGTTATGAGAACTTATGAAAGGGGAGTGGAAGACGAAACGTTGTCCTGTGGAACAGGTGCCACGGCCGTTGCACTAAGCGGGTTTTTATTACATGGATTAGCTTCTCCGATAAAAATTCATGTTCCTGGAGGTGAATTAGAAATCAAGTTTAAGAATATTTCAAACCAACAGTTTACAGATATTTGGTTGATAGGACCGGCAAAAGAGGTATTCAGTGGTGAAATTATTAGTTAGTTTTCTAAATCTGAAATGGCTTCTTTCATTTCTTCTTCGGTAATTCCTCCCGAAAGAAGAAATTTCATTACTTCGCTAGACTTGGCATCGATAGGAGTAATATTTTCTTTGGGAACAATCACAATTTTACTCATGTAACTAAATGTGAAAGGAAGAGCTACGGCAATTCTGCTGTCGTCTATTCCCAAGAATTTCAAATCCTCTTTGGCAATAAATCCAATTCTTTCCATGTCATGATTTTTACTCAACTTTACCAGAACTGGTCGGTCAAACGTCTTTTTCTTTCCAACCAATGCAGACGAAACATCTTCGAGAGTGGAATAAATACTCTTTAAAACAGGAACCTTATTCAAAGCCTTATTAAAGTATTGTTTTGCTATGTCATCTATTCTAGAAACTGTAGTGAACCACCCAAAAATGATAAGGAATACCACAATAATCAAGATTCCCAAACCAGGAATAAACCGATACTCGTCAGGAATAATTCCATCAATGAGAATAAATGCGGAATACAATACGTACCCAAATACAACTAAGGGAAGCAAATAGAGAAGTCCTGCGATAAAATACTTAAATAATCGATTGTTTTTCATGATTTCGGTTCTAGGTTATTGTTATCAAATATAGGCGGTTTTCATGAGATTTAATGAGAACAGTTTTAATCTTTTTTTAAGTGTTTTTCAGTTCTTTTTTTTCCTTTTTGGTGAGCTTACTTACTACCAACTCGTAGGAATGATTGATAAGATGATAAAGTGTTTTGTCAGGTACGTCACTCCCTGTTTTGATTGTGTTCCAGTGTTTTTTACTCATGTGATACCCATCAATGACTCCCTCATATTTTTCTCTTAATTCAATCGCATAATCGGGATCACATTTTAAGTTTATTCCCTCAAATTCATCTATATCAGTTAGCGCAAACATTTTCCCCATCACCTTAAATACTAATGTTTTATTGTCAAAAGGGAATCCTTCGCTAACTCCGGGTTTGGAAAGACAATATTCTCTATATTCTTCGATGTTCATTTTTTTGTCAGTTTGTACAACACAGGTTTACTTGGACTCGCATCATTTTCAAATGGTGCAATTTGTAGATTGAGTAAATAAAGTCCATTTTCAATGGAGTTTGGAACAAAAATAAATTCAGTAATGGTATTTTCGTATTGAATACTTTCTGGGTAATTCCAAAAAGCTTTGTGGCTTAATAAATCTCCATTATCTACTTCTTTGTCCACAGAAGGTAAGTCGATTAAGAGATGTTTCACGCCAATTTCTCTCAAGAACCTTGCGGCTTCATGGCACAAGTAAGGCGGATTTGTATTCGAATACTGAAAAGTTATTTTGTCACTTGAATTGGGTAAAGTTCTTAAAACCAATGCTTCAGACCTACTATTACCGATTGCTTCTTTCAGTTGGGTTTTGGTAATTATCAAATCTCCTTTTTCTCTCGTACCAGAATTGGAAGTCCATACTTCAGGTTCTATAGAAACAACTTGTGCCAAGAAATGGAAGGTTTTTAGCAATTGATTAATAGAATGAATTTCTATATCGATATGACCTACAGTTTCTGTATGGGTTCCATTACCATGAGGATTGAAAACAATGTCTCTGAAATTTACGGAACCTCCTTGAGCCACACTTCCAATGAACCCTTCTCCTTTTACCGGTTCTATTTTGATTGGAGAAACATACCAAGCACTTGAGTTGCTTGGCTCTGTTGAGAGTCTCATCGAAATATCCAAGGGCTGATGTAAATCTAATTCGTAAGTTCCTGATTTTAGTTCTACTGTTGTTTTCATAGCTAAAGTTATGAAAAAAAATAACTCTCAATCATCCTCAGAAGTAAATACTTTGCTTAATTTTAAGCATGAGTTTTCCTAAAAGAGATAAGCAAGTAACGCCATTAAAATTAGCCATTGAAAGATTACTAAAAGCCTATAAAATTGAGGATAAAATGGATGAATTGGATCTACAGAAAGAGTGGACCGAAATGATGGGAACAGCAATTGCTGCCAAAACAAAATCATTGGAATTACGCAAACGTATTTTGATTATTCAAATTGAATCTTCTGTGTTGAGACACGAACTCTCTTTTGCAAAGGAGAAACTAAAAGAATCATTGAATCGCAAACTCCAGAAAAGAGTAGTGGATGAAATATTGTTTAAATAAAAGGATCCCAAAAAAAAATCATCCTTGAATAGGTGTAAAATGGATAAAAAACTATATTTTTGTCCTTTCAAAAAAACAAACCAATGGCAGATATAGAAAATTTTGATATACAGGATATTAGTGATAAAATCCAAGATAAATTTGAGCAAAACAAAAATACGATTTACATTGCTCTAGGAGCTATTGCGGTTGTGATTGCAGGATTTTGGTGGTATAACAATAACAAAGCCCAGAAATCGACAGAAGCGAGCAGCGTAATTTGGAGACAAGAAAATAATTTTGGAGCAAATAATTTTCAGGTTGCGATTGATGGGGACCAAAATAATATTGGTTACGCTACAATTGCAGAAGAGTACAGCGGAACTCCAGCGGGTGATATTGCTGCTTACAACATGGGTGTAGGTTATTTGAATATGGGAATGTTCCAAGAAGCTATTTCTGCTTTAGAGGGAGTAAGTTTTGAGGATGAATTAATTGGAGCAATCGCCAAAGGAGCTCTGGGAGACGCGTACTTTGAAACGCAACAAGCAGATAAAGCCATAGCCAATTACAAAGCGGCTATTGCTCATTCAACCAATGACTTTACGACACCAGTTTATCTTAAGAAATTAGCTGTTGCCCAAGAAGAAGTGGGTGATATTGCAGATGCGATTGCAAATTATGAAAGAATAAAAAAAGAATTTTCAACTTCAGCAGAAGCTCAAGGAATAGAAAAATTCATAGCAAAACTTAAAAATTAATTATGGCAACAGCCTCAACTAACTTATCAAATTACGAAAAAGAGTTAATCCCGAATGCATCAGCGATGTCATTCGGGATTGTTGTTTCGGAATGGAACGAACAGATTACCTCCAATTTGTTGAAAGGTGCTTTCGATACACTGATCGAAAACGGTGCTTTGGCTGAGAATATTTTAGTAAAACATGTGCCGGGAACTTATGAATTGCCTCTGGCTTCTCAGCTTGTTATTGAGCATACGGAGGTTGATGCAGTAATTGCTATAGGAAGTGTGATTCAGGGTGAAACCAAGCATTTTGACTTTGTATGTGAAGCTACTTCATTAGGAATCAAAGACGTGAATTTAATGTATGGAGTTCCGGTAATATTTTGCGTATTAACCGACAACACATTGCAACAAGCACTCGATAGAAGTGGAGGGAAACACGGAAATAAAGGCGTGGAATGTGCAGTGGCAGGAATTAAAATGGCAGCGCTAAAAAAGGAGTTGCTACCGTCACAATAAGGTCTTAAACCTGAGTATTCTTAATCACAATCAACTCTGTTACAGTGATTAATTTTTTGATTCAATTGAAGAAGGAAAAGATAAATAATTAATAAAAAAGTGAGAGTCTCGATGATTCTCCCAAAAATTTTCTGAGAATTTTTATCTTTTTTGTTTAATCCAAGAAGGTCCGATTCTGCTAAAGTGATTTATGAGTTAAGCCAAATTGGTATCCGACAGTCATATTTGCCTGGAAATAAGAAAAATTTTGAGAAGCTTTATCCATTCCTTGTGTATTTGTTCTCACATCCGGAAGAACTACATAACCCGCTTTTACTGCAGGATGAAGAAACAAGTGTTGAAAGAAAAAAAGCTTTAATCCTACATTCGCATTTATTGAGCCACCTGCTAAGTGAAAGTCATCGGTTCCTCTATTTTCGAATAACCGTGCGTTTGTTTTGGGAACTGCTGCACCAGCACCAACTCCAGTGACCAACTCCACTGCAAACTTTCTATTTGAAGTTTGAAACAAGAGGTCGTGGTAGTCTAATTCCAAGTAGATGATATTCAACCCATCTGTGTGTTCATACTTTACAAAATCTTGAGTAATTGCCATTAATTCTTGGTCATATTCGTTTGCCCAATCACTACTGGCGGATGTTTCGATACGCCCATTTACGGTGGCTATTTGCGAATTATCTAATACATATTTCATGTGATCGACACTCACAGACAAAGAAAGCTTATTCGTCAAAAAATAACCCACTCTTAAATTGTACTGGGGTATTGTAAGAAGAGAGGGATTGAAATAAACTTTTGGATCGAACTTCGTTTGTCGATCTTTGGCAATAGCCTCTTTAATAGTAAAATCATACCCTTCTCCCCAAAACCTAATGTCACTTAAACTGTAGGCAGAACGGTTATAACCCCAAGAGGCAAACATTTTTCCTTTGCGTTTTACATAGGAATCTGTAAGATTCAGGTTGTGTAATCTTGCTTCTTCCTTGGCTGCTGAATCAGTTTCTTGAGCATAGGAAGTCAAGGAGATGACCAATATAAAAGCAAGGGTAGATAATCGGTTTATCATGGTGTATTCATTTTCACAACCTGTGTTGGTTTTATGTTGTTGTTTCTCCAGTTTATTTGCTCAACTACGTTGGCTGAGAGTAGATCAAAAGCAATAGCAGAAGGAGTTCCATCTTGTGCAGCAATGGGAGTTCCGGCATCGCCAGCTTCTCTTATGCTTTGAACTAATGGTATTTCACCTAAAAGTTTTACATCTATTTGCTCACACAAATCTTTCACTCCGTCTTTTCCAAAGATATAGTACTTGTTTTCTGGCAGTTCTTCTGGGGTGAAGTATGCCATGTTTTCTACCACCCCAAGAACAGGCACGTTAATGTTAGGCATTTTAAACATGTGAATACCTTTTTTTACATCAGCCAAAGCAATTGCTTGCGGAGTACTCACGATAACAGCTCCCGTGATTGGGACTAATTGTACCAAAGTTAAATGAACATCTCCTGTTCCTGGCGGCAAATCTATTAGCATGTAATCTAGTTCTCCCCAATATGTATCGATAAACATTTGTCTTATCGCTTTACTAGCCATTGCACCTCTCCACACAATTGCTTGGTTCAAATCAGCAAAAAATCCAATTGACATCACTTTTACCCCGTGTGTTTCTACAGGCGAAATGTAGCTTTTTCCGTCCACGTCTATCATGGTAGGCTTGTCGTAAGCACAATCCATCATCAAAGGCATCGAAGGACCATAAATATCAGCATCAATCAGTCCAACTTTGTATCCTTTTTTTGCCAAACTTATTGCAATATTGGCAGTAACCGTAGATTTTCCTACACCCCCTTTGCCCGAAGCCACAGCCACAATGTTTTTAACACCAGGAAGAATTTTTCTTAAATTAGGGTCGGTTTCTTCAGAGCCTATTCCAGAAATTTCTATTTCGGCCTCTACTTCTTTGCTAATGAATCGTTCAAGGTTAAAAACACAGGCTTGTTCCATTCGTTTTTTAGAGTGGAGAGCAGGGTTACTTATTCTTAATTTGAAAGAAATATTCATTCCTTCAATTTTTATATCAGAGACAAGTCCTAACGATACAATGTCTTTTTTTAAATCCGGTTCTACGACATTTTTTAATGCGTCAAAAACTTGTTCGGGAGTAATATTCATTTTGGTTTTATTTATTTCTTTTGGGCAAAAAAATTTTACCTTTGAGAGTACAAAATTAATAAACCTCTCGTTTATAATTGCAAAAAAAAGAATTTAACCTTAATTATGTCACAAACATCAAAAAAAAAGTCTGTAAGGGTAGGGATATCCATTGGAGATTTGAATGGAATTGGTCCAGAAGTTATTCTCAAGACTTTTTCTGACAACCGAATCCTGGATTTTGTAATTCCTGTAATTTATGGTTCGGCAAGTTTACTTTCAGCTCACCGAAAGTCACTGGATTTACCGGCTATGGCTCATACAAACTTAGAGGAAGGAATGGAGCCAAAATCTAAAACTTTGTATATAAAAAAGTGCTGGGACAAAGACCCTATTTTGAACATAGGAAAAGAAACTCCGGAGGGTGGTGAATTTGCAATTAAGTCATTGAAAGCGGCTACAGATGACTTGGCAGCTTCTAAATTAGATGTATTAGTTACGGCACCAATTAACAAACACAATGTTCAAAGTACGGATTTTAATTTTCCAGGACACACGGAGTTTTTGGCAAAATTATCGAATGTTGACAATGCCTTAATGCTAATGGTAGCAGATAAATTGAGGGTAGCGGTGGTTTCGGGGCACATCCCATTGAAAGACGTTGCTAAAAACTTATCAAAAGAAAAGATAGTGGAATCGCTTTCTCAGCTAAACGAAAGTTTGGTCAAAGATTTTGGAATTCCCCGACCAAAAATTGCCGTGTTAGGTTTGAATCCGCATGCGGGCGATAATGGAGTAATTGGAGACGAGGAAAAAGAAATAATTATCCCAGCAATTGGCGAAGCTAAAGGAAAAGGATTGTTGGCCTTTGGTCCTTATTCGGCTGATGGCTTTTTTGGAAATTCTGTTTACACGCATTACGATGGGATTCTTGCTATGTACCATGATCAGGGGCTTGTGCCTTTCAAAAGTTTATCTTTTGGGAACGGAGTTAACTACACAGCTGGGTTACCCATTGTGAGAACCTCCCCCGATCACGGAACGGGATTTGATATTGCGGGGAAAAACGAAGCTTCCGAATCTTCCTTCAGAAATGCATTGTACCTTGCTCTCGATATTTACAGAAAAAGAGAGGAGTACAAAGAGCTAAACTCGAATCCTCTTCAGAAACAAAAATAGGTGATACTAAGTTGGCTTTGTTGACGTTTCATCGTATCTAAGTCATTAACATATAGCACCGTTAAATTATTATTTTATGAAAAAATTAGTTGTATCAATTTTCGTCCTTTCAATAGTAAGTTCCTGCGTGGGAAACGAAACAGAATTAACTTCGCAATTGGAATCTTTAAAACTAGAAAATGCCGAATTAAAAATAGAAACGGAAAAACTAGAAGAGAAGGAGGCATTGTTAACTGAATATTCTCAGTTTATTATGGATATTCAAAATAACCTAAACTCCATACGAGACAAAGAAAATACGGTACTTATTCCTCAGTCTAGCGAAGGAATTCAACAATCGGCAGAACTTATAAAATCTGATTTACAACAATTAGGAGCATTACTTGCCGAAAACAAAAGAAAAATAGCTTCGATGAATTCGAAACTAAAAAATTCGAACGGACAATTGAACGGATTGGAAGAAGTGATAAGAAACTTGACAAAACAAGCGGAGGAAAGAGAAGTGAAAATTTTGGGAATGAAAGGTGAGTTGAGCGATATGGGGGTAGCTTTTGACGAGCTGATGGCAGCTTACGAAAATAATCTGGCCGTAATCGCAAACAAGAACGAAACGATTGAAGAACAAGAGATAGAATTACATACAGCGTATTTTGCTTACGGTTCCAAATCTGAACTGAAAGAAAACAAGGTTATTACTTCGAAAGGTGGAGTGATTGGTTTGGGAAAAACCAAAAAATTAAGAGATGATTTTAATAAAAAATATTTCACTGAAATTAATATCAGAGAAGTTAAAGAGATTACTCTTGGTGTGAGTAAAGCGGATATAATAACGACTCATCCCCTTGGTTCCTATGAGTTAATAAAAAACGAATCCATTGAAAAGATCAAAATTGTGAATCCTGATAAATTTTGGAGTGTAAGTAAATATTTAGTAATCGTAACAAAATAAGCAGTTTTAAACAGTCATATATCTGCTGTTAAATCAATAAAAAGGGCTTTTTACATGAACAAATAAGTAGGAGACTGCATGTCTTGATTATTTTTCTTACTTTAAAGGGTTGAAGAAAATCTACTTATGCATCCTTTAGTTGATAACTTATCTCAGTCGTTCCGAAAGATTCTTTTAGGCCTTTTAATTTTTGGTGCAATTTTCAATTTAAAATCTGCTCATTTGGTAGGTGGTGAGATGAATTACAGATGTTTAGGTAATAATTCTTACGAAATAAAGTTGAAAATTTATCGAGATTGTAATGGAACTGGGGCGGCATTTGATCCCATTGCAAAGATTGGAATTTTTAATGGCGGAAGTACTTCTCTGGTATCCCAGCTGAATGTGCCGCTACCTGGATTTACTCTTGTCCCTATAAACACGGTTTCGAGTTGTTTGTTAGTACCCCCTAATTTGTGTATTCAAGAAGCAATTTATGTAGATACCGTTACTCTGCTTCCTTCTTTGACAGGGTACGATATTGTATACCAAAGATGTTGCAGAAATCCTACGATTGTCAATATTATTAATCCAGGAGGAACTGGAAATACCTATCATTCTTTTATTCCACCTAACGATACTAGTTGTAACAGTAGTCCGTCATTTAAGAATTTTCCGCCTGTTTTGTTGTGTGTTAATGATCCTATTTCGTTTGATCATTCAGCCACAGATTTAGATGGAGACTCTTTAGTTTATGAATTTTTTACTCCATATTCTGGTGGAACCTCCACAAACCCCGCTCCTAATCCTTTACCTCCTCCTTTTATTCCCGTGAATTGGGGAACCACTTTTTCTAATTCAAATCAAGTAACCTCATCCCCACAATTAAGTATAAATAGTGCTACTGGATTATTAACTGGAAGGCCCACTGGATTGGGTCAATTTGTGGTTGGTATAGCGGTTAAAGAATATAGAAATGGAGTATTATTGAGTGTTACAAGAAGAGATTTTCAGTTTAATATTTTGAATTGCATCAAAGCGGTATCGTCTATTTTTAATCCAGGGGTGGTTTGCAATAGTTATACAGTCAACTTTACTAATGTGAGTGTAAATGGCACAACTTATCTTTGGGATTTTGGCGATTTAACGACTTTGTCTGATACCTCGGTTTTATTTTCTCCCACCTATACTTACCCTGATACTGGAGTATACAGAGTTCGATTAATTGTAGATCCCTACTCCGCGATTTGTTCCGATACCTCCTACATTGATCTCAGGGTATATCCAATTTTGAGACCATTTTTTGATACCCCCCTAAATCAATGCTTCAAAAATAATTCTTTTGATTTCAGTGCAAAAGGAAATTTCACCCCAACTACCCAAATAAATTGGAGTTTTGGTAATAACGCATTACCAACTAGCTCAATGGATACCGTTCAACAAGGAGTAACCTACTCAGCAAGTGGACTTAAAACAGTGTCAATTCGTTATAGAGAATTTGGCTGTGACACAACTTATTCTGATACAATCAGGGTATACAAAGAAATCACTTCAATCATAGATACCATAAAAACTGAGTGCTCAAGTAACGAAGCCGAATTTCTTAGTGGTAGTATCAATGCGAGCACCTATCATTGGGATTTTGGAGTGATTCCCATACAAAACGACACCTCTAATTTCATTTCACCATTCTACACATATTTAAATCCAGGATTGTACCGAGTAACATTAATAACAAAGGGAGAAGGGAATTGTGCAGATACGGCATTCAAACCACTTACAATCAACCCAGTCCTATCGCCTTTTTTTGATGTACCCGATAACCAATGTTTTAAAAACAACTCATTCGATTTCACAGCGACAGGAAATCACTTTTCTACTACTCGCATAGATTGGGATTTTGGTTCAAACTCTTCAAAACAAACTTCTACATCAATTTCAGAAACGGGGATTTCTTATTTTCAATCAGGACTCAAGAATGTCGTTTTGAGATACCGAGATTTTGGTTGTGATACTACTTTTGATGCAACCTTCCGAGTCTATAAAGAGATTAATCCAATTTTTACAACCAATGTAGATACGGTGTGCTTTGGAGATGAAATCCCCGTACAGTTCTCAAGTTCTACAGATCCGTCTTTCAATTTTCAATGGGATTTTGGCGATGGAAATACTTCAACTCAAAAATCTCCGAATCATGTGTATAATTCGCCTGGCGTTTATACGATTCGGTTAATTGCTTCTGATAATAATTGTGCAGACACCCTAACAATTCCCTCTTTTATAACTGTATTACCAAGTCCTATTGCCAATTTTTCACCTTTAAAAACAGTTGTGCCAGGTTATGATTCTGAAGTATTTTTTACCGATAATTCGAAAAATTACACATCTTCCACTTTTTATTCGGGTGATGGTCGAATTATTTCTCCTTTTTCAGTGCTAAACCATAATTATTCGGAAGATGGATATTTCTATCCTTCTTTAACCGTGATGAATCATTTAGGTTGCAAAGATTCTGTCGTTGGGATAGTATTTGTAAAGTCAGACCTCTTTGTTCCTAATGTATTTACACCAAATGGAGATGGACGAAATGAAATTTTCCTTCCTGTTTTAACAACACCTGAAGAATATGAATTATTGATCTTTAATAGATGGGGTGAGCTTATATTTGAATCAAATGATTATAAATATGGGTGGGATGGAACAAATAAAAAGGGAGAATTATGTAAAAACGATACGTATGTATATCGGATAGTAATAAATTATACTTTGGATGGTCCTAAAGAGATATTCGGCCATGTTAATTTACTGAGATGATACAATTGCTGATAAGAACGTTTTTTAAAAGAAATGAATTGATGTTTGTTGGTAATAAAAATATTCTTACACTGATATAGTTTGACTAGATAAAAATCAAAATTTATGACCTACCACACAGGTTGTTTTTTCTGTGTGTACATTGCCTTCTAAGTCGAAATATTCGAAAAGTATAATGTAGCGTCCTATTCTTGCTTTACTATTTTTCTCTGTAATTCCGTCCCAAGTAAAACGTCCAGATTTAGCCAATAGGTGATTTTGAATTATAACTCTGGTTTTTCTACCTTGCACATCATAAATAGTGATGTTTCCCACAAAACCAATTTTAGGCATGTTGTAGTTCAGGGTAAGAATATCCTCAAACCCATCGTTGTCGGGTGAAAAAATTTCGGGAGAAATAGACAAAATATTTTCGGTGATAGTACTGGGAGTATATTGCGAGTTTTTCTTACCTGGAGTGGCAAATCCAGCTTCCTCTGCCGCAGAGTGCCAGTTTGATGGACTTTGAGTTGGGTCATCAAAATTGACTCGCTCTAACGAAACTCCTTCCTTGTCTCTCAACAAGGCGAAATGAAATTTTTCGGAATAGGTGAATTTATCAGATTCATCGTTCGAGGGCAACAAAAGATACACTGTTCCTTCGTCATTCGGATAACTTGGTAAATTCTCTATTTCAATAAAATTTCTTGAAGAATATGTGGAATATCTGTTCAACACGAACGAATAATCTTTTGTAATCACCACGTATTCTCTTGGTTTCAAAATATAATGCAAGGGGATATATTTTATATTTCCAACAATTCCGTTGTCCTCATTTCCTAGTTGCCAATTTTTTAAATCTATATACAAGTTTGAATTATTGTAAAGCTCGACAAAATCTTCTTCTCCAGAATAAGGATTGAACAAAACTTCATTAATTAATACAGATCCAGACCTATTGGCATGAGCTAAGACAAATTCGGTTTCAATTTCCGCTAAATTCCCCTCACAATCTTGGAGGGAGTCAATAGACAAACTATATACTTTACCGGTGTCCAAAGAGGGAGAAATAACTAATTCTAGTTCCGTATTGAATACGTTATGGGCAGAAAGAGTACTGACTGAAATGCCTCCAGAAAGAACTACGTTTCTTAAAAAAATAGTTGTGTCAATTGATTTGTCAAATTGCAGTAGTAACCTGTTATTTGAAGTTGCAATACAAGAAATAATGAGGGGAGTTTGTGTATCTTTTGTGGTGTCCCAAACTGAATTTATAACTCCGGGTGTTCCTCCCGAAACGTTGTTGGATGCTTTCCAATTAGATTCATCGAAACAGTTTGCAAGCGGATTAAGCTGTTCTAGAGAAAATCCACCATCCTGTTTTAACTCATTTTGATACATGTGGTCACTGTACTCTACTACATCTATCACGGAACCACTCTGGTTGAGTAAAGTAAGTGTTTCGCCAGAATTGTTCAGTCCAGGAAAAGAGGAAATTCCTAGAGTATTGGGGTAACTCGAAAAATCAGGTAGGGAAGAATTAGAAATTAAAATAAGATAAGAATTGGGTGCCAAAATGAAATTGGGGAATGTTGCTGCGGAAGAGCCATCGGTAAGTTGCCAATTCTGCAGGTTGTAATACTCATTAGTTGGGTTGTAAATTTCTACAAATTCGCCATCAGGCAGTCCCACACTAGGAGAAGGATCTGCAAAAATTTCATTGATTACCACATTTCTATAATTGGCAAGTGCGGGAATAAAATAAATAAAATTTTGGTTGGTAGAATTGATTGAGTTTCCTGCAATGTCCGTTACATTATTCACAGTGATTACGTTAGTTGCGTTAAGCGAAAAAGGGGAGGAGAAGCTCAGCGTAATTTCACTAAAATTACTTGGGTTTTGGATAGCAGTAATAGGATTTCCAAGTCCGTTATTTACCGTGTAGTTTGCTACTAATTGTCCTGTGGTAGGTTCAATAGGTTCAGAGAAAACCAATTCAATTTGAGTATTAGATACCACATTTATGCTGTCTAGAATTGGTTTTGTTGTGTCGATTGCCGTTGTTCCAGTAACAATAAAATCATCAAAATAGAAGTGTGTAGATCTGGTAGAAGTGTAATTGCATCCCACTCCAAAAAACAAACTCTGTGGATGAGTTATGTCTGTCGCAGTTCCTTCGGACAAAAACAGCGTGGAAGTATCTGTAAAAACCTCCCAAAATCCAGAGGAGGTTCTGGTAACTCTCACGTGTACATCTACTGTTGATCCCCCAATTACACCATCTCTTCCATCAATAATTTTTGATGAGCTAGTACCTGTTTGACTGAACAAAGACACTTCATCGTCTGAGCCGCCAAGTAGAATGTAGTAACCGTTCACTGCCCCAGAAAGGTTAGGGGTGTTGGAGGTCAAATACACCTTCGCAAAATTGGAGGAAGATGTACCGAAAGTCATTCGAACCCTAAATTCCCAAGTTGCATTATTTATGGCTTGTGAATTTGTGCTTAAATATTTGTAAGCAGAAATAGCAGGAGCGTTAAGTTGAAGCTCACCTGTAGTCACGGTAAAATCTGAGGTGTTTCCAATCCAAGAGGGTGCTGACGAGAAATTTCCATCCGAAAAGTTATCCAAAAACTGAGGATAAGCGGAAAGATACAAACAGAAAAAACAGAAAAAAGAAAAAGAATACCGCATAATAGAATTAGTTTCTTCATTAAATATAATATTTTTGTTCCACCGATTCGTAAGAATGGGCTGAAATAATAATCAAATCTGTTTTATATGAAAATTGCAGTTGTAGGCGCTACCGGAATGGTGGGAACACAAATTTTGAAAGTATTGGCTGAGAATTCATTCCCAATTACGGAATTAATGTTGGTTGCTTCAGAGAGATCCGTGGGAAAAGAACTAGAGTTTGGAGGTAGTAAGCAAACTATCATTTCGATGGAAGAGGCGATCGAGAGAGCTCCACAAATTGCTATATTTTCTGCAGGTGGTGAGCGCTCGCTAGCGTTTGCTCCTCGTTTTGCCGCTAAAGGAACGACTGTAATTGATAACTCTTCGGCTTTTAGAATGGATGAAGACAAAAAATTGATTGTACCTGAAATAAACGCATCGCAATTGACCAAAGAGGACAAGATTATTGCCAACCCTAATTGTTCTACAATTCAGATGGTGTTGGCTCTTTCCGAAATACACAAACAACTTGGAATTAAGCGACTGGTTATTTCTACTTATCAATCGATTACTGGTACGGGAGTAAAAGCAGTAAAGCAGATGGAAAATGAGCGATTGGAACTGAAGGGAGAAATGGCTTATCCTTATCCAATAGACAAGAATTGTTTGCCTCATGGTGGTGATTTCCAGGAGGATGGATATACCACTGAGGAGGTAAAATTAGTGAACGAGACACACAAAATTTTTAATGATACTGCGATTGGAATAACGGCTACGGTGGTGCGAGTTCCTGTGGTTGGAGGACATTCAGAATCGCTTAATGTAGAAACTTCAAAGCCTTTTGAGATTTCTAATATACGTAAAATGATTGCCAATACTCCAGGAGTTGTGCTGCAAGACAACCCCGAAATGAATGTGTATCCGATGCCAAAATACACCGAAGGAAAGAATGAAGTGTTTGTGGGAAGAATTAGAAGAGATTTCTCAGTGGAAAATGGGCTGAATATGTGGGTAGTTGCCGATAACTTAAGAAAAGGAGCCGCAACCAATGCTGTGCAAATTGCTGAGTACTTGTTAGTGAATAAATTAGTTTAACAAAGACAAAAGAGGCAATTAATTACTCTTTTAATTTCATACTGATCTTCTTTTTTCGCCTTCTTTTTAGTACCTCATTTAATACAATTAGCAAACCAATCATTACTCCACAGATATAGAATGTTGGAGTCATCTGTTCGTTCTCGCCAAAAATGAGATAGCTAAACAAAATGGCGTACACGATTTCTAAATTAACCGCCAAATTAACAGAAAATGGACTCAGGTTTTTCATTACTTCTACGCTCGCAATAAATGGAAAGGCCGTGCAAGCAATTCCCAACAAAAGTAGGTAGGATAAATCAGTGCTAGACGGGGAAAGTAAATTATTCGGTACTTCAAAAAAGGTAAATAAACCCAAAGAAACTAGGAGCAATGCAAAAATAAGTTCTATAAATGAAATTGTAAAAGCATTGGATTGTTGAATGAGTTTTCCATTGAAGGTAGAAAAAAGTGCGGCAGTAAGTGCTGCCAGCGACCCTAAAACGATTCCGCCAATTGGGTTTTGAGTATTTTCAAATTCATTCAGCCCAATCACACTGATGATGAGCATAATCAATATACCAATGATTACTTCATTTGGGTTTACCTTGCGTTTGTATACCAGCGGCTCAATCAAGGAGGTAAAGAAGGTTCCGGTAGAAAAAGAAATCATGGTGATGGAAATATTGGAGACTTTAATTCCTCCAAAAAAACACAACCAATGAATTCCCACAATGGCTCCAACTCCCGCAATACGCCAAAATAATTTTGTCGAAAGAATTATTCTTTTGCGCGCAACCAGCATAAAAGCAAACAAACTTGCTACCACGATGAGCAATCTCCACCAAACCAAAGAGACAGAATCAAAAGAAATAAGTTTTCCAAAAATGGCAGTGAATCCCCAGCAAAAAACACAAAGGTGGAGCAGAGCAAAAGCTTGATTTCTTGTCATTTTATCAGATTGAATGCGTAAAAATAGGATTTAAATTGGTTTGAGTTGGGAAAATTTGATGTTTGCACGCAAAAAAATAAAATTCTTCAATTGGAGCGAATATCTGACAGCTAATTTCTTTCTTCTATGTTCTAATCTCTTTCTTCTTTTAATTACATTTGAACAATGAACTTTATCTATCCACAATTTTTATGGGCGCTCTTGGCTATTGCCGTGCCAATAATTATACACTTGTTCAATTTCAGAAAGTTCAAGAAAGTGCATTTTTCCGATATTAGTTTGCTCAAACAAGTGGAACTAGAGACTTCCAAAAAGTCGAATATCAAGCATCTTTTAATTTTACTTGCTCGAATCTTAGCTATTGCGGCTTTGGTATTTGCTTTCGCACAACCATATTGGGACAAGCCGGGGAAAAATAATGCTGTGGGAGAAAAGTGGGTTTCGGTGTACGTAGACAATTCCCTCAGTATGAACAATAGCTGGAATGAATTTAATTTGTTGGATAATGCCAAAAAACAAGCAAGACTTGTAGCTAAAAGTTATTCTCAAAGCGACAAATTTCAGTTAATTACCAATGAGTTCAAACCTATTCATCAACGGTTTTTAACAAAAGAAGAATTTCTGAATGAATTGGATGAAATTGAAATTAGTTCGAAGTCAAGAAATTTGAGTCAAGTAGAACAAAAGCAAATCGATTTTTTGAAAAAAGACGTTTCTCAAAATAAATTCGCTGTTTATATTTCTGATTTTCAAAAATCAACAGCCAACCTTGCGAATTTGTCCTTGGATTCTACGATTCAATTGGCGTTCTTGCCCGTTGTGTCAAACAACAGCGGAAATGTATCGATCGATTCTATTTGGTTCGATTCTCCTGTCAGAATGGTGAATAAGAAAGAGCAACTGTTTGTGAAACTTGTGAATACAACCAACGATGATTTACAAGTAAAGCTCGAGCTCTCTCTCAATGGGCAAATAAAAGGACTCTTGAATTCAGATGTACTGATGAATTCGGAGAAAATAGTCTCGTTGGATTATCAGGTTCAAAATCCGGGAAAAGTGGAAGGGAAGTTAAGGATTTCGGAATACCCAGATCCTGCAGCATTGTTTGATGACTCGTATTATTTTTCATATTTACTAAAAGAGGAATCAAAAGTTTTGGTGATCAATGAATCATCCGAAAACCTAAACGCGGAAAAAGGAAGCGTGAATCAGTTGTTCTCCAACGATGCTTTTTTTAAAGTGACCAACACACTTTCCTCTTCTATAAACTACGCCCTCTTTTCCAGCAGTGATTTAATTATACTCAATGAAGTAAATCGTTATTCCTCGGGTTTTATTTCTCAGTTATTGGCATATCTCGAAGTAGGTGGCACAATTTTGTATATTCCTAATTCCAACCCAGATTTGGCAAGTAACAACGAGCTTCTTTTGGCCGCATCTTCTGCTCGCATTACAAGAAAAGATACAACCAAAACGCAAGTTTCGTACCTGGATTTTGAGAATCCATTTTTTCAAGATGTTTTTGAAAAAACTCCCAAAAACATGGATTTGCCCATTCTTTTGCAGCAGTTCGTTTTCGATTTCAGAAGTCCATCAGCCAGGCAAAGTTTAATAAAAACCGAGAACGGAAATCATTTTTTAGTAGAAAATTTTATTGGAAAAGGAAAGTTTTATTCCTTGTCAGTTCCGTTAAGTTCTAACTTTTCAAATTTCACAAGTCACTCACTTTTTGTTACCACATTGCTGAGAATAGCCGAATCTAGCGGAATAAACCAGGTGGTATCTATCACCACCGAAACAGATAAGTTAAGAATTCGAGAAGAAGGGATTAACACAAACAACCTGAGAGTAAAGAACCAACAAGGAAGCATTGATTTTATTCCCGAAACTGAATCTTTTGGCGGTGAAATGGAGGTTTTGCTGAACGGTAAACTAATTCAATCAGGCAACTATGAACTGGTGAGCGAAGAAAATATAGTAGCCGCATTTGGAGTAAATTACCAGCAAGAAGAAAGTGATTTTGAGGCCTACACCACTCAAGAGTTGAAAAAGCAGATTTCTCGAAATTGGGTAAAGGTGATCGATATTTCTAAATCCGCGAAATCTAGTGTTTCAGCTGGGCTGTTACATTCTTCCAATAAACTATGGAAGTGGTTTGTGCTCTTGGCTTTACTTTTTTTAGCTATTGAAATTTTATTGATTAAATTTTTGAAGTAATCGAGTAATTACTCTCTTATCAAAATATTAACCTACGCGAATGTGTGCGGTTAAATTTTCCAATAATTTTGAAAAAAAATAAAAAATAAAAAGAGGATGAAAAAGAAAGTAAAAACAATTATACCGGCACAGAAAGTAAATATGGGGGGCCATTTGTTGGACCAACCACTTCCGGTAGATGGATTGGATTATGTAGATCCTTTTCTTCTTATTCATCATTGGAAAAATAAACTACCAGGAGGACAAAGAGTACAAGATGCAGGAGTAGGTCCTCATCCTCACAGAGGATTTTCTCCAGTTACTTTCATTTTTAAAGGGGAAGTAAATCACCAAGACTCTTTGGGTAATAATGCGCTAGTAAGCGAAGGTGGAACCCAGTGGATGTTTGCCGGACAAGGAATAACTCACAGTGAAAGATTTCCTAAACATCTAGTAGAAAATGGGGGTGAATTAGAGTTTATTCAGTTTTGGGTGAATGCCCCAAGTCAAGATAAAATGAAGCCAGCTTTTTACAAACCTATTTCTAAAGAAGAAACTCCCGTGATAGAAGAAAGTAAATCTAGGATTTGGATTGTGTCAGGAGAGCTTGGAGGTAAACAAGGAATTGCACCTACTTATTCTCAACAAACTTTATTGAGAGGAGAAGTAGAGGCTGGAGGAAAGATTGAGATTCCAATCCCCGAATCCTACAACACAATCCTTTATTTACTTGATGGAGAGGGTATTACCAATGGAGAAGAAGTAATAGGAAAAGACATGATTGTATTTGAACGTGAAGAGGGAATTATTCATTTTGAGGCAAGCAAAGATACAAGGTTTATGTTGCTTTCGGGTGAACCAATTGGAGAAGAAATTGCTCAATACGGACCCTTTGTAATGAATACACAAACAGAAGTGATGCAGGCCTTACGGGATTCACAAATGGGAAAAATGGGAGTGTTGATCGAGGAATTTGAATAAATCGTAAGATGGAATGTGACTCCTGTGTGAAGGATAGCAAAAGAGGGACTTTTTAGTCCCTCTTTTTTTATTCTAACTTTTGTCATTATGAGGTAAATAATAGAATAAGTATCTTTGAAAATCGTAATTTTAACTCATAAAAATTAGACCTAACATTTACTTATGTCACACACAGATAATCCGCTTTTAATTCCTTTTGATTTAGCACCCTTCTCAAAAGTAAAAAATGAACACTTTTTACCAGCTTTTGAGCAACTTATTGCTGAGGCGAGAGAGGAGATTGAAACAATAGCAGCAAGTTCTGAGAAACCTACTTTTGAGAATACGATTGAGGCAATGGAATTTTCTGGAAAACAATTGGATAGGGTTTCTAGTTTGTTTTTTAATTTGAATTCCGCTGAAACGAATGATGAAATTCAGGAAATAGCCCAACAAGTTTCGCCACTCCTCACAGAGTTTGGAAATGATGTGACCTTGAACCCAGATTTATTTCGAAGAGTGAAATCGGTTTATCAGTCAAAAAAATCACTTGATCTAACTCCGGAACAGCTTACATTATTGGATAATTCTTACAAAGGTTTCTCTAGAAACGGAGCCAATTTAAATGAGAAGGACAAATCCACCTTGCGTGATATTGATACAAAATTATCGAAACTCAAATTGACGTACGGTGAAAACTTATTGGCTGAAACAAATGGTTATGAGCTGCATATACAAGCCGAGGCAGATTTGGCAGGATTACCAGAGGGAGTGAAGGAAGCTGCAGCCCAAACTGCCAAAGCGAGTGGAGCCGAAGGTTGGGTTTTTACACTTCATTTTCCAAGTTACGGCCCATTCATGAAATATGCCGAAAAAAGAGAGTTGAGAAAAAAAATAGCGATAGCCTACGGTGCTAGAGCTTTTGAAAATAATGATTTTAACAACGAGGAGATTACACTTCAAATTGCTAAACTGAGGCATGAAAGAGCCAATTTATTGGGGTACGAAACCCATGCCCATTTTGTATTGGAAGAAAGAATGGCAATGAGTCCTGATAAAGTAAACGAATTCTTGAATGATATGCTTTCCAAAGCAAAACCATTTGCCCAAAAAGAATTTGATGTGCTGGCAAACTTTGCCAAAGAACTGGACGGAATTACGGATTTTCAAAAATGGGATTCTTCCTATTATGCCGAAAAGCTTAAAAAGAAATTATTCAATTTGGATGATGAGCAACTTAAGCCATATTTTAAATTGGAGAACGTAATCGAAGGAGCTTTTTTGGTGGCAAACAAACTATTTGGACTCACTTTTAAAAAAGTAACCAATATTGATAAATACCATCCAGATGTTGAAACGTATGAGGTGTATGATTCAACTAATCAGTTAATTTCTGTTTTTTACGGGGATTATTTTCCGAGACCTGGCAAAAGAAATGGTGCTTGGATGACAAGTTTCAAATCTCAGCAAATTGTAAATGGGATAAATGACCGACCTCACATTTCTAATGTGTGTAATTTTACAAAGCCAACGGATACAAAACCTTCGCTTTTGACATTTGATGAGGTAACAACTTTATTTCATGAATTTGGGCATGGATTACACGGAATGTTAGCCAATACAACTTATCCAAGTTTGTCTGGTACTAGCGTTTTTTGGGACTTTGTTGAACTTCCGAGTCAAATTTTAGAAAATTGGTGCTACGAAAAAGAGTGTTTGGATTTGTTTGCTAAACACTACCAAACGGGTGAAACTATTCCAATAGAATTTGTTGAGAAAATAAAAGAATCTGCCAATTTTATGGAGGGATTGGCTACTTTGCGTCAGTTGAGTTTTGGATTGCTAGATATGAGCTGGCACGGACACAATCCTGAGGGAATAACTGATGTGAAATCTCACGAAAGAAAAACATTTGATCAAACAGATTTTACTCCCGATGTTGCTGAAAATTGTATGTCGGTAGCGTTTTCTCATATTTTTAATGGTGGATATAGTTCTGGGTACTACAGTTACAAATGGGCCGAAGTTTTAGACGCGGATGCTTTTGCATTTTTCAAGGAAAAGGGAATTTTTGATAGAGAAATAGGAATGAGTTTTGCCACTAATATTTTAAGTAAAGGAGGAACAGAACACCCAATGACCTTGTACAAACGTTTTAGAGGTCAAGAACCAAACCCTGATGCATTGCTAAAAAGGGCGGGGTTAACTTCTCATTCCTAACCCTTCCCTCATGAGAGGGAACTCTAAACTCTTGAGGTAAGATTATCCCAAGTATACTCCTTCCCTTCGGGAAGGTTGGGATGGGATTACCCGAGAATCCAAACTTTTCTCAGGAAACCCAGGAAAGCTTGACTAATGGAATCGAGAATTTAAAAAGAGAATAAAACAAAATTGAAAAAAGAGATACATGAAAAACCTACTTTACCTGCTAGCCACATTAGCAATACTAACCAATTGCAAAACCAATAAGCAAGTTATTCAAGAAGAACCAGCAGAGGTGATGGCGTTGCCAGAATTAACGATTCAATCGGATGACGAAGAAGTTACAGTAACGCGCTATCAAGCGAGTAACACAAGAGTAAATGATTTGATTCATACCAAATTAGAGGTGAAATTTGATTGGGAAAAACAACATTTGTTGGGAACTGCTGAATTAACTTTTACTCCCTATTTTTATAATACATCTACACTTGTGTTGGATGCAAAAGGAATGGATATTCATTCGGTGAAACAGGCAAAAAGTAATTTCATAAAAGCTGATAATCAATCATTAATGCCAGATATTGAGTATAGTATGAAATACGATTATGATGGGATGAAACTCGTAATTGATTTAGGTAGAACGTACACCAGAAAAGAAAAATATTCTGTTATCATTCACTACACAGCAAAACCAAATGAGTTAAAAGCGAGTGGAAGTGCGGCAATTACCGATGAAAAAGGATTGTATTTCATTAATCCTTTGGGCGGAGACCCAAACAAAATGCCGCAAATATGGACACAAGGCGAAACAGAATCTAGCTCATGCTGGTTCCCAACAATTGATTCGCCCAATGAGAAAACGACTCAAGAGTTGGCAATTACAGTGAATGATAAATATAAAACCTTATCAAACGGAACAATGATTTCATCTAAAAAAAATGCGGATGGAACCCGAACAGATTATTGGAAACAAGACCAAAAACATGCTCCTTATTTATTTATGATGGCAGTGGGAGAGTTTGATATTACCAAAGACGCATGGACTCGACCAAATGGATCAAAAATGGAAGTGAACTACTACACAGAACCAGAATTTACCCCTTATGCCAAAGCTATTTTTGGAAAAACACCTAAAATGATTCAGTTCTTTTCAGAAAAATTGGGAGTTACGTATCCTTGGGATAAGTACAACCAAATTGTGGTGAGAGACTATGTTTCCGGTGCCATGGAAAATACTACAGCTGTCATACATGGGGATTTTTTATACCAAACGGATAGAGAATTGTTGGATTCCGACAATGAATCAATTATTGCTCATGAATTATTCCATCATTGGTTTGGTGATTTAGTTACCGCAGAATCTTGGTCGAACCTTACTATCAATGAGTCTTTTGCCAATTATAGCCAATATCTGTGGGACGAATATGAACACGGAAGAGAAGAAGCTGATAGGAACGCTTTTGGAGAAGCTCGAGGCTATTTTCTTTCTAGTACCCAAGGAGGTTATCACGATTTAGTGAATTTCGAGTACGAGAATGAAATGGAAATGTTTGATGGCCACTCTTACAACAAAGGAGGACGAATTCTTCATATGTTGCGGTATTATTTGGGTGACGATGCTTTTTTCACTTCTTTGAATCATTTTTTAACCAAAATGAAATTTAAAGCTGCTGAGGCGCATGATCTGAGACTGTCCTTCGAGGAGGTTACGGGCAAAGATTTGAATTGGTTTTTCAATCAATGGTATTTCGACAAAGGTCACCCCACTTTACATTATTCTCAGTCTTATGATTCTGACAAAAAAGAAGTGACAGTCACTGTAGAGCAAGGACAAAACTTCAATCAATTTCCTGTTTTTCAATTGCCAATTGAAATTGATGTTTATACAAGTCAGGGAATAAAACGTGAGTCTATTTTTGTAACTCAGAAAAAACAGTCCTTTGTTTTTTCATCTGAATCTCCCTTGCTTGTCAATTTCGATGCGGAGAAAGTGATTTTGTCACAGAAAACGGAGGATAAACCAAATAGTCAGTGGGTGTATCAATTGATTCATGCACCCAAGTACTTGGATAAAAAAGAAGCTTTAGCTGAACTTAAAAATTCCAAAGACCCCGAGGCAGTTGCGGCAATTTATAGATTGTTAGAATTAAATTTTGACGAATTTAATAATATGGGAATGAGTGCTTTGGGTGAAGTGCATAACCTGATGCCAGCTAAATTGAAATCTCGTTTATTGAAATTAACCACTCACAATTCCTCTTCATCTGTGAGAGCAAATGCCTACAAAAGCTTGACCGAATTTTATGGAGAAGACAAAGGACACGAAGTGCTTTTAGAGAAAGGATTGAAAGACCAATCCTACCAAGTAATTGGAGCATGCTTGGATGGGCTAGCAGAAAACAACCCGAACAAAGCTTTGACTTTTGCCAAAGAATTAGAGCGGGAGAAAAGCAGCACTGTGAAGGAAATAATTGTGAGTTTGTATGCCGAATATGGAGATAAATCGAACCATGAATTTTTTGTCAAATCAATAGAATCAACCAATGGATTTGCTCAATATGGCCTGTTGAGTCAATACTCAAACTATTTGAGCAGACTGGACGAATCCGAAATACCTGTTTCTATTTCAGTTTATGAAAAAGTGATTCAAAACTCTTCGGCCTGGTGGATGAAAATGGTGGGCTACCAAGGTTTGATTACAGGAAAAAATAGGATATTGAATAGGATAGAAGAGTTGAAAACAGAATTATCACTTGTTTCTGAACCGACTAAAAAGTCTAAAATAGAAAGAGAGATGAGCGAATTTAGCTTGGAGTTAAATAAAATGGAATTCATTATTTCAACACTAAAAAAACAAGAGAAAGATACGAAAGTGATTGATTATCTAAACAATATGAATTAAAAATTCTGTCGTTTTTCCTATCTTCGAGGCGACAAAAAATTACTAATTATGAAAAAAACAGCAATTATTATTCTCTCCTCATTCATTAGCTTGGTTTCGCACTCTCAATGTGCCGACTCATTGTTCGTGTCTGGTCATACTCTTGATGCTGGAGTTACTGGATTTACTTATCAATGGTACAAAGATTGCTCGGCTATGGCTGGAGGAATGACTTTGATTCCTGGAGCCACAAATAGAACCTATTCACCTACAGATTACACAACGGATTATTCTGTTATGCTTACCGATCCAACAGTTGCTTGCACCTCTATATCTTCTTGCGTTTCGATTGATACAAACTGCAGAGCCTACTTTTACCCAACTCAAACCACTCCAGGTCAAGTGATACTTGTAGATTCTTCTTATGGCGCGGGTACAGCTATTGGCTATACTTGGAATTTTGGAGATGGAAATGTATCTTTTACTCAGTTTCCTACTCATAGTTATGCTTCCGCGGGAACCTATCAAATTACTTTGTACATTCATGATACGCTTTCTGGATGTTCAAATTTTTATCACGATACCATCACCGTAGATTCTTCAGGGATTTTAAGGAGTGGATTTACAGTAACTGTGATTTCTCACAATTCAGTTGGGATAGATGAATTGAATGATGAAACAGAATTGAATGTGTACCCAAATCCAGCAAGTAATAGAGTAAACCTCAGTTTTTCTGAAACACAAGAAAATGGTACTGTTGAATTATTGGATTTAAATGGTAAATTAATTATTTCAAAATCATTGAGTGGGCTAATTTATTTGGAAATAGACTCACATAATCTGGAATCTGGAATTTATCTGATTAGGGTGAATAATGAAAAAGGACATACAACTAAGAAATTAATCATTGAATAAAGTTTTATTCAGCTATTTATTAATCCTTCTTGTCTTCAAGGAGGATTTTTTTTTGTATTAATTCAGTTGTATCATGTTTTATTCGAAATCCTCGTATACATTGCGGGCAGGCTTGTCCACGCAATTTATTCCAACCATGTTCACATGTATTTTCCAACCTAATTTTTAATTGATCTAACACTTTATTAGAAAGCCGGAGGGGGATTTCTGATTTTATTTTTATTAGATGATAGGTAGGGTAGTAACCCCAGGATGAATTTCCGATGTAAGTATAGAATTTCATACCCCGTAAAATCAGAATTGAATCTCCATATTGAGTTTGTCGTAACTTAATTGTGTCTTGCTCACCAGTATAAAATGGGCCTTCATAAAAATTTTCTTTTTCAATTTTTACTAATTTGTATTGAATGGAACTGTCAAAATTACCCGTTGATTTGTTTATACCCAACTGAGTATTAATCCAAGTCGAGTCGTATTCCCAGTGTAATTTCTCTCTCAAACTATCTTCAATAGAAACCAAAATAGGTGTTTTGCTTTCTTGAGAAAAAAGCGAAATTGAACTTTCTAAAACTGGAAATAGAAGGACAAAATAGAGTAGGACTATGATTTTCATCTTTCCTAAGATATTCAAATATTGGCTAATGAAATCTTTTTTATTAAAATTTAACAATATTCAAGCCTTCAATTTTCTATTCAATTACAACTTCATTACCTTAGTAATCTTTCAGTCTAAAGATTAAAATCTAATGACTGGAGACTATTTACAAACGACTAACTATTAAAACGAATGTCAGACGATAAAAAAATAATATTCTCGATGGATCGAGTGAATAAAACCACTCCATCGGGACAACACATCTTGAAAGATATTTACTTGTCTTTCTTTTATGGAGCTAAAATAGGAATTTTAGGACTCAATGGTTCGGGTAAATCTACCGTAATGAAAATCATTGCAGGATTGGACAAAGATTACCAAGGAGAGGTTGTGTTTCAAGACGGATATACGGTGGGTTATTTGCCACAAGAACCAAAATTGGATCCTACTAAAACTGTAAAAGAAATAGTGCAGGAAGGAGTGCAAAGCACCATGGATATTTTGGCCGAATACGAAGAAATAAACAATAAGTTCATGGAGGAAGAAATCATGAACGATCCGGATAAAATGCAAGCTTTGATTGATCGCCAGGGCGAAGTACAAGGTCAAATTGATCAATTGGATGCATGGGATATTGACAGCAAATTAGAAATGGCAATGGGAGCATTAAGAACTCCAGAAGGCGATACCTCAGTAGAAAATTTATCAGGAGGAGAGCTGAGAAGAGTTGCGCTGTGTAGATTGTTGCTTCAAAACCCAGATGTATTGCTGTTGGATGAGCCTACCAACCACCTTGATACAGAATCTGTTCAATGGTTGGAGCAGCACCTAAATCAATATGCTGGAACGGTAATAGCCGTAACCCACGATAGATTTTTCTTGGATAACATTGCAGGTTGGATACTTGAACTTGATAGAGGAAAAGGAATTCCATGGAAAGGAAATTACAGCTCTTGGATGGATCAGAAGTTAAAAAGATTACAACAAGAAGAAAAGAACGAAAGCAAAAGACAAAAACACCTGCAGCGCGAGTTGGAATGGGTGAACCAAAATCCAAAAGGAAGAAGAGCGAAAAACAAGGCACGTATTGCAAATTACGAGCAAATGTTGAATCAGAAATCCGCTGAAAAAGAACAAACTCTTGAGATCCCAATTCCAAATGGACCAAGATTGGGGAAAGAAGTTATTGAAGCAACCAATGTGGCAAAAGCATTTGGCGACAAAGTATTGTACGAAGATTTGAATTTTAAATTACCGCCCGCAGGAATTGTAGGAATTATTGGGCCAAACGGTGCTGGAAAAACCACCATGTTCCGTATGATAATGGGAGAAGATACTCCAGATTCTGGGGAATTTAAAGTGGGTGAGACGGTGAAAATTGGTTATGTTGACCAAAAACACAAAGACATGGACCCAGAAAAAACGGTGTATGAAGTAGTTTCTGGAGGTGCTGACAACATTGAGATTGGGGGAGAAAAAATAAATGCGAGAAGTTATATCTCACGGTTTAATTTCGGTGGAAACTCACAAAGCAAAAAAATTAAAGTACTCTCTGGAGGAGAAAGAAACAGACTTCACTTGGCAATGACATTGAAGACTGAGGCCAACGTATTGTTACTGGATGAGCCAACAAATGACTTGGATGTAAATACGCTAAGAGCCTTGGAAGAAGGAATCCAAAACTTTGCTGGATGTGCTGTCATCATTTCTCACGACAGATGGTTTTTAGAAAGAATTTGTACTCATATTTTGGCATTCGAAAATGATTCAGAAGTATATTTCTTTGAAGGAACTTACCAAGAATACGAAGAAAACAAAATTAAGAGACTTGGAAACACTGTTCCTACTAGGGTGAAATACAAGAAATTGCTGAGAGATTAGTTCTTTAGATACTCAATAGGTAGTAACCACTTATTCATGTTTAGCCCTTTGTTTTTAACTAAAGGGCTTTTTTATTTCAATAGGAAATCTCAATCCTTAAAATGAACACATTCTGTTTTTATTTATTTGTGGTGACCGAATGTTAGAGCTAATAGGTAATTATTGAGTCGTTACAAGCAAAAGAATTGATTTTTAATAAAATATAGTCCAAATTTGATTCTATTGCCTCCCAATTTAGCATTTTCCCAAAGAAGTAGTTACCTTTAAGATAATTACTATTTACTAAATATTTTTTACGAATAAATATGGCACAACAAGACTTTGAAATACCAAAATTATCCAAAGGAGGAATCTTTGGAGTGGGAGGAATCATCATAACAATTATATTGCTTATTGTGATCTGGAAATCCTCTATCAATATCGATTACGGAAAGGCAGGAGTTCTTTTTAAAACTTTTGGCGGAGGAGTTGTAACCGATCAACCTCCATTGGGAGAGGGCTTTCATTTTGTAGCTCCTTGGAATAAGGTGTACAAATACAACACAAAGCAACAAGAAATATTTGAGAAAGGAATGGAGGTTTTATCTTCTAATGGATTGGTAATTACCTTGGATGTTTCAGTTCTGTATCAACCTAAATTCGAAGAATTAGGAATCTTGCACAAAACCAAAGGGGAGGAGTATAGAAATACTGTCATTATTCCTGAGATTAGGGCAGTGGCCAGAAGTGTAATAGGACGATACACACCTGAGCAACTTTACTCAAGTAAAAGAGATGCTATTCAGAATGAAATTTTTGAGGAAACTCAACGAAAAGTTGAAAAGCAACACGTACAATTGAATGCAGTTTTGGTAAGAGATGTAACACTTCCTCAAAAAATTAAGGATGCAATTGAGCGTAAACTTTCACAAGAGCAAGAATCTTTGGAATATGAGTTTAGACTTGAAAAAGCTCAAAAAGAAGCTCAAAGACAAAAAATTGACGCAACAGGAAAAGCGGAAGCTAACAGAATTTTGAACGCCTCTCTTACGGATAACATACTGAAAGAAAAAGGAATTCAAGCAACACTCGAGCTATCAAAATCTAAAAACGCCAAGGTTGTTGTTGTTGGTAACGGAAAAGATGGAATGCCCTTGATTTTGGGAAATAATTAATTCCTTTTGAAAGAGGAAACTTCTAGTCAATCACTTATAAAATGAAAAAAAGTACTGCCTTGGCAGTACTTTTTTTTTACCCTTCGTTGTGATAAGGTTGTCCTTTCAGGATTGTCATCCCTCTGTAGATTTGCTCAAACAAAAAGATTCGAATCATTTGGTGCGAGAAAGTCATGTTAGATAAGCTAAATTTGTTAGGAAATTTCTTGTACATCTCATCCGAAAAGCCATAGGCTCCGCCAATAATAAAAACCAAATCTTTGATTCCTTGATTCATTTTTTTTTGTAAAAATTCAGAAAACTGAACTGATGTTTTTTGTTTTCCCTTTTCATCCATCAGCCATACTTCATCAGTCGGGTTAAGGTGTTTTAGAATCAGTTCTCCTTCTTTATCGCAAATTTGGGCAGGAGATAGGTTTTTTGTTTTTTTTAACTCAGGAATCATAATGTAATTGACTTTGATGTAATGTTTTAAACGATTCAAATAGTCGTTTTCTGCTTCCGCGAAATACGATTTGTCCGTTTTGCCCACTACAATTAATTTGATATTCATTTTTCAACTATTTTTTGATTGTCATTTCTGCGAAAGCAGGAAACTTATCCATCAGATTTGAATTTAATAAATTGTATCGAAATCAAGATTTAGGAGTAACAAAAGCATATTTTACTTTTTCGGTGATTCGGGCAGGTCTATGAGTAGACAAATCGAGAACAACAAAAGTTACTTCTGCGCTTGCAACTAGTTCGCCCGTACTTTTCTTGGTCATCACTTGATCAATAGTCATACTAGAATTTCCCATTCTTTTTATGGTTTGAGTAAAAGTCAACGTATCTCCATTGTGTGCTGGTCTTTTGTATGAAATATTAATATTGACAACGGCAAACCCCCAATTATTTTTTGTCAGGTAATCTTGAAAGTTGGTCGCATCTATATATCTCCATCTCGCTTCTTCCATCAATTCTAGGTATCGAGCATTGTTCATGTGTCCAAACACGTCAATATGAAAGCCTCTTATTTTTATATCAGTTGAAAAATCCATTTGTTATTTTTAATTCTAATAATGTTCAAAGTTAATTTTTTTTCAATGAATCTCACCTCTTGAGAGGGGATAAAGGGTTGTGTTTTTTACCTTTTTAATGAAGGAATAGACAAAATATCTGTTCGAGTAAATTTTTGAAATATACTATTCCTAATGATTCACTACATGCTGTCTTTCCTGCAAAGCAGGATAAGTTAAAGAGAGTATTGTACGATTTTGATAATTGAAAATCCATTGAATAGGATTTTCTATCTTTGCAAAGAATAAACAATGATTTCATGTCACAGATATATGATTACGCAGTAGTAGGTGGAGGAATAGTTGGGCTTTCCACAGCTTATAAACTCACCCTTAAATTTCCTCAATCAAAAATTTTAGTGGTAGAGAAAGAAAATGAGCTATCTCAGCACCAAACCGGGAATAATTCTGGGGTAATTCACTCCGGATTGTACTATACACCAGGATCTCTCAAAGCGGAAAATTGCAGAGAAGGAAGGCATGAGCTTGTAGCTTTCGCAAAGAAATACAATGTTCCACATGATGTATGCGGGAAAGTAATTGTTGCCACAGATGAAAAGGAATTGCCTTTCATGAATAAAATTTACCAAAATGGTATTGCGAATAGAACTGAAGGGATTAGTAAAATAACAGCCGATGAAGTTAAACAAATAGAGCCTTTTGTTGAGTCAATTGGCGGCATTCATGTGGCTTGTACAGGTATTATTGATTACCGTGCAACCGTTTATAAATTGGCTGATTTGATCAAACAACACACTGTTCCTGCAGAAATAAAATTGGGAGAAGAAGTGAAAGAGGTAGTAAAAGGAGATCTATCGGAACTAGTGACAAACAAAGGAAGGTACAAGGCAAAAAGATTGATATTTTGTGGAGGTCTTCAAGCAGATAGGCTGGCGAAAAAAGATGGGGTAGATTTGAAAGAAAAAGTAGTTCCGTTTAGAGGAGATTATTATGAACTTACTGAGCAAGCTAAGCATAAAGTAAAGCATCTTATTTATCCAGTCCCTAATCCAGATTTTCCTTTTTTGGGGGTTCATTTTACCAGAATGACTGATGGAGAAATAGAATGCGGACCCAATGCCGTATTTTCTTTTAAAAGAGAGGGATATAACAGAACATCTTTTAGTTTAAAAGATACAGCAGATGCACTGAGCTATTCGGGAACTTGGAAACTTCTTACTGAAAACACCAAATATGCCTGGATGGAATATAGAAGAGCGTTTTCTAAAAAATTATTTTTGGAAACCTTGCAAAGAATGATTCCGAGCCTCGAAATGGATGATTTGAAAAAAGGACGAAGTGGGGTAAGAGCCCAACTGTTAGGAGTAAATGGAGAAACTCGAGACGATTTTAGAATAGAATACAGTGGTAACAGTATTCATGTTCTCAATGCTCCATCTCCTGCGGCCACTGCTGGTTTGGCTATCGGTCAGAAGATTGTGGATATGATTAAAGATTAAGTTTTATCAACACTCAACAGATAAAAAATAAATTCTTCCCAAAAAAAAATGCCCTTGACTTGTCAAGGGCATTTTTTGTAATATGTGAAACGGTTTCTTAGAACATTTCGTTTGCCGTAAAGTGAAAGTTAGCTTCAATTTGAGCATTTTCATCGCTGTCACTACCATGACAAGCATTTTTTGCTTTTGATTCAGCGTAGGCTTTTCTGATAGTCCCTTCAGCAGCTTCAGCTGGATCAGTTGATCCTATCAAAGTTCTAAAATCTGCTACCGCATTGTCTTTTTCCAATACTGCCGCAACGATTGGTCCTTCGCTCATGTAATCAACCAATTCACCGTAAAAAGGTCTTTCTTTGTGAACTGCGTAGAATTCTCCAGCTTCTTCTTTCGAAAGTTGCTTCAATTTCATTGCTTTAATTTTAAATCCTGCCTCAATTATCATATCGATAATTTTTCCAGTTGTCCCGTTTGCTACTGCTTCGGGCTTAATCATTGTAAATGTGATGTTGTTTGCCATTTTCTGTTAAATTTTGGGCAAAATTAATCATTCTTTTAGGATTTAAAAGTATATCACTTGTTTTATCTTCAATTCCCTTGCTTTTTAATGAATTACTGCCCGTTATTTTCGTCCCTAATTCTCTTTTTTTTGAGTTTTCAAGATTGAAGTATTCATTTCTCTGTTCTTGGAATGAAATATGTAAAGGTTTTTCAAGTTAATTTTGAATTCAATCTATTTTATCATGAAAAAACTACTTGTATTTATATTATTTGGTTTGTTGGTGAGTTTTCAGTCTAAGGCACAAGACAGAAAAGTTGATGTGCTAGAGGTACTCTACAACCAAAAGAATTATCGCTCTATATTGCGTAAAACAACCAAAATGATTGATAAAAGAGGGTATGAAGACAATGAGTTGGTGCATTTATTTAAAGCTGTTGCTTTGGCAAAATTGTCTCAGGATGTACGTTATACCAATTCTCATTCGGGTGTTTTAGTCGAATCGGTGGTTGCTTATCAAAATTATTATGAATTGGATAAGCAGCTAAAATTTCAGCAAGAGTCTTCGTGCTTGTTGGAAGACCTCCGAATAATTTACTCAAAAAATATGGTGATCAAAATGAATAATGAGGCTTATGCTTATTTACAAAATCAAGAAACAAAAGTTCCAGTTATTCAAAGAAAGAAAGTAGTTGTGGTAAAGAACCAACCTAGAAAAAAAGTAAAGTACAATACTGATTTTAAGGCTTCTGCAGTAGATACGGTTTGCGAGGAGTTGTCTATGGAAGAAGTGGATAAAATGATCAATTATGCCAAGAAGTTCATTGGAGTTCCTTATGTATTTGGCGGTACCGGGGATGGAGGATTCGATTGTTCTGGATACACTCAATATGTATTAGGAAAGTATGGTACCAAATTACCCAGAAACGCAAGATCGCAAAAAGAGTTTACCCAACAAATAAAAATTAAAGAAGCTCAAAAAGGAGATTTAGTCTTTTTTTCACGAAATAAAAGCAAGAATAACATCACGCATGTAGGAATTGTAATTTCTGACCCAGGTGAAGAAATCATGATGATTCATGCCAGTTCAAGTCAAGGAATAATGATTACCAATGTGAGTACGAATACATATTGGTTACCCAAATTGGTAGCGGTAGGAAGACCCAAAAAAGAAGAGTCATGAAGAAAAATTATAGAATAATTCTTGGCTCTAAATCCCCCAGGAGAAAAGAATTGTTGGAGGGGTTAGGATTAGATTTTGTGATTAAAACAAAAGAAATAGAGGAGTTATTTCCGCCTAACTTGTACAAAGAAGAAATCCCAATGTATTTATCCAATTTGAAAGCTAGTGCATTTGAAAAAGATATATTGCCAAATGATTTGGTCATTACTTCCGATACAATTGTTTGGCACAACAATGAGCAGTTAGGGAAGCCAAAAAACAGAGTTCAGTCAATAGATATGCTGACAAGTTTATCAGGAAAAGAACACAAAGTGATTACAGCAGTTACTCTAAAGACTCAAGAAAAAACACATACTTTTTATGAGACAACGAAAGTGTTTTTTAAAGAGTTAACTTTGGAAGAAATCGAGTTTTATATCGATCATTATGAACCTTACGACAAAGCTGGTTCTTATGGGATTCAGGAATGGATAGGTTTTGTAGGTATTTATAAAATTGAAGGCGATTATTTTAATGTAGTAGGTTTGCCATTGAACAGATTAAACAAAGAATTAAGTTGTTTTTAAAGATTAGACCTACATAGTTTTAGCATTTTTAATCAATTTATATACCAATCGTAATGGCTCAATGTGGCAGAAACAAAATAAGAACCCATGGAGGTTGTTCCAGTCCATTTGTGTTTTTTCTTCCTGAATAATTCTTCATCCGAATGGGAGTCAATGATATTCCTCAAGTTCAAGAAACCTTTTTTTACCCAATATTTTGATTCTTCTAAACTCGAATCCTGATAACTTTCCCATATCCATTTATTCAAATCCGGTGTTGTTTTCTATGTGAAGCCCATAGCTGGCATTATTGGTTTTTCACCTTTCATGCCAATGGTGTACCATTCCCTCATCAATAAGTGCCAATGATGCAGGTGACAAAGAACATCTCTTATGTTTCTATTCATTGTTCCTTTAGGAAATTCATTTTCCTGTTCTGAAAACGATTCGATGAAATCAAAAAGTTTTTCAAAATTAATAGTTCCCTGATGGAGTAATTCTTCATTAGTTTTTGGTCGAGGCACAATAAGAAAATTTATACTCAAATTTATAAAACTTGAATATGCACATCGAATAATTAATGCAGTTTTTTTTATGATTTTTTACTCCAATTTTATTTAAGTTTGTAGCTACTAAAAATATAGTTTTATGCCACAAATATCTGACAAAGCGATTCAAATGCCTGAATCACCAATTCGTAAATTAGTTCCATTTGCCGAAGGAGCTAAAAAAAGAGGAGTAAACGTATTTCATCTTAATATTGGCCAGCCCGATATTAGGACTCCTGAAGTGGTAATAGAAAAGATTAAAAATATGGATAGGACTGTAATAGAATACAGTCATTCTGCTGGTTATGAATCATACAGAAACAAACTGGCTGCGTCTTATACTAAGAATGGAATTCCTGTAAGACCAGAGCATATCATGATAACAACGGGTGGTTCTGAAGCGCTCTTGTTTGGGATGCAAGTTTGCCTTAATCCAGGAGATGAGGTGATTATCCCTGAGCCATTTTATGCAAATTACAATGGATTCGCTACTTCTAGCGGTGTGAATGTAAAACCAATTACGGCACGAATTGAGGATGGGTTTGCTCTTCCTCCTGCACAAGATTTTGAGAAATTAATCACTGATAAAACTAAAGCAATTGTGATTTGTAATCCTGCAAACCCCACAGGATACGTATATTCCAGAGAAGAACTAGAGGTACTTAGAGATTTGGTAAAAAAATATGATTTATTCTTATTTGCCGATGAAGTGTATAGAGAGTTTTGTTATGGTTCAACTCCATTTTCGGTATTAAACCTGGAGGGAATCGAAGAAAACGTAATCATGATTGATTCGGTATCGAAACGTTACAGTATGTGCGGGGCAAGAATTGGAGCAATCGTATCCAAAAACGCGAGTTTAATCTCGAATGCTCTTAAATTTGGTCAGGCAAGATTGAGTCCCCCAACTTTAGGCCAAATAGCAGGGGAAGCCGCTTTAGACACACCTCAATCTTATTTTGATGAGGTTCAGGTTGAGTACCAAAAAAGAAGAGATATTGTGGTTGAAAGATTGAACCAGATAGAAGGTGTAATCTGTCCAAAACCCAAAGGTGCCTTTTATGCCATTGCTCAGTTACCTGTGGATAATGCAGAGAAATTTTGCCAATGGTTACTCGAAGAGTTTTCTCACGAAGGAAGCACAGTGATGTTCGCGCCAGCAGCAGGATTTTACTCGACACCTGGTATGGGAGAAAAAGAGATTAGAATTGCCTACGTTTTGAACGAAACAGATTTGAATAAAGCAATGGACTGTTTAGAATATGCATTGAAAGAATACAATAATTAGTCGGAAACTATAAAAAAGAAAGAAGTCGGAATTGTTATTATTCCGGCTTTTTTTTTGTCCTACAACAAGGTTTTGTAAGCAATATAGAATGAAGGCGTTAATGAAACAAAACAAACAACATGATAGAGAAATTAGTCACCTTTTTTTAAAGACCAGCTGCCCAAACTAAATTAGAAACTCCAGATGGAATTTGCCCAAACTGTTGGGGAAAGCAAGAGTACGATAATGTGATTAGAGAATTGTACCAAGATCATCAGATTGATGTAAATAATGGTCAGACCAATCATAATTTTATAAAAAAGGTAGTGGTGAATAAAGTTGAAGGAATTCGACTCAAAAAGGGAAACAATGGATTGGTTTGTAATTCTTGCAAGTTAGTTCAATCCTAAATTGATGTCGAGTTACATTTTCCATTGATTTAATCTGCCAATGGTATGGTGAGCAGTCATATCAAATTGAACGGGAACAACAGAAACAAACCCGTTTTTTAAAGCAGCCATATCTGTATCGTCAGCTTCTTCTTGATCTTTAAATTTGCCGGTTAGCCAGTAATATTTTTTACCCAAAGGGTCTTTTCTTTCATCGAATCTATCTTCCCAGAAAGCCATGGCTTGTCTGCATACCTTTATCCCTTTTAATTCTCTCAAAGGAAGCTTAGGAATATTAACGTTAAGACAAACATTATTTGGAAAATCCGAATTCAAAGCTTTGTGAATGATTTTTCGTGCGAAATGCTGAGTAGGCCCAAAATCAGCTTCATGAGAAAAATCATCCAAAGAAAACCCAATAGACGGAATATTTTCCATAGATCCCTCAACGGCAGCAGACATGGTCCCAGAATAAATAACATTGGTAGCCGCATTGGATCCGTGGTTAATTCCAGAAACAATTAAGTCGGGCTTTTTCTTTAAAAGTTGAAATATGCCGACTTTAACACAGTCTACTGGTGTTCCAGAGCAAGTGTAAGCTTCAGTTTTGCCAAATACTTGGCTTCTGTCAATCCGTATGGGGTTATTTACTGTAATGGCGTGTCCCATTCCAGATTGGGGACTGTCTGGTGCTATCACGATTACTTTTCCTAATTCTGAGGCTACTTCTACCAAGGCTTTTAATCCTGGAGCAGTAATGCCGTCATCATTGGTTACTAAAATAAAGGGTTTGCTCATGTTGTATACTATTTTGACACGAATTTCGTTGTTGGTTTTTAGCGAATAGATGCTATCTTTACTTTCATAAAATTGATAAAAAAAATAAATACCACAATGAAGATTTCAATAAAGTTATCCTTAATTCTTTTTCTCATCGTTTCAAGTTTCTCTTTCGGACAAATTAATGTTGTTTCTGAAGTGAAGGAGGCGACTGTATTTTCAAATCAAGCTCAGTTGACTAGAGAGCAGGCTGTAAGGTTGGAGAAAGGAACAAACAAATTGAAATTTATTGGGATGGAGAACAGCATTTTAAGTCCAACTATTCAGGTTTCAGGTTCGGGAGGAATTACTGTTTTGTCAAATTCCGTGAATAGTGAAAACCTTGAAAAATCATTGCAACCCGCACAAATAATTTCAATCCTCGATGAAATTGAGGAATTGAAGAGGAAGGAAGAGTTAACAAGAAAGCAGGCTCAAAACTTAGAGCATGAGAAAAATGCCATTCTTTACAATAAAAGCGCAAATGGCACGAACAGTGGTTTCAACTTGGATAACATGTTAGATTTAGTAGAGTTTTACCGCAATAATCTGAATAAATTGGATTCTCTTATCTACGTAAAAAATAAATTGGTATCACAATTTAGAGAGGAGCGCGGAGAGTTAAATAATGAGTTAAGTAAATTGGGTTACAAAACTAGAGGAAATGTCATGAATATTGAAGTGATTTCTGAAAAAGTCCAAACGGTTTCAATCAAGTTAGAATATGTCGTTCAAAACATAGGTTGGACTCCGTTTTATGAAATAAAAACTCAAGGGATAGGTGATAAAGTTACTGCCATTTGTAAAGCTAAAATTTATCAAAACTCTTCGATTGACTGGAAAAATGTAGCCCTTACATTGTCCACAACGAGTCCTTCAAATGTAGGCGTGTTGCCAACTGTTCATCCTTGGGTACTTAGGTTTCAGAATCAAAGAAGAGACAGGTTGAAAGGTTTTGCTGTGAGCCAATCTAATACAGCCTATTCTCCCGCAGCAGAAATGGAGGTAGGTGCCAATGGGAGCTATGACTCAAAATCCATGTCTAGTTATGCGAGTGCAACTGAGAGCATGGTGAGTAGAGAGTTTTCTATTTCTGTACCTTATTCAATTAGTGGAAGAAATGGAAAGGCTGCGGTTGATATTGAGGAGTTTGTGATGGATGCCAATTACTTGTATTACTCTGCTCCAAAATACAATTGTAACGTATTTTTGATTGCGAATATTCAGGAATGGGAGAAATATAATTTCTTACCAGGCTCCGCCAATTTGTTTTTAGAAGGGACTTTTGTGGGAACTACTTTTATAAATCCAAACGCTACAGAAGATACAATGAGTCTTATTCTTGGAATAGATAAGAGCATAGTAATCGAACGTAAAAAAATTAAAGATTTTAGCAGAAATGCAATGTTAGGAGGAAAGAAGAGGGTAGATATGGGGATTCAAATTACTGTTAAGAATAAAAAAAGCTTGGATATTGATTTGATGCTAGAAGACCAAGTTCCTATTTCAAGCGATGAAAATATTGAGATAAATATAAAGGAAATCTCGGGAGCCAAAAGAGAGGAAGATACAGGGAAGTTAACTTGGAGAGAATCGATTACGAAAGGAGAGACTAAAGTCTATAAAATAAAATATGAAGTGAAATATCCAAAAAGTAAACCTTTGTCTAATTTTTAAATTTTTTTAATTGAAATTTATTGAACTGAATTTGCCTCCATTTGATGCTCAGCTCTCAAAGTCTGAGAATAGAACTTTCATATATGACGTAATCAGGAAGAAAAATGTTGTTCTTACTCCGGAGGAATGGGTGAGGCAGCATTTTGTTCATTTTCTTATTAATTACCATGGATATTCCAAGAACTACATTAAAATTGAGAAACAAATTAAAGTAAATGATAGAGTTAAAAGATTCGATGCCCTTGTTTATGACAAAGAGGCAAAACCCTTGGTGTTAATCGAATGCAAAGCTCCCGAAGTAGAAATTTCTCAATCTACTTTTTCTCAAATTGCAACTTACAATATGACGTTGCGTGTACCTTATTTAATAGTAACCAATGGCCTAACTCATTTTATATGTAAAATTGATTTTGACTCTAACTCCTACGAGTATCTTAAAGAAATTCCGAAACTCTGATTATTTAATCAAATTGACATGTCCGAATATTTCTTTTCGAGCAGTGTTAGCATCTGAATAAATTATTTTCCACACATAGCTATCTATTGGCGATAATTTTCCTTTATGTGTTCCGTCCCATGTATTGTCTAGTCTGTTTGAATGGAAGATTTCTTCTCCCCATCGATTAAAAATGTATAATTTGAATTCGGTAATATCCTCACCACTAATCTGAAACACGTCATTTTTTCCGTCTCCGTTTGGCGAGAAAGAATTAGGTACATACAAACTACCATCCAATGAAATCACAATAGTATCTGAAACTAAGCATCCATATTGATCTATTAGATTTGCTATGTAGTTAGTCGTATTTGAGGGCTGAACGGTTGTAGTTTTACTTGTGGTGTCTGCTAAACTTGTGTGAAATGTCCAAAAGAATCTGCCTGCCGAACTCGTTGCAAATAAATTAGCCACTTCTCCAAAGTTGATAATTTGATTTTCTCCAGCATCAATTGTCGGGATAGGGGAGAATTCAATTGTGGTAAAAGCGGTATCTCTGCATCCATTTGCATCTGTCACAATTACTTGGTAAGTTGTGGGAGAATCAGGCTCAACAACCGTAGTGTCATTATTTGGAGAATTAACAGAAATGGAAGGTGACCACAAATAAGAAACTCCTCCTTGGGCCCAAATCTCTGCGGTTTCATTAAAACAAATTGTATCATTTGGAGAGGCAACAGCAAATGGTTCAATTACAAAAATTGTGACACTATCCACCAAGGTTGCACATCTGTTTGTGAAATCAACAAAATAGGTAGTAGTCGTGGTAGGAGAAGCAACGACATTTGTACCAGTCGATGTATTAATATCCTGAACCGGAGTCCAAGAATAAGAGTCTGCCCCTGAAGCTATTAGTTGAATGGAAGAACCTTTACAAATTGAATCGTCATCTGACAGAACGGGCTGAGGGATGTCTATTACTGAAACTAAGATGCTATCTTGTGTTGGACAGCCCTCTGGGGTAGTAATAGAAACCTGATATTGTGTCGTTGTATTTGGATAAACCAGGGGTGTTGCTGAGCTATTATTCAAAAGATTTGAATTGGGAGTCCAAAGGTAATTTCCACCACCAGTAGCTGAAAGTTGAGCAGTATCACCTTTACATAGGGTTGTGTCTTTTGAGGTAGTTGAAGTGACCGAGTGGATGCCTACATTCACCCAAGAGGTGTCGGTTCCGCAAGGATTTGTAACAATTACTTGGTAGGTTGTTGGACCAGAGGGTGAGGCAATTGGATTTGCAATAAATGGATTGTTCAAGGTAGTTGCTGGGCTCCAAACATAATTTGTTCCGCCAGAAGCATTTAATTGTAAAGAAGTATTTGGACAAATAGATGTGTCAGGAGTAATAATTGCCGCGGCAGGATCAAACACGTTGACAGTGATAGATGCTGTATCCGGCTTGATACAGCCCGTAGAGTCTGAAACAGTAAGTACCACATTGTATAGGCCTGCTGAACTGTAATTGTGAGAGGGAGCAAAGGCTGAGCTTGAGTTTCCATCACCAAAATCCCAGTGAAATGTATTGCCGTTTCTACTGTTGTTGCCAAAGATAGCAGCATTGGGATAGCAAATAATAACAGAAGGAACACTGGCAATAGCTTTTATTTCATTGATATTAAATTTGAACACGCCAAGATTGCAATTTGTGCTGCCATTGGTGGTGGAGTAGGCCCCTGTTGAGGTTGGAAAGTCATTCCTTCCGCCACATCCGGCACATACAGCTTGGTACACATTTCCTTTTTTATCAAATCTACTTGTCCCCCCATCAACATGCTCCGTTGATATACTTCCACCAAAAAATGTTGCGTAATTTAAGCTGACTGCATTTTTATCAAGAACCATAAGGTAAAAATCACTCCCCGTGGTGGTTGTTTGAAATGCACCTGGTGAAATGGGCAAACCTGTTGTTGTCGAACTGGATCCATTAACGGATCCTCCCCATCCACTCAAGTAAATGAGTCCACAATCGTTGACCAAAAAGGCTGAAGGCGAAATATCGATAGTTGTATTTCCGGTTCCAAATACAGTGCTGAAATTTAAAGAGGTAAGAGAATTGTTGAATTTTTGGATAAATTGATGGCTTCCTGCATTGTTGTATTTTCCGGGTGTCACCGGCATTGCTCCCAATGATTGTCCGTAAATGTAAATGGAATCCGTTTGGTCCACTTGCACAAAATAAGATTGGTCATACAAACTTGTCCCTACATATCTAGAAGTAAGTAAAACATTGGTCGGACTATATTTTGCTATGAATCCATCAACACCTCCAGAATTAGTATTTTGAGCTGAGACTAAATTCGAACTGGTAGTTCCCCCCACTACGAAGGTATTTCCCGCAGCATCTTGTTGAACTCCATATGCCGCATCAACGAGAGATCCACCTAGATGCGTACTCCACAATAATGAAGTCAAATTTGAATTTAGTTTCATTATAATTCCATCAGAACTTCCCCCTCGAGAGGTTAAACCTCCTACTACAGGAAAATTACTTGAGTTTGTGTTAGTTGCTATTATGCAGTTGTTTGCAGCATCTAAAATAATTTCTCCTCTAAATTCATCTCCATAGTTTCGATTTAAACCACCAAAAAGAGAGATGGCGTCATTATCTGATCCTCCCACATACGTAGATCCAAGCATTGCAGTTCCTGTTGAGTTGAGTTTGGCTACCACCGCATCGGATCCCAAAAAATATTGCATGCCTGTTCCGTTAAGTGAAAAACTCAGATTAGAGCCTCCGTTGAATGAGTTGTCATAACACCCGCTAGTTGTCGGGAAATTGTTTGAGCTTGTACTGCCAAAAATATACAATTCACCAGCATCATTTGTTACCAAACTGTGTGGTGCATCATCTCCTGAACCTCCAATGTAAGTGGAATAGATTAAGTTTGTACCGTTTAAGCCAAATTTGGTTATTCCCATATCAACTGGGGTGGTTGAAATTCCACTAAAGGTTGAGTCATAAGCTCCTACGGTTGTAGGATAGCCCGTACCAAACACAATACCTCCAGCATAAGTATATCCCAAAGTGTCATAAGTTGCAGTAAATCCAAAATTATCGGATGTAGATCCCGAGTATGAACTGAATACAAGAAATGGATCTATTATTAATGTATAATTTTTATTATATCCTTTCGGAAAATCAAATTTCACTTTGTTTTTCTTTAGTTTAAAAAAACAGGGCACTGTAATTTTTTCTCCCTGAATTATTTGATAGGCAAAAGGTTTGTTTTCAATGATATCAGTTAAAGAAGATTGGATATATAAATTGTCATGTTCTACTAAAATTTTATCTGCTCCTTCATATTCTATTGCAATTTTTTTTGGGTTACCTCCCGGTTTTATGATAAAATCGTATTTCATGTTGGTGGCATGCTCATAGATTTTGAAATCTATGAAAGGATACATTTCAGAATAAATTACCTCATTGTATATTCCTACATGACTAGCCCATTTACTAGAATCACTTCCAATGAAATAATTTTCGTAATGTGATGCTTTTCGAGAGGTGAATATTTGAGGTGTTTTGTTGGCCCCAATAAAATTTGCCTTAATAACATGACCATGAATGGAGTCCGGTATGTTGGCGTTTTTATTTGAATGATTTTCTCGAATAAATGATTTGTCTACAAAATGATAGGTGATTCCGGTGTTTTCTAAAAACATGGCACCATCTGCAATATCAGCCTTGAAATTTATTTTCTGATTCCATTGCCCTTTGTTTTGTTTGAAGAGAAAAACAGGTTCGTTTTCTTGCCCCTTTGAAACAAAAGAATATGCCGTGCAACAAAGCACTATTAATATGGACCGAATATCTATTTTCATTAGTGAACAAGTACTGGTGTTTTAAACGAATGAAAATCCTCTATGGATGTCTCATTGAATAAAAAAAATTGTATTTTTCGACTTCATTAAAAATCAAAAAAAATTGGTTCAGTTCGAATATAATAAATCTATTCAAGAGTTTACAACTTTTGGGGTGCCAGTTCAGGCAGAAGTTTTTTGTTCATTTTCTTCAATCAATGAACTCAAAGAGATTCTGGGTACAGAAAGTGCGTCCCACAAAGAAAAATTGATTTTGGGCGGAGGAAGTAACATGTTGTTTACTAAAGATTTTAAGGGACTTGTCCTAAAAAATGAAATTTCTGGAAAGGAGATTGTGAAAGAAACGGAAAAGGAGTTGCTTATCAAAGTAGGTGCAGGCGAAAATTGGCACCAGTTTGTTCTTTATTGTGTTTCAAAAAACTGGGGTGGAATAGAAAACCTTTCCCTTATTCCTGGTAATGTGGGGGCAAGTCCGATGCAAAACATTGGAGCCTATGGAGTAGAAATAAAAGATGTTTTTTATTCCCTTGAAGCTCTCAACATGGAGACATTACAGGTAGAAGAATTTAGCAATGAAGAGTGCAGATTTGGCTATCGAGAAAGCATTTTTAAAAATTCACACAAGGGAAAATATAGTATACTCTCAGTTACTTTTGTTCTTCAAAAAAAGCCTAAATTTAATACGAGTTATGGAGCCATAGAAACTCAACTCAAGAAAATGAATGTTTTGGAACCCACAGTAAAGTCAATTAGTGATGCTGTGATTGCAATCCGATCTAGTAAATTGCCAGATCCAAAGGAAATAGGAAATGCGGGAAGTTTTTTCAAGAACCCTGTTGTTTCAAGAGTGGAATTTTCTAATATATTGTCTCAATTTCCTCAAGTTGCTCATTATCCTCAGAATGATGGCACTGTTAAGATTGCCGCAGGTTGGTTGATAGATCAGTTGGGGTGGAAAGGCAAAACAATTAACAATTATGGGGTACATAAAAATCAAGCATTAGTTCTGGTCAATTATGGTGGGGGAGATGGAAAAGATATTTACAATTTATCGCAAGAGATCATCGAATCAGTAAAAAATGAATACGGAATTGAGCTCGAAAGAGAAGTGAATATCTATTAAGATATTTAATCGTATCTTCTCCTTTATTTTATTTAATTGTTAATTATTTCTGTTTAATTATTTCTAGTGTTTTTCATTTTTTTACTATCTTAACGCAAAATTAACAACATGAAGAAATTATTATTAATATTTACCCTTTTTATAGGTTTTGCATCTCAATCAAGTGCATCTCACGGAGTTGGTGGAGATACAAGGTTTATTCAAACGGGTCCAACCCAATACACAGTCGTGTTTCGATTTTTTAGATATTGTTCAGGAATTGCTGTTCCAACCTCCTTGACAAATGCTAGAATTCTAGATAACGTAACCAATGCTACAATCACAACATTTACGGCAAATAAAGATTCCACAGTGAGCCTTGTATTTGGTGATGAATGTTACACTCCTCCGGGACTTTGTGTAGAAGCTCATTATTATTCAGGAACTGTTTCAATTCCTGCAAATCCAAATGGAGTTTATGTGACATGGACAACTTGTTGTAGAAATGGTCCTTTGGTCAATGTAGCAAGTTCCGGAAATGTATGGTATGCCAGTGGACCTAGTTCGGCAATTCCTGGAGGAAATTCTAGCCCTCAGTTTGTTCAATACCCTCGGGACGGATATTTTTGTATTGGAAACAACAAACTAATCGATTTCTCCTGTACGGATCTAGATGGAGATAGTTTGAGGTATAGCTTAATAAACCCTTTTGATGCCACTTCTGCAGGAGGAACAAGACCATTTACTCTGACAGCGTGGAATGCTGGTTTTAATTTGTTGAATATTTTAGGTCCAGGGAGTTTGTGTGTAATCAACCCAGCTACTGGAATTGTAACCGCACGACCGGCTCAGTTAGGACTGTACGTAGTAGCTGTAAAATGTGAAGAATTTAGAGGAGGAGTTAAGATTGGAGAAGTTGTAAGAGATATTCAATATTCTGCATTGAACTGTAGATTTAATATCAAACCAGTGTTAGAAAACTTTGCAACAACCAGTATTTTTGAATTTGATGAAGAAAGATGTATTGATTTTGTAGCGAATGATCCAAATGGTACAGATACCTTTTATTTACAGCTTACCTCTAATGCTTATCAGTTTGGAGGAGTTGCTACTTTACCACCACAAACTGGAGGAGTCTATGTTTTTCAATGGGAAGATGCGACAACCGGTGCACTGGACACGGCTCAAGTAACCAATGTTCGAAAATTGAATTCAACCACTTTTGAAGGAATAGGTAAAGTAGGAGCAAGATTTTGCTGGGATGTGAACAACTGTGAGATACTGAGTGTTGATAGTTTTTACATCGAGGCCTTGGGATATTCTTTGGGTTGTGATGGGAGTAAAGATACGGTGTCAAGAAGAGTATCAGTGCCAATAAAAAGAGATCCTTATTCGTACAATGTACCCAACGTATTTTCCCCAAATGAGGATGGAATCAATGATTTGTTTTATTTGAAAAAAGATGCTTACGACAGATGTTATGATGCTTTGAACATTCGAGTATACAATAGATGGGGTCAAATCGTATTCGAATCTGATGACGCCAAATTTACTTGGGATGGAACTGATCAAAACGGAACCAAATTATCAGAAGGAACCTACTTTGTTGTCCTCCAAGGATTTTATGGAGGAAAAGAAGTAACACAAAACTTCCCTTTGAGTTTATTTAGATAACTCAATTTACAATTCATATTAATCCCGTTTCATTTTTGAAACGGGATTTTTTGTTTATGAGAAATTTGTACCGTTTCATGAATTTTTAAAGTTTCAGTCTCAGAAAGATTATACTTTAGCAGCGTAACACTAATTAAACAAATAATTATGAAAAAAATATGCTTACTACTTGCCTTTATTTCGACTTTAAGCTTTGTCGGAAATTCATCTCACGGAGTTGGAGGTGATATTCAATACATTCAAACTGGAGCCAATTCGTATGACGTAATTATGAGATTGTTCCGTTATTGCGAACCAGGAGCTGCAACACTAGGTAACAGTTATTCCATTGCAATTTTGGACCAAGTTACTTGCGCAAACGTTACTACTGTGAATGCAGTAAGAGATACTTTTTATCCGATTAATTTTGGTGATGAATGTTATACCCCACCGGGACTTTGTGTAGAGACACATATCTATAGAGGAAGTATTTCTTCCTTAGCAAACAACCCAAATGGATACATGTCTACATGGTCTTTGTGTTGTAGAAACACAATCTTGAATGTCTCAGCAAATAACCTGGGATTATACACAAAATTTCCCAACCCAGCTTTGGTAGGAGGAAACAGTACTCCCTTATTTGTCGATTACCCCACAGATGGTTATTTCTGTATTGGATATGACAAGCAAATCGATTTTTCTTGTACCGATACTGACGGAGATAGTTTAGCCTATTTTCTAGTAAATCCAGTGAATACCTTTACGGGTTGTACACCGAATTTATTAGCATGGAATGCAGGATTTAATTTAACCAATATTTTGGGTCCAGGAAGTGCATGTACCATTAATTCAGCTACAGGTATTGTTACAGCTCGGCCAGCTCAATTGGGTAAATATGTTATTTCGGTAAAAGTAGTAGAATACAGAAATGGAGTTCAGATTGGTGAAACGGTAAGAGACATACAATATGCCGCTCTAAATTGTAATATAAATATCAAGCCTGTGTTAGAAAACTTTGCAACAACTAGTATTTTTGAATTTGATGAAGAAAGATGTATTGATTTTGTAGCGAATGATCCAAATGGTACAGATACCTTTTATTTACAGCTTACCTCTAATGCTTATCAGTTTGGAGGAGTTGCTACTCTACCAGCACAAACCGGAGGAGTCTATGTTTTTCAATGGGAAGATGCTACAACAGGTGCAGTTGATACTGCTCATGTAACCAACGTGAGAAAGTTGAGTTCAACCACTTTTGAAGGAATAGGTAAAGTAGGAGCAAGATTTTGCTGGGATGTGAACAACTGTGAGATACTGAGTGTTGATAGTTTTTACATCGAGGCCTTGGGATATTCTTTAGGTTGTGATGGGAGTAAAGATACGGTGTCAAGAAGAGTGTCAGTGCCAATAAAAAGAGATCCTTATTCGTACAATGTACCCAACGTATTTTCTCCAAATGACGATGGAATCAATGATTTGTTTTATTTGAAAAAAGATGCCTACGACAGATGTTATGATGCGTTGAACATTCGAGTTTACAATAGGTGGGGTCAAATCGTATTCGAATCTGAAGACGCCAAATTTACTTGGGATGGAACGGATCAAAACGGAACCAAATTATCAGAAGGAACCTACTTTGTTGTCCTCCAAGGATTTTATGGAGGAAAAGAAGTAACACAAAACTTCCCTCTTTCTTTGTTTAGATAAATAGGTTTTGATAGAAATAGAGAAATCTCCTTTGCATCTTTGCAAAGGAGATTTTTTTTTTACACAAAAAATCCTTGTGTCCTATATTGCTCAATTTAGTTTACAAATTGTATCTTTGTGGCTCTAAATATAATCCATGAGCATGCAGGAAATAATAGGAAATAAACTAAAGGAACTTTATCCAGAGATTTCGGATAATTTAATTCAACTTCAAAAAACCAAGTCTGACTTTGAAGGAGATGTAACACTAGTAGTTTTTCCTTTGTTGAGAATTACCAAAAAAAATCCAGAAGAGTCAGGAGAAGTAATCGGGAAGTTTTTAACCCAAGAACTTGATTTTGTTCAAGGATTTAATGTAGTTAAAGGGTTTTTGAACCTAGAAATTAGCAGCTTCTATTGGCTTAATCAATTTAAGTCAATACTGGGCAACTCAAACTATGGCGTGCTTAAAAAATCGAACAAAACTTTTATCGTTGAATATTCCTCTCCTAACACAAATAAACCTCTTCATTTGGGGCATTTACGGAATATATTTTTGGGTTTTTCTGTTGCCAATATCCTCAAAGCAAATGGACATGAAGTAGTAAAAACTCAGATCATAAACGACAGAGGAATTCATATTTGTAAGTCTATGCTTGCCTGGCAATTATTTGGAGAAGGAGAAACACCCAATTCTTCTGGGTTGAAAGGGGATAAATTGGTTGGAAAATATTATGTAGCTTTTGATAAGAAATACAAAGAAGAAATACAAGACCTTATAGCAAAGGGAGTAGAGAAAGATCAGGCAGAAAAAGAAGCGCCAATTCTTATCCAGGCTCAAGAAATGTTGAGAAAATGGGAGGAAGGAGATACCGAAGTAGTGGAATTGTGGCAGAAGATGAACTCATGGGTTTACGATGGATTTGATGTTACTTACAACACAATGGGGGTTGATTTTGATTCCTTATATTATGAAAGTGACACGTATATTTTAGGGAAAGATATTGTAGAAGAAGGACTATCCAAAGGACTGTTGTACAAAAAAGAGGATGGCTCAGTTTGGTGCGATCTGTCGGACGAAAAAATGGACGACAAATTACTTTTGAGAGGAGACGGTACTTCAGTTTACATGACCCAAGATGTGGGAACGGCTGTCAAGCGATTTAAGGATTTTCCAAACACCGTTGGAATGATCTATACAGTTGGAAATGAACAAGAGCATCATTTTAAGGTATTATTCACTATTTTAAAGAAATTGGGGTATCCTTTTGCGGATGAATGTTTTCATCTCTCATACGGAATGGTGAATCTACCAACCGGAAAAATGAAATCGAGAGAGGGAACCGTGGTGGATGCAGATGATTTGATGGCGGAAGTAATACAGGATGCCAAAGAAATTACTGAAGAAAGAGGACAAATTGAAAACCTGGGTGAAGAGCAGTTGACAAAATTATTTGAGCAAATAGGATTGGGAGGATTAAAGTACTATTTACTGAAAGTAGATCCAAAAAAATCCATGATGTTCAACCCCGAAGAATCGATAGATTTGAATGGAAATACAGGGCCATTTATTCAGTACACCTACGCAAGAACTCAGTCTATTATCAACAAAGAACAGGGAGACCTAAAATCGTTTCAGCTAGATATTGATGCCGAAAAAAGTGAAATTGATATAATTAAACATCTCTTGGACTTACCCGAAACGATAAAAGAGGCAGGAAAAACCTACAGTCCCGCGATCTTGGCAAATTACACTTATGAATTAGTGAAATTGTACAATTCGTTTTATCAATCAGTTTCTATTTTTAAAGAAGAGAATAAAGCCAAACAAAATTTACGTTTGTTGTTGACAGAGAAAGTTGCAGATACAGTTCGTTTTACGATGAGTTTGTTGGGAATTGAAGTTCCTTCAAAAATGTAACTATATTTGTGTAGAAGAAGAATTATGCCTCAAAAAGGGGATTTAAGTTAATTGAGAAAGAAAAAAATAAAAAAAGTATGTTTGATAATTTATCTGATAAGTTAGAAAGAGCCTTTAAAGTATTAAAAGGGCAGGGACAAATTACCGAAATAAACGTAGCAGAAACCGTTAAGGAGATTCGTAGAGCATTGGTAGATGCTGATGTAAATTACAAAACTGCAAAAGAGTTTACTAATACTATCAAAGAGAAAGCATTAGGGCAAAACGTATTGAGTGCCATTTCGCCAGGTCAGTTGATGATAAAAATCACCAACGAAGAGTTGACCAAATTGATGGGGAGCGAAAATGTCGAGTTAGATGTTTCGGCAAATCCATCGATAATTCTGATGGCGGGTCTTCAAGGATCTGGAAAAACGACTCATTCAGGTAAGTTGGCCAAGTTTCTTACTGAAAAGAAAAAGAAAAAAGTACTCCTCGTTGCTTGTGATGTCTATCGTCCGGCTGCCATCGATCAACTTCATGTTTTGGGAGATCAATTGGGAATCGAAGTGTACTCGAATAAAGAAGAAAAGAATCCAGTAAAAATTGCTGAGGCAGCCATTGCGCACGCAAAATCAAATGGACTCAACACTGTGATTGTGGATACTGCAGGGAGATTGGCAATAGATGAAAAGATGATGGGAGAAATCGCAGAAATTAAATCTGCCATTAACCCCCAGGAAATACTATTTGTGGTTGATTCCATGACTGGACAGGATGCGGTGAATACAGCAAAGACATTCAATGAACGACTTGACTTTACCGGGGTAATTTTAACTAAATTGGATGGCGATACCAGAGGAGGAGCTGCAATTTCCATTAAGTCAGTAGTAAACAAGCCAATTAAATTTATTGGAACTGGTGAAAAAATGGAAGCACTAGATGTTTTTCATCCGAGCAGGATGGCAGACAGAATCTTGGGAATGGGAGATGTGGTTTCTTTGGTTGAGAAAGTGCAACAACAATTTGATGAAGAGGAAGCAAAAAAGCTTCAAGCCAAAATTTCCAAAAACAAATTTGATTACAATGACTTTTTAGGTCAGCTTCAGCAAATCAAAAAAATGGGGAACGTGAAAGATTTGATGGGAATGATTCCTGGTGTTGGGAAGCAAATTAAAGAGGCAGATATTGACGAAAATGCATTTAAAGGGATTGAAGCGATTATCTTATCCATGACCCCACACGAAAGAGAAAACCCAACATTATTGAACGGTACAAGAAAACAACGTCTTGCAAAAGGAAGTGGGCAAAGTATTCAAGAGGTGAATAAATTGATAAAACAATTTAAAGACACGAGCAAGATGATGCAAATGATGAATAATAAAAAGGGGATGATGGGAATGATGAAACAAATGAAACAATTGCAAAAAGGTAAAATGTAAATCAGTCGTCAGATTCGGGTCGTTAGTCGACAATTTCTTTTGACTAATTACCTAGAACCAGCGACCAAAGACTCATATAAAATGATATTAATTGACGGTAAAAAAACTTCGCTCGAGATTCAAGATGAAATCAAAGAGGAGGTGGACTATTTAAAATCAAAAGGAAAAAAAATTCCTCATTTAGCGGCTGTACTAGTAGGTAACAACGGGGCTAGTAAGACCTATGTAAACGCAAAAGTAATTGCTTGTGAACGAGTAGGGTTTGAAAGTACCTTGGTTCGATTGCCCGATACGATTTCAGAAGCAGAATTGCTGCATAAAATTGATAAGTTAAATCACAATCCGGAGATAGACGGTTTTATCGTTCAATTACCTCTGCCTGATCATATTAGCGAGAAAAAAGTAACACAAGCAATTGACCCCAAAAAAGACGTGGATGGGTTTCATCCCGAAAATATTGGTAGAACAGCTTTAAACCTACCTGCATTTTTACCCGCAACACCATTTGGAATTTTACAACTGCTAGAAAGATACAACATCGAAACTTCGGGAAAACATTGTGTAGTGGTAGGAAGAAGTAATATTGTGGGAGCACCAATTAGTATCATGATGGGAAGAAACTCTTATCCGGGAAACAGTACGGTTACATTGACACACAGTAGAACTGTCAACTTAAAGGAACTTACCTTAATGGCAGATATCTTAATTGTAGCTCTCGGAAAACCTGAGTTTGTTACAGCAGATATGGTAAAGGATAATGCAGTGGTGATTGATGTAGGAATTACACGAATTGCAGATAAGTCTAAAAAATCAGGCTACTGCCTAAAAGGTGATGTTAAATTTGACGAAGTTTCTGAAAAATGTTCTTTCATTACTCCCGTTCCAGGTGGAGTAGGACCAATGACAATTGCCTCATTATTAAAAAACACTTTATTAGCTTCTAAAAGAAAATAATTATGAAATGTTTACTTCGTCTGTTTGTTGTAACAGTAGTTCTTGCCTCGTTTGCTAATTGTTCACCCAATTCTGCTAGCAACTCTAATCCTGAGTTAATGTCGACTTTTGAAAAAGATCTTGATGTTTATTTTGGATACATGAACGACAGAGATTATGCCAATATGCTTTCCATGACAAATCCTCGTTTATTTGAGGTTGTTCCGAGAGAGACAATGGTGAATATGTTCAAGTCTCTGTACGAATCTGGCCTTGAAATGAAGGTAGAGGATATTTCCCCTGTTTCTTTGTCACAAATTGTAAAAGATGGAGACGATGCCTATTGTCAAATTAAGTATGAAGGTCAATTAACCATGACTTTGTCCCAAACATTAATGGCAAATATAGAAATGTTTAAGACAGAACTGTACAAATCATATAACCAAGAAGATGTAAAAATAGTGGTAGAAAAAAATCAAATAATTATTGATTCGGAAAAAGAAATTATTGCCATGTCGGCTGATAATCAAAAGACTTGGACTTATTTTGAACTTCAAGAAGGTCAAGATGAGATGTTGAGTAAACTAATTCCACAAAGCGTATTAAATAAAATTAACCAATAAGTTGTATGAACAGGTGCTCATGGTGTGGAAGAGACCCCTTGTATGTCCGTTACCATGACAAGCACTGGGGAGTTCCAGTTTTTGATGATCAAGAGTTATTTGCCCAGTTACTATTAGAAGGTGCCCAAGCCGGACTCAGTTGGATAACCATTCTCAAAAAAAAGGAAGGTTACTACCGAGCTTTTGATGGGTTGAACCCAGAAATTATCGCCCAATATAAGGAAACAAAGATTCGAGAATTATTGTTGGATTCAGGAATTGTTCGAAACAGACTAAAAATTAGGGCAGCAGTAACCAATGCTCAAGCTTACCTCAAGTTACAAGAGGAAGAAGGAAGTTTTTCGAGGTTTGTTTGGAGTTTTGTAAATTACAAAGTGATCATCCACAATCTGACAACTCATGCTACGGCAATTTCTACTTCTTCAGAATCCGATGCCATGAGCAAGGAACTGAAAAAAAAGGGGTTCAAATTCGTTGGATCTACTATTTGCTATGCATTTATGCAGGCCGTGGGAATGGTAAACGATCATGTTACGGATTGTTTTCGTTACGAAGAAGTAAAGAAATTACAAACCCAAGATTGACCTTAGGCAATAGAATCTTTTAAAAAGAAATATGACAGAATGAACAAGTTTGAAGTAACAATATTGGGAAGCGGAAGTGCTTTGCCTACCCTGAAAAAAAGACCCACTTCTCAGTTAGTTCATTATTCTAACAAGTATTTTTTGATAGATTGTGGGGAGGGAACACAAGTTCAATTGAGAAGAGCAAAGGTTAGTTTCTTAAAAATAAGTCATATTTTTATTTCTCATCTTCACGGTGATCATTACTTCGGGTTGGTTGGCTTAATTTCTTCTATGCATCTATTAGGAAGAGTTGCAGATTTGCACATTTATGCTCCCTCAGAATTAGAGGAAATCATAAACATTCAGCTCAGAGCATCCTACACCCAGTTACGTTATAAGTTAGTGTTTCACGAATTGTCAAGTAAAGATTCTGAGAAAATCTTTGAAGACAAGAATTTGGAAGTCCACACAATTCCTTTGAAACATAAAATTCTGACAAATGGTTTTTTGATAAAGGAAAAACCGCGTCCGAGAAAGGCAAAACCCGAAAAGCTCAAGTTTTATGAGGTTCCTCATTACAAAATTGAGGGAATAAAGATGGGAGACGATTTTAAGACTTCGTCTGGTGAAATCATTCCGAATGAAACATTTACTTTTCCGCCAGAAAAAGCAAGAAGCTACGCTTTTTGTTCTGATACTGCTTACCGAGAAAAAATTATCCCAATTATAGAGCAAGTTAACTTGTTGTACCACGAAGCTACTTTTTTAGAAAAAGAACAAGCCTTAGCAAAGAAAACATTTCATTCGACAGTGAAACAAGCTGCTTTGATTGCAAATAAAGCCAAGGTAAATAAATTATTGATTGGGCATTTTTCTGCCCGCTATTCCGAAGAGGACTATCCTGCTTTTTTGAATCAAGCAAGGGAAGAGTTTGAACATGTGGAAATAGCTGAAGAACAAGTTACATACGTAGTTACATAAAAAAACACCTAAGCTGCCAGTTTAGGTGTTTTGTCAGTAGTATTTGCTAAAAGTAGGCTATATGTTTTCAACGTACTCTTTGTAGTCTTCCATGCTTTTTTCAATGATTTTTCTCGCAGTAGCTGCGTCCTGAAACTCTTCTACCTGTACTTCTTTATTTTCTAATTTTTTGTAATCTTCAAAGAAGTTACGCAATTCTTTAATCCAGTGAGCAGGAAGATCCGAAATGTCGTTCATGTGATTCACACTCATATCATGCTCTGCAACGGCAATAATTTTATCGTCCATTTCACCTCCATCAATCATTCTCATAACACCAATAACCTTAGCAGAAACAATACACATAGGAACAACGTCTATCTGGCTTAAAATCATGATATCCAACGGATCTTTGTCATCACAATACGTTTGTGGAATAAATCCATAATTAGCTGGGTAATGCATAGAAGAGAAAATTACTCTATCCATCAATAACATTCCTGATTCTTTATCTAACTCGTACTTTGCTCTTGTATTTTTGGGAATTTCTATAATTCCATTTACCACGGCTGGAGTTTCTTTTCCTATTGCCACCTTATGCCATGGGTTTGTTTTGTCTATTGCCATTTTCTATTATTTCTCTAATTTTTCTTTGTTTTGTGCGTCCACTACTGCCAATGCAGTCATGTTTACGATTTCATCTACACTTGCACCCAGTTGTAAAATATGTGCTGGTTTTGTCAGTCCCATAATCACTGGACCTATTGAGTCTATTCCGTTTAGTTCTTTCAGTAGTTTGTAATTGATATTTGCAGAATCAAGATTAGGAAATATCAATCCGTTTACATTTTTTCCAACCAATTTAGAGAAAGGAAACTTTTCTTTTAACATTTCCGGGTTCAAGGCAAAGTCCGCTTGAATTTCACCATCAATCACTAAATCAGGACAGCATTCGTGCAGTATGGCAATAGCCTCCTTTACTTTTCTTGATGTGTGATTATCTGCCGAACCAAAGTTCGAATAAGACAACATAGCTAGGGCAGGAGTAATCCCAAACATTTTCACAACAGTGGCAGTCATTTCTGCGATAAGCGCTAAATCTTTCCCTGTAGGGTTAGGTGTAATTGCTGTATCGGAAAGAAACATGGGACCTCTTTTGGTTAGCATTACATTTGTTGAGGATATTTTATCTACTCCTTCTACTTTTGGTATGATTTCTATCAAAGGTTTCAAAACAGTAGAATACTTTCTGGCATAACCCGAGATAAAAGCATCAGCATCTCCTTCGTTGAGCATCATGGTAGCAAAGTAATTTCTTTCTCTCATTATTTTATCTGCATCAAACATGGTTACCCCTTTTCTTTGACGCAATTCCCAGTATTTTTCTGCAAAAATTCTTTTTCTTTTTCTCTCTTTGTATGATTTAGGATCAATGATTTCAATTTTACTGTCAAAACCAATTTCATCCATCAGTTCTTCGATCGTCTCTTTGTCTCCCAACAAAATTGGAATCGCAATCCCTTCTTCATACACAACCTGAGCAGCTTTCAATACATCTAAATGATCGGCTTCTGCGAACACTACTCGTTTTGGTTGAGCCTTTGCTCGATTATGCAACAAACGAACAATTTTGTTTCCAGTTCCCAATCTGTCTTCCAAATCATGCTTGTACTTTTCCCAATTTGTAATGGGCTGCAACGCCACTCCGCTTTCCATAGCTGCTTTTGCCACGGCAGGAGGTATTTCAGAAATTAATCGCTGATCAAATGGTTTCGGTATGATGTAGTCTTTTCCGAATGAAATATTTACTTCATTGTAGGTGATATTTACTTGCTCCGGTACGGATTCTTTCGCCAAATCAGCCAAAGCATGCACTGCTGCCATCTTCATTGCCTCATTAATTTTAGTGGCTCTTACGTCAAGTGCACCTCTAAATATAAAAGGGAAACCAAGAACATTATTTACCTGATTCGGATAGTCAGATCTACCCGTTGCCATGATAATGTCATCTCTCGTTTTAATTGCTAAGTCATATTCAATTTCAGGTTCGGGGTTTGCCATTGCAAATACAATGGGATTATTGGCCATGGACTTTAGCATTTCAGGAGAAACAATATTTCCTTTCGAAAGCCCAACGAATACATCCGAATTTTTCATCGCATCTTCCAACGTATGCATGTCTTCCCTGTCTGTTGCGAATTCAGCTTTTTGTGAAGTTAAGTTCTTTCTGCTTTTTTGGATAACACCTTTGCTATCACACATGACGATGTTTTCCTTTTTTGCTCCAAGAGAAATATACAATCTTGTACAGGATATTGCTGCAGCTCCCGCTCCGTTTACCACAATTTTCACTTTGGCAATATCTTTTTTTGCGATTTCAATGGCATTTTTTAAGGCCGCAGTAGAAATAATTGCTGTACCGTGCTGGTCATCATGCATCACAGGAATATCTAGTTCCTCAACCAGTCTTCTTTCTATTTCAAAAGCTTCAGGAGCTTTAATGTCTTCCAGGTTTATACCACCAAAAGTAGGGGCAATACGTTTCACAGTTTCCACAAATTCATCTACGTTTTCTGTGTCTACTTCGATGTCAAAAACGTCAATATCTGCAAATATTTTAAACAGCACTCCCTTTCCTTCCATCACAGGTTTGGAGGCCTCAGGGCCAATATTTCCTAGTCCCAATACAGCTGTACCGTTTGAGATAACCGCTACGAGGTTACCTTTTGAGGTGTATTTATATACATCGTCTTTATTTTCTGCTATTTCCAAACAAGGTTGCGCTACTCCTGGCGAGTAGGCGAGAGATAAATCTCTTTGAGATGAATACTTTTTTGTTGGTACTACCTCGATTTTTCCTGGTTTGGGATGGCTATGATATTTGAGTGCTTCGCTCTTTTTTCTTTTACTATTCATAGGTTAGTTTTAACCTTGCAAAGATAGATTAATATCAAGAGAAATGAAACAATTAGGGTCAGTTCCTAGTCCTTTGCTGGCTATTTTGTTAAAAAAACAAGACAGTTTGTGAGCCTTTGTTTTGAATTGATTTTTTTTGGATTCAAGCTTAAGCGCCAATTATTTTTACCTCAGTTCGCCTGTTAAGGGCTTTGTTTTTTTCTGAATTGTTCTTTGCTCTTGGCTTAGTAGAACCATAGCCTGCATAGGTCAATCTCGAGAGTTTAATTCCTTTCAATACTAGGTAATTAACAACTGATTTGGCTCTTTTTTCTGAAAGTTCCTGATTTTTTTGAGCGTTTCCATCACTATCTGTATGACCTCCAATTTCTATCTTCACAGCTTCGTTCTGAACCATTAATTCATACAATTTGTCTAGTTCTGCGCGAGATTCTTGTTTTAAATTGAACTTCGCAACATCAAAAAAGATATTTTCAAGAACAAATGGCTTCTCGCTTACTTTAATCTTACTCAAAGGAATATCTGTGTTTTGAGGTTTTTTCGTGGTATTTATAGAGAAGCTTTTTGAGAAAAAGAAATACCCTTTTTTTGCCACATTAATCGCCAAATTCTTGTTTGTAGGAATATTTACCAAAAATTCGCCTGTAACAGGATCCGAATTAGAAATGAGTAGTACTTCGTTGGTTGCAATATCAATTATTTCAAAAGTGGCACTGAGTTTTTCTTTCGTTTCCTCATCATACACAATTCCTTTCATGTACGAAGCATAAATGGGTTTTGCTTTCTCTGGAAGCTCAAAGGAATATAAGTCTAAATCTCCAAAACCTCCTTCGCGGTCTGAAGCGAAATAGGCCAAATTTCCGTCAGGCGAAACCACAATGCTATTTTCATTTCGGCTTGTATTAATGGGATAACCTAAATTAATTGGCTTTCCCCATTCTCCGTTTTCTTGCAACCGAGAGAAATACAGATCCATACCGCCCATTCCTGGATGCCCATTTGAGCCAAAATAAAGTGTTTGACCGTCAGGGTGAATGTATACGGATTCTTCGCGTAAAGGTGTGTTAATTGTGTTCGACAGTTTTTTGGGTTCCGTCCAGTAACCGCTATTTTGTAGCTTAGAAACATAAATATCTTGTTGGTCGGGATCAAGAGATCTTCCAGTTTTTATTGCTCTGATAAAGTACAGAGTTCGGCCATCTGCCGAAAAACAAGGTTGAGACTCCCAGTGTCGAGTGTTGATTTTAGAACCTAAATTTCTTGGCTTTCCCCATTTATTTCCTATTCTTCTTGCATAAAACAAATCACAGCTTCCTTTCCCGGTTCGGTTGTCCCCATATTTCCCGTCAATTCCTTGGCAAGAAGTAAAAATCAAGAAATTACCATCGGACGAAAGGGTAGGTGCTCCCTCGTTAAAAAAAGAGTTGATACTGTTGGCAAGTGGAGTGGCTTCTTTCCATTCTGTTTTTTCCCTGTAACTGGTGAAAAAATCCTCTTGTTGTCCACCTCTTCTAATTGCTCGGGGCTCCAGTACTCTTCGTGTAAACAAAATTGTATTTCCATCTCCCGTAAAAGTGGGAAAGTATTCTGGTCTGTCCGAATTAATGTTGTTACCTAAATTTTTGGGGTTAAAAGGAACTGGAGATTGTATAGCTTCCGAAGCAAAATCACAATTAACAGTCATTTGTCTGGCTTCTGACTGAAAATTCACATTGGTGTTTTTGAAAGTCAAAAATTTCAACGAATTTTTTTTGCATTTTTCATATTCTCCCGCTCTCATTAACAAACGAGCCAAATAAAAATACTCATTTTTAGAATATTCGGGATTGATTGAAAGCGCTTGTTCTTTGTAGTCAATTGCTTTTGATAAATCACCTTTTGCAATTTCTATTTCTCCCATCAGTAGGTAAGCTGCCGCAAATTCCGGGTCTTTTTTAATGGCTTTCAGTAGGTAGTTTTTAGCTTCTTGAAGTTTTTCATCGCTACCGTAACTATTTCTGTAAGCTGTGTATCCTTTTTTAAAAAGCTCCTCAGCTTTTTTGCTTTTGGAACCGTAAACAGACGATTGGGCTATTGATCTACAACTTGAGAAAGTGAGTATTACGCTTAAAAGTATTAAAAAGTGTGATTTCATGAAATAAATTAAAAATGGTAATTAAAGCTGACGTTTCCAATTAGCCTTAAATTCATGGTGTTAGCCGAAACTTGATATTCAACGGTATTTCCGTTCTTAAAATTTTGAATTTTTTGATTTTGTTTGTAAAATAAAAAATCGATTCTTGTTTCTGCGCCCAGAGAAAAATGCTCCGAGAATTTCCAATCGATTCCTAACCCAACAATCGCACCGTGACAAATTCCTTTGTTTTCATTAAACAGAATAGGGGTTTGTCGGTCTTCGTAAATTTCTGATTCAGAAGTATATGGGATGTAAGCATAATCGGCAAAAAATCGCAATGCGATTATGTCAGCATAGTTTTTCTTGTACTCCATTCCAATTTTTACTACATTCTCTCTGGAAAAAGAATGTTCATTCACCAAATTACTATCAAGAAGAAATAAGCTCGATTTGTTATTGTCGAAATGGTAGTAGTTTAGTCGAATTCCAATCTTTCCAAAATAGCGGGTTATTCCCACTCCGGTAAAAACATTGGGAAGTCTATTTTTTGGCAAAAATAAATAAGGTTGGGAAATTAGATTCGTGGAAATAGTCCAATTTTTTGTTATCAATTTTTCTGTTTCGGTCTGAGAATATCCTTTCAGAAGTAGACAGGAAATAACCACTAAAAGGAATGTTTTTTTCATAGAGTTGTTCCGTTTTATCAAATTTAGAAGAATAATTCAAGAATGAGAAAGACTTAACGAAATTCGTTGGGCTGAGATTGTTTTTTGTATTGTAAGTCTTGTAGGATGGAAGATTTTACATTGATCTGAAAGTTGTAGCTTTGACGTGGACCAAAAGGAACCCAACTAAGTCTCATCTCCCAACAGTGTAAGTCTCTGTAAATATCTAATGATGTGTAAGATAACTCTTTGTTTGTGATGTCGTAGTTTAAGTTGAATCCTACTCGCCAGTTTTGTGTAAAAGTAATGGATCCGCTTGCTCCAGCTGTTTGGATATAGGTTGTTGTATCTTTATCACTTGCTGAATTTACAAAGTTTCGTACATTCAAATTATAAGTAAAAGAAGCATTCCAAGGAATGTCATACGGGTTGATTTCTTCTGGTTTCTTTTCTTCTTCAGACTTCTTTTTTCTAAAAGTTTCTGGAGACAAACTAAAACTTGCAGCTAAATTTGCATCTGTCATTCTGGCTAATTTACCCGATTTAACATATTCATATTCATTGATTCGTTCAGTCCTCGAAGTATCGTTTAGCGCGTAAGGATTAAATCTCATGTTTCCGTTCAGCCCGATTGTTTTGAATAAGGTAGTCCGACCTGTTACGTTTATGTCTGATAATTTAAATTCTGTTCGGATGAGGTCATAGCTTGTCGAAAGCGTTAAGTTATCAATAAGTTTAACCCTTTTATAAACCATACCTGTATCAGTTTTAGTTTTTATTTTCATCTCAAAAGAGTTGGTAAGATTAAGTCCAATTGCACCCGATGAAGTTCTGGGAGGTACTCCATATACTCCTAACTGAAGGGGAGTGTAAGGAAGAATTACATTGTTTACATTGATATACTGAGTGTCAGAATAAGTATTGAGGGACGGTGTAAAATTGTAGGATAAACTCGGTGTAAGCACATGGCGTACAAGTGTTTGTCTTTTTCCTTTTGCAAAATTTGCAAACTGATAAAAGCCGTATAGCTTAGTGGTGGCGGACAAACTCATGCTACCGTTCATGGCTCTGCTCCAATTCTCAATCCCCCTCATTGTATCCAATAAAACTTTGTCCTGGGAAGGATCATACCTTTTATCTAGTTCCTGAAAATACCATCTTTCTGTTAG
>CBFHPW010000002.1:0-99443 GCA_965657945.1 Flavobacteriales bacterium
ACAACATAAATGCTGGGTGGGACGGTTTGCACTCAGGAAGGATGGTTCCAGTAGGGTGCTATCCGTTTAAAATGAGGGTCAAATCTTCTGAAGGAACCATCAAACAAATAGTTGGTGAAATCAACTTGGTAAGATAACTCACTCGTATTCGTTTAAGTGCTCCCAAACAAGCCCCGACTCAAATCCCTTTTGAATCACAAAAGCAGCAATTTTGCCCTTTTTTTTGAACTCATCCTCCTCCTTTATCTCTCTATTCTTTCGCTCTACCCAGTAGGTTAAGGTTTCAAAATAATCACCTTCCTCAATTTCCTCCATTCCTTTTTTTATACAAAAGTCAGAAATTCTTTTTTGTTTCAACTGAGCTTTAATTTTTACTTTTCCCCACTTTTTTATGTTAAATTTTCCAGAAACAAAAGCTTCTGCAAATCTTTGTTCGTTTAAAAAATCTTCTTGAATTAACCGCGTAATCACCTCGTTCACCTCATTCTTATGCAATCCGAGTTTGTACAACTTATCGGTTACTTCTTGGTGACTACGTTCTTGATAGGCACAATAGTTTTTGAGTTTTTCGGTGGCTAATTCTAAATTCACAGATAAATAGAGTGTTATTAAAAAGAAGAACGATAAGAAAGCTACAAGATTATTTCTTACTTTTATCTTGCTAAAAATACGATAAAAAAATGATTCCATTCTCACCTCCAAGAATAGACCAAAAAATAATTGACGAAGTAATTGATACGCTTCAATCGGGTTGGATTACAACAGGGCCAAAGACTTTGAAATTTGAAAACGAACTAAGTAATTACTGCGGAAATCCAGCTACTGTTTGTGTGAGCGCAGCCACTCCCGGAATTCAACTTTTACTTAGCTGGATGGGAATTGGAGAAGGTGACGAAGTCATCATTCCTGCTTACACATACTGCGCTACGGCTAATGTGGTTGTACACAGCGGTGCCAAACTGGTGATGGTGGACGTAAATGAAGCCGATTTCAATATAAATGTGCAAAAAATAAAAGAGGCGATTACAGAAAACACCAAAATAATTATGCCGGTAGATATCGCGGGACTACCATGCGATTACAACGAAATTTACGCACTTATTAATTCACCAGCAGTTAAGAGTTTGTTTAAACCTAGAAACGAAATCCAAAAAAAATTGGGACGAATTGCTGTGGTTTCGGATTCGGCTCATAGTATTGGGGCGGTGTATCATGGAAAAAGAGCAGGAAGTCTTGCGGATGTATCAGTTTTTTCATTTCATGCCGTAAAAAACCTATCCACTGCAGAAGGAGGAGCGATTGCCTTGAACATGCCAGAGCCATTTGATAATGAGGAATTAAGAAAAAAACTAAAAACCATGTCGCTGCATGGTCAAAGCAAAGATGCCTTTAGCAAAATGCAACTGGGCGCTTGGCGCTACGATGTGGTAGAATCTGGTTTTAAATGCAACATGACGGATATTCAAGCCTCCATGGGATTAGTAGAACTGGCGCGTTACGAAGGAAATCTGGCAAGGCGAAAAGAAATAATGACTCGATATAACGAGGCTTTTTCTGAATATAGTTGGGCAAAAACTCCAGTCTTCGAACAAACGAACAAAACAGGATCTTTTCACCTTTATTTATTCAGAGTCAATGGAATATCGGAAACTGAAAGAGACCTCATAATACAGGAAATATCAGAAAGACAAGTCGCAGTAAATGTTCATTATCTTCCAATTCCAATGCTCACTGCCTTTAAAGAAAATTACTCCATTGCGAAATTTCCACAAACCTACTCCAACTATGCCTGCGAAATTAGTTTACCAGTATATTTTACATTAACAAACGAACAAATAGATAGAGTGACCAAAACCGTAATTGAATCGGTTGAAAAAATCATACAAACAAAATAATACACCCATTATGAAAAGCAGTTATATCCTCACTTCCATTTTCCTGATGTGTTCGCTCATTGGACAATCTCAAACAAAAGATGTAACTTCTTATGATGAGAAAATATTGAATTGGCAATCGAAAAATATTTCCAGAAAAATGATGGGAACCAATACCTACAAGGCCTACGAAGAGCTACTGACAGGTAAAACTCCCAAAAAAAATATTGTAGTGGCCGTGATAGATGCTGGAATCGATGTGAATCATGAAGACTTAAAAGACAACATTTGGGTAAATAAGAACGAAATTCCAGGAAACGGATTAGACGATGACAACAATGGATATATTGACGATATTCATGGCTGGAATTTTCTTGGAAACTCCAAAGGAGAGAATATTGACAAAGCTCCTTTAGAAATTACGCGTTTGTATCGAGAATTAAATAAAAAATTCCAGAATAAATCGGAAACGGAAATTCAGGAGTCTGAAAAGAAAGACTTTGCTGAATACCACAAAATGAAAGTGGAGATAACAAATAAACAGAAAGAGGCCGAAGAACAGTTTATACAAATGGAACAGATTCATATTTTTATTTCTGACCTATACGATTCGTTGGGAAGAATGGAAAATGCCACTGTCTCTACTATTGATGAAGTAAAAAACACTACGACCACGAGTAAACTCTCAAAAAAACTGAAAAGAAAACTACTTTTTTACGCAAAACTAGGACTTACCAAACAAGGCATGAAGGAAGCGAGCGATCATTTTGAAGCAGAGAAATCGGCTTACTACAATCTTGAATTTACTCCTCGGGCAGATATTATAGGTGACAATCCAGATGACATTACTGACTATAAATATGGCAATAATGACGTAACTGGCCCTGATGCTTTTCACGGTACTTTTTGCGCAGGAATTATTGGTGCAAGCCAAAAAAACTCTTTGGGTATTGATGGAATCGCAAACAATGTTTCTCTCATGTCGTTGCGAGCCGTGCCCAATGGAGATGAATACGACAAGGACATTGCTTTAGCCATTAGATACGCAGTAGACAATGGTGCCAAAGTAATTAATATGAGTTTTGGAAAATCCTATACCGCAAACAAAGGAATGGTAGATGATGCATTTAAATATGCCGAAGAAAACGGTGTCCTTTTGGTTCATGCAGCAGGAAACGACAACAAAAACATTGATTCTTCTCCCAACTTTCCGAGTGACATACTTCTCGACAATTCGAAAGTAAACAACCTCGTTTGTGTGGGTGCCTCTACATTTCATACCAAAAAGAAATTACCCGCTGATTTTTCAAATTTTGGTAACGAAAACGTAGATATTTTTGCTCCTGGACAAGATGTAGTATCGACCGATGTGAAAAGCAAATACCAAGTATCGCAAGGCACTAGCTTCGCAGCTCCTGTAGTAAGTGGTGTGGCTGCTTTGGTTTGGAGTTACTACCCTGATCTAACGGCCGTACAAATGAAGGAAATTCTTATAAAGTCGGCTACCAACAAAGGAAAGAAAAAGGTAAAAACCCCTGGCTCCAAAAAGAAGGTGAGATTTAGAGAACTATCTGTAAGTGATGGTGTTGTTAATACTTACAACGCACTCAAACTAGCAGAGGAAATGAGTAAATAAACACCGAAAAATCAAATTCCACTCATAGAATGAAAACGAAAAAGTGCCTTGAAATATCAAGGCACTTTTTTTTGTTTAGCTATTTCGAAATTTTCACATCACACAATCTATTCAATTGTATACCTCAGCCCAACGTAAATATTTCGACCAAAAATTGGAGCCCAAACCAATGAGCTATCAAAGTTATTTCCAAAAGGATTGTCGCTATCCAAAATTGGTCTGTCTTGACGGAAATTAAAGATATTTTCTCCCCCTAAATAGGTCGAAAATTTCTTACTCCATACTTTCGTGATTTGTGCATTGGACAAAAAGTAAGAAGGCGATTTTTCTCTGTACCGAAATACTTCTGGATTACTTTGGGTGGAGGCGATTCGCTGCTCCCCTATCCAATTCAAGGTAAAATCAAACTTCCATTCGCTTTTTGTTTCATAGCCTAAGTTAACAAATGCTCTGTTTCTGGCGACCAACTGTTTCTGGAGTAACACGTCATTGTAGGTAGTCTTGATATCGTAATAACGATAGGCCAATCTTATATCTAACAAGGGTAAAAGCTCATAATCCAACTGGACTTGCAAACTGTTGGAATAAGAAAGTCCTTGTAAGTTGTAAAATGAAATCTCATCGGGATTCTCCCAATCCACTACAATTTGATTTTGGAACTGTGTTCGGTATAAATCCATAGAAATTAAACCTTCCCTGCCTGCAATATCAAAATCTCTCACTAGATTTACTCCTACATTCCAAGCTACTTCAGCTTTTAAGCCGTAAGGAGTTTCTTCATTTGAGTTTCCATTGACAATAATGCTTCTGGAGGTAGCAAACAATCCTTGATTCTCCGCAAAAATATTAGCCGTTCGCTGTCCTCTTCCCGCTGCCAATCTAATAATTGTTTTCTCATTGAGATCATATTTCATGTGAATCCTTGGAGTAAAGAAAAAACCAAAAAGATTACTATAATCCGCCCGAGCACCCAAAACTGCCTTGAATTTTTTACCTCCCGAATAGGAATATTCTCCGTAAACTCCCGGTGTTATTTCTACTCTGTCGTAAGAGGTCGTATCTACCGATTCTTTGTAATCATCTACTAAAACAGAAGCCCCCACGAAATAAGAATGGTCGGTTGTATTCACTATATTTTGAAAAATAAAATTTGCATATCCAGAAGTCTGTTTTGCCTTATATTGTGTCGTTCCAAATAATGAATTCTGATTGTAATCTGAGGCTGTGAGTTGAAACCCAAAACTTTTCCCTGGATCTTCTTTGAAGACTTTTCCTGTTTTAAACCATCCTCTCACTCTGGTAATGTCGGTGGTTGCTCCCCACGGACTCAGCGTATCTATAGTCTGGTCTCTATCAAAATCTATTTGACCAGCGGTATTACTCATACTTACTGCCTCAATTCCGATCTGCCCCATCCAGCCAGTTGTATCATTTCGGTATTGCCATCTATTTATTCCAATAAAGTTTTGCATCATAGGCATGTCCAAAAACCCGTCAGAATTGACATCATTTTCTGTGGTCCTTACGCTCGAATGAAGTAAGAATCCCGTTGACCATTTGTCGTTCAGTTTGAATTTAAAATTGGTATTAAACTCCTGTCTTCCACCCTGATTTGCGTATAGATTGACATTGAATTTCTCAGATTCCTCAGGTTTTTTTAATTCTACATTAATTTGCCCAGCAATACTTTCGTATCCATTCATAACAGAACCAACTCCTTTTGCCAATTGAATACTCTCTATCCAGTCACCCGGTACAAAATTCATCCCATACACCGAGGAAAAACCTCGAATATCTGGCAATAATTCTTTCGTAATTTGAATATTTGCTCCTGACAACCCTAACATTTGTATTTGTTTCGTTCCTGTTACAGCATCTGTATACGAAACATCTACAGAGGGATTGGTCTCAAAGCTCTCGGATAAGTTACAACATGCCGCCTTGGCAAGCTCCTTACGGTTCATACCTTCCATCTTTATTACATTCAATTTCGATATTTCTATCCCCTTTCTTCTCTCAATTACGGTAAAACCTTTGAGTTTGATACTATTGCTAAGAACAATTTCGATGTTGGATTCATCTGATATTTCCAGGGTATCGGAGACTGTTCCAACATAACTAATTACAAGTTTTGTTTCTTCCTTACTTTTCTTGATTTCAAAATATCCTTTTTCGTCCGTTGTTGCGCCTTTCATGGTTTCGAGCCAAAAAACATTTGCACTGAACACGGGTATTTTCCTCCCATTTTTACCAATTTCCAGCACTCTGCCTTTCAGTTTCAAACTTTCTGGCATAGCTGACACTGATTCAGTTTCGGGTTGGTGAGCAGTTTTCACCTCTTCATCTCGGTATTTACAGCATCCGTGAACATTATCGTACTCTTCTTGAGTAGCTTTTACGAGTTCGGTATCGTGACCCACTTTGGCAATTTTTTTATGTAATTCGATTAATTTTACGAACGAACTGTCGTAGGTAATACTGAGGATGAGGGAATTCACATCCCACTCTGCCGAGGAAACACCTTTTACTCTCACTGCTTGTTCTATTCTTTCTTTGCACATTCCGCACACTCCATCTACAAAAAAAGTAGTGGATACGGTTTGTGAAATAGATTGATTTGTCAAGAATAGCGACAAAATCAATCCGATTAATTTGATTGTTTTCATTTTCTGATTTGTTTAAGTTGAAATTTTATTTAATAAATTTTCACTTTCTGTAAAAGAAAGTCTCCTTAAAAAATCACAGTAAATAAGTTTGAAATAAGGCGAGTTGCCTGAGATTAGAAATGGGGGGTTTTTCTTGTGTAAAATCACACAAAAATGGATCGCCATCGCGCTTAACTGCATTGAGCTGAAAGGAAGCAAAAATGAGTAACGGAATTATCAATTCCATTTCTCCCTCACCCAAATTGAAATCCTGACTTACATTGATTTCGGCCTCACCCGATTTGCAGCAATCACTTCGATCCGTTTTGCTCGTTTGCGAATCGCAAACTAAATTGTGACTCGCTTCACAACATGATTTTTTTTCAACTTTTGTTTCTCGATGCTCACAAACTAATTCCGAACCAGAGATACTCCAATCCACAATTTCTCCTTCGCAATAATGAAAATCTACCGACAAACCGACCGATGCAGTCAGCATCCAGAATGCTAAAAACAGGGAGATCGATTTTATTAGGTACGAGTTTCTTATCATGGCTGCTACAAAGTTAAGGAAAAAAACAAAACGAGATTCTGAACTGCTTTACTTAACAAATAAATTACGACAATTCCACCAAGCCAGCAATAGTTCCTTTTGGGTCTTGGGCACTAAACACATAGCTACCAGCAACTAAAACATCGGCACCGGCTTCTAGGAGTTTTGGGGCTGTCTCAGAATTTACACCTCCATCAATTTCTATCAAGGCTTTAGAACCAGATTCAGCAATCATTTTTCCTAACTTCTTTACTTTCTTGTAGGTGTTTTCGATGAATTTTTGCCCTCCAAAACCAGGATTCACAGACATTAAACAAACCAAGTCAATATCAGCTATTATATCTTCGAGCAATGAAATATTTGTGTGAGGATTAAGAGCGACACCTGCTTTCATTCCGGCAGCATGTATGGCTTGAACGGTGCGATGTAAATGATCGCAAGCCTCAATATGAACAGTAAGTATTTCGGCACCATAATCGGCAAACTTTTGAATAAACTGATCTGGATTTACAATCATCAAATGAACATCTAACGGCTTTTTGGCATGTTTTTGAATTTGTTTCAATACCGGAAAACCAAATGAAATATTGGGGACGAAAACTCCGTCCATGATATCAATATGGAACCATTGAGCTTTGCTTTCGTTCACCATTTCTACTTCAGATTGAAGATTTCCAAAATCTGCTGCTAAAATTGAAGGGGCAATAAGATGTGACATACTATTTCTGTTTTGTATTAAGTAAGTAATTCGCCTGCTTTTGTAAAGATTAGAATTACCTTTGTTTAATTACTTACAAAAGTAATGAAAATACACTGACAAAGCCATGCAAAAAGAAATAGAAATTACCCTTGCTCCGCATAAGAACGACATTGAGAATATAAAACGCATATCTGCTTCAACTCTTAAGATTAATATCGAGAGAATTAAAACTATAAGAGTAGTAAAAAGATCCATTGATGCTAGAAAAGCGAAGCCCTTTTACCGTTTGCGTTTGCTCGTATTTATTGATGAAAAAGCTCCTAAAAATGATTTTGAGCCTAATTTTCAAGAAGGGGAATTAGGGGAGCAAGTGATTATTGTGGGAGCTGGACCTGCTGGTCTATTTGCAGGTATACGAGCGCTAGAACTGGGTTTGAAACCTATTATTGTTGACCGAGGGAAAGACGTAAAAAACAGAAGAAGAGATTTAGCGGCAATCAACAAAGAGCACATTGTCAACCCAGAATCAAACTACTGTTTTGGTGAAGGTGGAGCCGGAACCTACTCTGATGGAAAACTCTATACTCGCTCCAAAAAGAGAGGCGATGTAAAAAAAATATTGGAAACTCTTGTAGCTTTTGGAGCAGACACCGACATACTTGCTAATGCGCATCCGCATATTGGAACTAATAAATTACCTCAAATAATCGTTGCCATGAGAGAAGCTATAATTACTCACGGTGGAGAAGTTCAATTCGACAGTAAAATGACGGATTTATTGATTAAAAATGGAGCTGTTGAGGGGATTGAAATTAACGGAACTAGAACCATAAAGGCAAAAAAAATAATCTTAGCGACCGGTCATTCCGCGAGAGACATTTACTACTTATTGGACAGAAAGAAGATTGCCATCGAATTCAAACCCTTTGCATTGGGAGTGAGAGTTGAACACCCTCAAAACATGATTGATAAAATCCAATACAAAACCGAAGAAAGAGGTGAGTTTTTACCTCCTTCTTCTTATCAATTGGTGTGCAACACAAAAGAAAGAGGTGTGTTTTCTTTTTGTATGTGTCCAGGAGGAATTGTAGCGCCTTGTGCTACTTCACCTGGCGAAGTTGTGACAAACGGATGGTCGCCCAGTAAACGTAATAATCCGTTTGCCAACTCGGGAATCGTAACAGAAGTGAAAGAAAGTGACGTAAGCGATTTTGCTCACGAAGGAGCACTAAAAGGGTTGAAATTTCAGGAAAAAATAGAAAAAAAATGTTGGGAAGCAGCTGGTAAAACTCAATCTGTACCTGCTCAAAGATTAGTAGATTTCATGCAAGATAGAAAATCACTTGATTTACCTGCATCGAGCTACATCCCCGGAATTACTTCAGTCGAACTGAAAGAGGTGTTACCTGATTTTGTTGTCCGTAACTTAAGAAAAGCTTTTCTAGAATTTGAATCCAAAATGAAAGGGTTTCTTACCAATGAAGCGGTGTTACATGCACCCGAATCCAGGACTTCTTCACCGGTTCGGATTCCTAGAAACAAAGACAGCTTTGAGCATATAGAAATCAAAGGACTCTATCCTTGTGCAGAGGGTGCGGGATATGCTGGCGGGATCGTTTCGGCTGCTATTGACGGACAAAAATGTGTAGAAAAAATAATGGAATCTAAAGAGATGTAAGCATTTCTATTCGATCTTCCAGCGATCCTTGTGCTATCATATAATCAAAGTTCAACTCTTTGAGTTCATTTTCGTACCTCAAAAACAACCTCTCCCTCTCGTTGGGATGCTCTCTTTGAGGGTCATATTCCCACGGAAAATCTGGCTTACACAACACATAGACAAAGTCCTTATTCGAGTTCAGATTGCTTAAAATCCATGAATCACAACTCTTGTACTTCTCCTCGCTCCATACCTTAATTGTGAGTAAGTCTGTATCAAACAGCAAGTCACTGGCTGATTTTTTTGCTAATTCATTTATTCGAAACTGTTCTTTTGCTATGATTAATAAATCTTCTTTCTCATAAGGTCGATTCAAATCTTGAATGTATTCCCTGGCAAACTCTGGAAGATATTCTCCATTCAGCTTTTTTGACATTGCATGAGCTAAGGTAGTTTTACCTGAGGACTCAGGTCCTGTAAAAACGTAATTCATGGTATAAATTTAGCTCAAAATATGGCAATAAAAAAACCATTTACTTTTTCCAAAGTCAATGGTTTTCAATCTTAAGAAGATAAAAACTAGGATTTAGTTTTCGTCTCTGAATTTATTTTCGATGTAAGCAGCTTTCATTCTCGTTTTTCTGTTTGCAACAGAAGGCTTGATATATTCTTTTCTCGCTCTAAGTTGTCTTACCACCTTAGTTTTATCATACTTCTTCTTGTAACGTTTTAACGCTCTCTCAATGTTTTCTCCTTCTTTTACTTGTACTACTAACATATCTTCTGTTTAATTTGGATTGCAAATGTATATATAACATTTTTGTTTCACAACATTATTAACTACAATTTGTTTACTTTTTTTCTAAAAATGTTTTTTAATTATTTCGTAATGTTTCTGGAGATGACCAATTGCTGGATCTGGGTCGTCCCCTCACCAATGGTACACAACTTCACATCTCTGTAAAACTTCTCTACTGGAAAATCTTTTGTATAACCATACCCTCCAAAAATTTGAACGGCATCATTACAAACTTCACACGCAATTTCAGAAGAATACATCTTCGCCATGGCAGATTCCGTTACCAACTTTTCGCCTCTGTTTTTCAAATCAGCTGCTTTTGCCAGTAACAAGTCAGCTGCTTCAATCTTAGTGGCCATATCAGCCAATTTAAAAGCAATTGCTTGAAATTGTGAAATTGGTTTCCCAAACTGCTCTCTTTCTTTTGAATATTTCAATGCTGCCTCGTAAGCTCCCTTTGCTATACCCAAAGACAACGCACCAATAGAAATTCTTCCTCCATCCAACACTTTCATAGCCTGAATAAAACCTGAACCTTCTTCTCCAATCAGTTGATCTTTGTGGACTCTACAGTTATTAAAAATAAGCTCCGTAGTTTCCGAAGCTCTCATGCCTAATTTATTTTCTTTTTTTCCCGCTGAAAAACCTTCTGTTCCTTTCTCGATAATAAAGGCACTCATCCCGTGCGAATCACCTTTTTCACCTGTTCTTACAATGACCACAGCTACATCTCCAGATTTTCCGTGTGTAATGAAGTTTTTTGAACCATTAATAACCCAGTAATCTCCGTCTTTTACTGCAGTGGTATTCATTCCTCCCGCATCAGAACCTGTACCTGTCTCGGTCAAACCCCAAGCCCCAATCCATTCAGCTGAGGCCAATTTTGGCAAATATTTTTTCTTTTGCTCTTCACTTCCATTGTAGTAAATATGACCCGTACACAGTGAATTGTGGGCAGCAACTGACAAGCCAATTGAACCACAGACTTTAGATATTTCAACAATAGCAGTAATGTAATCATGGTAATTCATTCCGGAACCTCCATATTCTTCAGGAATAAAAATTCCCATTAAACCTAGCTCTCCTAGTTTCTTGAACAACGGCACCGGGAATTCCTGAGACTCATCCCACTCCATAAAATGGGGGCGAATTTCTCTTTCGGCAAAGTCTCTTGCCATTTCTCTTACCATTCTTTGGTTTTCTGATTCTGTAAAATTCATGTCTATATCCCTATTTAATAGGTTACTAAATTAATTATATTTTCACTGAAATCGGACAATTTTTCTTTCCCTTTTAAAAAACTTAATTCAATTATAAATCCAAATCCAGCGATATTCCCACCTTGCTTTTTTACTAATTCGGCTGCTGCAATTGCTGTTCCACCTGTCGCTAACAGATCGTCATGAACAAACACATTCCAGTTTGGCTTTATGGAATCCACATGCATTTCTACTGTTGCACTTCCGTATTCCAACTCGTAAGAATGTTGAATTGTATCAAAAGGTAACTTGCCTACTTTTCTTACCAAAACGAACGGAACATTTAATTCCAGGGCGAGAGGCATTCCATAAATAAAACCTCTACTCTCTACTCCCACAATTGCATCAATGTTTTTTTCTCTTAATTGATTCGCAAACTCTTGCACAATTTCCTTAGATAAGCTCGGGTTTTCTACTACCGGAGCTATATCCTTAAAATTTATTCCAGGTTTTGGGAAGTCAGGTACATTTCGTACGGTTTGTTTTATTTTTTCTGTAAGAGTCACGTTTATTGAATCATTAAGTATGGTGCAATTTTACGATAATGTTTAGGCTTAATCAAGTTATTTTCTTGAATTTGTTCTAGCGAAGTAAATTTACCGTGTTGGTCTCTAAAACTAATAATAAGTTGAGTTTGAGAATATGAAAAATAAGGATGACTAAGTAACTCTTTAAACGTTACGGTATTTATATCAATCTTTTGAATACTTTCATTACTAACCTCAAACTGTTCTTCATGTTTGAGTATCCAATCAGCATCTATTCCATACACTTCGGAGAGCTGATTGACAGAAACAAACCCTCCAATTCTATCACGATATTCTATAATTCTAGTAGAAAACACAATCCCAATTCCCCTTGCTGCCATCAATTCATCCTTATTCGCTAAATTCAAATCTATCTTTAATAGCCTTTGTTTACTTGGCTCTTTCTTTCGTTCCGATTGAATAAAAACATAAGGTTCCAATTCTTTTCTCTTGGCTTCATCCAATCCATATACTTTCCACAAATCTGATTTAGTATTAAAACCACCCGATTTTTTCCGAAAACGGACTAAGGTCTGAACTGTCTTGTCACTTAACCCAAGTAATTTAAAAGAATCTAAGGAGAGAGTATTGGGATCAAATGGAAATAGTTCATGTTTTCTATGCTCTATTTTTACCCGGCTTTTTTTATCTTGATTCACGCCTAAAACTAAGAGTGGCTCAATAGATTCGAACAAAGAGTCGGTCATCGCATACAATTTCCTCAATTCTTTCTTAGAATGGAAAGGTTTCACCTTATTCCTAAAGTTTATGAGATTCCATGCCTGTTTAGAACTAAATCCCAAGAGCATCAAACTATCTTTTGATAGGGTATTGGGATTAAATAAAAATTTATGGGCCTGATTGGACTTCTTCTTATCCAACTGAGCTTTTTCCATTTTTGCAATGACTTGAGAATAATCGCTAGGCTCAGGAACAAAATACCTCGGAATAAGCCAATAAATAAAGCAGAGTAAAAAAATAATAATTAAAAACAGGAGAATTCCTTTCTTTTCGGAATGGCTAAAAACAAAGTATTTATCAAAGAAATTCATTCTTCAATTTACTTTATTTCCCTCAAAATTCCAAAACTGATTTTTCTTTTAACCTTTTAAAAACTCTAAGTTTTCGGTTAAGATTTTCTTTACCCCGACATAAAAGAAACTCAATCCAATTATCATCAAGAGATGGGAAAAGTCATTTTTAGAGAACCATTGATGAAGATTTATTTTGAAAATAAAAATAAAGGCGGACGGAAAGATTACGGCAATTCCAATAAATATACTGGCAAAACTTGGAGACAGCCTTTTTTTAAATTGGTAACTAAAAACACCCACTCCAATAAGCAATCCTAAAATAGTATTGATGGCAATTGGTAAAAACAACAAAGAGGGATTTTTCCACACATTAAGGCTAGTCCAAACAACCACAAAAATGAGGTAAACGAGTAACAGTTTCATTTCATACAGCCGTTTTCCTTTTTTTATTAATTTGGAATTCCAATGAGCCTCGAGCATGGCTACTTCAATCCAGTAAATGGCCAGAGGTATTAGAAGCCAGCCAATTAGTTTTCCATAAAAATGGTAATAATTGTAGAACAGGTGGCCAAATGCCGAAAAAAAGGTGGCTAATCCGTAAATCAGAAAGAATCGAAACCATGCCCTAGCAAATCTATTCTTCGTGCGAAGATCATTCATCTTATAGGCAAAAAACATACTAAGAACTCCCATTATCAGATCGTAAATAAAATCTGTGGGGTCCGTTAAATTCAATCCGAATAATAAAAAATCATTCGGAGGTAAATCGACTCCAATCATTTTGTTTATGCTTTCATGGCTTTTATTTTACCCATGTATTTTTTCAACTCGGCTCTTACTTTTGGAGCAAGAATAACCAATCCAATCATATTAGGAACCAACATTGCAAAAATCATTGCATCTGAGAAATCAATTACAGATCCCAAACTTGAGGCTGCACCAACGATTACAAATAAACAAAACAAAACTTTGTATGTGTTTCCCACTAATTTGCTTCTTCCAAAAAGAAATGACCATGCTTGGTAACCGTAATAAGACCAAGAAATCATAGAAGAGAATGCAAATAAGACAACAGCAACTGTTAAGACATAAGGAAACCAAGAAATAGATTGTGCAAATGCATCAGAAGTAACCTCAACTCCCTTTGTCACCTTCACTCCGTATTCAAAAACATTTCCTCTAATGTTTGAAATTACCAATACTAAAGACGTCATAGTACAGACAATTACTGTATCGATAAATGGCTCTAAAAGCGCTACCAAACCTTCACTTGAGGGATTTTTTGTTTTTACAGCAGAGTGAGCTATGGAAGCAGAACCGATCCCAGCTTCATTAGAAAATGCAGCACGTTTAAAACCTTGAACCAATACAACTCCTATTGCACCTCCTGCAATTGAATCCCATCCAAATGCACCTCCGATTATTTGACTGAATGCTTGAGGAATAAACTCAAAATTCATAAATAATACAGCGATAACAGCTAAGGCATAAATCCCAACCATGAAAGGAACAATTTTATCAGTTACTTTTGCAATTTTTTTAATCCCCCCTATAATTACGATTCCTACTAAAACAGACATCACCAATCCAAAAACTGCCCCGTATCCTGCCAAAACACTATTTTCTCCACCGGTAACCGACTGAACCATTTCAAAAGCTTGATTTACCTGAAACATATTTCCTCCACCGAAAGAACCACCAATACACATGATTGCAAATAACACAGCCAACACTTTTCCTACAGGTCCGGAAATTCCTTTTTTCAAATAATACATTGGCCCTCCGTACACAGTTCCATCTTTACCAATCTCTCGGTATTTTACTCCTAAAGTACACTCTATAAATTTAGACGACATCCCTAACAAACCTGCCAAAATCATCCAAAAAGTTGCACCAGGACCGCCCAATGAAAGTGCCACAGCAACCCCTGCAATATTTCCCAAACCAACCGTTGCAGAAAGAGCGGCAGTTAAGGCCTGAAAGTGAGAAACTTCTCCATGGTGATCTCCCTCAACGCGAATTGTATCCGGATTATCAATTGTATCGTCATCTTCTTTAGAATCGGGGAATAGATTGGATGATTTTACCTCATGATTTTCTTCTAAATCATCATATTTTCCTCGAACAATATTAATGGAAGTTTTAAATCCTCGAACATTAATAAATTTAAAATACAAAGTAAAATATAGTGCTCCAAATATGAGCACAATTAACACCCAAGGAACATTGAGTGAATCACTAAACGGAATTTCATAAAAAATACCTTCAACAAACCATCCTGTGTATTCGCCAAAAGTTTTGTCAATCTTTTCATCTAACCCTAATTCTTTTGCTGTTTCGGTAGCCGCAGCAACTGATGTAGACATTTCTGTCAAAACCTCTTCACTTTCACTTACCGCAAGACCTTGATCTTGAGCCATAAACAAGAATGGAATAGAAATAAAAAGTAGCGTTAGGTATTTTTTGAACATACATTATTTTTTTGATGAAGCTCAAATATAGAAAAAGTGCGAGCGCTTGCCAAATATATTAAATCTGTTCGGCCAGAAAAGCAAGCGAATCTTCAAGCGAAAGAGGAGAATAGCCTAATTCTCTTCTTGCTTTGTCGATTACGAACCCGGTTTTTGCCGGACGAGCCGCTGTTTGATTCAGTGTCAATGTTTTAATAGGCGTCACACAGTCCGTTGATAAACTGTAATACTTACCTATCCTCTTTACAATTTCTAGAATACTCATAGTTTCAGGACCCGATAAGTGATAAATTCCTTGAGCATTTTTATCTGCTATCAAAATGCAACCTTTAGCCAAATCTTCCGCCAGAGTTGGAGCTCTAAACTGATCATCCACAACATTGATAGGCGATTGTTTTTCTAGTGCTCCTTTTGCCCATAAAACTAAATTTCCTCGGCTAAGATTATCTCCATTACCAAACACAATAATGGTTCGAGCAATGGCAGTATTCTTGTATCCACTCTCTTGTATTAATTCCTCGGAAGCTAACTTAGATTTTGCATAATAGCTCAATGGATTAGGCTCATCTGACTCGCTGTAAGGTCCATTTTCTCCATCAAAAACAAAATCGGTAGACAGATGAACAAAATGAGACTGATGCTTGATAGACTCTTTGAGCAAATAATCAACAGCTGTTACGTTTATCTTCCAGCAATTATCTCGGTCGTCTTCGCAAGAATCTACATTCGTCATGGCAGCTGTATTAATTACTACTTGCGGCTTGTATTTCTGCATTACTTCTTCCACCTCTTCCTTAGAAGTAATATCCATCGAAACGTAAGTAAAATCCTGAACAATCCTTCGGTTTTCACCTTTCGAGGTTGCAATTAATTCTATGTCAGCTCTGTGCTTTAGTTGGTTTACTATTTTTTGACCCAATAGTCCATTTGATCCAGTTACTAAGATTGACTTTTTACCCATGTTCTATTCCAAAAATTTTATTTATTTCTCTAATTTGTTCAGGCTTTCCAAGCACAAACATTTTGGAACCAGGCACCAATTTGACATCTGGTCGAGGATTTACGATAAATTCTCCTTCGGGAGTTTTGAACCCCACAATGTTGCACCCCGTATTAAAGTCACCTGCAATTACAGAAATTGTTTTGTTTTTATAATTCTCGGGAATATTCTCAAAATTAATTTCTTCCAAATTTATTTGGGACTCGCCTTGTATTGTAATATGATCCAAAAACTCAATAACGTCTGGTGTTATGACCAAGGAAGCCATGTGCGCCCCTCCAAGCGAATCGGGCATAATCACATTGTTTGCCCCTGCAATTTTGAGTTTTTTTACCGATGAACTTTGAGAAGCTCTGCTAATGATTTGTAATTTTGGATTCAGTTCTTTTGCCGAAAGCACGACAAATAAATTGTCGGCATCAGAAGGCAAAGTAGTGATCAAAGCCGAAGCAGAATGGATTTGTGCTTTTTCCAATATCTCATCGGAAGTAGCGTTTCCTTCAATAAAAAGATGTTCCTTGGAAGCTCTAAAAGAGTCTAATAATTCATGACTTTGCTCAATAATTACGTACTTCTTTTCGTGAACCGCAAGTTCACTTACTGCTTGAGTCCCCACTCTTCCGTATCCGCATACAATTACGTGTCCGTTCAATTTTTCTACTTCTTTGTTCATTTGGTAATCTTTAAAATAAATTCGGTACTCTCCTTCTAATAAATATTTTGAAATGGACGAAAGCGCATAAGCAAACGTACCAAAACTCAACACGATAAGAACCACGGTAAATAATTTGCCTTCGGGATGCAAAGTTCCCACCTCGTTAAACCCTACAGTTGACACAGTAATAATAGTCATATAAAAGGCGTCAAACAAAGTCATACCTTCTATAATCATATATCCCAAAATACCTGTCAAAACAATGACAATTAACAAGAATATTGCGTAGTATATTTTGTAAAACAATCGGTAATTAAACACTAGATATTTCTTTTTTTTATTGGAAGTAAAGATACAAATTATATTGGGAAAGGAAGAACAGCTTTTTATTTTGGCACGGAAATTGAATTTGTACAAACCAGAATACAAACCTCCTCACTATGAGGAATAAAAACAAATACCATGAAAGCGAAAATACTACTTACGGCCCTTTTGACTTTTCTGATGGTAAACGGAAAAGCATTTCAACAAAACAGCACATTATTTATTGATGTTCAGGAGCAACCTTTCAAAACCTATATTGTGGTTCTGGAAGATGGAACGAGTATCGAATCTGAGAGCGATTTTAAGATTAATAGAATGCGAGCTGGTAGAAATGGAATTGAGATCTACAAAAGAACTTACCGAAAAGGAAGAAGAAACCAACACGCTTTCTTTGATCAACTGATTTATAACGGCACAGTTCGAATTCAGCGAAACGCAAAGGTATTTACTCAACTTATAGGAAAAAGATTAATCACAAGAAGAATTATTGAAAAACCTGCAAGAGTAAACGCTAATGGAATGAGAATGATGCATCCGCAAAATTTCAGACAACTGAAGCAAGCTGTGCGAAACGAAAGTTTTGATAAAAACAAGCTGCAACTATTACGTGTGACTGCTCAACAGAACAATTTTACTGCAAGACAAGTGGCTGAAATAATGAATCTTTTTAGTTTTGACAGCTACAAATTAACCTTTGCAAAACGCGCTTACCGCAATACTGTGGACCCTCAAAACTATTTTGTGGTCAGAAACGGATTGACTTTCAATTCTTACAAAAGACAATTAGATGAATTTATCCTAACACAAAACAACCGAAACACCCCTCCAAGACAGAGAAGGAGGTAACATCAAAAGGTTCGAACTAATCAGCTCGAACCTTTTTTAGTTCCCTATAAGCGTCTAATACATCGCCTATTGATGAAAATGTATTTTGGTAAACTTTGTCAAACTTATCTACTGACATCCATTTTACCTTTGTAATATCTTCTTCCAACTGAGGAATCAGCTCTTCGTCCCCTTCATAATCCATAACAAACCAGTAGGACTTCTTTAAGCATTCCTTCCCTTTGTTTTTGAATTTATGAAAAGTAGTAATCAATTCTTCTCGTATTACAGGATTTGAAATTCCACACTCTTCTTCCACTTCCCTTATCGCTCCTGCTTTTACTTTTTCGTGTTTCTCCAGCTTACCTTTTGGTAAATCCCATTTGCCTCTTCTGAAAATAAATAAGACCTCCTGATTTTTATTCACAACTAAACCACCCCCAGCTTCCACAATACGGTATCTCTTTTTCAGTATTTTATTCATCAATCTTTCAGTTAAAAAATTGACTAACAATTCTTTATTTCCTTTCTTGCTCGATACAATTGCATCAAACTCTTCGTAAGAGTAACAAGTGGTAAAAGAAATATCTTTCTTGATAAAAGATTTTTTAAGGTTAAATCCTATCCAAAATACCCTTTCATTGATAAAAACTTTATACATTTGCGCTCGATTATGATTTTAGACAAAAATACAGCCTCAAAGGTAGCAGAATATTTGTTACAAATAAAAGCAGTGAAACTAAATGTAGAAGAACCATTTACATGGGCTTCTGGAATTAAGTCTCCTATTTATTGTGACAACAGAACGATACTTTCGTATCCAGTGGTACGAACATACATTCGTCAGCAATTAGCAGAATTAACTGTGGAAGCTTACGGCAAACCAGATATTATTGCTGGTGTTGCCACCGGTGGAATTGCTCATGGAGCACTTGTGGCACAGGAACTCGACATGCCATTTGCCTATGTGCGTTCAGCTGCAAAAGGTCATGGATTACAGAACATGATTGAAGGAGTGATGGAAAAAGGAAGGACGGTAGTTCTGATCGAAGACTTAATCTCTACAGGTGGTAGTTCAATACTAGCGGTAAATGCAGTGAAAGAACATGGAAACCAAGTAAAAGGAGTTGTATCGATTATGGATTATGGATTTCAGAAAGCTGAAGACAACTTTAAAGATGTTTGCAGTTATTACTCATTATGCAATTTCGATGTATTGATAGAAACTGCTCTAGAAAAGCAATTCATTACGAAGGAAAATTACGACTCTCTTCTTAAATGGAAAGCTACCGTATAAAAGTTATCAACGAGAATAATTTTCAGTTAAAAACATCTTGAATAATTCATTCTCAAGATTAGATTAAATACTTATTTTTGAAGCGTCAGATTGAACTTTGACGCTTTTTTTATTTCCATCAACCTATAGAAACATAATAAACATGGCCAACACGCTCACTTCAACTCACTACAACTTTCCTGGTCAAACAGCTATTTACAAAGGAAAAGTAAGAGATGTTTACAACATCAATAATGAGAAAATTGTCTTGATTGCTTCAGATAGAATCTCGGCATTTGATGCCGTATTGCCAAAAGGAATTCCCTACAAAGGACAAATACTTACCGCTATCGCAACAAAGTTTTTGAATGAAACGAAGGACATTGTTCCAAATTGGCTAGAGGCTACGCCCGACCCCAATGCCGCTGTTGGTTTATTTTGCGAACCTTTTAAAGTTGAAATGGTGATAAGAGGTTATTTGGCGGGTCACGCATGGAGAGAATACAAAGCTGGAAAAAGAGTAATTTGTGGTGTAGAAATGCCGGATGGAATGAAACAAAACGACAAATTCCCTTCTCCTATTATAACTCCAGCGACAAAAGCGGATGACGGTGACCATGATGAAGACATTTCGAAAGAAGACATCATTGCTAAAGGAATTGTAAGCAAGGAAGATTACGAGAAATTGGAACAATATACGAGAGAATTATTTGCTCGAGGTACCGAAATTGCAGCAAAACAGGAATTAATTTTGGTGGATACAAAATATGAATTTGGAAAAAAAGACGGCACAATTTACTTGATAGATGAAATTCACACTCCCGATTCTTCTCGTTATTTTTATGCCGATGGTTACCAAGAAAGACAAAATAACAACGAAGATCAAAAGCAGCTTTCTAAGGAGTTTGTGAGAGAATGGCTCATAGAACATGGATTTCAAGGACTGGAAGGTCAATCTATTCCTGAAATTCCAGATGAGTTTGTTGAAACAGTGACTGAAAGGTATACCGAATTGTACGAAAAAATTACTGGAGAACAATTCCATAAAGCAGAGGTAACTGACATCGAAAAAAGAATTCAAAATAACGTAACTGAATACCTGAGCTAAAAACAAAAAGTAACTTTTGTTACATTTCATAGTTTTCATAATGTCTATTTTTATCAAAATTTAAATTATGAAATCCAAACTCATTGCACTAGCAGTACTTCTAACAACTATCTCAAGTTTTTCGCAAAAGGCAGAGTTTCAAGTTGAACTCACGCCTGTTGCCATTCCGTCTTTGGGAGGAATCCAATCCTTTGCATTTGCCCAGCATAATGGAAAATGGCTTTTATTAGGAGGAAGACTGGATGGCCTTCACCAAAGACAACCTTTCGCCAGTTTTGATTTAGCAGGTCACAACAACCTTCTTATCGTAGTCGATCCTGTTACAAAACAGTCGTGGAGCAAGTCTATCTCAAGTTTACCTACAGCCGTCCAAGACCAAGTAAAATCAACAAATGCTGAGTTTTTCCAGGAGGGCAATTTTCTTTATTTAATTGGAGGTTACGGTTACAGTTCTACTTTCTCAGACCACACTACTTTTGATAAACTCACTGCAATTGATGTTCCAGCAACGATTTCTGCAGTAATGAACAACACTGCTATAACGGGATTATTTCGTCAAATATCTGACCCTAAATTTCAAGTCACCGGTGGCCGATTAGAAAAAATTTACGATACCTACTACCTCGTAGGAGGACAAAAATTTATTGGACGATACAACCCAATGGGACCTACTCATGGACCTGGATTCATTCAAGAATACACCAATGAAATCAGAAAATTCCAAATCTCTGACAATGGCACTTCACTTTCTATTCAACACTTAGGAGTCTGGCGAGACACAAATGAACTTCACCGAAGAGATTACAACGTTACCCCCCAAATAATGCCAAACGGCCAAGAGGGATTAACGGCATTTTCGGGTGTATTTCAAAAAAATGCGGACATTCCTTTCCTAAATTGTGTAAATATAGATAGCTCGGGTTACATTCCAAACAATTCATTCAGTCAATATTACAATCATTATCACTGCGCTAACATTCCTCTTTACTCAGAGTATTACTCCGAAATGAGCACCGTTTTCTTCGGAGGGATTGCTCAGTATTACGACAATTCTGGTGTAATGACACAAGATAATAATGTTCCTTTTGTAAATACAATCGCCAGAGTCACTAGAGATGTAGGAGGGAATATGGCTGAGTACAAACTCCCACTTACTATGCCTGCTTTGCTTGGCGCTGGTTCAGAATTTATCCCACTCACAACAATTTCGAGGTACCACAACGGAGTTATTAAGCTTGATAGCTTGAATGCAGACACCGCTTTGGTGGGATATATTTTTGGAGGGATAAGTAGCACAGCCCCAAACATTTTCTTTTCCAATACTGGAACGCAAAGTTCTGCGAGCAATCAACTATTTGAAGTGAGAATTGTGAAAGGAAACACCTATGGGATTCCAGAGCTGAACAAACAAAGTACAGGAAGTTTAAAACTACTTGTTTATCCCAATCCAAATGATGGAGTTTTCAAACTGAGCTACACTCTAAATCAAACATCGAATGTTTCTATTCAAATATTCTCAACTGAAGGAAAGCTCATCTCAGAAAGCAATTTAAAAAATGTTTCGGAGGGAAACCATGACTTCATCGAAAGAATTGAGCATATTATGGAATCGGGAATATATCTGGTTCAAATTAAAACTGACTATGAATCGGCAACACAACGAATTATTCTCAATCGATAGAATCTCCAAAAAACATGGCATGGAAGTTGGCTAAATATAATTTAGTTTTTGCTCTTGTAAATGCTGTATACAACCAACGCAGGTACTCTGGATTTACCATCTCTTTGGTCAAATAACCTTGATCTATAAAAACGGTATCCCATTGCCCACCTTGGGACTTATGACAAGTTACAGCGTAAGAAAACTTAACCTGAAGTGCGTTAAAATAAGGGTTCTTCAGGACTTTTTCCATTCGCTCGCGCTTGCCAGGATATTCATCCAAATATTCTTTTTCTATTTCAAAGTATAAATTCTTGAGATGTGCACGAGGCAAGTTGGTGGTTTCCACCATGATGGCGTCTAACATGAGTTTCACCTCGAAGGGCTCTTCCTCGGGATAATCCACCAAACGAATTTCAACCGAAGCAAACTTAAAACCGTACAATTCCTCAATCTTACTTATTCTTAACAGCTCAATAATGTCTCCGTTTGCAATAAAACCCGCTTTTGATTTATCAGATAGCCAGTGGTAATTGTTTTTCACCACCATCATTAAATCTCCAGCATCAATTTCTTCTTCTTTGTAAAGGATACGCGCCCTAATGTGTTGATTGAAAAGATTGGCTCTTTTGTTTGAACGACATAAAACGATGCAGTTTTCTACTCCGTAACTTGCGTAAGAACTTTCCAATTCATCTTGAAGATCATTCCCAACCACTTTCACTACATCCGAAAATTCTTGATTAGAAATAACCGGCAGCAACTCTTTTTCATGAATCTTATTCCTGATTGCCGTAGCATTCAACAAAATACCAGACTTCTGTTTTTGCCTAACAACCTGGGTCAAGCGATATTGAAATAAATCTGCATAATAGGTACTCTCCAAAAACTTTGAATCCAGTGCCCTACTGAGCTCCTCACCTACTGGCGGCAATTGAGCAGTATCTCCCACAAAAAGAACACTACACTTTTTTCCCGAAAACACGTACTCCATTAAATCATCGAGCAAGGATTTTTTATCCATGTATGAATTATCACCAATCATTGAGGCCTCATCCACGATGAATAACGTATTCGAAAGCGTATTTTTTTTCAGTACAAAATGACTTCTACCTCCAACATATTTGTAGGTATAAATCATTTTATGGATGGTAAAAGCCCTCCTTCCCGAATAGGACGAAATAACCTTGGCGGCTCTACCTGTTGGTGCCAACAAAACAGTTTTGTAATTCAGTTTCCCGATTACTTTTGTCAAAGCCGAAACCAAGGTAGTTTTGCCGGTTCCAGCATAACCATTAAGCACAAACACTCTTTTTGAACCCGTTGATGTAAGAAAGTCATGAAGTTGCACGATCAACTTGGATTGATCCTCAGTGAATGGAAATTCAAATTGAGTTGCTAATAATTCTTCAAACTTTTCTTGTTGCATATACTAAAAATGAGTTATAAACGGACAAATACTCATTTTGCTCACCGCTTACAGGGATAACTTACCCCAAAATAAGTTAAATATTAAATAATATGTAAATAACGGAGAATAACTCTAATTTTAATTTGTTCAATGAAAAAAATTTTTAATTTTGTTTCAGTAAGAAACCCGCAATAAATAAAACTACATGGATATTTTTGATGAATTTTGGTTGTTTGTAAGAAAGTACCTTTTCTCTATTCTTTTAATCCTGGCAGGAATTTCATGCCTTATAGTTGGAGCTAGCTCAAATGGAGGAACAGATTTGGCACAAAGCGCCTATTTCATCTATGGTTCTATTGGTTTGTTTGTTCTTGGGTTTGTTTCGTTGTTTTTCATTTTACAACAAAAAATCTCAAGAGGAATAACAGCAGGCCTTTCTATTTTATTCATTGCTGGGTCATTTTTCTACTTATTTTTAAATTTCAAAACAGTAGAAGACAGAATCATTTACTTGGCAGAGGTTGAAGAATCACAAGACCTTGCCAAACAAGGGCTAAAAGACATTCAAAAATTGCAAGAAGCTTACGATAGAAAGTACAGAAAATTTGCTGGCAGTTTCAGTGAATTGATTCAATTTGCAAAAAATGACTCGATCAAAGTATTGGTGAAAGCAGAAGGAGATTTGCCTTCCAGAAAAATGACTGTAGAAGAAGGAAAATCATTGGGCTACCAATACCCGAAAGAAGTTTGGACCGAAGTAGATGCATTGAAACTAGGATTAATTGTAAGAGATTATGCAAAAATTCCAGTTTCAAAAGATTTGTTTAGCGCTGAAGAACAAGAGAAGCAAAATAGAATTTACCCATTTGACATTGATAAATTAACAGTTCAAAGAACGATAGAAAACGATACTTCTAAAAAAACATTCAGATTAGACACCAAACTTGTGGATTCTACACTGCACGTAGAAATCCTGTCCATACCTCCTTACGGACCTCAGTTTGACTATGATGTAACAGAGGTTTTCAAACTAGGCGGATTAGACGAAAAAAGCATGAAATCTAACTGGAAATAATTCCGGATTCATCACTCAATAAATCCTTGCCAACATGGTAGTATTTTACAACATGTCAGAAAATGAGGTAAAATCCTACCCAGATTTCCATTTATCCATAGAAATCTACCTAAACAGAGTTTCATTGTTGCTTGTAAACAAACAAAACTCAAAGCCCGAAGCGATAGAACATCTTGCTAGAGATGGTAGAGATTTTGGTCAATTGATTGAGCAAAGTAGCATTGTATCACTTGCCTCGCCCAGCACCATTAGTGCTGCACTAATCAACTCATTATTTTCGCTAGTTCCCAAGGCACTTTTTCAAGAGGAAAATACGGAACTTTACTTAGCTCAAGTAGCTGATATCTCCAAGAACTACCTCGTAAAATCAGACCCGTTTAATACCCAAAACATTGTTACTTGTTTTGGAATAGATTCTGACTTACATGCCAGACTTATTTCCAAATTCCCAACCGTACAGTTAAAACATATTTCTAGTGTTCTTTGCGACAGTATTTCGGATGGAGTTGCCATCAACTTCAGTTCGCCCAACAGCTACGAAATAGCCATCAAGCAAGACAAAAAACTAACCTATTTCAATCGATTTGAATTCGAAAACAAAGACGAATCCATGTATTATTTGGGGCTTGCAATGGAAAAACAGGGCCTCGAAATGACCCAAACTAAATTTCAGCTCTCGGGAGAGATTTTTAAAGAGGAAGAGACATTGTCTTTTTGGAACCAATTTATTCCCCAAGAAAATATTACCTTTAATGCTATAGCGGCTAGTCAACTCAATGCGATAGCCAGACATCATTTTTTCACGCTACACAAACAACATTCATGCGTATTATAGCAGGTAAATTCAAATCAAAAAGATTCAAAGCACCAAAAAACATTACGGCCCGACCCACAACCGACTTCGCAAAAGAGGCTTTGTTCAACATTCTTAACAACCAAGTAGATATTGAGGACTTAATCGTACTGGACTTGTTTGCCGGAATTGGGAGTATTTCGCTCGAATTTGCTTCACGAGGTTCAAAAGACATAACGGTTGTAGAAAAAGACAGAAACCACATGAAATTCATCAATAAAATGGTGGAAGAATTGGACTTGTTTGAATCAGTTCATACAGTCCAGCTCGATGTGTTTAAATACCTAAAAACTTGCAGCCGTCAATTCAACCTGATTTTTGCAGATCCGCCCTATTCCATGGAGGCTGGTCTTGATATCCCTCAACTTATTTTTGACAACAATTTATTGGTTCCAGGTGGCATGTTGGTTTATGAGCATCAAAAAAATATAATCCCAAAAGATCACAACAACTTTAAAGAAACAAGAAATTACGGCAACTTGAGCTTTTCTTTTTATGAAATGCCAGGGTAACAGGAAAGAAAACTAGAATCTCTTTTTACAACCTTACGAGATAAGTCATTATTTCTGTAAAGAAAGACAACCCAATTGCAATCATGATTCTTTTTAGTCCGACTGACAAAGTACTTTTTGCCGAGTTGAGACTCAAAAGAATTGAAATCAACAAAAAGCACACTGCATTTTTGTAGAAAGAAAACTGAGAACCAAAAGCAAATTCTTGATTGGTAAATCGCGCCACAAAAAATCCTAAAATCGACACAGACAACAACAAAAGAAAAAACCTCAAAGTTCTGTATCTCCCTTTATTTATGTCCCACAACAACATGAGCGAAAAACCTATGACTGTCAGGTTCTTAAGCATATTGAATCCACCTCGATCAATCAGAGCAAAACCTTGTACATCAGCTATGAGGTAGAACAAACTAAAACCTAATGAAATGAGCAAAAAGGAGTATTTGGATATTTTTTTATTGAAAAACAAACCCAGTGAAATCAGTCCCAAACCAAAATCTGTGTATTCTGGAGAAAATGCAAAACTACCCGAGGTGAGCAAATAACTTCCTCCGTATAGTAAAATGATTAAGATGTAAACGATAAATACTTTGTTGTCCTTTTTCATTTCTTATAGTTTATGGTGGTTCAAATTCTTACTATTTCATCCCTCACTCGTTATTTTTATCTCCCTAATGGATCCAAAAAAAGTTAGAATTAATGTATTTTAGTACAAGAATCGACAAATATACTAAACTATGACAACCTTGCGCTATCCACATTTACTCGAACCTCTTGATTTGGGCTTTACAACGCTCAAAAACCGAGTAATTATGGGAAGTATGCATACCGGATTGGAAGAAGAAAAAAATGGATTTGAGCGAATGGCAGCCTATTTTGCAGAACGCGCAACAGGTGAAGTTGGATTGATGGTGACAGGTGGAATAGCGCCCAATCGCCAAGGATGGACAGCCCCGTTCTCAAGTAAAATGACGAACAAAAGAGAGGCTCGAAAACACAAAAAAATCACCAAAGCTGTTCATGATGCAGATGGAAAAATTTGTATGCAAATTCTACACTCAGGTCGTTATGGCTACCATCCCTTGGCAGTTGCTCCTAGTCCAATAAAATCTCCTGTAAGTCCTTTCAAACCCTGGAAACTGAGCGGATGGGGAATAAAACGCACCATCGGGCATTTTGTAAGAGCAGCTAAACTAGCCAAATATGCCAATTATGACGGAGTAGAAATTATGGGGAGTGAAGGATATTTGATTAACGAATTTGTTTCAGCAAAAACGAACAAACGAACGGATAAATGGGGAGGCAAATTTGAAAATAGGATTCAGTTCCCTTTGGAAATCATCAGAAAAACGAGAGAAGCTGTAGGTGAGGATTTCATTCTCATCTTTCGATTATCCATGCTAGATTTGGTAGAAGAAGGAAATACTTGGGAAGAAACGGTTTTGTTTGCTAAAGAAATTGAAAAAGCAGGTGCGACTATCATTAATACCGGAATAGGGTGGCACGAAGCTCGCGTACCTACCATTGCTACAATGGTTCCAAGGGGTGGGTTTTCTTGGGTAACTGAAAAAATGATGCAGGAAATAAACATTCCACTCGTTGCCACAAACAGAATCAATACACCTGAAAAAGCAGAAGAAATAGTAGCCAGCGGACAGGCAAATCTTGTTTCGATGGCTCGCCCCTTTTTGGCAGACCCAGAAATAATAAAAAAAGCAAAAGAAGGAAGAGAAAATGAAATCAATACCTGCATTGGATGCAACCAAGCCTGCTTGGATCATGTATTTAAACAAAAGACAGCAAGCTGCCTGGTAAACCCTAGAGCTTGTCACGAAACAATACTGAACTATACGCCTTCATCTCAGCCCAAAAAAATTGCTGTTGTGGGTGCTGGACCTGCTGGGCTTTCTGCCGCTACCGTTGCCGCACAAAGAGGTCATCAAGTAACATTATTTGAAGCTCAAAATGAGATTGGTGGACAATTCAACCTTGCTAAGCTCATTCCAGGAAAAGAAGAGTTTTATGAAACCTTACGCTATTTCAAAACGTTAATTGATCTCTACAAATTAGACCTAAAACTCGGACACAAAGCTTCAGCTCAAGAATTGGTTGGATTTGATGAAGTTATTATTGCTACCGGAATACAACCTCGCCAAATTCACATCGAAGGCATGGAAACCAATACGATATTGAACTACGAAGATGTATTGAAACATGGAAAGCCAGTAGGCAACAAAGTAGTTATTATTGGCGCTGGAGGTATTGGGTTTGATGTGGCTGAATATCTTTCTCATGAAGGAAAATCTCCTTCTTTGAATACAGAACTATTCTTGAAAGAATGGGGTATTGATGGAACCAACTCCGTGAGAGGCGGACTGGTAAAACCAGTTCCTCATCCCTCTCCTCGTCAAATCACTATGCTCCAGCGAAGTGAAACCAAAGTAGGAAAAGATTTGGGAAAAACCACGGGCTGGATTCATAGAGCTTCTCTTAAAATGAAAAAAGTTAGGATGCTGAAAGGAGTTTCCTACAATAAAATTGATCAAAAAGGGATTCATATCTCGATCAAGGAACAAACACAACACATAGAAGCCGATACGGTTATTATTTGTGCAGGGCAAGTAAGTGTGAACCAACTACATGAAGAACTCATAGAGTTGGGCAAAACTCCTCACCTCATAGGTGGTGGTAAATTAGCCAAAAAAATTGATGCCCAAAGAGCCATAAGAGAAGGAAGTGAATTGGGAGCAGATATTTAACAAGAAAACGGTAACCTGCAAATAGGTGCATAAACGGTTTCCTTGCATTTTAAGCAACAAAACTTGCCATTTAAAATAAAATCTTTGACGAACAAGCTTTTGAAAAAAAATAAAATTTAACTTTCTCGTAACAACAAGTCGTGGGCAATTAACATAGTTATCAAAAGCGGTTCAGTATGAATCATATCCGAGTGCCTTCTTTACTTGGATGAGAAAATAAAAAGGAAAAAAACAGACTGTTTTAGGAGCTTGTAACATTTGTTTTGTTACAATTTACTAACTCGTTCGCCCTTAGGGTGGGCACAAAAACAAAAACAATGAAAACGAACATTATAAAGTACTCATTATTAACTGCAATTCTTGGGATTGCTTTTTGGTGTTGTAATAAAGATATTAATCCTTCAACAGAGAATCCCAATTTAAATCTTAGCGAAGTTCAGGTTGATATTTTTAAGCATATTTTTTCCTTTAAAAAAACTCAACTCAATTCAGATGCTGCTAAATTAGAATTAAATAATTTTTCCGAAGTTGTATTGGAAGAAATTAAAGAATTTAAAATCGAAAACCAATATAAAAGTGCGGGTATTTCTTTAATATTTAATTATAATTTTAATGGGAATTTAATGGCTTCATTAAATGAAAATGATACGGAAGAGTCTGGCTTTTTTGAATATTTAGTTGATTTAAATTCTCCAGAAGATATAGATTGGAAACACAAAAAAAAATGTCGTTCAAAAGACTGTGTAGGTGAATTTATTGGAGAAATGATGCAAAAATATGACGGATGTGCCCAATTCAAAATTGTTCAACACACTTTTAGTGCTTCAGTTTATGCTGCCCCTTGTTAAATTAACAATAAAATTAATAAATACTTGGTTATGTTTAGACCAAGCATTGTTTTTCTTTAAAATGTAAAAAGAAAAAACCATAACAAGGAATAAAAAAACGCAGGGCGTTTGAATTACCTTCAAACGCCCTTTTTTATTTGCAAAATCCGCTAAATATAAAATTTGGCAGTTAAAAAGAAAATTGGCCAAAAAAATTGATGCCCAAAGAGCCATAAGAGAAGGAAGAGAATTGGGAGCAGATATTTAACAAGAAAACGGTAACCTGCAAATAGGTGCATAAACGGTTTCCTTGCATTTTAAGCAACAAAACTTGCCATATAAAATAAAATCTTTGACGAACAAGCTTTTGAAAAAAAATAAAATTTAACTTTCTCGTAACAACAAGTTGCAGGCAATTAACATAGTTATCAAAAGCGGTTCAGTATGAATCATATCCGAGTGCTTTCCTTACTTGGATGAAAAAATAAAAAGGAAAACAAATAGTTCTATTTTTGGAGTTTGTAACATATGTATTGTAAAAATTTACTAACTCGTTCGCCTATTGGCGGGCACAAAAACAAATAATTATGAAAACGAAAATTTTAAAATTCTCATTATTAACTGTAATTCTTGGAGTCGCACTTTGGTCTTGTAAAAAAGATGAACCATCTAACCAAGTTATAAATTTTACAGAATCACAAAAAATGATAACGATGAGTCCAGAGCAATTTGGACAACTCCACAATCAATATCTCGCAGAAGCTATTAATCATTTTAATACAGGAAAGTCTCATAAAGAGGCATTTATGGCTGTAGATTTCCCTCAACTAACAAAAGCACAACAATCAACTATCTATGACCAACATACTAACTTATCTATGGAACAAATGAAAAATTACACATTTCAAAATTTCAATAGCGAAAGTTCAAAAAATTATTATGCTAGAGTTGAATTGGCGGTCGATAATCATGATGACTACAATCTATTAGTTAGTGAATTAAACGAAATAAAAAATGAAATAGCATTAAATAGTCAAAATAATGATAAAAATCTTTTATTTATTTACATTGAAACTATAAAATCATCTGCGTATTTTTGGACACCCACAGAATTAGGAGGTTCTGGACAAGGAGTATTATATGCAGCAAGACCTTATTGTTCTCATTGCTCAGGAGGTGGAAACAAACCTGATACAGATTCATGGATTAAAGCAGACGGTAGAGGAGCAGGTTATGGAATGAGCTTTTGGGCTGTGAGTGGTCTTTTTTTAGGGGGACCTGTTGGAGGAGTTGCTGGATTTCTCTATGGGGCGGTATCAGGAGCAATTTCAAATTCATTTTTACCGTAATTCTATGGGTGCTTTTAAAATTAACAAAGTTGAAATAAGTATAATTTTTCTATTTATTGCATTTTGTACATTTGTTATATTTATTGGGGAAATGTACTTTTATCACTTTAGTCAGTCCCAAGCAATTTTAAAACAAGAAATTAATCATCTTTTATTTTGGTCTTTTATAAAAGCCTTAATAATTAATGTTGGTTTTATCTTTTTGTATTATTCTAGAAAAATAAAAGCCCGTAGCAAGGTATAAAAATTCATAGGGCGTTTGAATTACCTTCAAACGCCCTTTTTTATTTGCAAAATCCGCTAAAAATAAAATTTGGCAGTTAAAAAGAAAATTGGCCAAAAAAATTGATGCCCAAAGAGCCATAAGAGAAGGAAGTGAATTGGGAGCAGATATTTAACAAGAAAACGGTAACCTGCAAATAGGTGCATAAACGGTTTCCTTGCATTTTAAGCAACAAAACTTGCCATTTAAAATAAAATCTTTGACGAACAGCCAATTGACAAGAATAATACCTAGCTTCCGAATAACAAAGAGTTCTACGCAACTTAAAAAAAACTTTTAAATTATACCAAATTTTGGTATATTTGAATTAAATTAGTTTCAAAATGAACAAAAACACATCAATATCACTCGGAAATTATTTTGACCAATTCGTTCAAAGTAGTATTAATGAAGGAAGGTTTAAAAACGTTAGCGAAGTAATTCGTGCAGGATTAAGACTTTTGGAAGAGGAAGAAAGTAAAGTGATTGCATTGAAAAAGTCAATTCAAGAAGGAATTGACAGTGGAATAGCTCACGACTTTGACCCAAAAAAACATCTTGAATCTCTAAAAGCGAAAAAGCACTCGAATGGCTGAATATAAACTGACTAACAAAGCTGTCGAGGATTTATCAAAGATTTGGAATTACACGTTTGAGGTTTGGTCAGAAAAACAAGCCGACAAATATTATGATAAATTAATTTCAGATTGTGTAGAAATTGCTGAAAACCCAAATTTAGGGAAAAATTACGAAGGAATTTCAAATCAACTTCTCGGATTTGAATCAAACAGACATATAATATTTTACCGAACACTAAGTGAAAGTTTTATTGAAATAACGAGAGTATTACACGAAAGAATGGATTTAAAAAAGAGAATAGCGGAATAAAAACTGCGTAGAACACTGTATATAAAAAATTGCTAGTAAGTGATTAACTCTAAGGTCTTTTTGTATTTTTAAAGTCAATACTAAACCGAAAATTTGGGCTTATTTACACGCAACTTTTCATATTCAACAACGTTCCGACCAATAACCCCGCGAGGCGAGAATTTCCAATCCTTTACATGCTATACTAAAACAAACCTCCCTGAGAAAACCCTTTATCCAAACCTAAGTGTTTAAATGCCTTTTCGGTTGCTTGTCTTCCTCGTGAGGTACGCATGAGGTAACCTTCTTTTATCAGGAATGGCTCATACACTTCCTCAATCGTTCCGTCTTGCTCACCTACTGCTGTAGCTATGGTTTTCAAGCCAACTGGTCCTCCTTTAAACTTTTCAATAATGGCAGACAAAATTTTGTTGTCCATTTCGTCCAGTCCATTGGCATCTACATTTAATGCCTCCAGACCAATTTTGGTAATGGCTTTGTCAATTTTTCCGTCTCCCTTTACCTGAGCAAAATCCCTGACCCTACGCAGCAAAGCATTAGCAATCCTGGGAGTACCTCTACTTCTACTGGCTATTTCGTAGGCTGCATCATACTCAATTGGCACATCCAAAATTCCAGCAGAACGCTCTACAATGTCAGTCAATATTTTAGAATCGTAGTATTCCAACCTAGAGTTTATTCCAAATCGCGCACGAAGGGGAGCTGTCAATAACCCAGATCGGGTGGTAGCACCAATTAAGGTAAATTTGCTTAATTCTATTTGGACAGAACGTGCATTGGGCCCGGAATCTATCATAATATCAATTCTAAAATCTTCCATGGCCGAGTACAAATACTCTTCAATCACAGGACTCAATCTATGAATTTCATCTATGAATAGAACATCTCCATCTTCCAAGTTGGTTAATAATCCTGCCAAATCTCCAGGCTTATCCAACACCGGTCCTGAGGTTACTTTAAATCCTACACCAAGCTCATTTGCTACGATATTTGAAAGCGTTGTTTTTCCCAATCCTGGAGGTCCATGAAGTAACACGTGATCCAGCGCCTCACCTCTTTGTTTGGCTGCCTGTACAAAAATTTGCAGGTTATCCGTTACCTTTTTCTGACCGGTAAAATCATCAAATGATTTAGGACGTAATACTTTTTCAAATTCCGATTCGGGACTTACAAATTCTGCTTCTTCACGAAAATCAAATGATTCTTCTTCCATAGTGTGTGTTGATTAGTCAAATATAAAAAATTCTGAATGATCCTGTCGGTAAAATGAGCGAGGAAATCGACTTCAAAATTTCGACAAAGGGATTATTTGTAGTATTCCCTCAAAGCTCTCAGTTGTTTTTGATTGATGACTTCCAGCAGTTGTTCATCACTTGCTTTTTTCACAAGGAGCAAGGATTTAAATTGTTTGAGCAGCACTTCGGCTGTTTTCTCACCAATGCCAACTATTTCTGTAAGCTCCGTGCCAAAAGCATTCTTACTCCTCTTGTTTCGGTGATGGGTAATCCCAAATCTGTGGGCTTCGTTTCTCAATTGCTGAATGGTTTTCAGCGATTCCGATTTTTTATCAATATACAACGGAACCGAATCCCCTGGAAAAAATATTTCTTCCAACCTCTTGGCAATTCCCACAATGGCAATTTTTCCCATCAATCCCAAATCATTCAAAGCTTTTACTCCCGAACTCAACTGACCTTTTCCTCCATCCACAATCACCAACTGAGGCAGTGGTTGGTTTTCATCGAGCAATCTTTTGTATCGTCTGTAAACCACTTCTTCCATCGAGGCAAAATCATCGGGCCCCTCTACTGTTTTGATATTAAAATGACGGTAATCCTTTTTAGAAGGTTTGGCGTTTTTAAAAACCACACAAGCTGCTACCGCATTGGTCCCCTGAAAATTGGAGTTATCAAAACACTCGATATGAAACGGCTTCTCTTTCAGTCGTAAGTCCTTTTGAATTTGATCTACAATTCGGTTTGCATGCCTTTCCGGATCTACAATTTTTAGGGTTTTTAGTCTGTCAAATTTGTATTGCCGAACATTATTCATCGAAAAATCAATCAACTTTTTCTTGTCGCCAATCTGGGGAACGATCATTTTTACCGATTCATCTAATCCATATTCCACCTCAATGTTCGTAAAAATAGTCTTCGAGCTACTTCTGAATTTATTTCTCAACTCCAAAATGGCGAGCTGAAGCATTTCCTCATTCGTTTCCTCCAGTTTTTTCTTTATTTCGATGGTACTCGACTGCACCACGGTTCCATTTATCACCTTAATAAAGTTCACGTAACCCGCATTTACATCCGAGTCGATGGTAAACACATCCACGTCATTAATCTTAGGATTTACCACCGTAGATTTTGATTGATAATCCTTAAGGAGCTCAATTTTCTCTTTCATCTCCTGAGCTTTTTCAAACTCCAATTCTTCAGAAAACCGCATCATTTCACCTTTCAAATAATCAATTACGCTTTTGGTTTCTCCTTTCAGAATTTGACGAATCTGCGCAATATTCTCGTTGTAACTCTCTTCCGAATGTAGATTTTCGCAGGGCCCTTTGCATTTTTTTAGGTGATAATCCAAACACACTTTGAATTTTCCTTCGCCAATATTCTCCTTTGATAAATTAAAATTACACGTTCTTATCGGATAAATCTCTTTGAGTAAATTAATCACCACACGTACTACTTTAGGATTAGTGAATGGACCAAAATATTCTGAGCCATCTTTTATCACATTTCTTGTAGAAAACAAACGAGGAAATCGTTCTTTTTTCACACAGACATAAGGGTATGTCTTGTCGTCTTTTAGTAAAATATTGTAACGTGGCTGGTGTTTTTTTATCAGGGTGTTTTCCAATAGCAATGCATCGTACTCAGTAGGAGTTACAATGTATTTTATCTCCTCTATTTTACTAACCAGCACTTGAGTTTTTGCCTGTTGGTGTTTCTTTGTATTAAAATAAGAGCGCACTCTATTCTTTAGGTTTTTGGCTTTACCCACATAAATCACCGTTCCTTTTTTGTCGAAATAGCGGTACACACCTGGAGAATCCGGCAATATTTTCAAAACGTTGGTTATGGTTTCTTTTATTTCCAAAAAATAGATTTTATGAATTGTTCTAAAGTAATAATATTAGACAATTAAGTTAGGATTTGGTACAAATTTAGTATTTTTGATATTAAGAAAATTTCTCTTACATTTATTACACAATCACAACATAATCCACAATGAACATCAACAAAATAATGGTGGCTTCAGATTTCACCTCAGTTTCGGATAACGCGATAGACCATGCACTCAAGTTAGCCCAAGCAACATCAGGAGAGGTTTTTGTGCTACACGTAGCAAGAGAATTGGCAGAGGTAAACACTGCAAAAATAAAATTAACCAAACAAATTGCTGACAGAAATCCCGGTGAAACAACGACCCATGTTGTGGTAAAAATTGGAAATTTCATTACGGAAATTGGAAAAGCAGCTAGCGAAGAAGGAGCCCAACTTATTATGATGGGAACTCACGGACCAAGAGGTTTGATACAAACTGTAACGGGTGGAGACGCAATGAAGGTAGTTTCTCATTCGGAAAAACCATTTATTGTAGTACAAGAAAAAGGAATAAAGGAAACGGGATATGATGAGATCGTTGTTCCTTTGGACATGACAGAAGATTCGAAACAAAAATTGGATGAAGTTGCGGACATCGCAAAGTATTTCAGTTCCAAAGTACATATCATTGCCAAGCACGAAACAGACAATTCCTTGTACACAAAACTGAAAAACAATGTGTTGTTTGCAAAAAAATACTTCCTGGAGAAAGGCGTAGATTTGAATATTGTGATTACCGAACCAAAGACTGATTTCGAAAAAGAAATTATCAAATATGCGAAAGAAAATGACGCTGATTTGATTGCGATAATTAATTCTTTGAAATGGAACATCTTTGGAAGCTTGTTTGCATCCAGAAGAGAAGAGCAAATCATCACAAATAAAGAACAAATCCCTGTATTGTGCGTGAACCCAATAGACGTAAAGTCGGGATACTCAATGTAATGAAAAGATAACTAAGAAATTCAAAAACCGTTAGGACAAAATCCTAACGGTTTTTTTCATCTTAACTTATTGTGAAAGATTGAAGGAATACTTGGTACAAAGTGGTTCTTTTACTACTTTCGGTAATTATTTTTGACTGCCTATTTTGTCAATAAAAACAAACCATTAATGAAAGACTTATTAGATAAATTTGAAAACAAACAACCAGAAATTGTTTTTGAATGGAAAGATTCAGAAACAGAAGCTGAAGGATGGGTAGTCATCAACTCATTGAGAGGCGGTGCAGCCGGTGGAGGTACAAGAATGAGAGTTGGATTGGACAAGCATGAAGTTACTTCTTTAGCAAAAACAATGGAAGTAAAATTCTCTGTGTCGGGACCCGCAATTGGTGGAGCCAAGTCGGGAATTAACTTTGACCCAAATGACCCAAGAAAAGAAGGTGTACTAAAAAGATGGTACCATGCGGTGGCACCGTTGTTGAAAAATTATTACGGAACAGGAGGAGATTTAAATGTAGATGAAATTCACGAAGTAATCCCAATGACAGAAGACTGTGGTGTTTGGCACCCGCAAGAGGGAGTATTTAACGGACACTTTCAGCCTTCAGAACCCCAAAAAATCCACAGAATAGGACAATTGAGAAGAGGAGTTTTACAGGTAATAGAAGATGAACATTACACACCAAAAGCAGCAAATAAATATGTAGTGGCCGATATGATTACAGGATGGGGAGTTGCTGAATCAGTCAAACACTTTTACGACATTTACGGTGGAAACCTGGAAGGAAAGAGAGTAATCGTTCAGGGATGGGGAAATGTAGGTTCTGCAGGAGCCTATTATTTGGCACAAAATGGAGCAAAAATAGTTGGAATCATAGATAGAGATGGAGGTCTAATCAACGAAGAAGGATATACTTTGGAGGAAATCAGAGAATTGTTTTTGACCAAAAAAGGAAATACTCTTTCTCACCCAGACATGATTCCATTTGCCGAAATCAATGAAAAAATCTGGAAATTAAATGCAGAAGTTTTCATTCCGTGTGCAGCCTCTAGGTTGATTAAAAAAGACCAAGTGGACAGTATGATTGAATCAGGAATGGAAGTGATAGCTTGCGGTGCAAATGTACCGTTTGCTGACCAAGAAATATTCTTTGGACCAATAGCAGAATACACAGACAGCGAAATAAGTGTTGTGCCTGATTTTATTTCCAACTGCGGAATGGCAAGAGTATTTGCTTACCTCATGTCAAATGATTTACCACCTGTGATGACAGACGCATCAATTTTTGAAGATACTTCGAAGGTAATCAAAGAAGCGATTCAAAAAACATACAACGTATCAAGCTCAAAAACCAACATCGCAAAAACAGCGTTTGAGATTGCCTTAAAACAACTTATCTAAAAAACACAAACCATGGAATTAGTAGTAGTCGTAATATTTATATTGGGTTATTTAGCCATTACCCTTGAACACAATTTAAAAATTGACAAACTTGTACCCGCACTTCTCATGATGGGAGCTGCCTGGGCAGTTGTGGCCGTTTCTCACCTTCCTGTATTTGAAATTACAGAACATGGAAAAGAAGCTTCAAGCATGGAGGCCGTATTGCTTCATCACTTTGGAAAAACGTGTGAAATCCTGATTTTCTTAATTGGAGCCATGACTATTGTAGAAATCATAGATTATTTTGATGGATTTGCTACCATAAAAAAATTCATCAAAACAAACAAAAAAAGAACACTTCTTTGGATCGTTGCTATCCTCGCATTTATTCTTTCGGCCATCATTGATAACCTAACGGCTACGATTGTATTGATAACAATATTGAGAAAACTTGTCACAAGCAAGGAGGACAGAATGTGGTTTGCTGGCATGATTATCATTACAGCCAACGCAGGAGGTGCTTGGTCTCCTATCGGAGATGTAACCACTACAATGCTTTGGATGGGAGAAAAAGTTACCACTCTCCATTTAATCGAATACTTGATATTGCCTTCTTTGGCATGTATGGCTTTACCAACTTTAATCGCTAGTTATTTACCTGCATTCAAGGGAGAATTTGAAGCGCCAGCTGCCGAAGGTGACACGAACAAATATGGAGCTAGAATGTTGTATATCGGTTTACTTTTGATCGTTGCAGTACCTGTTTTTAAAACTCTGACTCACCTTCCACCCTACATGGGAATGATGCTCTCATTAGGAATCTTCACCATTTTTGCTGAATATTTTAGTAGCCGTAACTTTAGTCATGGTGCTATTGAAAGTCATCACAGCCCCGTTCACAAAGCGTTAGGAAAAATAGAAATGCCTAGTTTATTGTTTTTCTTGGGAATATTGATGACTGTAGCAGCCTTAGAATCGCTGGGAATGATTTTGGACTTTGGAGATAATGTAGTGAAAAGCATTGGAATCAATCCATTTATATTAATCTTAGGAGGAGCCTCTGCGATTGTAGACAATGTTCCATTAGTTGCGGCAAGTATGGGAATGTTCCCAAACATGATAACAGACGCACCAGAGTGGCACCTTATTGCCTATGCTGCAGGAACTGGAGGAAGTATGCTTATCATTGGATCTGCCGCAGGAGTAGTAGCCATGGGAATGGAAAAAATCTCATTCTTCTGGTACTTACAAAAAATCGCTTGGTTAGCCTTAGTAGGCTACTTAGCAGGTATCGGAGTCTTTTATTTGATGCATTTGTAACCATCAGAACTAACTTTTCCTAATCCAAATTATAACTCTATTAATTGATTTTCTCATTTTCTAGTCAATCAGCTATTGGCAGAGGTTGGCCTGTTAGAACATAGTTAAAACTAAAGGTATGAACCTTCCTATCAATGCTTTAGAGCCTATTTCTAGGAGAAAGATCACGCACCGAAATTATCTTGAAAGAAGAAAAATGCATGGGGCTTTCAGCGAAGTATCTATCTCGTTAAACCAGCCAAGGAAAGGACCATCAAAACAAAAAAAGACCTTTTGCATACACAAAAGGTCTTTTTACTATTTCAATTTCTATCTATCTTTTTTAAGATAAGTTCAGTTTCTTGTCTAAATCTGTAATATATTTTCTAAAATGTTTGTCGGTATCTTGAAGATTGTTGACAGTCTTACAGGCATGCAATACTGTGGCATGATCTTTTCCTCCACATTGCATCCCAATACTTGCCAATGACGATTTGGTCAATTTCTTGGAGAAATACATAGAAATCTGTCTTGCTTGAACGATTTCTCGCTTTCTCGTTTTAGATTTCATAAGTTCTACAGGCATATTAAAATAATCTGAAACAACTTTTTGAATGTAATCGATAGAAACTTCTCTTGCCGTGTTTTTAACGAACTTATCAATCATTTGTTTGGCCAAATCAAGCGTTACCGCTTTTTTGTTCAATGAAGACTGTGCAATCAGTGATATCAAAGCACCTTCTAATTCCCTCACGTTGGTTGTAATACTGTATGCCAAGTATTCAATTACATCTTCTGGAAGTTCAATCCCATCTTGGTACATTTTCTTTTTCAGAATCGCTATCCTTGTTTCTAGATCTGGCGACTGCAAATCTGCTGAAAGCCCCCATTTGAAGCGTGAAAGCAATCTTTGCTCAACACCTTGCATGTCAACCGGTGCCTTGTCTGAGGTGAGAATAATTTGTTTACCCGTTTGGTGAAGGTGATTGAAGATATGGAAGAAAACATCCTGGGTCTTTTCTTTGCCTGCCAAAAACTGAATGTCGTCAATAATCAAGACATCAATCATTTGATAAAAATGAATAAAGTCATTGGTTTCGTTGTTCTTTACAGCATCAATAAATTGGTGGGTAAATCTTTCTGAAGAAACGTACAACACGATTTTCTCCGGATTATTATTTTTTATTTCAATTCCTATGGAATGAGCCAAATGAGTTTTACCCAAACCAACTCCTCCGTAAAGTAACAATGGATTAAAAGAAGTTCCTCCTGGTTTGCTAGCTACCGCATATCCTGCAGAACGAGCTAATCTGTTACATTCTCCTTCAATGAAGTTTTCAAAAGTGTAAGAAGAATTAAGGTTTGCATCTACGTTAATTTTCTTCAGGCCTGGAATAACAAATGGATTCCGTATCGCACTTTTGTTCACATTCAACGGAACATTGATTGATTTATTCTTTAATGAATTGTTTGTTTTTGCTGGGAAATTTACCGTGTAGGGTTTTGCATTTTTCTGGTTTTTATCCATTACTATGCTGTACTCCAGTCTTCCTTCCTGACCTATTACTCTTTTTATTGTTTTTTTTAACAATGAAATGTAATGCTCCTCTAACCATTCGTAAAAGAAATGGGTTGGAACTTGAATAGTCAACACATCGCTTTTCAATTTTACCGGCACTATTGGTTCAAACCAAGTCTTGTATCCTTGTAGACTAATATTGTCCTTGATTACGCTAAGACAATCTTCCCAAACAGTTACATGGTTTTTTTTCATAGTAGTTATTCCTCTAAAAAAGTTATCGTTTTATTTAAAAAAATGTCTTGAGTTTCAAAAACAGCTATTAAAATGTGAACCATTTTAACATTTTCGTTGGAGTTTAAAACCCCCTCTATAAGACTTAACAAATATTGACAAAAAAAAGTTTAAAACAAAATCGTTTTGCTATTGCGTAGTAACTTTTTTTTTAGGGTGTCGGTTTTATTTTATCTCAATAAATCCTTTATTCGTTTCTATCAAATTTAGTCTTTTTTTCGACAACAAACTAAAATAAAAATCAACCTTTCCCAAATGAATACCTGCCCAACCTACTTGATTGATTAAAACCTCCTTTCCTTTGCTATTACTGGTAATTTCAGCTCTTTCCATAAAGGTGTGAGTGTGACCTCCTAGAATCAAATCTATTCCAGAAGTTCGTTTCGCTAATTGTACATCAGATACTTTCTCACTGTCATAATTATACCCCAAGTGAGAAAGGCAAATTACTAAATCACAACCGTGCTCATGTCGTAATAATGTAGCATACTCGTTAGCGACTTTAACTGGGTTTTTATAAACAGTTTTTCCGAACAGCTTTTTATCAACTAATCCATCCAATTCAATTCCTAGACCAAAAACACCAATTTTCACTCCTTCTTTCTTAAAAATCTTGAAAGGCAAAGTTTGATTATGAAGAATCGTATCCGAAAAATCGTAATTACTACAAATAAATGGAAAATTTGCATGTTTTTTTACCGCTAAAAAACCATCCATTCCATTATCAAAGTCGTGATTCCCCATAGTAGCCGCATCGTAGCCCATTTTACTCATTAATTTCAACTCGAGCTCTCCATCGTATAAATTAAAGTAGGGTGTACCCTGAAATATATCGCCACAATCAAACAACAAAGTATTTTTATTCTCTTTGCGATGTTTTTGAATAATCGTATACCTGTTTTGAACACCTCCTTTTCCTGGATATCTTTTGTGATTATCTGGAAATGGATCAATGTGACTATGCACATCATTTGTGTGTAAAATACTAATTTTCACAGCCTCTCCGCTTTCGAGCATATCACCTAAAACAGAATGTGTGAGTGGTGCAACTCCTGCCGCTATGAGCGAACGTTGTAAAAACTTCCTCCTAGTTAGCATAGCGTATTCTTTTATCTAGATTAGCAGTAATTTTCTTGTCTTTTTCACTGAGGTCTTTCATCTCTTCCAAGATGGCATCTCTCAATTTTAAGTTGAGTTTTTCTACTTTGAGTGAGGAAAGAAAGAAACTCATGTTGTCGCCTCCATTTGCCAAATAATCTGTAGTAATTACTTTATATGTTCTTCCTTTCAGCCTACTGTCATCTACTAACACCTCAATAGGAGTTTTGTCCAAAATCTCTACCATCACATTCCCAGAAACAGGTACCCCTTGTTTACGGCTGCCATTTTTTACGGTTTTGACTGCGATATATTCAAATAATTGAACTGTTTGTTCTACTGAAAGTGTCACAACCACGAGTTCATTTTCAAAAGGCATAATTTCAAACACTTTTCCTCGGGTTATTGCTCCTTTGGGCATAAAAGTTCTAAATCCACCGTTGTTCAGCAACACAAAATCTGCTGTATCTGAATACTGTTTCCCATACTTTTCATTTCCAAGTCGTAAGCATAAGTCACAAATAAAATTACCCAGAGTTCCTTCGGGACTTCCGGTAGTCAATTCTTTTTCTGATTCACCTATTACGGTATTCATGGTTTTTTCTAATTCCTCTTTGTACGGGGCAATTATCTTTTCTGCCTCTCGGTTTTCACTATGTTGGTTTACAACAGGGTAGTTTTCACTTTGCTTGTGCGAAATTACATGGCTTTTACATCCCGCCAAGAGCAAGATAAAAAGTAAATAAATGTACCGTAATTTTTTCATTAATACTCTATTAGTTGCACAAGCGTGTACTGAAGCTCATCCAATGGAAAAAAGTTTTGCTCTAGCTCAGCGGCAAAAGGAACAGGTGTATCAAGACTCCCAATTCTTTTGACCGGAGCATCCAAACTTTCAAAGCAGTTTTCGTTGATCAGTGTTGCAATTTCGGCACCAACACCACCAGTTGTATTCGCTTCGTGCAATACAATTACCCGATTCGTTTTATTAACCGACTCGAAAATTGTTTCAGTGTCGAGCGGACTAAGTGTGCGTAAATCAACAATTTCAATCGAAATTTCTGGATTTTTTTCTTGTAAACTTTCTGCCCATTTTACTCCTAAACCGTAAGTTATGATGGTTATATCTTTTCCCTCCTTCACTACATTTGCTTTTCCAATTTCGATGGTAAAGTAGCCTTCCTCCACTTCTTCAGAAATGGATCGGTACAAGCCTTTATGCTCAAAAAACATAACTGGATTTGGATCTTCAAATGCGGCTAGCAACAAACCTTTTGCTTCTTTTGGAGAGGACGGATAAACGATTTTCAACCCAGGTGTATGAAAAAACCAGCCTTCGGTACTTTGCGAGTGGAATGGACCTGCGGCCACTCCTGCTCCAGTTGGCATTCGAACCACCACATCCGCATTCTGACCCCAGCGATAATGAATTTTAGCAAGATTATTTACAATTTGGTTGAATCCAACAGTCACAAAATCGGAAAACTGCATTTCCATCATCGCCTTGAAACCATTAATTGATAAACCGAGGGCAGCTCCCACTATGGCCGATTCGCACAATGGAGTGTTTCTTACTCTTTCTTTACCAAATTCTTCCAAAAAACCTTCTGTCGCCTTGAACACGCCTCCGTAATCCGCAATATCTTGGCCCATCAACACCAACTTTTCATGTTTTCGCATGGCTAATCTCATCGCATCAGAAACGGCATCAATCAACCTCATTTCTCTTGTACTTCCTTCGGGATTTACAGCGTGAAAATTTACTGGCGCAAACATATCTGTAAGCTCTAATTGGGTGTTTGGGCTGATTTTTTCAGTCTCGGTTGCTTTCTTAAAGCCTGCCGTAACTTCATTGGTGATCTCTTTCTTTATTTGTTCAATAAATTCTTTGTCAATCAATCCATTTTGGAGCAGGTACGATTCGTAATTTGCGACCGGGTCCTTCTCCTCCCACTTTTCTATCAATCCTTCTGGGTAGTATTTCGTTCCCGATGCTTCTTCGTGCCCTCTTCTTCTGAATGTCATGCATTCAACCAAAACGGGACGCGGGTTGTTACTAATATCTTGTTTTATTTTCGAAATAGCCTCGTACACCTCAATGATATTGTTTCCATCGAGTTGAATTGCTTCCATTCCGTAACCTATTCCTTTGTCAATAAATTGCTTACAAGCAAACTGCTGATTAGAAGGTGTCGACAAACCCCACTGGTTGTTTTCGATTACAAAAATCACCGGTAACTTCCATACCGCAGCAACATTTAATGCTTCGTGAAAATCTCCTTCACTTGCGCCTCCATCGCCAGAGAACACCAGAGTGGCTTTTTTGTTCCCTTCCAGTAAATTTCCGAGTGCTATTCCGTCAGCAATACCCAATTGAGGACCAAGATGAGAAATCATCCCAACCAAATGGTGCGCTTTGGACCCAAAATGAAAAGATCGGTCTCTCCCTTTGGTAAATCCTCCATTTTTTCCTTGAAACTGCAAAAACAGCTGTTCAAACTCAATATTTCTTGCCGTAAACACTCCCAGATTTCTGTGCATAGGAAGGATAAATTCTTCTTCATCCATAGCGAGTGTGCACCCCACCGAAATTGCCTCTTGACCAATTCCAGAAAACCATTTAGATATTTTTCCTTGTCGCAAATAAATCAACATTTTCTCCTCAATCATACGAGGTGTAATAAGAGATCTGTAAAGCTTTAGCTGCGTTTCTTTGGGTAGGCTATTTGTGAAATCCATAAATTGTTTAATAATTATCAAAGTTAAAAGGCTTTGTGAAAAAAGGCGATTAATTAAAGAAAAATATTGACTCAACTTGCAAATTCTTGTACTTTTAAATCTGACCTAAATTTGATCATGACACCTCTTCAAGAATTTTATGAATCTTTTGCAGAACCAAACAAAAGCTGCTTTTTGTTTTTACGACAATTCATTTTAAACAAAACTGAATTGATGGATGAAAAATATAAATGGAAGCTTCCTTTTTTTTATTACAAGGACAAACCATTTTGTTATCTTTGGATAAACAAAAAAACCAACATGCCTTACATTTGTTTTGTAAGAAGTTTACACATCGAACGACCTGAATTAAAACTAGGCGACAGGAAACAAATGAAAGCCTTGACGATTGACCCAATCAAAGACATTAACACGGAGCTTCTTGCCAAAATAATGGCAGAATCCATGGATAAATTCAATTAATAATCAACACACACCCTATTGAAAACATCTGCTCACAAAATTCCTTTCAAAGAAACTCACCTGTTATCTCAAACAGCAAAAGATTATTTGTACGAACCAGAAAAACTTTCTCAATTCATAGCTAGAGAGCCAAGCCAGGAAAATTTTGGAAAAAGCATTGAGAACAGAACCGAAATCAACAGAAAAGTGTTGGTGGAAGAATTATTGAAGCAAAATAAAAATTCTCATCCAGCTTCCCTTGCGAATATTGAGCTATTACAAAACAAAAACACCTTCACCGTAACCACGGGGCATCAAATCTGTTTGTTTACCGGACCATTATATTCTTTGTATAAAATCATTTCAACGATCAAACTTACCGACAAGTTGAAAGCTGATTTCCCAGAAAAAAACTTTGTTCCAGTTTTTTGGATGGCAACCGAAGATCACGATTTTGAGGAAATAAACCACTTATTTTTGGGCGAAGAGAAATTAACGTGGAACTCGAATCAAAAAGGACCTGTGGGGCGCTTTTCTACAGACGACATGACTAATTTTTTGGAAGAATTAAACTTGGCCAACCAGAGTGACTTAACCCGAGTTCTTTCCTCGTTTTATAGAACTTCCAAAAATTTGGCCGAAGCTCACAACAGAGTTATCAACCATTTATTCGGGGAATACGGAATTGTGATTCTCGATGCAGATTCAAAAGAATTAAAAAGAGAAATGATTCCTGTATTTGCTCAAGAGTTAACCGAGAGAAAGTCAGAGAAAATCGTATTGAAACAAAGCGAAGAATTGGAAGCTTTGGGATACAAGCAACAAGTTACACCTAGAGAAATCAATTTATTTTACCAAAAAGACGGGTTGAGAGAACGAATAGTGTTCGAAAACAGCACTTACAAAGTGTTAAATACAGAGTTTACTTTTACCAGAGAAGAAGTATTGGTTGAATTAGAAAATCACCCGGAACGATTTAGTCCAAATGTGGTGATGCGACCCATGTACCAAGAAAAAATACTTCCAAACATAGGGTATATTGGTGGACCGGGAGAATTGGCTTATTGGCTGCAGTTGAAAAGTGCTTTTGATAATTACAACCTCGACTTCCCGCTACTCATTCTTAGAAATTCAGCTTTGTTAATCCCCTCGAATATAGTACGAAAAATGAGCAAACTTCCTTTTGAACTTCCGCAATATTTCAGCGAGACAGATTCCTTAATAAAAAACTTCGTTGAGGACAATACAAACATTGATTTGGAGCCAGAAATTGCTGAAATTGAAAAAATATTTAAACTAACCAAAGAGAAAGTAGGTGAAATCGATTTTACATTGGAAAAGACCGTGATTGCTGAATTAAAAAGAGCGCAAAATTCAATGGAAAAAATCCATAAAAAGACGTTGAAAGCAGAAAAAAACAACCATTCTGTGGCTATTGAGCGAATTAAGAAAATTAGAAAATCGTTTTTTCCATTAGGTACTTTTCAGGAACGAAAAAGTAATGTGCTCGAGTTCTATGAAGAAGATTTAATCAAAAAAATTCACTGCAATTTGATTCCTTTGGAAGATAACCTTACCTTAATCGACTTAAACTAACCGAGCTATTCGTGAGAACCAACAAATTACTATTAAAATACATCGAACTTTCTGACCTGAAAGAGAAATTGCTAATTTCTATTTCTGAAAACACCACGGAAGAATTAAACACTAAACCCTCAGAAAATGAATGGTCCATTTCTCAAGTGATTGAACATTTGATCGACTCAGAAACCGGCATCAATAAATACATAAACTTTCGGTTAAAAAACATAGCCGAACAACCCACTGTAGGTTTGGCGAATTTTTTAAAAAGTAAAGTCCTCAACAACAAATTGCAATCAAACAAAAAATTCAAAGTACCCGCTGTATTTTCCGAACCCGAAAAAGGAGCTGATTATGCGCAGCTTAAAGAAAAGTGGGATAATTCTCGCATGTTTCTTATCAAGACGGTAGAAACTTACCCGAAAGAATACCTGAACAAAGCAGTTTTTCTACATCCAAGAGCGGGATTATTGAGCATGAACCAAACATTGTCTTTTTTTATCAATCACCTCAATCATCACATACCTCAGGTACAAAATCTGCAATCATTGATTGATAATAAAAAAAGAAGGTAACCGTTCTACCTTATCTTTCAAAGAATTTGAAAGAATCTGACTTTTACTTCAGACATTTTATTACTTTTGAATTCGATGAAAAATACCCTATTCATACTAGGAATACTAGTGCAATTCATGAGTTTCTCACAAAGCTCATCTTACCTTAAAGGAACCTTAATCAACGAAATTGGGTACGTTGTATCCGATGCTAACATTTCTGTTGTAGGTTCTTCGGTTGGTGCCACTACCGATTCCCTAGGTCGATTTAAAATCTCTGTTTCTCCTGGTGTGGTAAAAATCAGGATTTCTCACTCTTCGTACCAGCAAAAAACATTGAAATACTCCCTTGAGCCAGGCGAGACAAAAAGAATTTCTCCGGTATTCAAATTTAGAGTTTTACCCGAATATACCGTGGTTACAAAAAGCACGGATGAAACCATGTTGACATTAATCAAAGTGGACGATCAGTTATTTGCCACGCCCAGTGGAAATTTTGAAGCAAGACTTTCGAGTGAGATTGGAGTTGCGATGAACAACGAATTAAGTTCTGGGTACAACGTGAGAGGTGGGAATTTTGAAGAAAACCTAATTTATGTCAATGACATTGAAATTTACCGTCCATTTTTGGCCAGCAGCGGCCAGCAGGAAGGTTTGAGCTTTATTAACTCGAGCATGGTAGATGACATTCAGTTTTCTGCCGGAGGTTTTCAGTCTCGCTACGGAGATAAATTATCGTCTGTACTTGACGTAACCTATAAAAAACCAACTGAATTTGGAGGATCAGTCTACGCAAGTTTACTGGGTGCAAATATTCATTTGGAAGGAATTTCAAAAAATCAATTGTGGACCCACAACACGGGAGCACGATTTAGAAGTAACCGATATTTACTGGGAGCGCTTGACACAAAAGGAGAGTATCAGCCTTTGTTTGGTGATTTACAAACGTACATCACTTTTACGCCCTCAGAAAACTGGGAGCATTCCTTTTTAGGAAATTACGCTCTCAACCAATACAAAGTTGTGCCTCAAAATAGAGAAACAAGTTTTGGGTCTATTAACCAAGCACTGCGTTTTACTGTGTTTTTTGACGGGAGTGAAATCACACAATTCCAAACTTTTACCGGAGCGTTCGCTAGTAAATACAGACCGAATGATTCCACTGAACTAAAATTTATCGCTTCTGCATTCAATACTTACCAGGAAGAGATTTACGATGTGGAAGGCCAATATTTTTTGGATGAACTGGAGCGAGATCCAGGCCAAGACAATTTTGGTGATGTGGCCTTTAATTTAGGAGTAGGAGGATTCTTGAGACATGCCAGAAACACATTAGATGCAACCGTTGCCACTATGGCACATAAAGGAAGCAGAAGGTTCAAAAAAAATCATTTGCAATGGGGAGTAAAAGCACAATACGATGTAATTGATGACAAACTAAAAGAATGGAGTTTTACCGATTCTGCTGGTTTTATTGCTCCCAGACCTTCAGATTCTGTGGGTTACACTGATTCTAGTGCTCAGCCTTATCAATACCTTACATTAGAAAATTCAGTAAGAGCCAAAAACAGAGTCGAAACAGGAAGATTTTCAGGATATGTGCAAAACACTTGGACCAAAACAAGAAAAGCGGAAAAAACAATGGGCTATTTGGTAAGCCACAAAGACACAAGCTATTTAACAGACACCCTCGTTTCTGGATACAAACAACTTATTTTTACTGCGGGTATCCGTGCAAATTATTGGACATTTAACCAAGAACTTGTGGTCAGCCCAAGAACCTCTTTTAAGTACCGCCCTCTGATTTATTTCCAAAATGATTCTGGACAAATTAAGCGAAGAGATATCGCTTTAAGAGCAGCCATTGGAGTATACCAGCAACCCCCTTTTTATCGTGAATACCGAAGAATGGATGGAACACTCAATAATAACATTCAAGCCCAGCGCTCATTGCACTTTGTGCTGGGAGGAGATTACGTTTTTCAAGCTTTAGAAAAAGATTTTAAACTAACCTCAGAAGTGTATTACAAACTGATGGATAGAGTGATTCCCTATGATGTAGATAATGTACGAATTAGGTATTATGCTGATAACAATGCAAGAGCATATTCTACGGGAATAGACTTAAAGCTAAACGGAAAGTTAATTCAAGACCTTGAGTCGTGGGCAACCATTTCAGTAATGTCTACAAAAATAGACCTTTCTAATGATGTTCATTACACTTATTTTAATTCGGCTGGAGACACCATTATTCCCGGAATTACTTTTGATGACACCAAAGTAGATTCATCTGCCTATTACCCGGGATTCATTCCAAGGCCAACAGATCAAAGAATGTCCTTTGGACTTTCGTTTCAGGACAAAATGCCGACATCTTGGAATACGGAAAAAGTAAAGTGGGACAAGTTCAAAGTAAATCTCAATTTTATCTTTAATACGGGATTTCCCTATTTAAAGAAAACACAACTTGTAGATCCTTTTTATGCAGATGCATCCAATATTCCCAGAACACCGAGGTATTTGAGAGTCGATATTGGATTTGTAAAAGATTTTATTTCAGAAGAGCATCCCGCTAGAAAAGGAAGTAAATGGGAAAATTTCGAACAATTATCACTTAGTTTGGAAGTTTTTAACCTTCTTGGAGTAGACAATACAGTCTCGTATAATTTTGTACAGGCAACAAACGGAAGGCGGTATGCAATTCCTAACAGACTTACTTCTCGAATTATAAACTTAAAATTAATCGCTCGGTTTTAGAAATCTTGGCAAAGCAATCGCATGGAGCACTTGAATATTACCAGTTTTAATTTTTAAAAAAGAAAATTATTGTTATTTTCGTCAGTATTACTCAAAAAAAGAAAAATTCATTCTATGAAGAAAATTAATATTCTACTTGCTTTACTTTTGATGCTTTCTTTCGGCCTAACAGCTCAAAAGAAAGAAGAAAAATACTTCAGTAAAAACACAAAGTTGGCCGAAAAATCGTTCAACGAATCCAAGTATTTTGACGCCATTATGTTGTTTGACAAGGCATACCCAAAAGCCAAAGGAACAAAAGAGAAGGGATTTATCACTTATCACATTGGCGTTGCCAGCCAATACATTGGTGACAATAAAACAGCCAAAGAAAACTACGAACGAGCAATGCGTTTCAAATACGACCGAGTGGAGCCCGATTTGTATGTGAGACTTGCACAAATGCAAATGCAAGATGCGGAGTACAAAGAAGCCAAAAGAAATTTTGACATGGCTCTAAAAAAAGACCCAAATGACGAAATGGCAAAGAAAGGGGTTGATGCGATTGATAATGTAAACGATATACTAGCAAATCCTACTAAACACAAGGTTCAGCCAGTAAAAGAACTGAATTCAGAGTATTACGATTGGTCTATTTCTCAATTTGACAAAAGAGGAGAAGAGTTTATTTTTTCTTCAACAAGAAAAGCTTCAAAAGGAAACATAAATGACATAGTTGCCAATGAAGAGTACACTGATTTATACGTAACCAGAGCTGACAGAAATGGCAATTTTGGAGAACCAAAATCTGTGGGTGATAAAATCAATACTGAAGATCACGAAGCGTCAGCGGTAATGTACAACGGAAGCAACAGCATACTTTTTACGAGATGTAAAAAAGAAAAAAATAAAGTAAGTGGTTGTCAAATTTACACTGCAGATAAAAAAGGAAAAAACTGGAGCGACCCAATAAGACTGCCTTTAACTGATTCATTAGGTTATTCAGTAGGTCATCCTGCTACTGACAGAAAAGGCACTTTTATTGTATTTTCTTCGGACATGCCGGGAGGTAGAGGAGGAAAAGATCTTTGGATTGCAGAATATAACAAGAGAACAAAAGAATGGGGTAAGGCCAAAAACTTGGGGACTGCCATTAATACCGCAGGCGATGAAAAATTTCCTACCATCGGTTCTGATGGATCGTTGTACTTCTCTTCAAATGGACTTCCAGGAATTGGAGGGCTGGATATTTTTAAAGCAACAAAGATTGGAACCTCTAACAAATGGACTCGACCCGAAAACATGGGAATTCCTATCAACTCCTCGAAAGATGACCATGGAATTATCTTCGGTAGATCAGGTGAGAACTCTGGATATTTTTCTTCCAGTAGACTGGGGAAAAATGAAATGGATCAAAAATCTGATATTTTTAAATTTGACTTGCCAGAATGTGCCTTAACAATAAAAGGACGAGTAAGAGACCAAGACACAAAAGAACCACTTGCTGGAGCTTCTGTTATGTTAACAGGTTCGGATGGTTCTACTGCTACGATCAAAACCGACTCTGAAGGTAACTTTGAGTTTGGTAAAAGAGGAACTGGAAGGTATGTTAAGAAAGATGTAAACTATACACTTGAGTATTCGCACAAAAATGAGGAGAAATTTTGGTTGACTAGAAAATCGAAAAGAACAACTGTTGGAGACTACTGCAACGAAACATTCTATGAAGACGTAGAATTAGTATGTGCAATTGGGTGTAAACCTATTATTATGCCAGAAGTTCAATATCCACTGGGAAAAGCTACTTTATTGGTAAACGAAAAAGTAAACTCTCAGGATTCTTTGTTATTCTTATATAACATAATGATTGATAACCCAACTATTAGAGTTCAATTGGAATCTCACACGGATTGTAGAGATTCAGATAAGAGAAACTTAGAGTTGTCCCAAAGAAGAGCTCAGACTTGTGTGGATTACTTAATCTCTAAAGGAATTGACAAAAGCAGATTAGTTGCAAAAGGTTTTGGAGAATCACTGCCAAGAATTATCAACGAAGGCGGAATAGAAAAAACATTGGAGTGCGGCATGATTAACAGTCTGAAAAACTCAAACAAGGAATTATTCGAGAAATACCACCAATTAAATAGAAGAACAACTTTCTCTGTGATTAAAGACAAAGAAGAAAAATAAAAATAAATACTCACAAAAAAAGCACTCCAGTACTTGGAGTGCTTTTTTTTTATCCAATAGTGAGAAACTGATTCCTTAATTATCCTTACTTTTGTGGGAAGAAAAATCGCTAAGAAAACCAAGTACATGGCAGACGTAAAATACAACCAAAGAGGGGTATCGGCATCAAAAGAAGATGTGCATGCAGCAATTAAGAACATTGACAAAGGAGTATTTCCCAATGCTTTTTGCAAAGTAGTTCCAGATCATTTAGGGAATGACGAAGATTACTGTATCGTAATGCATGCAGATGGCGCAGGAACTAAATCGTCTTTAGCCTACATGTATTGGAAAGAAACAGGAGATGTTTCTGTATGGAAAGGAATAGCACAAGATGCATTGATAATGAATCTTGACGACTTACTATGTATTGGAGCTACGGACAATATTTTACTTTCTTCAACAATTGGTAGAAATAAAAACTTGATAACGGGCGAAGTACTCTCATCAATTATCAACGGAACAGAAGAACTTCTTACCGATTTGCGAAAGTGGGGAATTAATATTTACTCAACTGGAGGAGAAACTGCAGACGTGGGAGATTTAGTGAGAACGATTATTGTGGACTCTACGGTTACTTGCCGCATGAAAAAATCTGATGTGATAGAAAACAACATTCAACCTGGGAATGTAATCGTGGGACTTTCTTCTTTTGGGCAAGCTAGCTACGAAAATGAATACAACGGTGGAATGGGGAGTAACGGACTTACTTCGGCTAGGCATGATGTTTTTAATAATTATTTGTCAACTAAATATCCTGAAAGTTTTGATCCACAAGTGCCAAAAGAATTGGTGTATGTAGGAAATAAAAAACTGACCGACTCGGTAGAGAATAGTCCGATTGATGCAGGAAAACTCGTTTTGTCCCCTACCCGAACCTATGCTCCTATCATTAAAAAAATTCTTGACAAGCACCGCAACAAGATAAACGGAATGATTCATTGCAGTGGAGGAGCTCAAACCAAAGTTCTTCACTTTTGTGACAAGGTTCATGTAATAAAAGACAACATGTTTACTCTGCCCCCACTTTTTAAGTTGATTCAGGAAGAATCGGGAACCTCGTGGGAAGAAATGTATAAAGTGTTCAACATGGGACATCGAATGGAATTATATGTTCCTCAAGAAATAGCCCAAGACATTATCGAAATCTCAGAATCTTTTAATGTAGAAGCTAAAATTATTGGGCGTGTGGAAGACAAAAGTTCTATCGAAAATGGGAGGTCAAAACAACTCACAATTAAATCGGAGTATGGAGAGTTTGTTTATAACAACTAGCACTAGATACTATTTTTGGTCAGAAAAAAAGCCGAAAATCACTCGAACTGACAAGGATAATAAAAAATTGAATTAGTATTGAAATTCTAACGAATGAATACTAACGACTAAATACTGATGAAAAATGTCAAACTTAATAGGTAAACTGGAATTAATAAAAGAGAGATGGGAAGAGATCGGAAAAAAAATAATTGACCCAGAAATTATTTCAGACATGAAGCTTTACGTAAAACTTACCAAGGAATATAAAGACCTGGAAGAGGTCGTAAAAGCATTGGATAAATTGAAAAGCCTTACTTCTAACATAGCTTCGAATAAGGAAATAATAAAAACGGAAACGGACCCGGATTTTGTGGAAATGGCGAAAGAAGAGTTAGCTGATTGCGAAAGCCAATTGGCCATATTGAATGAAGAAATAAAGGTTCTACTAATACCAAAGGACCCAGAAGATGCCAAGAATGTGGTGGTAGAAGTAAGAGCGGGAGCTGGAGGTGACGAAGCAAGTATTTTTGCAGGAGACTTATACAGAATGTACACCAAATATGCCTCTTCCAAGAACTGGCAAGTTGATGTAGTGGATACAGCCGAAGGTACAAACGGAGGTTTTAAGGAAATAATTTTTGAAATCACTGGCGCTGACGTTTACGGTGAAATGAAATATGAATCGGGAGTGCATAGGGTACAAAGAGTGCCTCAAACCGAAACACAAGGAAGAGTTCATACTTCTGCTGCATCGGTAATTGTATTGCCAGAGGCTGAAGAATTTGACATTGAAATAAAAAAAGCGGACTTACGGGTAGATTCTTATTGCTCATCTGGACCAGGAGGACAGTCTGTCAATACAACCTACTCTGCAATTAGATTAACCCACATTCCTACAGGAGTTGTGGCTCAATGTCAGGATCAAAAGTCTAAACTCAAGAATTACGACAAAGCCCTTTCAGTTTTAAGGTCTCGAGTATACGAAATAGAGCTTCAAAAGAAATTGGAGAGTGACGCATCAACGCGAAAATCATTGGTTTCTTCGAGCGACAGATCAGCAAAGATTAGGACTTACAACTATCCACAAGGAAGGGTAACAGACCATAGAATAAACCTAACTCTGTACAACCTTCCTAATATTATAAATGGTGACATTGCCGAAATATCGGAAGCTTTAAAATTAGCGGACAACGCTGAGAAGATGAAAGAAGGTGCAGAAGCGTAAAAAAGACTGATGACCGCTTCGCTTATAGACTTTAGATAAAAGAACTATGAATACACTTCGACTCCGCTGAGGCCCAATGACAAGAAAAAGAAGACAAAAAAAGTAAGCTGAAATAGAAAATTTAAGACCAACCAGAGAACCAATAAAGCGAACATCTCTCGTCCTGAGAATTAAACGAAAGAGGTGTGTTTTTGACAAGCATAAAAAAATGACTAATAACTAATCCCTTTTTACTATTATATCAAATGAATTACCAAGAATTAGTTTCGCAGATAAAAAAGAAAAAATCCTTCCTGTGTGTTGGATTGGATACGGATTTGAATAAAATCCCACCTCATTTATTGGAAACAGAAGATCCGGTTTTTGAGTTCAACAAAGCAATTATAGATGCTACCAAAGAATATTGCGTGGCCTACAAACCGAATATTGCTTTTTATGAAATGTTGGGAGCTTCGGGATGGAAAAGTCTGCAAAAAACAATCGAATACATTCCTACTACTCACTTCACCATAGCGGATGCCAAAAGAGGCGATATTGGGAACACCAGTTTGTATTATGCCAATACTTTTTTCGATACTTTTCAGTTCGATTCAGTAACGGTGGCACCTTACATGGGAAGCGATTCAGTTATTCCTTATTTGCAACACAAGGACAAATGGGCAATTTTACTCGCTTTGACTTCTAATAAAGGAGCGGATGATTTTGAATTACAAAAACTCGAAAACGGGGAATACTTATTTGAAAAAGTACTGGCTACTTCCAAAGAATGGGGAAGTGAAAGCAATACCATGTATGTGGTTGGAGCTACTCGCCCCGAAATGCTCACTGAAATTCGAAAAATAGTCCCAAACCATTTTCTACTTGTTCCCGGAGTGGGGGCTCAAGGAGGAAGTTTGACTGAAGTAGCAAAACATGGAATGAACGAAAATATAGGCCTTTTGGTGAACTCCTCAAGAGGGATAATCTACGCTGGGAACGGACCTGACTTTGCCGAGAAAGCAAAAGAAAAAGCCAGGGAAATTCAGTTGGAAATGGCTCAATTAATGTCTTAAAATAGATCAACATGAATATTATATTATTTGACGGAATTTACCACAAGAATCTGCTGCCTTTAACCTACACAAGGCCAGTTGCAGAGCTTCGAATAGGAATATTGACCATAAAGCAAAAATGGGAACAATACGTGGAAAATCCTATTCAGATAAAAACACAAGAATATTTAGCCAAAAAATTTGGCTCACCCTCCGAGGAAAATTCTATTGGAATCAATGCCTCTATTCTTCCATCGGATGATTTGATGAGTAGTTTGCTGGAATTAAAAAACAAACAAATCCTCACCTCTAAAGGTAAAATTGTAGCAGTAAATCCATTGCCAATTAATTCGGAAAACATTGAAGAAGCGCTGAGCGAGTACAAAATGGTTGAGACGAAAGCAGAGTTCTTGCAGGTGGAAAATGTTTGGGATTTATTTCGATTAAATGACCAAGCAATAAGAGCAGACATTGAGTTAATAAAAGCTGGTAAAACCTTTGTATCACCCTCCTCTACCAATCAGGTTTTGGGTAATGATATTTACATAGAAGAAGGGGCAAAAGTAGAATGCGCAATTTTGAATACCACAACTGGACCAATTTACATAGCAAAAGGAGCGGAAGTTATGGAAGGAAGTATTTTGAGAGGCCCAATTGCTATTTGTGAAAATGGCGTAGTAAAAATGGGAGCAAAAATATACGGAGCAACCACCATAGGACCTTATTCCAAAGTAGGTGGAGAGGTAAATAATTGCATGATTCAAGGGTATTCCAATAAAGGCCACGATGGTTTTTTAGGAAATGCTGTTTTGGGCGAATGGTGCAACCTTGGGGCAGATACTAACAATTCGAATCTTAAGAATAACTACCAATCCGTTGACTTATATAATTACCCCGAAGCTAAATATCTAGATACGGGGCTTCAGTTTTGTGGACTTGTAATGGGTGACCATTCAAAATCCGCAATTAACACGATGTTCAACACCGGAACAGTGGTAGGAGTAAGTGCCAATATATATGGCGCAGATTTCCCTTCCAAGTTCATCCCTTCTTATTCGTGGGGTGGCAGAAAGCCGCTTGAGTATAAATTTGACAAAGCGATGGATACGGCAAAACGAGTAATGGAGAGAAGAAACATTTCGCTGACCGAAGAAGATTTAAATATCCTGGAATACGTGTACAAAGAGAGTCAAAAGTTCAGGAAATAAACATAAAATAAGTTGCAGAATTCCTTTTGTTTTAAAATAAGTTTCCTATATTTGCAGTCCGATAAAAACAAGAACAATGAAAATTAGAGTAGCAAAAAAAATAGTTAAAAATCAAGAGAATTTAAACTATAACAAAGGTCAAGTACAAAAAGCTGAAAAAACTGTTGAAAAATACAGCAAAAACGCTCCTAAATAATATGTAAGATACATCGCGGGGTAGAGCAGCTGGTAGCTCGTTGGGCTCATAACCCAAAGGTCGCAGGTTCGAGTCCTGTCCCCGCTACTACGAAAAAAGATCACTAAGCAATTAGTGATCTTTTTTTTGTTTAATTATGCTGTGTTTCAAGTATCTGTTTTATATAGTATTGAATTTAACAAAATCTACCTTGGTTTTAACGCCAATTTAAAACAACGGGTTATTTCCCATCATAAACTTGCAAAAAAAGGTACACTCATAAATTCAGACCTTGGACCATTTCTATTATGGAAGAATTCTTTTCAAAATCTGATGCTATAAAAAAAGAAAAAATACCGATAGTTAAATCACTCCTAGTTTCTTCCCAACCTTGGTAAAAGCTTCAATAGCTCTATCTAAATGCTCGATTTCATGTCCTGCAGAAATCTGAACTCTTATCCTTGCTTGACCCTTTGGCACTACTGGATAATAAAAACCAATCACATAAATCCCTTCTTTGAGCAACTCATTACTAAAGTCTTGAGACAATTTAGCCTCATATAACATAATGGGAACAATTGGAGAATCACCCTCCTTAATATCGAATCCGGCCGCTTTAATCTTCTCTTTAAAGTAATTTTTATTCGACTCCAGTTTATCTCTTAATTCAGTATTATCTGACAAGATATCGAAGACTTTATTTGATGCTCCAACAATGGAAGGTGCGAGAGAATTAGAAAATAAATAAGGCCTCGATCTCTGTCTAAGCATGTCGATAATTTCTTTCTTTCCAGTGGTGTAACCCCCCATGGCTCCGCCTAGTGCTTTTCCCAAAGTTCCGGTAACAATATCTACTTTATCCATTACGCCAAAGTGCTCAGGCACTCCCCTTCCCGTTTTCCCAATAAAACCTGCTGAGTGACACTCGTCAGTCATAACCAAGGCATCGTATTTCTCGGCTAAAGCACATATCTCGTCCATTTTAGCCAAATCTCCGTCCATCGAGAATACGCCATCAGTTACAATAATCCTATGACGTTGTTCTTGCGATTTGATTAATTGCTGCTCTAAATCTGCCATATCACTGTGAGCATATCTATATCGGGCAGCCTTACACAACCTGACTCCATCAATAATCGATGCATGATTTAGAGAATCAGAAATAATAGCATCTTCGGCACCAAAAAGTGGCTCAAATACTCCTCCATTTGCATCAAAAGCTGCTGCATATAGAATGGTGTCTTCCGTGCCATAAAAATCGGCTATTTTTTTCTCTAATTCTTTATGAATGTCTTGCGTTCCGCAAATAAATCTCACCGAAGACATCCCAAACCCATGAGAATCTAGTGTATCTTTTGCAGCTTTAATAACCTCAGGATGGGACGAAAGACCCAAATAATTGTTGGCACAAAAATTCAAGACATTATCCCCTGTGTTAACAGCAATTTCTGCCGACTGTGGATTGACAATTACTCGTTCGGATTTGTACAATCCTGCTTCTTTTATTTCCTTCAATTCTTGTCGAAGATGTTCTTTTAGTTTTCCGTACATTCTTATTTATTTAAAGGTAATTGGCACTACCATTCTTACTTTTACTTTTCTACCATTTACTTCTCCTGGAATCCATGGCGAAGTCGATTTCAGTAACTTTACTGCCTGAGCTTGTTGGTTTGTGGTAGAGTTACCTACTGGGATAAAATTCGACAAAGTTCCATCTTCAAGGACTACCATTTCTGTGAAAACAGTTCCTGGCTCCGCGACAGAACCTTCACGATTCAATATTTCTTCAATCACTTGAGCTAAAGTAAATTCCCCCTCCAACTGAGGCATAACTTCTGCCGAATTTACAATAATTTGTGAAGGCTCTAAATCAAATCGTTCCACCCCATCCACCACTTGATTACCGGATGCAATTTCTAACTGCGTGGTAAGGTAATCCACTTGATCTTTCATTCCTGCCAACTCACTTTTTAATTCAATATTTTCCTTTACTAACTCTTTGTTCATGGTAGTTTTCTCCGCAAGCTCCTTTTTAATTCCACAACCAGAAATTAAAACCATTGCAACTATTGTTGATCCTATTGTTAGCCTCATAATTTATGTTTTTTTTGGATAAATCAAAGATATAATTTTTTAACTTAACTAAAAATAATATACCTTTGACCTAACTAAGGGGTGCCCATAATCTATCGGGCTGAGATTATACCCATCGAACCTGCTGTGGTAATTCATAGAAGGGATTTTAAGTCAAACTGCGTTTGCTCTTTAAATTAGGTGCATCTCTTGGAAATTTATTTAACCAGAAATAATAAACCCAATGAAAAAAGCATCGCTTACCGCAATTTCAATCTTTTTCTCACTTCTATCTCTTGCACAATTTTCCCTATCGGGAAAAGTGCTAAACCAAACGGGGGAACCTCTGCCTTGGGCTACAATCCAGCTCAAAAACTCACAATACGTGGCGACAACAAATGGAGAAGGATTTTTTGAATTTAACAACCTCAGAAACAATAACTACACCATTCTTATTAAATATCTTGGCTATAAGTCACAAACAAAAACCGTAGTTATTAACAACAAAAACATCACCTTAACTATTTCTTTGTCTCGTAAAGACCACCTGATAAATGAGGTAACTGTAAGTGGCACGAGAATAGAAGAAAACACTCCTACTACCTACACAACGATCGAGAAAGAGGAAATAGAAAAAAATAACTTAGGGCAAGATATTCCTTATCTATTACAACAATCGCCTTCCATGGTGGTGACTTCGGATGCGGGAGCTGGAGTGGGCTATACTTACATGAGAATTAGAGGAACGGATGCCTCTCGAATAAACGTAACCATAAACGGAATTCCGGTAAATGACGCAGAATCTCACGGAGTATTTTTTGTGAATATGCCAGATTTTGCCTCTTCAATTGAAAGTGTGGATATCCAAAGAGGAGCCGGAACCTCAACAAATGGCGTAGGTGCTTTTGGTGCATCGGTTAATTTATACACCGATTTCAGAAGCGAAACTCCATACGGAGAAGTGAACAATTCAATAGGCTCGTTTGGTACAATCCGAAATACCGTGAAGTTTGGAACAGGTGTGATAAACCGAAAATTTTCATTCGAGGGAAGACTTTCCAATATTCAATCTGATGGATTTGTAGATAGAGCTTCCTCTGATCTCCAGTCCTATTTCTTTTCGGGGCAATATGCTTCGGGTAAAAACAACCTGAAATTTATTACGTTCTCCGGGAAAGAAACAACTTACCAAGCGTGGGGAGGAATTCCGAGAGACTCCTTGAAAACCAACAGAACTTTCAACCCCTATACCTATGAAAACGAAGTGGACGATTACCAGCAAACTCATTATCAGTTGTTTTACGACAGAAAAATCTCAAAGAAACTATTTTTAAACACCGCTTTGCACTACACAAAAGGGGCGGGTTATTTTGAACAGTTTAGAGAAGGAGACGACATGTCAACTTACGGAATCGATCCTTTGTTCACTTCTACAGACACCATTACTACAACTGACTTGATTAGACGAAGATGGCTAGATAATGATTTTTTTGGAGGAATCTTCACGCTTAAATACAGACCCAATTCAAAAATTCAAACCATCTTGGGTGGAGGGTATAATTTTTATGATGGCGACCACTTTGGCGAGGTAATTTGGGCGAGATATGCTAATAATCTGGACATCAGGGATAGATACTACGAAAACAATGCGACCAAAACTGACGGAAATATTTATTCAAAGACCAATGTTCAGGTTTCCAAAAAACTCAATGCTTTTCTTGATTTACAAATCAGACAAATAAATTACGACTTTTTGGGGTTCGATAATCAATTAAGAAATGTACAACAAGAGGCCAATTTCTTGTTTTTTAATCCAAAAGTGGGAGCTTCGTATGCCATTAATTCCAGTACAAAATTCTACACACTCTTTGCTGTGGCAAACAAAGAACCAAACCGAGACGACTTGACCGAATCCTCCCCTACTTCGCGCCCAAAGCACGAAACTTTGTATGACTTGGAACTAGGATTCAAACGTTCTAAATCAAAGTATGCCCTAAGCGTAAACGGATATTACATGCTGTACAAAAATCAATTGGTTGCAACTGGTGCGCTCAACGATGTAGGTGCCTCGGTAAGAACCAACATAGAAGATTCTTACAGGCTGGGAATAGAAATTGAAGGAGGTGTGCAAATCACCAAAGGACTAAAATGGAGTGGAAACTTAACTCTGAGTCAAAATAAGATTCAAAATTGGACGGAATATGTCGATAATTGGGATACTTGGGGAAAAGACACCGTGGTTCACACGAACTCCACTCTTGCTTTTTCGCCAAGCGTTATTGCAAGTAGCATCATCGAGTTTTTTCCTTACAAGCAATTTGACGGACCAAGAATGGCAAACCGCATTGACAACTTGAGCATTGCTTTGATTAGCAAATATGTGGGAGAGCAATTTGTAGATAATACCCAAAGTAACGACCGAATGCTAGAAGCTTATTTTGTCCATGACTTACGAATTAACTACTCAGTGAAATTCCGTTCCGGTTTAGATAAAATAACAGTTTTTGGATCTATTTACAATATTACCAACGAGTTATATTCAGCCAATGCTTGGAGCTATCGCTATTCTACTGGAGGAGAATTTGAACAGTTAATGGGATTCTACCCACAAGCTACTCGTAACTTCTTGATTGGATTGAATTTGAAGTTTTAGGAGTTCTCAAGAATTTTGCTTTCTACATTCAGCAGTTTTATATTCTTATTGTTGAATGTAGGAAGCAATTTTTATTTCAATGTTTTTGATAAAACCTAAAATACTAAACTAATTGCCCTACCAACTTTCCTCAGTCATATCTACATTTTTATCAGACTATTTAAGAACTTAAAAAAGTAGCAAGCTAAAAACTTACTACTTCTTCAAATACACTAACCTGATGAGTCTGTTTAACTCTTGATCATCCACGTATTTTCCTATTTCCCTCTCAAATTGCTTCATATTGGAGTAAGGTCTGTATTCTTCAAATTCATGTGCCATTTTTTCTCCAACTCCCGGCAATGATTTAATCTCTTCCTCTGTTGCTGTATTCAATTCTATTGGCACAAATACATAACTTTCATATCGTGCAACTTCCGATTCATCTACATATTTTCCTATTTCTTTCCGAAATTGCTTGATACTTTTGTAGGGCCTGTATTCTTCAAATTCGTGCGCCATTTTTTCACCTACTCCCGGTATAAGTTTAAAATCTGCTTCGGGAGTTGTGTTTAGGTTAAAAGGCACAAAAATATGTCTGTACAATTCTTCTTTGTTTTCTATTTCTCCCAACAAAGAATCTAATGAATTCATGGTAATAAAAGGTCTGTTGGCTACTACTTGCTCGATAAGCTCCGGAGACAATCCTACGAGTTTCAACTCATCTTCTGATGCCAAGTTTGCATTGAATACGACATTGTTTTCTACCTTTTCAGGAGTATCTTTCCTTACCTCTTCAGCTTGGGTTACTTCAGGAGTGTTCCCTACGATTGTCTCTGATTGACAACTCGTAAGTACAATTGAACTCAGCAAGATTGCTGAAAATGACTGTAAAAAATTTAATTTCATGGGTTTTATTTTATGAGTTTACTGTATGAATATCCTATCAATGAGAAAGCAACTAAACTTCCAGGAGCAAGAGCTGGAATGGCTCCTGAAAGGCTCTCTGTAAATAATTCCCAATTGGTGTGAATGGGAGTCATTTCTTGTTCGAACTGAAAATTTGCCTGCAAATGCAAAAAAACTCCATACACGCCCACCAAAGCTGTTATCACCATCAAGACAACAAATAACTTGTTGAGAAATAGAGTAGATCGAATATGCAATAAAACAAGAACAACTAGGGAAACCAGAATGCTCACTAACGGAATCAGTTGAAAAAAATCTTCGTAGTGATGAAGCAAGTACAATTCGATGGCCGTTCCCAAGAAAAGAAAACTACTTCCTATAAACAGAGTCTGTTTCACGGAAAATCTTCTCGAGTTATGTGTTGTTATTTTCATTTCAATTCAAAATTAAGGAATATAACAGAGAATAAAGCGGATTTTCTGGCTCTATTTTTTACAAAAATTACAGCGAGAAGAAATAGTAAAATTCGAAAGAACGACAGAATCTTGTTAGAAAAACTCCTCTATTTTTCTTAATTTTAGGGAATATTAAAAAAGACCTATCATGAGTATTGCCGCACCTTTTAATCTCCAGAAATGGATTGACGAAAATAGAGATTTACTAAAACCTCCGGTTGGAAATAAGAACTTGTACAAAGAGGCTGGCGATTTTATCGTGATGATTGTTGGTGGACCCAATGCGCGGAAAGATTACCACTGGAACGAGACAGAGGAATTATTTTACCAATTGGAAGGAGATATTATGGTTACAGTTCAGCAGGATGGAAAAGCCGTTGAAGTACCCATCAAAGCGGGCGAAATGTTTTTGTTGCCTGGCAATATTCCTCACAACCCTGTTAGACCTGCAAATTCTATAGGACTGGTAATCGAGCGAAAAAGAAAAGGGACGGATATGAAAGACGGGTTATTGTGGTTTTGCGATGAGTGCAACGAAAAGCTACACGAAACTTATTTTTCACAAAAAGACATTGAAACGGATTTTCAATCTAGATTCAAGGAGTTTTATACTTCAGAAGATAAAAGAACATGTAAAAATTGTAGCCATGTAATGGAAATTGACGAAAGATTTATTTAGAATGACAAAAAAAGCTGAAGATATATTAAGCATTGATATTCATACTCATATCTTGCCAAAAGACATTCCTAATTTCAAAAAAAAATTTGGCTACGGAGGTTTTATTCATTTAGATCATCACAAGCCTTGTTGTGCACGAATGATGATGGACGACAAGTTTTTTAGAGAAATTGAAGACAATTGCTGGAGTGCAGAAGCTCGAATGACTGAGTGCGATGCTCAGCACATTAATGTACAAGTTTTATCTACGGTACCAGTGATGTTTTCTTATTGGGCAAAACCCCAAGACTGCTTGGATGTATCCATGTTTTTGAACGATCACATTGCTGGAATTGTAACGAAATATCCAAAACGATTTGTAGGACTTGGTACGGTTCCTATGCAAGCCCCTGAATTGGCAATAAAAGAAATCGAACGTTGTAAAAAAATAGGACTCAAAGGGATTGAGATTGGTTCGCACGTAAACGATTGGAACCTCAACGATCCCAATCTATTTCCAATTTTTCAAGCATGCGAAGAATTGGACATGGCAGTTTTTGTTCATCCATGGGACATGATGTCGAAATCAAAAATGGAAAAATATTGGCTGCCTTGGTTAGTTGGTATGCCTGCCGAAACTTCGTTGGCAATTTGCTCTATGATTTTTGGAGGAGTATTTGAAAGGCTACCTAACTTGCGTGTCGCATTTGCACACGGAGGTGGTTCGTTTCCTGCAACTATTTCAAGAATTCAACATGGATTTGATGTACGACCAGATTTGTGCGCGATCGACAACAATGTAGCTCCAAAAGAATACCTCGGTAAATTTTGGCTCGATTCTTTGGTTCATGACGAGGCCAACCTTAACTATATAATGGATTTGATTGGTTCGGACAAAGTAGCCTTAGGATCTGATTACCCATTTCCTTTAGGGGAATTACAACCAGGAAAATTGATTCGTGAATTTGACTTAGAACAAAAAACCAAGGAAAATTTACTGCACAATTCAGCACTGACTTGGTTGAAAATGAAAAAATCTGATTTTATTTAATCAATTATTTTTTAAGAACCCACAAAGAGATTCCTTTCGATTCTTGTTTTGTTCTTGCTAAAAACTTGTTGGCTTCTTTGCGTGTAACAAAACTTTGAATAGCCACTCGATAAAGTCTTCCTTTCTTATCAACAATCAAGGATTCGTTTCCTTTATCAGACCATTTTTTTACCAAGTTTTCTGCATTTTCCTTTACAGAAAAACAACCAGCAATTACATGGTATTTTTTCTCGACAACGTACTCCACAGGCTTTGAAAAAGTAGAGTCTGTTTTTGGCAAAATCGCTTCCACTTTGGTTGTAACAGGTGTTTTGGCAACTGCAACAACTTCTTCCTCCGTATCCCAATCCAACGCAAACTGGTAGTTCATTCTTGGAGAATAATCATCCACCACAACCGGATTAAATGGATTTACATCCGCAATGTTTAAGTTTTGATACTCTGAATTGCTGTTAATCCCGATGTAAACACCAGCCGCCAATATTGGCAACATCAATAAAGGAATTAATTGACCATATCGCTTAGAGGTTCTTTTCTTAGTTTGTTTTTTCGCGGGTGAACCAACCAACACAGATTCTTTGGTTTCTTCTATTCTTTCAATCAATTTAACTTTCTTTTCTTCTTTTTCTTTGGTTGGCAGCGGTGCTACCTTTTCGAGTTCAAAAGAAGAGAGACCGTAAGAATCTTTCAAGAAATTTGTTGACGCCTGCTGAAACTGGATGTTTTTTTCTTTATCAAAAAACAACACTCCTACCCTTTCTATTTCTACTCTTCCCTCTTCGTTCAATCTCAAAAAACAATCGTCTTTGAATTGAAGCAAAAGTTGCTGAGCATCCGCCATTGACAATGCTTGTTTCTCAGCAATTTTAGCAGACAATAAGCCATCATTGTACACAAGATGTTTGTTGAACAAAATTCGTTTCGTAGCAGGAAAAAAAACAGAGGTAAACTGATTGAAGTATGCTGGTTTTTTGGAGGTAATAAAACCTCCAAATTCTGGCACAATCACACAATCATGATCGTGTAGTAGTTCTTCTATATGTTTGTCTATTTTTTTCATTAATCAACAAAGCAAAGTTAATTATTTCCTTTAATTAATTAAAAATTATCCGAACTAAGAATTTCTTCTAAATCCTCGGGAGTATCAATTCCAATTATATCTTCTTCAATTTCAGATACTTGTATTGTAAAATGATGAGAAAGCCACCTCAAATTTTCTAAGCTTTCGGCTTTTTCAAGCATAGAATGTTCTATCTCTTGTATTTCATAAAACTCATCAATATTGAAACCGTAAATCCCAATATGCTTATAGTAATCGGCATGCTCCAGCCATAAATCTTCTTGTTTTCCTCTCACGAAAGGTATTGGGTGTCTGCTAAAGTAAAGTGCGTCTCTTGGTTCTCCGTTCGATTCGCCTTCAGTTAGCACTACCTTTACTACATTCTCATTGAACAATTCATCGGTAGAGGTAATCCTTTTTGCCAGTGTTCCAATCTCTGCTTGATCATCTTTCAACAGAATATCACAAACAGAGTCAATGTGTGCGGGTGAAATGAAAGGCTCGTCTCCCTGTATATTCACCACCACATCAAAAAACTCTCCTTTCTCCTCTAGTTTCTCGATCACCTCTCCGCATCGTTCGGTTCCCGACTGATGAAAATCTCCTGTCATTATTGCGAACCCTCCAAACTCTAGAACGTGGTCATAAATTCTTTTGTCGTCAGTCGCAACCACCACTTTTGTCAATCTTTTAGATTTTTGGCACTGTTCTACCACTCGCCTAATCATTGACTTTCCTTTGATATCTACTAGTGGTTTACCAGGAAACCTTGTAGACTCAAATCTCGCTGGAATTATTCCTATTACCTTTTTCATTTCAATAGGTTTTTATACATGGCTATTGTTTTTTCGAATCCAAAATACAAAGCATCCGCAACTAGAGCATGCCCGATAGAAACTTCCAATAAATTAGGAATTGACGAAGCAAAAAACGCCAAATTTTCTACATTCAAATCATGCCCAGCATTGAGACCAATTCCCATTTCTGAGGTGAGTTTAGCAGCCTCCATAAACGGACAAATAGCTTCTTCTTTATCTGAAGAATAACCACTTGCATACGATTCTGTGTAGAGTTCGGCTCTATCCACCTGAATGAGTGCTAGCTGCTCTATATCTTTTGTGTTGGCTTCCATAAATATTGAAGTTCGAATTCCTGCTTTGGACAGTTCCCCGAGCGATTCTTCCAACAAGGATTTATTTTCTTTTACTTTCCAACCTGCATTAGAGGTTAATACACCTGGCGGATCGGGCACCAAAGTTACCTGATGGGGTTTCGTTGAAAGCACTAAATCCATGAAACGCTTGTTGGGATATCCCTCCACATTAAACTCAGTTTGAATATTTTGAGCTAACTCGCTCACATCGGCATACCGTATGTGTCGTTCATCAGGCCTGGGATGAACAGTAATACCATCTGCCCCAAATTTTTCGATATCTAGCGCAACTTTTAGCAAGTTCGGAACGTTGTTTCCTCTAGCATTCCTTATTGTGGCTACTTTGTTTATATTTACACTTAATTTTGTCATATTTTTGTAGTAAACTGAACTGCGAAAGAACAGTTTTTTGTTTAAAAAAGTTACATTTAAAGGTAAAAAAAATACTCAACAAAATTCATCTATAAGAATACTATGATTGCATCTCAATTAATTGTGGACTTACTTCCTCCATTAAAGCCCTCCGAAACTTTCGGCAAGGCATTGCTTTGGATGAGCGAATTTAAGGTGGGTCATTTGCCGGTGGTTGACAAAAATAATTTTTTGGGAATTGTCTCAGAAGAAGATATTTTAGATTCCAGTTTGTCGGATGTAACCTTCCAATCCAACACAATTCAGCTCAACTCGATATTTATTTACGAATACCAACATATTTTTGAAGTGATGAGAAAAATGTCTGAATTTCAACTCACCGTAATGCCTATTCTTAATAGGAATGATGAGTATTTAGGATGCACAACTCTCTCTCACCTTATGACAGTTGCATCCAACACGACCTCCATAAAGGAACCTGGCGGAGTGATTGTATTGAGAGTAAATTCTAAAGATTACTCACTGGCCGAAATTTCTCAAATTGTAGAAAGCAACAACGCCAGAATCTTAAGTTCTTACATCACCTCTTCGGACGATACATCTGAAATAGACGTGACTATCAAATTGAACAAAAAAGAACTAGGAGCGATTCTGCAAACCTTTCAACGGTATGATTATAAAGTCATTGAAACCTACCAAAAAGAAGATGACTTTGATGAGTTAAAAAATAGATTTGATAATTTGATGAACCTCCTAGATTTATAGTAATTTTACCCCACAATGAAATACATTTTACTTTTCTTATCCTCGTTGTTGTATTGCCAATTGGTACTCTCACAACCTTCTAACAACAACTGTGCAAGCGCAACAGAAATTTGCATTGCGAAAACAACATCTGGAACCACCCGTGATGCAACCAGTCAAATCTGTGGAACTTGCGCTGACGGACCAACGATTGTGGGTTCCGCCTGCTTCCAGCTTGTAAAAACGGTTTGGTATCAATTTACAACCAATGCCACAGGAGGAAATGCTGATGTCAGTGTAACTAGTTTAAATTGTTCTGCTGGTTCTAATGGATTGGGAGGAATTGTTTATTCTGCCGGAACTGCTTGTAATTCTTCCACATACGTTCCTGTTTCCAACTGTGAAGTAAATTCTGGTGGAGACTTTACCCTGAACGCAACCGGATTAGCAGCCAATACTACGTACTATATTCTTATCGCTAGCGACTCTGCAGGGAGCTGTGATTTTGATATTACGATTAGCGGTTCCGCAGTTGTATTGCCTCCCAGTTCAATCGTTATCTCGAACAACGTAGACACCACTATCATTTGCCCAGAAGACATGGTAACCTTTTCTGCCAATGTAACGAATTGCACAAATCCAGTGGTGAATTGGTTTGTAAATGGCGGATATGCAGCAACTACAACCAATGGAAATTCTTTTCAAAAAGATTATTTTGTAAATGGCGATGTGGTAGGAGCTCAGGTAGAGTGTGATTGTGGAGCAAACGCTGGATCTAATCAACTATCAATAAATGTACATCCTTACATCACAATAAGCGCAGGACCTTACACCAACATTCCATTCGGAGGATCTACCAAACTTAAAGGTTCTGGAGGGGTTACATATTCCTGGGCACCCACCGAAACTTTAGACAACCCAAATATTGCCAATCCAATTGCGACACCCTTGGGAGCAACAACTTATACACTCACAGCTACTTCTGCGGAAGGTTGCAGGTTCTTTGCAGATGTCATTGTGAATGTATTGGATTCAATTTTCGTCCCTAATACTTTCACCCCTAACTCTGATGGTGTGAATGACACTTGGGAAATTAGGCTAATTGAGTTTTTTCCGAAAGCAGAAATTACAGTATTTGACCGATGGGGACAAATCGTTTTTAAAACCATTGGTTACCCAACTTCTTCTCGTTGGGATGGGACCCGAAACGGAACTCAGCTTCCGGCATCAACGTACTACTATACAATCAGTTTGAGTATCGACTCCAAAGAAGAAAGAATAAAAACTGGATCAGTAACCCTAATATATTAAGATGATTAAGAAACTCTCACTGGCTTTATTTCTAGCTTTTTCGGTTACCGGTTTTAGTCAACAAATTCCGCAATTCACCAATTATCTAACTAATCAGTTCGCCTACAACCCTGCTGTTGCAGGAAGTAAAGAATGCTTAGATATTACCTTGGGACATCGAACTCAATGGAGTGGATTTGAAGGAGCGCCCGTAACAACATACGGAAGTTTTAACACATCACTGAAGCAAGATAAATTTGGCTTGGGGTATAAACATGCTATCGGAATTGTTGCCCTGAGCGACTCTTATGGTCCTTTTACTCGTTCCAAATTAAAAGCTGCTTACGCTTACCATTTACCAATCACAAGGGACATTTTGTTCTCCATGGGGATGTTTTTTGGAATAGAACAAATTAATTTTGACGCAAGTGACGTTACTCTCATTAATTACAATGATGATGCGATAAACAACTCAAGACGATCTACTATTTTTCCTGAAATAACGCCTGGAGTTTTCTTGCAATCAGACTTATGGTTCGCGGGAGCAACACTCCAACAAACTTTAGGTAGTAGAAAAAAAGCAGTAGGAACAGATGAAACAAAACTGACCAGGCACGGAACAATCATGGGAGGGCTAAACATTCCTGTATCAAAGGATTGGTCTCTTGTACCATCTACACTTTTTAAGTTTTCAAAAGCAGCCCCTTGGGCTATCGATGTGAACGTAATGGCCGATTACAAAAGAAAATTTTCTATGGGTATTTCGTACAGAACTACTGATGCTGTAGCTGCACTCATCAACTTCAATCTTCTGAATTATTTCAGAGTGGGTTATGCCTATGACTATACTTTATCTAAAATAAGATTTGGTGGGTTCAACTCACACGAGGTAACCTTAGTAATCAATCCTTGTGGATTTAAAGAAGATCCAAAGTACGCTTGCCCTACTTTCAACTAGTGGTTTTTAGGGGATTCCAATTTATTCAAAAATCAATTAATTCCTTATCTTTAGGCGTTATAATTGACTTATTATCATGAATAAAATCGCTTTATGTTTAATTACACTGTTCCTCTCAGTTATTGCAAATACACAGGCTACTCAAACCATAAGAGGTAAAATAATTGACAAAGAAACTTTTTCGCCTATCATTGGAGCGACTGTTTTACTTGTTTCAAATCAAGAAACACCACAGGGAGCCTCCACAGATATTGACGGAAATTACCGCATAGATGGAGTAACGATTGGCAGACACACCCTGAAAGTGAAGTATCTAGGTTATTATGAAAAAACAATTTCGATTGTTGTGAATTCTGGTAAAGAACTGATTCTTAATATCGATTTGGAAGAATCAATGATAAAGATGAAGGAAGTGGAAATCTCAGCAGACGAAAATGGAGGTGTAAAAAATGAAATGGCACTGGTAAGCGTTACTAGTTTTTCGGTGGAAGAAACGGATAAATATGCAGGTAGCCGAGGAGATCCGGCTCGAATGGCTGCAAATTTTGCTGGAGTTCAAGGAGCAGATGACTCCAGAAACGATATTATTGTGCGAGGAAACTCTCCGTTGGGAGTTCTGTGGAGAGTAGAAGGAATTGATATTCCTAACCCCAATCATTTTTCCATTGCGGGAACATCAGGAGGTCCGGTCTCTATCCTGAATAATAAATTAATGGCAAACTCCGATTTCTTTACTGCTGCATTTCCAGCAGAATATGGAAACAGTGTGGCAGGAGTATTTGATTTAAAACTAAGAAATGGAAACAACCAAAAGCACGAATTTAGTGGTCAATTTGGCTTCTTGGGAACGGAACTTATGGTCGAAGGTCCATTAAACAAAAAGAAAGGCTCATCCTATTTGGCAGCATACCGCTACTCTACTCTTTCCCTGTTTGAGAGCTTTGGAATTAAAGTGGGCACAGATGCCATTCCAGCCTATCAAGACTTGAGTTTTAAATTAAATTTCCCTCTAAAAAAAGGAGGCTCTGTCTCACTTTTTGGGATTTCAGGAAGCAGTGATATAGACATTGTATTTAGTACTGAAAAAAAACCTAATCCAGATTTAAATATTTACGGAGAGAATGACAGAGATCAATATTTTAATACAAGAATGGCGGTTGTGGGATTGACTTTGATCAAACCCTTGAAGAAAAATGGATATTGGAAAACAACCATAGCAGGATCAGTAGAAGAACAAAAAGCCGTTCACAATTATTTTAATAGAAGCATTACAACAAATAACCTCTATAATCTTGATACTATTTATACTATTTTGGATTATCGATTTAGGCAGTTCAAGACCTCAGCATCGTCATTCATTAACAAAAAACTTAGTAAACAAAGTGTGGTGAAATTTGGGTTTAATACTGATGTGTTTTTCTATGATTTCCAAGACAGCGTTCTACTAGATCAGTTAACGACTCCTGAATGGGATTTAAGATGGAACTATCAAGGAACTGCTGCATTAATTCAACCTTTTGTTCAGCTCAAACATAAGTTTAACGAAAGGTTTGTTATGAATTTTGGCCTGCATGCTCAAGGATTCACCCAAAGCGAAAGCATTTCATTCCTAGAACCCAGGGTAAGCATGAAGTGGAACATTGACGAGAAACAAGTTCTGTCTTCGGGTGTTGGGCTTCATAGTCAAATACAGCCGTCCTATACTTATTTTTATCAAATACCAACAGGCAATGCCAATGAAGAAATACAGCACAACAGAAATATGGATTTTACGAAAAGTTTTCATTCAGTGATTGGTTATGCTAATGCCTTGTCTGCAAAAACAATGATAAAATCTGAAGTGTATTATCAATATCTTTATAACGTGCCAGTGGAGGTAAACTCGTCTTCATTTTCGGTGTTAAATCAGGGTTCTGGGTTTAGTCGATTCTTCCCTGATTCTTTACAAAACACGGGTACAGGCACAAATTATGGAATAGAACTAACTATTAAACATAACTTTGACAAAAGTTTTTATGCCATGATTACAGGGGCTATATACAACAGTTTATACCGCGGAAGTGATGGTGTTGAGAGAAATACCGATTTCAACGGAAATTTTGCAGCCAACTTCCTGATAGGAAAAGAGTTCAAACTCAATAAGAAAAATTCTATAACCTTGGGAGCAAATGTTACTTGGGCTGGTGGCAGAAGATTTGGATTAGTTGATTCAGTGGCTTCAGCAGCAGCCAGAGAAGTCATCTTTCTGGACGAGGGCTACAACGAACAACAATTTCAAGATTATTTTAGAGCCGATATAAAAATCAATTACAAACTAAATACAAAAAAGCTGACTCACGAAATAGGATTAGACTTAGTAAATGTGTTTGGGATTGAAAACATTTTAGCCATCACCTATGCTCCCACACCAGATAATCCCCAACGAATTACTACAAGCAAACAATTAGGTTTTTTACCCTTGTTTTATTACCGAATAGATTTTTAATCGAAGTAACAAACTGAATATTTATCTCCTTTATTGAAAAGTTAGAAATATTGAAAAAGAACGTACCCTACAAACCTCTTGTTTACCCAGCTAAAATAATCTTGGCGTGGGGCGAGGCCATTTCTGAAAACAAAGAAATTCGCGATTGGCTGGCTAAAAATGGATACCCAGAGTTATATACTTTTGTATTTGCACTCAATTTAAAAGAAACTGCCCGAGAATGGCTTATGAAAAACAAGTACCCCCATTTGATGGCATTAATTCAGGGAGTGGAACGCAATGAAAAAGCGCTAAATTGGCTAAAGCAAAATAATTTTGAAACCTTATTTCATATCGCTAAAGCTGGTGATGGTGATGATAATTCTTTGGAATGGCTCAAGATTAATCATCGGGATTTTGCTCATTTGGCATTAAAAATAAAAATAAGGAAAGATCAAATTCAATTGGATCATGATGATGTACATAAAATGAGCGCAGAGTAGATCGCTGGCACAAACATTTCAAGCAAAAAAAACACCCAATCATCCTATCTGATTGGGTGTTTTTAATTTGTTTCCAAACCTTTATAAACTCCAATATTCAATCTCTTTTATCTTATCTTTTAAAATTCCCTTTACATCAACAAATACACCTTTGCCATCAGGCAAGAAACTTTTGAAATAGTCCTCATTCAAACTAATGTATTCTTCATGATTTACCGCCAAAATAATGGCATCATAGCTACCCGTTGGCTCGTTTACTAAACCAAAACCATATTCATGCTGAAGCTCATCTGAACTTGCATGAGGATCTACCACCTCCACGTTACAAGAGAAAGACTCCAATTCTCTTATCACATCTACAACCTTAGAGTTTCTAATATCACTTACATCTTCCTTAAAAGTTGCCCCCATAACGAGAACACGTGCATCCATAATATTGGTCCCTTGAGCCAATATTTTCTTTACAGTTTGCTTTCCAATATAGAATCCCATGGAGTCGTTCACGTATCTTCCAGAGTTAATTACTTTGGCATGATATCCAGTTTTTTTGGCTTTATGAGTCAAATAATATGGATCAACCCCTATACAATGTCCTCCAACCAAACCTGGTTTGAAATTTAAAAAATTCCATTTGGTACCCGCTGCTTCTAGAACATCATAGGTGTTAATACCTACTCTATTGAAAATAATAGAGAGTTCATTTATCAAAGCAATATTAACATCTCTCTGGGTATTTTCAATAATTTTTGCTGCTTCGGCCACCTTGATCGAAGCCGCTCTGTGCACCCCAGCCTCAACCACTAACTCATAGGTTTTAGCAACTTCTTCCAAAGCTTCAGGACAGCAGGCAGAAGCTACTTTTACTATTGTACTCAACGTATGAACCTTATCACCTGGATTGATTCTTTCAGGAGAATAACCTACTTTGAAATCCTCTTTCCACTTCAATCCCGATACTTCTTCCAAAACAGGAATACAATCATCCTCAGTACACCCGGGATAAACCGTAGATTCATACACCACGTAATCCCCTTTTGAGAGAACTTGAGCAACAGTTTTACTTGCTCCCAAGAGCGGAGTTAAATCAGGTAAATTACTCTCGTCAATTGGAGTAGGAACGGCCACTACATAAAAGGAAGCAGTCTTTAAATCTTCTAAATTTGATGTGAATGTGATATCTGTATTTTCAAAATCACTCGCTTCTAATTCTTTACTTGGATCGATATTATTTTGCATCAATTTTACCCTTTCGGCATTGATATCAAATCCAATTACTTTTATCTTTTTTGCAAATTCCAGCGCAATAGGCAACCCTACATATCCCAATCCTATTACGGCAAGAGTTGCTTCCTTACTCACCAGTTTGTCGTATATTTTAGTCATACTTATTTTTATTGTTTAACGTGCGACAGTGAAGCGCAGTTTTAAATTTACACATTTTCAAATAAACCAATAATGAAAAGTGTCGTTACTAGAAATAGAAAAAATGATGTCTATTTCCACTCCTACTCTAATTAGTACCCTTGCTCGTCTCTCACTTTATAAATTCTCTCGATAATATCCACAACCTTCATCCCTTCAAGCGCATTGGTTGTTGTGGTCGTATTTCCATTCAATGTATCCACCACATTTTCAATCACATAATTATGGTTCGCTGCAGAGCCTTTGTAAGGTCCGTAATCATTTGCAGGATTACTTGGCGGTAACACAGGCATTTCATATCCATCAATGTGACAATACTCTACCTCATTCATATATTGTCCTCCTACTTTTACACTTCCCTTGCTGCCAATAATTGTCAAACTACTTTCGAGATTCTTGTCCCACACAGCTGTTGAGTAGTTCAAAACACCCATACCTCCTTTTAAGAAATCGAAAGTTACCAGTCCAGAATCTTCAAACGATGTGGATTCCTTGTGAGTAAAATCTTTAAAATTTCCTTTTATATTGTCAATATCACCACATAACCAATACATGATATCTATAAAGTGAGAAAACTGAGTAAACAAGGTCCCTCCATCTAAATCGGGAGTTCCTTTCCATCCTCCTTTTTTGTAATACCTATCATCTCTGTTCCAATAGCAGTTCAATTGAACCATATGAATATCGCCCAATAGCTTTTTATCCATAATCTCTTTTAGCCATGCCGATGGAGGAGAATATCTATTTTGCATCACACAAAAAACTTGCTTATTTTGCTTAAGTGAAACATGCATTATTTCTTCACAATCGGACTTTGAGAGCCCCATAGGCTTTTCACATACAATGTGCTTACCTGCTTCCAAAGCCAACAAACTATGTGAAGCATGAATCCCATTTGGTGTACTTACAGTGAGCACATCAAACTCTGTGTCACTTGCTAACAATTCTTCTATCGAATTATAAAAAGGGACGTCATAGCTCTCTATACCGAGCTCTGATTTCGGTCTTACATCACACATCGCTGCAAGTTCAGCGCCTTCATTCCTTGAAATCATTTCGGCATGTCGCTTTCCAATATGCCCATTTCCTACAACTGCAAATTTTATTTTTTTCATTTTATTCTTTCTTACTCATTTGTACGGGATACAGTTTTATTCAACTTGTCATTGAATCCATATCACTCGAACTGACTCTTATTTTGTTCTTAAAACTAAATCGTTTTTCAATTCATATTCTTGTTTTGATTCTTGGCAAACTGCTTTGTTATGTTCATCAAAAATCAATTTATGTCCGTATTCACTTACCCAACCTATTTGTTTTGCTGGATTACCTACCCATAAGCTGTAGGCAGGAATTTCTTTTGTTACCACTGCACCTGCTCCAATGAAAGCATATTCTCCAATATCATTGCCACATACTATAGTTGCATTTGCCCCGATGGAGGCTCCTTTCTTTACTACAGTTTGAAGATATTCTTCTTTCCTTACAATTGCGCTTCTTGGATTTATCACATTGGTGAAAACCATGGAAGGCCCCAAAAACACATCATCCTCGCAGATCACACCAGTATAAATGGAAACATTATTTTGAACTTTCACATTGTTCCCTAGTTTTACCTCAGGTGAAATCACCACATTTTGCCCAATATTACAAGTAGTTCCAATCTTACAATTTGGCATAATGTGAGAAAAATGCCAAATTTTTGTACCCTCTCCGATTGTAGAACCCGCATCTATAACTGCAGTTTCATGAGAAAAATATCCTTTCATTAGTTCTTGATTAATTTTTCAACAGTTCTTTTTCCATCAGCCTGTATCACCATGTAATACAAGCCAGTATCACATTCCGAAATGTCTAAATCGAGAGAAGAAAGTCCGTTAATCTTTTGGTTTAGGATTTGTTTCCCTAACTCATCAAACAACATCACGTTTCCTTCTTTTACGGAATTTTCAAACGCCAATTTTACAGCTCCGTCTGTGGGGTTTGGATAGACTTTGACTTTAAATTGGTCTTCCTTATTAATTTTCACACTTGCACGAGGATTAAATCTTACTGTGTATTGAAATTTGTAGGTCTCGGAGGTATCATTGTTTGCGTTTACAGCAAACACTTTGAAGAACACTTTAGTTCCCATTGGATAATTTGGTATAGGTGTACTAGAAACATAAGTACTGTCCATCGTATTTACCATTCCTATTCTGTTACCAAAACTTGGACTATTCACCGACCAAAGCGCATAAACACTTCTTATTGGCAAATCACTGGATATGTGAGCATTGATATGCTGATCTATGTCTTCGCGAGGTACAGACAATGTTGGCATATCATTTATCCAGGTTTTCATTATTGCTGGATAGTTTTCTCTGCCTACAAGTGAATATTCCCATAATCCTCTTCCCCAAATTGCGGCTCTCAATGTATTGGAACCATTTACCACTTCTAATTCCTTAATCGTGGAGTTAGGAAGGTTAGGTGTGTACAATCTCCAAGCTGTATCCGCCAGAGTTTTAGTATAGACTCCTATTTCAGCTCCTACATAGATATTAGCTTCCTTGGTATGGTCTACCACCACATTCCTAAGAGGCATATCTCCTAAATTGTAGGTAATATTTATCCAACTTGTTCCCCCATTGGTAGTCATGTATATTTTTTTTCCATCGTTTTGATACCTGTTGTAAGTAACAAAAATATTGTCATCGTTGTTTGGATTAAATGCAATATCCGTAATTGTATAATTCGGTAAATTCGTCTTGATTGAACTAAAACTAACTCCTGCATTAGTTGATTTCATAATTGCAGCACCACGTGCCACAACCATAATATCGGAGTTGTTTTCTGCTATTGCAGCTTCGCTAATCGTATTACCAAATGGATCTCCTCGATATGTCCAGTTCCCACCAAACTCCTCACTTACATAGATGTCTTTTGCGAAATTATACACCTTCATTTGATCATTAGGATCATAAGCAAGAGGTGCTTCCCAAGCTCCATTTCCTGAACCCGACTGACCAGAGGGAGAAGCTCCACTTTGAGTTAAACCTCCATCTGTTGTTTTTCTTCTTGAACCATATTGCACACTTCCCATCATGTAGTCATCATTCAGTGGGTGAATAATCGCTTCCATTCCATCGGCTCCATAAAACTCAATCCATGCATCTTTGTGCTTGATACTGGTTCCGTTATCCTGAGAACCACTCATCGTTCTGTAGTGGTTCGATTGACTTACTCCTAAACTGTAATTCTCTCTTATTCCTAGGCCATCACTTAGGACAGTCCAAGAAATTCCATTGTCTGTACTTTTAGCAAATAATCCATCCGTACCTACATAGAAAATACCATTTATACACTTTGCTACTCTCAGGTCTGCGTGAATGTATTTTCCTCCTTGCTTAAGATTTGCTTCGTAGTTTCCCATTCCGTGAGAAGAACTTCCCAAACTCCACCAAGTTATTTGATTCGTTGATCTTCCTCCATCAGTTGAATTGACTATATCCAAATATCCGTAAATCATTTTAGACGTGTCTAAATCATGCACTGCAAAACCATCGCAAGACTCTGGTGGGTTACTCATAAAAGTGAAGTCTACTCCTTTGTTTTTTGAAGTCCAAATTCCATTTGTTGAAGCAAAAAAGACACAATCGTGACAATCTTTACTAACAGAAATTTTTGCTCCGGCACCATTATTCCCTACAATTGTATTAGAACTTAAAAAGGTAACACCTTGATCCAATGAATAACGTACTAAATCCCCATATGAGCCCCAATAGTAATCATCATAGGTATAAATTACATTATCATCAGTTGGGTGAAATTCAATTTGAGTGATATCCCCTCCAGAGGTACTTGGCACCAAGGTCCAAGTAGCTAGGTTATCAGTAGACCGGTAAAGACCTGAACTTGTTCCTACAAAAATTAAATTCGGCACTCTTGGGTGATAGGTAACTTTATAAATTCTAAAACTACTCCCCAAACCTCCTTTTCCCAGGGTAGTAGGATTAAAATTCGATTGTTTCCAGGTATTCCCTCCATCTGTAGACCGATACAAACCATGGGAATAATTGTTTCCTCCATTTTGAACCGCAATAAGAATTGAATCGGAGTTTGTAGGTGAAACACCAATTGAGAACACACCACTTGCTACTAGAGAATCTGTGTAGCCTCCAGTCCAGTTCACTCCTCCGTTGTTTGATTTCCAAAAACCACCACTTCTTGAACCCACATACATAACTTGGGTATTGCTTGGATTGACGTAAAAAGTTTCAATTCGGCCTAACCCTGCAGAATAATGACCCGTTATACTATCCAATGTATAAGGACCCAAATCTTTCCAACCGCCAGAATACAAAGATCTATTTGATGTTGAGGCAACCTCAGAAGTATTCAAAAACTTTTGATAAGCTTTTTCAACAAACATAGGATCTACATTATTTCTAGCTCCAGAAGGTGCGAATTTACTCTCGTTCTCGTTTTTCCATCTTTGATAACCTTTGTAACCAGAACCTTTTCCCTTTCCGTGACTTTCAAAATACTTGTCGGCTGCTTTACAGACTTCGTAAAAGTTGTAGGTAGGATCTTGCATCATTACCTTATATAGGTTTTGAGAAAAAGAAGAACTTATTAGTAAAACGGAAGCTAAAAAAAGTAATATTCTGACTATTTGCTGCATAGGTGTTATTTTATGAACTTATCGAAGTTGTAGTGGTCAACTTCCGATAATTCTTGTGTAGATAATGATTTAAAAAAATTATAGGTGATTTTAAGTCCTTCTTGACGAGAAACCTTTGGCTCCCAACCCAGAATTTCTTTTGCTTTTGTAATATCGGGTCTTCTTTTTTTAGGGTCATTCTCTGGTAAATCCTTGTAAATAACCTTTTGAGTCGTTCCAGTTAATTTGATAATTTCTTCAGCAAAGTCTCCAATAGTTATTTCGTCAGGGTTACCAATATTGACAGGCTCGGCATAATCCGATTGTAACAATCTACAAATACCTTCCACCAAATCATCTACGTAACAAAATGATCTAGTCTGCGAACCATCTCCAAAAACTGTTAAATCTTCCCCTCTCAAAGCCTGACCGATAAAAGCCGGTAGAACTCTCCCATCGTTTAGCCTCATTCTGGGACCATATGTATTAAAAATTCTTATGATTCTTGTCTCAACTCCGTGAAATCTATGATAAGCCATTGTAATTGCCTCTTGAAAACGCTTTGCTTCATCGTATACGCCTCTTGGTCCAATAGGGTTCACATTTCCCCAGTATTCTTCGGTTTGCGGATGTACTTCAGGATCTCCATAAACCTCCGAAGTACTAGCAATCAACATCCTTGCGTTTTTTACTTTTGCCAAACCAAGTAAGTTGTGCGTTCCTAACGAACCTACTTTCAGAGTCTGGATGGGTATTTTCAGATAATCAATTGGGCTTGCCGGAGAGGCAAAATGCAAAATATAATCCAATTCACCTGAAACGTGAACGTAATTTGAAATATCATGATTATGAAATTCAAAATTCTCCAAAGGAAACAAATGTTCGATATTCTTTACCCTTCCTGTAATTAAATTATCCATGGCTATCACATGATATCCGTCTTTGATAAATCTATCACACAAATGCGACCCTAAAAATCCTGCTGCCCCTGTTATTAATACTTTCTTCATTCTCTTGTTTTAAACTATTTCCCTACCAATGCTTTGATATCTAAATCCAAACTTCTTCATTTCTTCTAAATCATATAAATTTCGGCCATCAAAGATGGTTGGCTCGGCTAGAGTTTCCTTTATTCTATTGAAATCTGGCGTTCTAAATACCTGCCACTCCGTAGCAATGATCATAAAATCAGCATTATTCAATGCGTCATATTGATTTTCAAAAAAAGATATTTTTGAGCCATATATCTCCTTTACATTCTCCATCGCTTCTGGGTCAAATGCCTGAATGGTACATCCTTCGGCTAACAAGGCATCAATGATATATAAAGCTGGTGCTTCTCTTATGTCATCTGTATCCGGTTTAAATGCTAAGCCCCAAAGAGCAATGTTTTTACCTTTAAGGTCTCCTCCATAATATTGTTTTATTTTATCTACAATAATTACTTTTTGTCTTTCATTCACCTCTATGACAGAATTTATTATTTTAAAATTATAGCCATTATCATTACCCGATTTAATCAATGCTTTCACATCTTTTGGAAAGCAACTTCCCCCATATCCAATTCCAGGGAACAGGAATCTATTACCAATTCTGGCATCCGAACCAATCCCTTTTCTTACCATATCCACATCTGCCCCTACAATTTCACAGAAATTAGCAATTTCATTCATGAAAGTTATCTTGGTTGCAAGGAATGAATTCGCGGCATACTTTGTAAGTTCTGCCGATTTCTCATCCATAAAATAAATTGGATTTCCTTGTCTTACAAAAGGCTTGTAGAGTTCTTCTAAAATTTTTCTTGCCTTTGCTGATTCAGTTCCTATCACTACCCTATCTGGTTTCAAGAAATCACTTACAGCAAATCCTTCTCTCAAAAATTCAGGATTAGAAACAACGTCAAAACCAACAGAAGTGTTTTTTGCGATCGTTTCTTTTACTTTGTCTGCAGTTCCAACCGGAACTGTACTTTTATCAATGATAACTTTGTAATCTTTTATTAGTTTACCTAATTGATCTGCGACACCCAAAATGTAACTTAGATCGGCAGAACCATCTTCTCCTGGAGGAGTAGGAAGGGCTAAAAATATGATTTCCGCATTTTCTATTGAAGATTCTATGTCAGTAGAAAATTTCAATCTCCCCTGCTTTTGATTTCTATCGAATAACACATCCAATTGAGGCTCATAAATTGGCACCTCACCGTTTTTCATTCTTTCTACTTTGCTGGCATCTATATCTACACAAACCACATTATTTCCCGTTTCCGCAAAACATGTCCCTGTAACTAAACCAACATATCCAGTTCCTATAACTGCTATATTTTTCATACTTTATTTTTTAAATTCTTTTACTGTTTTTGTAATGTACTCTAGGTGTTCCTCAGACAATTCAGTGTGCATAGGCAGAGAAATAACTGATTGATTGAGTGATTCCGTATTCGAAAAATCCACTGAATCGTACCTAGAATCTTTGTAAGCTTTTTGTTTGTGTAAGGGTAACGGATAATACACCATTGCCGGAACTCCTTTTTCTGCCAAATAAGAACGAAGTTCGTCCCTATTTATTCCATTTGTCTTTAATGTGTATTGATGAAATACATGAGTCGACTTTTTGTCTCTCACCGGGATAGTTAACCACTTAGTATCTGAGAAGGCGCGATCATAATACTCTGCAGCCCTATTTCGATTCGAAATGTAAGTATCTAAATGAGGGAGCTTTTGTCTTAAGACTGCCGCTTGGATACTGTCTAACCTTGAGTTAACACCTATTTCATCATGATAATACTGGGTACTTTGCCCATGGTTTGCAATCATTTTCAGTTTCTTTCCCAGTTCATCATTATTTGTGAACATGGCACCTCCATCTCCATAGCATCCTAGATTTTTAGAAGGAAAAAAGGAAGTTGTACCGATATCACCTATGGTTCCAGCCTTTTTTACTTGTCCGTCAGAGAATGTATAATTGGCACCAATTGCTTGGGCGGTATCTTCTATCACAAAGAGATTGTGATCCTTTGCAATTCTCATCACCTCTTCCATGTTGGCACATTGCCCATAAAGATGAACAGGCACAATAGCTTTAGTTTTGGAAGTTATCGCCTTTTCAAGCGATTCGGTATCAATATTAAAAGTATCAGGATCAACCTCAACCAATACAGGTGTAAGATTTAATAACCCAATTACCTCAACCGTTGCTACATAAGTAAAATTGGCGGTAATCACTTCATCTCCTGGCCTTAGACCCAAAGCCATCATCGCAATTTGCAATGCATCCGTACCGTTTGCACAAGGAATTACGTGTTTCACATCTAAGTAATTTCCCAACTCTTTCTGAAAACCTTTTACTTCAGGTCCATTAATGTATTGTGATGACTGCACTACATTTAATATTGCTTCATCAATGCCCGATTTTATTTTTTCGTATTGACCAAGTAGGTCAACCATTTGGATGTCTTTCATGCCCTATAGATAAGTTGCAAATATACTGAAAAAATCAACTTGAATTGGACATTACACCAACTAGAATTTCAATTTGTAACTACGCAATACTAAGACTTTGGCTTCGAAATAAAAGAATAAATGATCCAAACTAATAGAACTATGGAAATCAGAGCTGATCCTCCGTGCATGACGAAGTCAAACCAATCAATGGGTTTCATACCAATTGCTCCTCCCTCAATCCATTTTAGTTTTCCAATAAGATGAGGTTCACCAATAGGAGACAAACCCAAGAATCCAAGTAATAAAGCCAGTATTGCTCGGTTTTGAATATTGGAGTTTTTCTTACTCATACTCAAAACCTGCTTTTTTCCAAGCCCCAAATCCCCCCAACATATTGTACATAACTTGATATCCGGAATTAGCTAACTTACTCATTGCACCTGAGGACCTTCCTCCAGCAGCGCAATAAATCATTAAGGTTTTAGATGTGTCTAACTTTGTTACCTTTTGCACAAAATCAGAAGAAAAGTAGTCTATATTTACCGCATTCTTCAGGTGACCAGCTTCAAATTCAATCGATCGTCTAACATCCAAAATTATCACCTCATTGGTAATTAATTTCTTGAATTCATTCACAGAAACATTCTCAGCTATTTTTGTAGTTTGAACATCCTCTTGGTTCTGATTTAAATTTCCTGATTGGTTGGAACAGGATAAGATCCCAGCCAATCCGACAAAGAATATAAAATAAAAAGTTCGTTTCATCATTGTTTTTTGTTTTTGTAAGACATAAATAAATTAGCCCAGATAATCTTTGATAAAGAATATAAATAAGGACCTAAAACCACCATCACTAGACCTATTAATAGTATGTACTCGAAAGCTCCCGGATTTGGATAAAGCAGGTATGTTAGCATAAAAACAGCCACAAATACGGCTACACCCAAAGCATAAGATACATACATCGCTCCATAATAAAAGCCTGGTTCCTTCGAAAAAGATTCTTTGCATACCGAACAGCTATCATGCACTTTTCCAAGATTTTTAAAGTCATAAGGCCCCGAGACAAAAAAATCACCTTCCTGACAATGCGGACATTTCCGTTTAAGAATACTGAATAATTTAGTTCCCTTTTTTAACATAATTCAAAAGTATAAATTGTTTCTTTTAGTCAAAGTAATAATTGTTACACTCTCCTACTTTATCGCAATCGTCATTTCTCTCTTACCTGGGGGGCCCGGGACATTCATCACTTGAAAACCTACCGATTTTAAATCTCGTTTAAATTGACCCATAGCACAATACGTTACCAACACACCTCCAATAACTAACTGATTGTACAAATTTTCGAAAATTTCTTTTTCCCACATTTCATTTTGGGCACGAGGTCCAAAAGCATCGTAATATACCAAATCAAACCTATTCGAGGTTCTAAAATTTTGCACTTTTTGATTGACTTTGGTCAGATAAAATTTAGGGTGAATAGCTACTTCACTTTCCCAATCCACTGAATGTAGTTTTGCGAAATTGTCCTTGGAGAGAGATGGCTCTAATTCTAAATAATTTAGTTCATCGATAACCTCTTTTGGCAAAGGCTCCGTTTCTAGACCTGTGTAATGTATAATAATTCCCACCTCCTGCGAATGCAATGAAGTAAGAATAGCATTCAAACCGGTTCCAAATCCTACCTCTAAGATTGATAGCTCTTCTTTTTGTACTTGAGCAACTCCGTTTTTAATAAACACATGCTTGGCTTCTTGAATAGCACCATGTGTTGAATGATACGTTTCTTCAATCGAAGACAAGAATAGAGTCGTGGAGCCATCTCCTGTCTTTCTAATCGATATTTCTTGAATATTTCCCATAAAAAAACCCTAGAAGTTATTACTACTAGGGCTTAATTTTTTTTATTAATCACTTTATTGTATTCTGCCTTCTAAAATTCTTTGTTTATGAGACAATTCTAAATTCTGTTCTTCTGTTCATTTGGTGTTCTTCGTCTGTACAGTCCGACTTGTTTGTTTTATCGCAATCGCATTCATTAAGAAGCTTCGTTTCTCCATAACCTTTTCCGTAAATTCTTGAAGCATCAATTCCTTTGGAGATAACAAAATCTCTTGCGGCTTTGGCTCTTCGCTCGGATAGTTTTTCATTGTACACATCTGACGCTCTACAATCAGTATGAGACCCAATTTCAACTTTTATGGTTGGATTCGCTTTCATACAAGTTACTAACTTTGATAATTCCACTGCAGCATCAGGACGAATGACAGCCTTGTCAAAATCGTAAAAAATAGCTTTTATCTCGCAAAACTCTGTTATTTCATTCCCAGCCTTATTTTCTTGAATTTTGGTGTTAATGTATTCACTCAAGTTGATAGTTCCTGGCTCCTCAAAAGTTTTATTGAAGGGAACTGTTTTTGACAAATAACCTTTTTTCGAGATAATCACATCATAATCCATTTCGTATCCTTCATATGATCTACCTTCCATGTTATTCAAAAAAGAGCCTTTTTCATCGGTAATGAATTCTTCCACCTCTCCCGTTCTTCTATCTCTTAGTTTTACCGAAACTCCCGCTATTGCCTTTCCATTTTCGGAATTCATAATCGTAGCGGCAAGCTTGTATTCACCCTCTTTTATTTTAATCTCTTTTACCTCGGCTAATGGCGTTGCCACATTCATTTTAACTCTGTAAATATCGTCACTTCCTTTCGCAGTAATTCCATCTCTGTTTGAACTAAAATACCCTTCTGTTTGGTTTTCATTGATAATAAATCCAAAATCATCGTGATTTGTATTTAATGGATACATCATATTTTGCGGATCTGAAAAGTTTCCTTTTCCATCTCCTTGTGCTTTGTAGATATCTTGACCTCCTAGCCCCAAAAAGCCGTCTGTTGAGAAATAAAGAGTATGATTTGCCGAAATAAAAGGAAACATTTCTTTTCCTTCGGTATTTAAGTCATCGACATTCATAGGTTTCGACCAAGAATTACCTTCTTTTTTTGACATCCAAATATCAGTTTCACCTTTGGATCCTGGCATATCCGACACAAAATACATCACCGTACCGTCTTCTGTAACTGAAGCATGACCCGTTGAATACTCATCGCTGTTGTGAGGAAATTCAGTTAACTCACCCCACTCTCCGTTTTCTTTTTTTACTGAAAGGTAGATTTTAAGGTTATTATGTTTGGCCGAATCAGAACCTTTCTTCTTGCTTAGGTAGTTACTTCTTGTTAAGTACATAATTGTTCCGTTATTGCTGAAAGACACTGGACCTTCATGATACTTTGATTTTAATCCTCTTTCAAATCTTTCAATTTCAGCTTGCTCACCATCACCACCCAGTTTGGCAATAAACACATCTAAAAAATTAGAGCCATCCCATTGCAATCTGTTGTTTAGCGCGCTTGTATTACTTGTTCTTGCTGAAACGAACAACAGATTTGTTTGACCATCCACAGAATAAAAACTAGGGGCAAAATCAGAAGCCGAAGAATTCACACCTAAATTCGCAATTACATATTTATTTGGCATTGATTTTAATTCATTCACGTAATCCTGATTACCCGCATGTACTTTTCCAATAGAATTATTTGGTTTCATTTTAGCGAATTTCGCAATCATTTTATTCGCCAGATCGTACTTTTCGTTCATCTTTAACGTTTGAGCGTAGTGATAAAAATCTTCAGCTTTCACTCCCTCATGGCCTACTAGTTTAGCATACCACTTTTCAGCTAAATCAGTATTCCCTATTAGTCTGTAACATTCTGCTGCCCTTCTTATTTGATGGTCGGTAGCTTTCGATTTTTTAGCTAGCTCTGAGTACATTTCTCCAGCAGTTGCATAAGCAAGCATGTTAAACTTTTTGTCGGCAGTTTTTTCTTTCATTCCTTGAGCTTGAGTAGAAAAACTAACCAAGGTAGTTACGAGAACAAAAACGAATTTTATTGTGTAATTCTTAATCATAATTATTGCGTTGAGATAAATATTGAGGATGTTAATTTATTTTGGACTAGAATCTTCTTGGAGTTTTAAACCCTTTTCCTAGGAAATCTAAATCATAATTAATCATAATTTCGTGAGAACCGGCATTAAAATTACTAAGCTCAGAAGTTGTGTAATCGTATGCGTAACCAGCTCTAAACTGTGGAGTAAAATGGTAAACCAAGTTTCCGATAAAAGAATCTCCAAATCGGTAACCACCACCAATCCACAATTTATCATAAAACATAAAGTTCACGTTTACATCCAAAGCTAAAGGCGCATTTTCTACCGCTTTTGCAATAAAAGAAGGAACTACATCAACCACACTATTCAATTTTATTGTCTTTCCAGCCGTCAAAAAGAAATGTCTTTCTTGGTAAGATGTGACACCGTTGACCGTTGCACCTTCCAAATTGTTTTTAATTATTTTGGGAACAGTTAAGCCTACATAATAATTATCTGAATGAAGGTACACTCCAAATCCGAAGTTAGGTAACAAAAGATTTTGAATAGGTGTAAAGAATTGCTCATCACTTTCATCTCTTACTCTAAGTCCACCAAAGTCGGCAGAAAAAATATCCGTACCTCCTTTTAAACCAAATGCCAACCTACTTTTCTTGGAAACTTGAAATCTGTATGAGAAATCAGCGTAAATACCAGTTGACTGTGTTGGACCAATTTCATCTTGAATCACAGACAGGCCAAGTGAAACTGATTCATTTCTTAGTGGCGTGTGGATTGACAATGTAGCTGTTGTAGGGGCTCCATTGATATTTACCCATTGATTTCGTCCAAGCATCGTTACACTTAGTGCATCTCTACTTCCAGCGTAAGCCGGATTAATAGATAATGGATTAAACATATACATTGAATACTGAGCATCCTGTTGAGCCGAAACTTCTGTAGCTGAGGCCATAATGACCACCGCAATGATTCCAGTTGTAATTTTTAATATAGTTTTTTGCATAATAAATGAGATATATTTCGCAAATATAGAGTTAGTAAATCGTTTTAACAAAAATAAATCATTTTTTTTAATCAAAAGTTAACTGACTTATTTTTAAAAGTCAACACTCCTAACTTTTCATACTTTGAGTCAAACCCAATTCTTGCCAAATTAATTTTTCAACGCCTCTCAGATTAGCAAAATCAGTTCTAGACAAATACGCGATCCTTCACTTTCTTATGGGCCCATGAAAAAAAATCCGCTTTTTTTTATCAATCTAGTAAATCAAAAAATCTTCATGAAACTATTTCATTTCTATTTTTACGAATTTTCATTTACTCTTATTTTTCCTTTTTCGCCCTAAACGCAGCATTTCTAAAAACACCGTTAGCTAAGCCAGAAAATGAGATGGTAAGCACTTCTTCTTTATATAAATAACTCAAATTAGTTGGAAACTTATCGGTAGTATTCACAAAGCTCAAAAATCCTTCAGACACTGAATCTTGGACAAAAGTTGTTTGCTCACCCGCTTCGGTATAAGTATAATAGTACATTCCGTCTGTTTGCAGCAAACTCAATTCGGTGGAACTCGAAGACTTTCCATTAGCTATTTGAAACTTTGAACCAACTAACGAATTATCGCTTGATTTTTTCCAATTCTCAACAAAGATAACTCTACCACCAAAGGAAGTGGAGTCTCGCCATTCTCCCTCAAGCCAATCTAGACTGATATCTTTGTTATGTTCGGTACTTTCAACTTGAATTTGAGCCTTATCTTGCTTAGGGTCAATCTGCGAACAATGAAATAATAAAGGTAAGAAAACGAGTAAACTAGTATTTCTAAACATCTTTAATCAGCTTTAATTTTTGCCTTACCGTTTCAATTTCTTGTTTGCTTTTATCAATTTTTTTTTGAATCTCGGCCTTCATTTTTTCGGCTCCTTTTGAGTGCCCAAAGAATCCCATGTTATTCTCGTATTGACCAATTTCGTTATTCAAGTTGGTTAATTTTCTTTTCAAGAAATCTCGTTCCTTATTTATGGTTTGAGAATTCCCCTTTTTCACCATCCCATCCAACTTATTCTTATAATTGATTCTGGTTTTTTCTTTTCTATCCAGTTTCAGAGAATCGTAATGCTTATCCAGTGCAGCCTTGTATTCGTTGTAAATTTCATCTTTTTGTTTATAGGGAACATTCCCAATTTCCAAAAATTGAGACGAAAATTCTTTTAATTTTTGGATCGCTTCATTTGAGTTATCTGGCAACTTAAAAGAAGAAATTTCATTTATCACCTCCTTTTTTTTCGCCATGTTTTCAGATTCAATGGATTCCCTGTTGGCAAAATACTCTTTTTTGTTATTAAAAAAGAAATCACAAGCTGCACGGAACTGCTCCCATACTTTTTGTTCCCCTTTTCCTGTATGACCGATATCTTTCCACTGACTTTGTAATCTTTTCAATTCAATGGTTGTGTTTTTCCAATCGTCAGAAAGTTTAATCTCCTCAGCTTTCGCTACGATTTCTTTCTTTCTATTCAGGTTTTTAGCACTGTCTTTTTTCAAAGCTTTGAAGTACTCATTTTTCTTACCAAAAAACACATCAAAGTTCTCTCTAAATTCTTCCCACACCTCTTTGTTTTTTTCTTTGGAAACCGCTCCAGTTTTTTTCCATTCATCTTGAAGTGCAATTGCCTTTTCCGTTGCAGAATTCCATTCCTTGATAGTGCCAAAACTCAAAGATGTCAGTTCTTTTGATTTCTCAATCAATTCAAGCTTCACTTCTAGGTTTTTTTCTAACTTTTCGGCTTGCGCGATGTAATGAGTCTTTATTTTGGTTCTCAATTCATTCACAGTTCCCCAAAATTGTTCTTTTAATTCCTCCCATTTTTCTTGAAAGGTAGGTCCTATTTCATCCCACTGAGTTAGCATTTCATTCAAAGCAGACTGAGTCTTTTTAATCGACTTTTCTTCTTTGAGCGCATTCAAATCAAAAATGATTTTATTCTTCAACGAATAATTCCTCTTGAGATCGTGCTCTTTTATTTCTTTGTAGATATTGATGTTGTAATTGAAAAAATCATTCAACTTACTATACTCAGACTGTATGTCTTCAAATTTATCCTTAGGAACGTTACCCAACTCTTTCCATCTCTCCTGAATTTCTTTTTTCTTAGCAAAAGCTGCACCGATATTTTCTTCGTTCTCAACCAACTCTTTGAATTCGGAAAGTATAGCTTTCTTGGCTATTAAGTTTACTTTCTCTTCTTCCTCTTTTTTCTTTTTAAAAGCTTTTCTTCGCTCCTTAAACTCAATGATTAGCTCTTCAATTTTGGTGTCCATTTTTCTGTCTTCCAAAATATTCGCAAGCTCTTCTTCGGTTTGTTCCTCTTCTGCAGGTTTGGCACGAATTTGCTCATCCGACAACAAACTTCTGTATGATCGAATGACATCATTAGCTTCCGTATTTATTGCTTTTACATCTTCATTCTGAAGAAGATTAGATAGGTTTTCAAGTATCTCAGCTCTCATGGTTGTAGAATTTAAAACTTAGTTGTTTTTAAATTTATTAATGGCGTTTTTCGTAAAATCAGAAAGCACAAGCTCGCCACTCATAGCCGCCCTTTCTTTTAGTAATTCATCCCAGTCTTCTGTTCCTTTCCAAAAAATTTGTTTTAACAAACGCATTGCCTCAGGATTGGAATTAGACAATTTATTGGCCAATTCATCAATTCCCTTGTCCATGTCTTCCACATGTTCGTATACCTCCGTGTACAATCCTTTCTGTTTTGCCCACTCCGCAGTTTGCCATTCAGTTGCATCTATTGCTAGCTGACTCATTGCTGAGGTTCCTATTTTTCTTTCTACTGCTGGACCCACTACGAATGGGCCAATTCCCACGGCCAATTCGCTCAACTTCACTGAAGCAAATTTTGTTGCAACACAATAGTCAACAGCGCTCGCTACGCCAACTCCACCTCCAACTGCTTTACCCTGAACTCTTCCAATGATTAATTTTGGACATTTTCTGCAGGCATTGATTACATTGGCAAATCCAGAGAAAAACACTTTTCCAGTTTCAATGTCATTGATCGAGATCAATTCATCAAAAGAAGCTCCTGCACAAAAAGCCCTATCTCCTGCTGATTTCAGTACAATTACTCTCACTGAATCATCCTTACCAAGCGCAGTAATTGTTTCTGCAACTTCTGCCAATAATTTCCCAGGAAGCGAATTACTTAACGGGTGAAAAAACTCAATCGTTGCAATTCCTTCCTTTATGAAGCTTGTTACTTTTCCTTGTGCTAAAATATCTGCCATAATTTTAATATTCTTTTTCTACTTTACAAATTCTAGTTTTAAAACTCTCATACCATTTCTCCTCTCCCATCTTCTTAGCTTGTTTGTGCAGTGAATTCTCCTTCCAATTTTCAATAGATTTAAGGTCCTTCCAATACGAAATATGGATCCCAAAACCATCAGATTGCCTTGTACCTTCATGCCCAAGATATCCTGGCATTTTTTCTACTTCCGTATATATCAATTCATCCATTTCTGCATAACCTTTATTTTTTTTCGTTCTTAACGAAGAAAAACATACAGCATAATATGGGGTTGATAGCTCTGCCTTAAACATGGACAAAAATATAATTATTTAGTTCATTTGACAAACTATTATAATGGCTTTCCTTTTCTGCTATTGAAAAAGGACTTCAATCGGTTTTTCTTGAACCAAAATTGCGGAAATTCCAATAGAAACTGCAGAATGAATGTGCTGAATTGAATCATCTAAAAATAGCGTTTCTCCAGAAACCAAATTACTCTCATTCATTAGGGATATAAATGCATCTTCGTCAGGCTTTCTTTTTCCAAACCGATGCGAATAATAACACTTTTCAAAAATGGAATCAAAATCTTGTGAGACCAAACTAGCGAATTGGTTGTAATGGGTTTCATTGGTATTGCTAAAGAGAAACAATCGGTAACTCGTTGATAAGGCTTTCAAAATCTCAATTCTTTTTTGAGGTAAATCAAGAAGCATTGCATTCCATGCTTTTTGGAACTCAGCAAAACTGAAGTTGCCACCGGACGCTATTTTAATTCCTTCATAAAATTGGGATTCAGAAATCTTTCCTACTTCAAAATCATCAGACAAGCTTGATTGCTTAAATTGAGAGAAAATCTCATCAAAATCATCAACTCCCAACTTCTTGAATTCTTCCACCGTTAACTGATAATCAATAGTTAGAATCACACCGCCCAAGTCAAAAATTATGTTTTTTATTCCCTCTAAATTCACCATGGAATAAAGGTAAGGATTCCCTCCTACATTTTCCTTGTTTTTACACCGAGGAAAATAAATTAAATACCTAATTTCTAAGAAGAATTCGCTGCGGAAACAATTAGTCCTGGCTCTATTAGAAAAATTGAGTAAAACAAAATGCTGGTATGATTTTAACCCATATAATTTCTATTGTCCAAAACATTGCATAATTTTACGAAGTCAAAATAAAAAAACAGATTAATGAGTAAATACGATGTAGTAGTAATAGGTTCAGGACCTGGCGGTTATGTTGGCGCAATTAGATGTGCCCAACTAGGGATGAAAACGGCAATTATTGAAAAATACGATACGTTAGGCGGAACTTGTTTGAATGTAGGTTGTATTCCTTCAAAGGCCATGCTGGATTCTTCGCACCATTATCACGAAGCAACTCACAATTTCACCAAACATGGTATTGACATCAAAGGAACGGTAAATCCAAACTTGGAACAAATGATTGCCCGAAAGGCTGAAGTTGTCTCCCAAACTTGTTCTGGAATAGATTTTTTGATGGATAAAAACAAGATTGATGTGTTACACGGAATGGGATCATTCGTGGACAAAAACACAATTAAAATCACGAAGGATGGAAAAGAAGAAACCATCACAACGGAAAAAGTAATTATCGCGACTGGAAGTAAGCCAAATTACTTTCCGGGAATGGAACCAGACAAAAAAAGAATTATTACCTCAACTGAAGCTTTGGAACTGAAAGAAATTCCTAAGAAAATGATTGTAATTGGTGGTGGAGTTATTGGGCTGGAGCTTGGTCAAGTGTATGCAAGACTTGGAACTGAAGTAGCGGTAGTTGAGTTTATGGATTCGATAATACCAACCATGGATAAAGCTCTTGGGAAAGACTTGATGAGAGCATTGAAAAAAGAAGGATTTAAATTTAACTTTAATCACAAAGTAAAGAGCGTTGTGAACAAAGGACAGTCGGTAATTGTAACTGCCGACAATAAAAAAGGAGAAGAAGTAACTTTTGAAGGAGACTATTGCTTGGTTTCGGTAGGAAGAAAGGCTTATACAGAAGGGTTAGGCTTAGAAAATGTTGGAATTCCAACTGATGATAGAGGACGTGTAGAAGTAGATGCACATTTGCAAACGAATGTGCCTGGCATTTATGCTATTGGGGATGTAATAAAAGGAGCTATGTTAGCTCACAAAGCCGAAGAAGAAGGGGTTTTTGTAGCTGAGACAATGGCAGGACAAAAACCGCATATCAACTACAACTTAATTCCTGGTGTGGTTTACACTTGGCCAGAAGTGGCGGCAGTGGGACAAACAGAAGAACAATTAAAAGAAGCGGGTATTGAGTACAAATCTGGCCAGTTTCCTATGAAAGCATTGGGAAGAGCAAGAGCCAGTATGGATACTGCAGGATTCGTAAAAATATTAGCCGACAAAGAAACAGACGAAGTATTGGGAGTTCACATGATTGGCCCGAGAGTGGCAGATTTGATTGCCGAGGCAGTTGTAGCGATGGAATACCGAGCTAGCGCTGAGGATATTGCAAGATTCTCTCATGCTCACCCAACTTATGCAGAAGCGGTTAAAGAAGCTGCTTTAGCTGCTACAGAAGATAGAGCAATCCACGTTTAAACAAAACCATTAAACCAGAAAAGTCGCAATTCAAAACATGAGTTGCGACTTTTTTATGTCTAATAAACTTAACTCAATAAAAAAGAATTTCCTGGCAAAGCTTTGATCAATCCCTTGAATTCTAGCTGCAACAAACCTACTGCCAACACACTGGCAGTCAAATTTGTTTTTGCGCTCAATTCATCCATCGAAATAGATGTTTCGGCTGAAAGAAAATCGTAAATGAGTTTCTCATCCTCCGGTAAATCAATGAATAGTTGCTTTTGAATGGTTTTTGGCTTTTGAGAGATATTGAGTTCCCAATTCATTAAATAGACGATGTCCGCCACTGAATTGAGCAAATGAGCTTTGTTTATTTTGATTAAATGGTTACAACCTTGAGAGTATTGATCGGTAACCCTACCTGGCACAGCAAATACATCCCTGTTGTAGGAATTGGCCATTTCGGCAGTTATTAATGAGCCGCCTTTTATTGCTGACTCAATAACTACTGTTACGTCTGCCAAACCAGCAATGATTCTATTTCGTTTAGGAAAGTTTTCTCTGTCGGGATTTGTGCCACTCATAAACTCTGTGAGCAGCCCACCTTTTTCCAACATTTTTTTTGCTGTCGACTGATGAAGTTCTGGGTAGAGCCTATCCAACCCATGAGCCAAAACTCCGACAGTAGGAATATCAAAATCTACACAATTTTTATGAGCACAAATATCAACACCATAAGCCATTCCGCTCACGACAAGTGGATGATGCGATTGCAAATCCTTTAACAAATTTTTACAAAAATCTCTGCCTCGCTGTGTTACTTTTCGAGTTCCAACGATTGCCATTGTTTTGTGGGTATCAAAATTAATATTTCCTTTCCCGTACAAAACTATGGGAGAATCTTCGCATTGCTTCAAATTTAATGGGTAATTGGCATCGGTAATCAAAAAAGTGTTGAGTTCATTTTTTTCAATAAACTCAATTTCTTTCTGAACTCTGGCCATCATGCCATCGTCATTAAGTTGATTGGCAATACTTGAACTTAGAACTTCTCCAATTCCTGGAATTTTCGAAAGCTTATATTTATTTGATTGAAAAACAGCTTCGAAACTTCCACAATACGCTAATAGTTTCTTCGCATTAATATTTCCAACACCTTCAATCAAGGTGAGAGCCATAGCAAATTTCAGTTCAGTTTTATTCAATTTTATTCAGTTAGATGCTTAAAATTAAGGAAATAATTAGGAATTGTATGAAAATTATTACTTTTAACTAAACCCAAACCCATGCAAAAAACTATCCTCTACTTCTTTTGTTTTCTTGTGAGTTTTTCTTTTAGCCAAAAGGGCAATGGCACTTTCAGCGGTAAAGTCATCGACAAGGTCACTCAAGAAACTATTCCTTTTGCTCAAATTACTTTAAAAAAAGGAGATTCAATCTTTTACTATACCAGCAGCAATTCAAAAGGAGAGTATCTTTTCAAACAGATTTTGGCGGATACATTTTTAGTTGAAGTTTCCTCTGTAGGCTATGAGTCAGTGAAATTTAGAAAGGTTTTGGTTGCCAATGAGAACCGCGTATCACACATTGTTTTGGTTCCTACCGAAATCAGCTTAAAAGAATATACCATTTCTGCAAAAAAATATGAACATAAAATTACAGACGAAACTGTTTCGTCCACCGTAATTGAATCAGAAATAATTACTTCACGAGCCACTACCAATCCACGTGATATTGTTACACAAATACCAGGAGTACATACTCAAGAGGAGCAAATAAGTATTAGAGGAGGTGCTGGATTTAGCTACGGAGCAGGAAGTCGAGTTCTGGTGATGCTCGATGGAATTCCCATGCTGGCAGGTGATGCAGGTGATATAAAATGGAATTATCTTCCTTTGGAAGGAATCAACCAGATAGAGGTATTGAAAGGAGCTTCCTCAGTATTGTATGGCTCTTCTGCCTTGAACGGAGTTATCAATATAAGAACCCAATACCCTACTTCTACACCAAAAACCGAAATAAATTTTATGGCCGGAATGTACGACAGGCCCTTTCGTGACAGAAATTTGAAATGGTGGGATGGCTACAGAGGAATGCAAGGAACCAGTTTCTTTCATGCCAGACAAGTTACCAAGCATTTTGATTTGGTTGTAGGTGGTAATTTTTTTAATGACCAAAGTTTTAGAATTGGGGAAAAAGAAACTCGGGGAAGATTGAATATCAACACCAAGTTTCAGCACAAAAAAGTAAAAGGCCTGTTTTACGGGGTCAATTCAAATGCGCAGCTCAGTGATGTTGATCTATTTTTTGTTTGGAAAGAAAAAGATAGCGTATTAACGCCCTCACCCGGCACAAATTCCTCGGGCTTGAACAATCGATTTAATGTAGACCCCTACCTAGAGTATTACACGAAATCTGGGGATAAACATTCACTCCGAACAAGGTGGTTCAATACAGATAATAATAATCAAGTTGATCCAACCCAATCGTCCACTTCCGATCTCATTTTCAGCGAATATCAATTCAAAAAGCAACTAGATTCAACTTTCAAAATCACCTCAGGTGTAACTCTTATTAGAACCTACGTAAATTCAGAACTATATGGGAATCATTCTGCTACTAATTTTGCCCTTTACACTCAATTAGATAAAGTCCTTTGGAAAAAACTTACCATTTCTGCGGGTATTCGAGGAGAATACTATGCGTTAAACTCTATTAATGAGCCAATTATACCCATTGCACGAATGGGAATCAATTACAAAGTGGCAAAAGCGACTTTTTTGAGATCCTCATTTGGTCAAGGTTACCGTTTTCCTTCCGTAGCTGAAAAATTTGCAAGTACTTCTGTTGGTTCATTAACCGTTTTTCCCAATCCGGCCTTGACACCTGAAAAAGGATGGAGTGCTGAACTTGGAATAAAACAAGGAATTAAAATAAAAAAGTGGGTCGGATACATTGATATAGCTGGTTTTGTAAATGAATATCAAAACATGACAGAATATACATTTGGATTTTTTGACACCCTTACATTTGCCCAAAAACCAACTGGCGGAATCAACGAATTTGGGGCATCCTCAAGAAATGTGAGTAGAGCGCGAATAACCGGAATAGATGCCACACTCGCTGGAAAAGGAAAAATTGGAAAAATAGAAGTTTCTATTTTGGCGGGTTACACTTTTATGAATCCTAAAGCAATTGATGCGGACTCGAATTATTTGAGTACATTTTCTTCTTTAACAACTGACTTCAGTTACGATCCTTCGCTCGACTTAATGAGCGATAGCGTGAGTAATAATTTAAAATATCGATTCAATCATTTATTCAAAACAGATATACAATTGAAATACAAACAAGTAAGCCTTGGAGCTAGTTATAGATTCAATAGTTTCGTACACAACATAGATGAGTCTTTCCATATTCTGGGAATATTTAGTGGGAACACCTTTCTTGGAGGACTGGAAGAATACCGCAGAAATCAACCAAAAAACACTCAAATTATAGATGCGCGAATTGGGGTTGAAATTTCTGATAAAGTAAAGGTAAGTTTTGTCTGTAATAACCTCTTAAATGCAGAGTATCAAACAAGGCCGGGTTGGGTAATGCCACCGAGAAATTTCATTTTTCAATCTACTTTCAGGTTCTAACAGTACTAACCTTAAACCACAGCAACATGAGAAAATAAAACCTCGTTTTTCAAAATAAAAACAGATTAAAATTTGGAAAAAGGACAAAGTCCTTTTAAATTCGCAGACTTTCTTGGATAAGGAAAAAAATTATTATTCAACTATTGAATAATAGGGCCTATAACTCAGTTGGTTAGAGTATCTGACTCATAATCAGAAAGTCCCTGGTTCGAGCCCAGGTGGGCCCACAAAATGAAAAAGACTTGTCAGTTGCTTGACGAGTCTTTTTTTATGCTCGAAAGTTTTGAGCGAGAAGTTTACCCTGAGGGAGCTTTTGCGAATCGATGGGAGCCCAGGTGGGCCCACAAAATGAAACTAATCCTTTTAAGCAATTGAAAGGTTTTTCGTTTTTTTTAGTCTTGCCAAGTCAATTTTTTTCGGTTTTCAACACTCGTGAATAACTATGTCACATTTCAATTCAATCTAATTATTCAATTGTTTATTTTCGTACAGAAACTTATAGTAAACAACCCATGAAACAATACCACGACCTACTTCAATACATACTCGATAATGGAGAGCAAAAAGGAGACCGCACAGGTACCGGTACTATTAGTTGTTTTGGTTACCAAATGAGATTTAATTTAGCGGAAGGATTCCCGATGGTCACCACAAAAAAGCTTCACCTCAAATCAATCATTCACGAATTATTATGGTTCCTTAAAGGAGATACAAATATCTCTTATTTAAAAGAGAATAAAGTAAGAATATGGGATGATTGGGCAGACGAGGATGGGAATTTGGGGCCAGTTTACGGTCACCAATGGAGAAACTGGAACAGTGACGGAATTGATCAGATTACTGAAGCGATAGATCAAATTAAACATAACCCGAATAGTAGAAGAATAATGGTATCTGCTTGGAATCCAAGTGTCATGCCGGACACCAGCAAATCATTTTCGGAAAATGTCGCAAATGGCAAAGCTGCATTACCTCCCTGTCATGCATTTTTTCAATTTTATGTTACGAATGGAAAATTATCATGTCAATTGTATCAAAGAAGTGCGGATACTTTTTTGGGAGTTCCTTTCAACATTGCTTCCTATGCCCTATTCACCATGATGGTTGCCCAAGTATGTGAACTAGAATACGGTGATTTTATTCACACATTTGGCGATGTTCATTTATACAACAACCACCTTGAGCAAGCTCAGCTCCAACTAACCAGAGAACCACGTGCACTACCTACAATGAAATTGAATCCTTCCATCACAAATATTTTTGATTTTACATTTGAGGATTTCGATTTGATCGATTACAACCCACACCCACACATAAAAGCATCGGTTTCGGTATAAGCGAACAAGACAATTTTCAATAAAAAAAGAATCAACAACATTGAAATGGATTGCCCATTCTTATGGTTCTTTTTTGCTGTTTTTGGGGCCAAACTAGTCAAATTTCGTTTGACAAATACCCTCAACCCTAGTTGAAAATTAAAACAGAAATCAACTTTATTTTCGCGCATTTATTTTCTCAACACAATTGATAGTTGTCCATTGGATAAACCCAAAAACTAAACTAAAATTGATCTGTTTTTTATAGTGAAATATTGTTAACATCATAAAATATACTCACAAAGAATGACCAGAACAATAAAACTTAACATGTTCCTGTTTACAATTATGCAATTTACTAAATCAAGATTCACAACATAAGTGTAATTTTATCCTGTAAAAAACTAACAAATAAAAATCGATATGATACAAGAATCAGCAAGCACAGGAGCAGCAATGGATTCAGTTGCTAACTCAACAATAGCGGAAATGTCCGTTATGGAAATCATCAATGAATCTAATTCTTGGTATATTTTAATCCCGTTGCTGTTAATGTCTGGGTATGCAATTTACATTTTTGTTGAGAGATATATGACTTTGAGAAGAGCTTCGAATGACGAAAAACAATTCATGTCTAGAATTAAAGATTATGTGCAAGATGGCAAATTGGATTCAGCCAAAAATCTTTGTGAAACTACTGACAGCCCAATAGCAAGAATGGTTGACAAAGGAGTATCTAGAATTGGAAAACCAATGCAAGACATCAAAGCCTCTGTAGAGAATGTGGGAAAATTGGAAGTATCGAGATTAGAAAACAACCTTTCTGCTTTGGCCACCATTTCAGGGATTGCCCCTATGATTGGATTCCTAGGAACAGTTTTGGGAATGATTAAAGTATTTTATGATTTAAAGAACACGGGGATCAAAGCAAATTTCCTTGAAGCCTTGTCTGAAGGAATTATGATGGCGATGGTCACAACTGTTGCTGGTTTGATTGTAGGAATTTTAGCCTACTTCTTCTATAACTTTTTGGTG
>CBFHPW010000002.1:99541-172493 GCA_965657945.1 Flavobacteriales bacterium
CTTGGAGGAGCCAGGTAAATAAAACAATTCTATTCTCAACATCGAGTAGATTCGTAATTGAGAGAAACCAACTAAAAACTTTGAACTATGAGTTTAATTAGTCAAAATAAAATAAAAATAGAAGGAGGCATGTCGTCCATGACTGACCTTGTCTTCCTTTTGTTGATCTTTTTTATTATTCTATCGGCATTGGCAAAAAATGCCGTGGACGTAGACCTACCGCAAGGAGGTGCTTCATCACCGTCAAAGCCAGCTTTGGCAAGTGTGGTAATCAAACCTGACAACACAATTACTTTGAATAATAAAACAGTAGATTTGGCTCAAATTGAAACAGCTATATTAGCGGCAGTTGCGGAAGACGAAGAAAAAGTTGTGGAACTTTATGGAGATATGGAATCAAATTACGGAACAGTTTTCAACATCATTGAAATTTCTAAAAGGAATCAACTCAAGGTTTTACTAATGTCTAAAAAGTAACATTCACAATTTTATTTCATAAATTACGTTAATCTCCAAATCCCTGACATTATGAGTGAAGAAGAAAAGAAAAATAAAACACTAGGCATCCTAATCACCAGTGTATTTCATGTGGCAGTGGTGTTGCTACTTTTTGCTTTTTCTATGTCTACAGAAGGAAAGAAAGAAGAGCCAGTGATGTTGGTGATGGATTTTTCTGCTGGATCCAGTTCAGCTGGTGGAAGTAGTTCACCAAGCGAAACTTCAAACCCAACTGAAGACCCCCAGCCGACAAACAAAGTAGACCCAGTGAAAACTCAGACTCAAGAATCGGCAGCGAATAGATCGAACAAAGCTCGAAGCGAAAGTTCTAACAACAAAAATACAGATGAAAAAAAACCGAACTCCGATGCTTTAGCAAGTGGTGCGTTTGGTGGAAATGGAACTGGAAAAGCAAATGGTGATGGAAACGGAGAGAACCCAGGATTGGGTGATGGGGAAAATGGTCCTGGAGTAAAAGGTAAAATTGGCGCATTAGGCTCTGGTGATGGAATTCCTCCAGCTGTTACAAACCCTACGCGAGATCAAGAAGGAAAAGTAGTTATTGAACTAACCGTGGACAAACAAGGAAACGTAGTAGATGTAAAAGTTTTATCCAATCACAAAGAAACCACAACAACAGATCCTGTTTTACTTAATCAGGCCAAGAAAGATGGATTTAGGTATAAATTCAAACCGGATAATAGAAGAGCTGACCTAAGCAAAGGCCTCAGAAAAATAAACTATGTACTTCGATAAACGAAAGTGAAAACCTACCAAGAAACCCTCGATTTTCTTTTTTCACAGCTTCCCCAATTTCAGAAAATTGGGCAAAAAGCATACAAAGCGAACTTAGAGAACATCCGTGCTATTTGCGATGTTTTACAAAATCCTCAAAACAACCTCCACACTATTCATGTTGCTGGAAGTAACGGAAAAGGCTCTACCTCACACATGTTGGCCTCTGTACTTCAAGAAGCTGGATACAAGGTTGGATTGTACACCTCCCCTCACCTAAAGGACTTTAGAGAAAGAATCAAAATTAACGGACAAGAAATTTCGGAAGAAAAAGTCATCCAATTTGTGGAAGAGTTTCAACCGAAATTAAAAGAAACAAACCCTTCGTTCTTTGAATGGACGGTTGGGTTAGCTTTTTATTATTTTCATCAAGAAAAAACCGACATTAATGTAATAGAAACAGGGCTGGGAGGCAGATTGGACTCAACGAATATCATTCAGCCGGTTGTATCTGTCATTACAAATATTTCACTTGAACACACTGCTATATTAGGTGATACAATTGAAAAAATTGCAGCGGAAAAAGCTGGAATTATTAAATTCAAAACTCCCGTAATTATTGGTAAAACTCAAAAGAAAACAACCAAAATATTCGAAAAACAAGCAAAGCTGAACGAATCCACTATTTTCTTTGCAGATTCAGTGCCTGACCTTGATGTAACGTTAGACCTTATCGGTCAAATTCAACAGGAAAATGCAAAAACTGCTTGGAAAACTTGTGAGGTTTTGGCTACTCAGGGTTTCGCAACATCAAAGAATGAGCGAATCAGTGGATTAGAAAATGTATTGAAGAACACTCGATTACAAGGGAGATTTCAAATTGTAAGTACCTCCCCACTTATCGTATTTGATACAGCCCACAATCCAGATGGAATAAAAGCATTGTGCAGAGAGATCAAAAGAATAAAGCCTACTCGAATTCATTTTGTGTTAGGAATGGCTCGTGATAAAAATCACGATGAAATGTTCAAACAGTTCCCACAAAACTCCTTATTTTATTTTTGTTCATCAACCAACGAAAGAGTAATTTCGGGAAAATCATTGAAAGATATCGCATTAGGGCTAAACCGAATTGGAAATGATTACTCTTCGGTTAAAAGTGGTTTAGAGGCCGCAAAAAAGACCGCCTCAAAAACAGAAATGATTGTGGTTACAGGAAGTAATTTTGTAATTGCAGACGTACTCTCATCATGTTAGTCACAAAAAAAACCTCAAAGATTTCTCCTTGAGGTTTCATTCTAATTAGAGTTTATTTTTTCAGTTAGTTTTGCAATTTGAAAGCTACCCTTCTATTCTTTGCTTTTCCAACTAAGGTTCCTTCTCTGGATTCAGGCTCAGAATCATTCATTATTTCAGATTCAAATCTATCTTCTCCCAATCCATGGCTTTTCAAATAGTTAATCACATTCTTGATTCTTCTACTAGCCAAATCTAAATGAATCTCGTCCCCTCTTGCAGCAAGCGCCTCGTCCGCAGTTGTATGACCGTACACATTCAATTTCATTGTTGGGTTTTCTATTAGTGTCAATGCCAATACATCCAAATCTTCTTTCGACCTTGGCAACAATGATGATTTCAAATAAGCAAAATATACCGTTGAGTTCGCTACTATTTGCTCAGGAGTAAATCCATCTACCGAACTGCTTGCTTTGCTATACACCACTCTTTCAATTTCTTTTTCGTCAATTTCTCCACACTCACATTTCTCACCTTCTTCCAATATTTTCACAACGACTTCATCAATATAATAGTAGGCATAAGGAATTTGAGCTCCATTAAAGTCTTTCTTCTTTCTCAATTTTTTCCAATCAGTATCCGTTGTTTCATTGAAGTTGCCAATCGTAATGTATCTTTCTCCTCCATTGGCTACAAATTCTCCACACATAGTTTCCCAGCTGTATCTTTTTTCGAATACCTTATTATCAGCAATTCTAACAAACTCTTCTCCTTTTGATAACACGATGTCTTTTTTACCTTCCACCTCAATTGGGTTTTTGGATAAAAATGCTCCGAGGTTGTTTACTGCATATTTCGACAAATCGGCCAAACTAACTTTGTAAGATACGCAGTACCTAGCGCCTTTTTTAAGTTTTTCTTTTAAATCTCTTGAAACGTAAGTTCTTGGGTCTTTTCCTCTGTAAGAATAAGCAATAATTCCAGCATAATTATCTCCATCAGAAGGCTCTTCTTTTCCGTAAATGTTGTCAGGAGCGCCAATCTCTGTTCCCTTTGCAGATCTCGTAAACAAATCAGCTCTCAATGAAGTTGGAGAAAACCAATCCATTGCTTTATTAATTTGTTTTAGTCGCTTCAATTTTCCTTTCGTTCCCTCAAAACTGTAGTTGTCAACCAAATTGTTGTCGTCTTGGGCGTAGGAATTTCCAACTAACGCAAAAGCCAAAAAGGCTCCGATAATGTATCTTTTTTTCATAATATTTCTTTTAATAGGTTTAAAAATAAGAATCTATTTTCAATTACCAATGCTTGTTGAGTGATAAAATCAAATATCGTTAAGATTAGTTACAACTTCAATGCCAGAAAAAAAAATCTCTAGTCATTAACGGTTTCTTAACAAGAACAGTCGCTAACAAGAAATAAAATAAGGCACGTACAAATCTTCTTTGTTATATCGCAGCGGCTTACCCGTTGCTTCCTTGTAAATATCCTTGCCAATTCCTTTCAAAATAGCGTGCCCCGATGCTGTATCCCATTCCATACATGGATAATCTCTTGGGTAAATATCTACTTGTCCTTTTGCCATCAAACAAAATTTTACGGAGCTGGCAACTTTTCGAAACTCAATAGAATCATATTCTTTCCTCACCAAATTTGATTCTTCGTAAAAGAGTGTTGGTGTTGGTTTTCCTCCAGCTACAATCAGTACTTCTCTTGGTGTATTTTCGCAAGGAAGCTCAATGAGTTGTTCCAGTTTCCTATCTTCTATCGTAGTAGCGTACGAACCGATTTCGGTTCCCCCAAAAAAGACCTCACCCGAAACTGGAATTACAATTACTCCAAAGATTGGCTTTCCTCCTTTCACAAGACCTATATTAATGGCAAAATTTTCTTTTCCGGCAATAAATTCCTTTGTACCATCCAAAGGATCTACAATCCATAATTCATCCCATAATTTTCTTTCTTCAAACGGTATTTCTCCGCCTTCTTCACTCAATACTGGGATATTAGTTTTCTTCAACTCATTGGTAATTAACCGTGACGACTCCAGATCTGCAACAGTAACGGGTGATTCGTCTGACTTAAATTCGATTCCCAATTCATTGGTCCTAAAATAACCCATAACCAGGCTCGATGCCTGAATGGCAGCACGAATGGCCGTTTGGTAAGTATGCGGTAATTCTAGCTTCATTATAAACTTCTATTTTCTCTAAATCTTTGTGATTGTCTTCTGGACACTTCTATTTCTTCCCCATTTTTCAGGGTTAATTTGAGCCCACCGCTAAACCAACTATCTACTTTTTCTACCCACGTCATATTCACAATATGCTTCCTATTTACCCGAAAAAACTCTTTTTCATCCAATCTCTCCTCAATCTTGTTTAACGACCTCAACAGCATCGGTTTATTATCGTCAAAATACACCTTCACGTAATTCCCAACCGATTCAAACAATCTAATTTCACTTAGTTTAACAAACCAACAATTGTCACCATCTTTGATAAAAATCTGATCATCGTACCCCAATTTGGAACCTTGTTCAGTTTCAACTCTCTTATTTGGTTCTTCTATTTTGTTCATTATTTGGTCGAGCCTTTTGGGATCTACCGGTTTCAAAATATAATCAGTAGCATTTACCTCAAAGGCTTTTATTGCGTATTCATCAAATGCAGTTACAAATACAACTTGGGGAATATTCTCTAATTCTTCCAGCAAATCAAATCCTGTTTTTTCGGGCATTTGAATGTCAAGAAAAATCAAATCTGGCTGGTGTTTTCGGATCGAAATTAGCGCCTCATCCACATTGGCACACTCATCTACAACTTCAATGAAATCATAGTCGGTAAGCAAAGTGGAAAGTTCTTTTCTAGCAAGTCGTTCGTCATCTACAAGGATAGTTTTCATAAGATAGTTTTTAGCGGAATAGAGATGTTCGCGACCACTCCATTCTGGTTTGAGCCAAGTGTAAATGAGGCCATTTTTCCGTAAAGCAACTCGAGTCGTTTTTGTGTGTTTTCAATTCCGATTTGGGTGCCTGATTCCGATTGCGAAAAGAGTGAACCAGGATTGCTTATTTTAATATTGAGCAACTCTCCTTCGAGCCTGGCAGAAATATGTAATTCACCTCCCTTTTTTAATTTAGAAATTCCGTGTTTTATGGCATTTTCTACTAAGGTTTGAATGAGCAAAGGAGGAATTTGGGAAAAAAGTGACTCTTCTGAGATTTCCAATTTAACTTGAAGTCTTTCTTCATACCTCATTTTTTCTAAACTCAAATAATCAGAAACAAGAGTCATCTCCTGTTTTAAACTCACAAGTTCTTTTTTGGTATGCACCAAAGAATTACGCAACACATTAGATAATTCGGTTATGGCTTTTTTAGATTTCGATGGATCTTCATCAATCAATGCGCGAATACTATTCATCGCATTGAACATAAAATGTGGATTGAGTTGAGAACGTAAGTTTTTTAATTCTGTTTCGGCATTGAGTGCTTGAAGCTGAATGTTCTTGAATTCGATAATTCTCGCTTTGTAAAATAACAAGTATCCAAAATACAACAAGTTCCAAATAAAGTAAACAAAAGTCCCAAACAACCAATCGTTCGAGGAAAGCAAGTTAGGCGAGGCATCGAACACCAATACGTTGCTTGTATGAATGATAAGTGAAAATATCAAACCAAGAAAAACACTGGACAATCCTATCCTTAACCACAATATATTCAGTTTTACTTGTAGCCAACCTCGTTGGTTTATAAAAAGCCGATACAGGTGACTCGTTACTATATTCAGTACAAAAACGCTTAGTAAAAATATTATCAACTCGAAAGAAAGCCCTTCTTGTTCCACATTAAACAAAGCAATAATCGCCACCAAAAATCCCCAACCAATGAGTTGGAAGATGAAGTATTGAGTCCTGAAATTAACTTTTATTTCGGTAGATTTAGCCATGGCATGACTAAGTTACATTTTTTTTAAAAACTCCTAATTATTATACGACAAACGTGGAATAAGCCGGTAGAATACCTCTACAAAAAACCCGAATATCAATATCGAAAGCAATAAATGAATGGGTTGTGCAAATGCTTGCATTCCAAAATAATACATAATTATTCCTGCAGAAATTTCAAACAACGTAAAAACCAAAATAAAGGTAAGCGGCCTTTTAAACCTCTTATCTCGGTACAGCTTAATCATCAGAAATGCAAGACAAGCAATAACCAGGTATGAGAAAGTTCGATGAATGATGAACATAGAATCAAAGCTATCGGCAATAAATTCTCTTGGCACACCAGCTTTAAACAGAGTATCGGTTTGTTGCCTTACCTGAGTTCCCAATACTATTTGAAAAAACATAACTACAATCGATACCAAACTCACTGCTTTCAATAAGCCAGGCGAAGAAGTTATGGAACTTTGGGACGACTCTCGCTTTATCAATTTGAGCAAAAGCAACTGAACCATGACCATGACGACCACACCTATCATGTGGTAGGTAATCATGTAAGGATTTAAGTTTGTATCTACAGTTAATTTACCCAACCATGCTTGAAACAAAATCAAAAACAACTGAATTACAGCTAACCCCAAGAACCATTTGTTTATTTTCCATTTTCGAGCAGCCAACACGATAGTAATCAATGCTACAAACCCCAAAAGAGCTCCCAAGAGTCGATTGATGTATTCAGTCCAGGTATGGAACACATTGAAAATAGCGTAATCGTGTTTTGTGTATTTTGTCCAATTTTGAGGATTGTAGTTTTCACCTGCTACAAACTTGGAGTTAGACTTCCACAAAGATTCTTCGTGAATAATCATTTGTCCTTTTGCAAATTCTTTGCCTTCCTTCCACTCAATTTGCGATTGCTGAGTAGGGGGGATTATGTAACCGAAACACTTGGGCCAATCAGGACAGCCCATTCCGGAACCTGTCATTCGCACTACACTTCCTGCAACGATTACTAGAAAAATGTTGATGAGTACAATCCAAGAAAAACGATGTAAACTTTTCATTAGTTAAAGGGAGTTAATAAAGTCCGACAAGCAAAATAAGACATCGCGACTTATGGTGGTTTCAATTTTTTGATATTCGTCTGGCATGCCCGTATTAGAAGGTTGAAATAAATGATTTAACTCTCCAAAAGTAGCAAAGCGTAAAGTTCTTCGCGAAAATAATCTTGAACGAGATTTACCCAAGGCCGATCTAATTTCCTTCATATTGGGATCGGTAGGAACTTGAACGTCTTTTCCTCCGCCAACTGCCAACACAGAACATCTCACTTTTGAAAGGTAATTCTCCGGAACCACAGACACAAAACTTTTGTACCAAGCCCCATCAAGTAGGTCGAACTGAGCAGAGACAAGGGTCTTTTCCTCGGTCTCAGACAATCCTTTTTGCTCAGAAAAATCCATTAACACTTTTTTCAATTTCAAGCTTTTTTGATCTCCTTCGTAAGCAATTACCACACTGTCAATGGACGAAAACAGTTGTTTTTGCTCAAGAATTAGTTCGTCAGAAAGCCCTTGATCTTTATAAATTGCTTCTCTCTGAAGATGCATCATTTCGGTGATGGGCATACCTGGCGCTCCCATCAAAATGACAAAATCAATTAGTTTCTTGTTATTGCTTGCAAACTTAGGCGCAAGAATTCCACCTTCGCTGTGACCCAATATACCCAGTTTATTTACTTCTTTTCGTTTGCCAATCACCTCGATTACAGATTCTAAATCGGTATACAAATCCGACAAATCCGCCCCTCTATATTCTCCAGTAGATTTGCCCACTCCTCTTTCATCATACCGAAATGACCCAATCCCTTGTTTGGCCAAATGATCCGCTATTACCGCAAACAACTTATGCCCAAAAATTTCTGAATCACGATTTTGAGGACCACTTCCCGAAACCAAAACAACCACAGGAAATGCTCCTGATTGGCTGGGCAAAGTTAGGGTTCCGCTCAAAGTCAAAGAATCCTTTTTGTTCTTTATCAAGATTTCTTCGGTGTAGTAATCTATCTCGCCAATTGGTGTTTGAGGTCTTTTGAGTTTTTCTTGAACAACCTCACCAAGCGACATAGCTAAATCCAACTCAAACCCATTTTGTTTGAACACGCCAAGCAAAGAATCTTTGCTATGAATTCCCTCGTAGGCTATTCCTAATTTGGACAAACCAAAAAAGAAGGACGAATCAGAAATGTAAACGGAATCACACCAAAAGTCAAGCGAAGGATTAGATTCAGCTTGCAAAGAGACTTTATATGTCGAATTGTTTCGTTCTACCTTGAAAAAAACTTTTTGAGTCGTTCCCATGGCCGATAAATCTCCTTTCCATGTACCTTCTGTGATTTGAGAAACCGACCAATAAGAGGAAAAAAGAAGAAGAAAAAGAATAAATTGTTTCATTGTGTCAGTTTGAAAATCAAATTTACTATACTTTGAAGATAATAACCATAAATACGAAGTCGATTTTTTTTGTGATTGGGTAAAGAGAGCAGAAAAAAACTTATCAGGTATAACTATTTGAAGGAATAGAAGAAATAAGATTCAATTTCATCACAAAATTGGATTAAAAACCCCTTTTATTTGGCAAGATTTTTGATAGAACAGAAACCCACAACTAACTGATCATTTTTTCATGTTTCGAACCCTTGTTTTTTTTATTTTTTTCCAAGTTTGGACTCTTCTGGTTTCAGGGCAAACTGTAACAGTTACGAACTATTCCACTTCGGAACCCATAGAGAACGTAAGAGTAACCAACAACGACCTCACGATCGAATTATTTACGGACAAGAAAGGAGAAGTTTCCCTCAATGATTTCAACCTAAAGGAATTGATTTATTTCTCTCACCCTTCTTTTGAATCCGTTACCTTGAGCTTTGCACAAGTAATAGAAAGCAACTACCAGGTAATTCTTTTTGACGAAATATTACTGCCACAAATTGACATAAAACCTCCTCGAGAAAACACTCACGAAGATTTTTCTTCAGTAAGAATCAACAAAATCTCTCTTCAGGATATTCGCCTCACCATTCCTCAAACCTCGGCAGATATGCTCCAAAAAAACACAAATATTCTTGTACAAAAAAGCCAGTCTGGCGGTGGAAGTCCAATAATTAGAGGGTTTGAAGCAAACAAAATCTTGCTGGTGGTAGATGGAGTGCGCATGAACAACGCCATATACAGAAGCGGTCATTTGCAAAACGCCATTACGGTGGATGCAAATATCTTACAAAATGCGGATGTGTTTTATGGACCAGGATCGGTTATTTATGGGAGTGACGCATTGGGAGGTGTTATTCATTTTCATACGAAAAACCCAGAATTTTCGGTTGATTCTACTCTATTTACTTCGGCAAATGCCATGGCCAGAATTGGTTCGGCCAACGGAGAACAAACCTACCACGCAGATGTGAATATTGGAGGTCAAAAACTCGCTTCCCTTACTTCGGTTACGTTCAGCTCCTTTGAGGATTTCACAATGGGAAAAAATAGAAATCACGGCTATGAAGATTTCGGAAAAATATACCAATTCACACAAGTTACCGAGATGGGAGATAAAGTAGTGACGAATACAGATAAAAATACAATGCCTCGGACTGGGTATTCTCAATTGGACTTATTACAAAAACTAAATTACAAGGTAAAGAAAGGGGTAAATCTTGGGCTCAACTTGCAATATTCAACTTCGAGCGACATCAATCGATTTGATAAACTGAATGAATACAGGAATGGAGCGCTTCGTTTTTCTGAGTGGTCCTACGGACCTCAACACAGATTGCTTACCTCGTTAAAACTGGAGAACAAAAACGAATCGAGATTTACTGACTACTATACAGTTATTGGTGCGTTTCAAAAAATAGACGAAGACAGAATATCAAGAAGTTTTGGCTCTACGAGTTTGTTTACAGAAATGGAAGATGTTTATGTGTATAGCATAAATGCTGACTTTCTCAAAAAACTCTCTACCAACGAAGTGTTGTATTATGGAGCGGAGGTTACCCACAACAATGTAGTTTCTACGGCCACAGAAAAAAACCTATTAACCCAAGAATCGAACCCTACGCAAACAAGGTATCCTGGAGGAGAAAACAGAATTACTTCACTAGCTCTGTACACTACCATTGACAAAAAGATAACCAACAAGTTAATCGTTAATCTGGGTGCGCGTTACAGTCACTTTGTGAATTTTTCTGAGTTATCAGATTCCACTTTTACAGAATTCCCATTTCGTACTATCGATTTTAATACGGGAGCTTTGTCCGGTAGTTTTAGTGTTAAATACGAGGAAAAAAGCGGTCTCAGGATTGAATTGATTGGATCTTCTGGATTTAGAGCACCTAATGTAGATGACTACGGAAAGGTATTCGAAAGAAACGGAAACCTTGTTGTGCCAAACAACTATCTGAAACCAGAATTTGTGTACACGGGAGAACTTAATCTTTCAAAAAAATGGGTGAAAAATGAACGAGAATACCTTCAAGTGAAAGCAGCAGGTTTCTTCACCTCATTAACCAATGCACTGGTGTTGACCAATTACACATTGAATGGAAACGACTCGGTTACATACAGAGGTGATCGCGTGAACTTAGTTTCAAATCAAAATGTGAATGCTGCCATGATTTACGGAGGTTCTTTTGACGTAAGACTCGCTCTTACATCCTACCTTAAATTAATTGGAGCAATCAACTACACAGTAGGAAGAAATTTAACTGACGACACTCCGTTGTCGCACATTCCTCCCGTTTTTGGAAGAGCTTCTCTTCACTACACCAGTAAGAAGTTACAAATTCAGCTCGCTACACAATTCAATGGAACCAAAAGAATGGAGGATTACGGAACAGACGGAACAGATAATCCTGAGGAAGCTACCGTAGATGGAACGCCAGCTTGGAGTACATTTAATTTATATGCCACTTACAAAATAACACCTAAATTTAGCGTTCAGGCAGGAATAGAAAACATCTTAGACACTCACTACAAACAGTTTGCATCAGGTGTAAGCGCATTGGGTAGAAATTTCACAATTGCCCTGAGAGGAAACTTCTAATTGATTAGACCCAAATTTTTGAGTCATCTATTTTTAACTGTTAATAAGCTATTTTTGTATCTTTAGCCTTCCGCATAATGGAACTACCTCAGAATGAGTAAAAGAGCAAAGTATAAATACGACCCCAACACGCTCCAATATCAAAAAATAGAACTTACCCTCAAGGGAATTCTGTTAAAAATATTGAAATACGTGGCGGTTGGAGTTTTCATTGCTGGACTCATTATTTTAGTGTCCTATCCTTTTATTCAAGACTACTCCACCAGAAAAGCACAAAAGGAAATTGAATACCTCAAAGCAAATTACGAATTGCTTAATTCAGAGATGGATACGATGGTTTCGGTTTTAAAAAACCTTCAAGAAACGGACAATAATTTGTATCGAGTAATTTTTGAAGCAGAACCCTACAAAAACAAAGAATTAACCCGAAAAAACCTTGTAGAAAGGAGAACGCATCAAGACTATGTAATTGCCTTGAAGGAGCGGATCAATTCAATTTCGACCAGTATTGTCGGTCAATCCAACTCATTTGACGAATTAATTAAACTAGCTCTTAACAAAGAAAAAATGTTACAATCGGTTCCTTCGATAATACCGATTGGCGACAAAGAACTCACGCGGCTATCTTCTACTTTTGGTATCCGAAATGACCCAATTTACAACGTTCCAAAAATGCACTCCGGACTGGATTTTACAGCCCCCACAGGATCCAAGATTTATGCTACGGGTGATGGAATAATAGAAACGATGGAGTATAGCACAGGAGGGTACGGAAACCATATCGTAATTGACCATGGTTTTGGGTATAAATCTCACTACGCCCATTTAAGTAAATTCGAAACAAAACGAAATCGAAAAGTGAAAAGAGGAGAGCTCATCGGTCGAGTAGGAAGCACAGGAAAATCAACGGCTCCCCACCTGCATTACGAAGTCATAAAAAACGGAAACAAAATTGACCCGATCAACTTCTTTTTTACTGATATTACCCCTGAACAATATTCACAATTAATAGAAAAAGCCAAAAATATGGGTGGCTCTTCTTTAGATTAAGAAACAACAATGGAACCAATCAAACTAAATGATGAAAAAATCTTTTACTCCATTGGAGAAGTGGCAAAAATGTTTAATGTAAATGCTTCCCTCATTCGATTTTGGGAAAAAGAATTCAAACAAATTGCTCCAAAAAAAACAGAGAGTGGCAAGCGAAAATTTACACAAAAAGACATTCGAATAGTTGAAAAAATATATGATTTAGTGAAAGAAAAAGGATTCACTTTAGCCGGAGCGAAAGAAGAATTGAAAGCCTCAAAAAAAAATAACTCCAAAATATCACAAATCGAGTTGAAACTCACTCAGATTAAAACTACTTTAGTGGAACTTTTAAAAGAGCATTAAGCCAAAAAAAAGTCAATAACCCAAATAAATGAAAGAAGTGACAATTATAAGGAGAGAGCGCTTTTGCTCTGCTCACAAACTATGGAACCCTGATTGGGATGCAAAAAAAAACGAAGAGACTTTTGGCGGCTGTTCCAATCCAAATTGGCATGGACACAATTATGAATTAATTGTAAAAGTAGCTGGAGAAATTGAGCCAGAGACAGGGTTCGTAATGAACCTAAAAACTTTATCGAAAATATTGAAACACAAAGTCATCAATAAGCTAGACCACAAAAACCTAAATATGGATGTGGACTTCCTAAAAGATAAAAGAACCACTACCGAAGTTGTTGCTGTGGCGATTTGGGAAGAAATTGAACAAGAAATAAAAGAAAAAGGAGGTAAATTAATAAGCGTGCGAGTAAACGAAACTGAAAACAACTCAGTAGAGTACTTTGGCGAAAAATAAGAAAATGGGATACAAAAAAACAGAAGAATACGACCAAGAGAAAACAGAAAAGATGTCTAGTTTTTACCAAGAAATCTTAAAAGATTTAGGTGAAAATCCTGAGCGCGAGGGATTACTAAAAACACCAGAAAGAGTAGCAAAAGCATTGCAATTTTTGACTCATGGATACGACATTGACCCAAGCGAGATTATTAAATCCGCCATGTTTAATGAAGACTACAGCCAGATGGTACTAGTAAAAGACATTGAAGTGTATTCTATGTGTGAGCATCACATGCTTCCATTTTTTGGAAAAGCACATATTGCCTACATCCCAAATGGAAAAATTGTGGGATTGAGCAAGCTGCCGAGAGTAGTGGATGCATTTGCGAGAAGATTGCAAGTACAAGAAAGGTTAACGAACGAAATAAGAGATTGTATTCATGAAACCTTACAACCCCTGGGAGTTGCTGTGGTGATAGAAGCAAGTCACATGTGTATGCAAATGAGAGGAGTTGAAAAACAAAACTCTGTCACAACTACTTCTGCTTTTACTGGACAATTTACTGACAAAACAACTAGGCAAGAATTCATAAAATTAGTATCTTCGAAACTACATTAAGTAAATTTTAAAGACAATGGAAGAAAGAAATCAATTCAACTCGATTCTTGATGCAGTGGCACAAGAAAAAACAATGGCAAAATCTTTCATGGCGAACGTATTTTCGTACATGTTTCTTGGGTTAATGCTCACTGGTTTTATCTCGTGGTATTTTGCCGATTCGGGAATGATATTTACTTACCTAATTGATAGGCAAACAGGAAGCCCTACCGCACTCTATTACATAGCAGCCTTTGCTCCTCTTGGATTTGTTCTTATTATGGGAATGGGATACAAACGACTGAGCGCTTCGGCAATGCTTGTGTTGTTCCTTGCCTTTGCTACACTCATGGGAGTTAGTTTAAGCACAATCTTCGTTACGTATAGCATGGGCGATGTTTCTACCGCTTTTTTCTCTGCGTCTTCGGTTTTTGCAGTAATGGCTGTGGTTGGGTACACCACCACTACTGACCTAACTAAACTAGGAAACATTTTGTACATGGGACTTATTGCTATTCTTATCGCCATGGTCATCAACTTCTTTATGCAAAGTAGCATGATGAGTTACGTAATCAGTGTAATTGGAGTCATTATCTTTACCGGACTTACCGCTTATGATGTACAAAAACTAAAGCGTATTGGAGAAGGTGCTGAAATTGGAACCGCCTCTACAAGAAAAAGAGCCATTTATGGAGCGCTTGACTTATACTTGGACTTTATCAATCTATTTTTATTCTTACTCAGATTAATTGGAGGAAGAGACTAAAATAAATTTGTCACAACTACGAGTTTCATTACTTTTACAAAAAAAATAACACATGTCAGATAATTATTTTCACGAAAACTCAGGAATCATAGGATACGTATACACTGCTGTAGCAATTTTGGTTGTGGGATATTTGATTTTCTTCTAGGTCTTCATTTGACTAATTAATTGAGGAGTTTTTTTTGTGACTCCTACATCACATTCTGTATGCCATTCGACACTATTTTTTCTTGGATAATTAAGAAAAGAATAGAACAAATAGAGCAGTTCACTAACCATCCTATTGAGGCTCAAAAATCAGTATTGCACGATCTTTTGGGCAAAGCGAAACACACTGAAATAGGAATTGAATACGGGTTTCCCGATATTGGAACCTACCATGATTTTAAGAAAAATGTACCACTTCGCACCTACGAAGATTTCACCCCTTACATCAATAAATCAATTGCAGGAGAAGAAAATATCTTGTGGCCTGGAAAAACACACTGGTTTTCGAAATCATCGGGCACCACAGATGCCAAAAGTAAATTCATTCCTGTAACTCAAGAAGCAATTCAGGATTGCCATTACAAAGGTGGCAAAGATCTGCTGAGCATCTATTACCACAACAATCCTTCGGCAAAACTATTTTCTGGAAAACACCTTATTTTAGGTGGAAACACTTCACTCAATAAATTAAATCAAGACAGTTATTTTGGCGATTTATCTGCTATTATAGTAAAAAACCTACCCTTTTGGGCCGAAATAAGAAGAACACCTAGTAAAGAGATTACTTTGATGGAAAATTGGGAAGAGAAGATTGATAAAATGGCCAAAGCTTCGCTTAAAGAAGACGTAAAGATAATTGCTGGCGTGCCTTCCTGGATGTTAGTGTTATTGAACAAAATCAGCGAAGTTTCGCAAGGCAAAAGGCTCACCGAAATATGGCCGAATCTAGAATTGTACATGCACGGAGGTGTAAACTTTGAGCCCTACCGCAATCAGTTCGAATCCATCCTTCATTCCCAAAAACTCAATTATTACCAAACCTACAACGCATCCGAAGGTTTTTTCTCGCTTCAGAATACAAACAAAGCAGAAGATATGCTGCTCATGTTAGACTACGGTATTTTTTACGAATTTATTCCGATGGATAAATTCGATGGCACAGAGTCAGAAACTATTGAATTGCAAGAAGTAGAATTGAATAAAAATTACGCACTCGTTATCAGTACCAATGGAGGACTGTGGAGGTATATCGTAGGAGATACCGTAAAGTTTACTTCGCTTTCACCTTTCAAAATACAAGTAACAGGCCGAACCAAGCACTTTATTAATGCCTTTGGCGAAGAACTAATTATCGAAAATACAGATAGAGCGATTGCCAGTGCTTGCAAAGAAACCAACAGTGGATTCAAAGAATATACGGTTGCACCAAACTATCTAGAAGGCAAGGAAAAAGGAGCCCACGAATGGGTGATCGAATTCACTTCACCGCCAAAAAATCTCGAGGTATTTGCCGAAATTTTAGACAAGAAGTTAATGGAGCTAAATTCGGATTATGAAGCCAAAAGAAACATGATTTTGAAAGCGCCAATTGTTCATTTGGCAGCACCCAATACTTTTCAAAAATGGCTCAAAGAAAAAGGAAAACTGGGTGGACAAAATAAAATACCTCGACTAAAGAATGACCGAGTCTTTATGGAAGAAATACTCTCCTAAGAATACGATCACATTTCATTGGTTTTTACAATCAATTAAGACGAGTAGGTAACAATCCTATTCCCAAAAAATAACGGGAAAAATTGTACAATTTGGTTAGTCAATAGTTAAAACGTGCATCTAAAGCAAAATAAACCACCCTAACTCAATAGCATTTCACATTTTTTGTATGTTCTGTTTTAAGTCCTTTATTAAAACAAACAAGATGAAAAATTTAACGTATTTATTCCTGCCCCTTTTTATCGCCCTACAGGTAAGCGCCCAACAAAATGACATGTGGATCAAGACTCCATTTCTTGGAGGAAATTCAACTTTCCCTCCTACCTACCAAAGAGCTTCTTTTGAACTCGATTTTTCAAACTATGCCAACAACACGTATTTCAACCATAGCCGTCCGTTACTCAGAATTTCTGAAATTAAAGAACTAGGAAGCGGTGTTTTATCTCCTCCAAAAAGAGACGTGTTGCTTTTCATGACTTCAACGGGTCGTTTTGGATTATCAACTCCCTCACCAAATTCCCTGTTTCATTTGCACAAAACTGGAAGTAAAAAAGGGTTGTTTACGCTTTCTTTCACCTCGGCAACTGGAGCTCAAATAAACTCGAGCGAACTGGGAATCAACTCAACCAACCAAAGTTATTGGCTCGCAGGAGCTACTGCAATTGGCGGTAACAAGTCCTTGTTCAGTCCCGGATTTACTACGGCTAGTAAAATTGAATTTGACAACGAAGGCATTTCTTTCTTTTCCTGCGCAAAACAAGGAACTTCCCCCATCATTTCTTCTACAAACTGGAAAAAAGGAATGACCATTGACAAACTGGGCAGAGTGAGAATTGGAACACAATCCTTACTAGGAGGCTCGCACAAGGACTTCAAATTATCAGTAGATGGGAAAATAGTAGCAAAAAAAATCATTGTGACAAACGGACCTGAATGGGCCGACTATGTTTTTGCTCCTGATTACTTTTTAATGCCTCTCTCTGATTTAAAATTATTCATTGATAAAAATCATCACCTACCAAATGTCCCCAGCGCTGTTGAAATTGCTGAAGATGGCGTGGATGTATTTGAAATGAATAACCTGTTGTTAGAAAAAATAGAAGAAATGACATTGCATCTAATTCAAATGGAAGAAAGAGTGAAAGTCTTAGAAAATAGAGAAGATTGAAAACCATTTTTCATTAATTGCCAAAAAAAATAAGGTATGAAAAAAATACTTACCACCTGCCTAGCTGTCCTACTGTTGTTTGCTTGCAAAAAAGAACCCAAAGAAGAACCAAACCCGTGTTGCGGAGAAACTCCCGTAAAAGCCGATTTTGGCATGATGAATGGAACTTCTTTAACCCTGCGTTTTGTCGGATTTTATCCCGATGTAGCCTTTGCAAGAGAATTCATTACGTTCAAGGCAATTCCCGAAGACCCCGAAGCTTCCTACACCTGGTACCTGGGAAGCGAAGTGATTACGGGCTCAACCTTTCAACGAGATTTTAGCCCCACCAAAACAACTGGCGAAAACAACATTCCTATTACTATGGTGATAAGAAAAACACCCAACAAAGAATGCTTTCCTAATGACGAGGGTTATGATTCCATTACCAAAACCATCACCCTAGTAGATGATTATTGTGAGTACTTAACCAATGGAGATTTTAAAGTGCTTTTTACTGGTGCAGCCGATAGTTCTATTGTACGTATAAGAAATTGGGATTATAGGTTTATCGGAGATTATACCCCTGATTGTGAAGAAGGTCATATAGGCATTGGTTTTGATTTCAAAAATCCATTAGATACAAATTGGGCTACAAATAATAGTGGCACTCAATTTTATTCAAGTATTATTTTCGATAAATTTTCAACAACAAAAGGTGATTGGTTTAATGGTTATTTTAAAGTAAATCCGTCAACCTTAAAAGTAAGTGCTGAATACAATATATACAGGTTTAATGGACCAAGTGATAGGTATTCATTTAAAGGAAGAAAAATAAACTAAAAAATTATGAAAAACCTACTTACCACCTGCCTAGCTATCCTTCTGTTGTTTGCTTGCAAAAAAGAACCCAAAGAAGAACCAAACCCGTGCTGTGGAGAAACTCCCGTAAAAGCCGATTTTGGCATGATGAATGGAACTTCTCACACCATAAGGTGGTTTGGTTTTCATCCCGATGTAGCCTTTGGAAGAAAATTTATTACGTTCAAGGCAATTCCCGAAGACCCCGAAGCTACCTACACTTGGTACCTGGGAAGCGAAGTGATAACAGGCTCAACCTTTCAACGAGATTTTAGCCCAACTAAAACAACTGGCGAAAACAACATTCCTATTACTATGGTGATAAGAAAAACACCCAACAAAGAATGCTTTCCTAATGACCAGGGTTATGATTCCATTACCAAAACCATCACCCTAGTAGATGATTACTGCGACTATTTAACCAATGGGGATTTTAAAGTGCTTTTTGCTGGTGCAGCCGATAGTTCAATCGTTCGTATAAGAAATTGGGATTATAGGTTTATCGGAGATTATACGCCTGATTGTGAAGAAGGTCATATAGGCATTGGTTTTGATTTCAAAAATCAATTAGATACAAATTGGGGGACAGCTTCTAGTGGCACTCAATTTTATTCAAGTATAAGATTTAAAGAAATTTCAACAACAAATGGTGATTGGTCTAACGGTTTCTTTAAAGTTAATCCCAACACATTGGCTGTGGAAGCAGAATACGATATATTTAGAAGTCGAGGAACTCATGATACGTATAGCTTTAAAGGAAGAAAAATAAATTAAAAAATTATGAAAAACCTACTTACCACCTGCCTAGCTATCCTTCTGTTGTTTGCTTGCAAAAAAGAACCCAAAGAAGAACCAAACCCGTGCTGCGGAGAAACTCCCGTAAAAGCCGATTTTGGCATGATGAATGGAACTTCGTTAACCCTGCGTTTTGTCGGATTTTATCCCGATGTAGCCTTTGCAAGAGAATTCATTACGTTCAAGGCAATTCCCGAAGACCCCGAAGCTACCTACACCTGGTACCTGGGAAGCGAAGTGATAACAGGCTCAACCTTTCAACGAGATTTTAGTCCCACCAAAACAACTGGCGAAAACAACATTCCTATTACTATGGTGATAAGAAAAACCCCCAACAAAGAGTGTTTTCCTAATGACGAGGGTTATGATTCCATTACCAAAACCATCACCCTAGTAGATGATTATTGTGAGTACTTAACCAATGGAGATTTTAAAGTGCTTTTTACTGGTGCAGCCGATAGTTCAATCGTTCGTGTGAGGAATTGGTTTAGCAGCTCAGCAGGTAATTATACGCTTGATTGTCAAAAGAGCGGTGTATGTATGATAGGATTTGATGGGGATAATAAAGCAGATACTTTGTGGAATGCAACCCCACCGTTTGAAAGACCCACTCAATTTTATTCTCAATTAATTTACAAAAATGCTACTAGTACTTTTAATAACCTTTATGGTGGTTATTTTAGAGTAGGAAAAAACAGTAAAACTGTAAGTGCACGTTACAAAATATACAGAGAAGGTGGGGCTAATGATTCTTATTCATTTAAAGGAAGAAAAATAAATTAACTAGTTATGAAATATTTTACATTATTAATTACCTTATTTATCACATCAAATGCAGTTGCGCAAGAATGTCAAGATTGTTTTGAAGATAAAAACATCATTACGAATCCAGAAGATCCTGCGAATTGTGAAATGGATTTTTTTGCCAATGGCAGAAATAATCAGTTTTTGAATTCGTTTAATTGGGGAAAAAACAATGGAACTCTCTTTCAATCTATATCTCTCAACCCTAATGCAGGTTGGTCACCAAGCTTAACTCCCGCTTTCTTTACCATGAGATCACCCTATTTATTAGGTTATCTTTATAAACCAGGTGAACCTATAGAAAATTACGATTTTCAATGGGAAGACGGATGGGAATTAATGTTTTTAAATACAGGATATTGGCCTGATGGAAGTGAGATTAATGTAGCAAACCCTGCTGACAAAATTGACTTTGTAGTTCCGCCTATTAATTCTAGTGTTCCATTTTTCGTATTATACAATCGATATACTGGAAAAATGAGGTTTCTATTTAACGTTTATGCCGAACTAGGAACTTTTCAAAACATTTCCTTACAACTCGGATATTTATCTGGAGGAACGGCAAGCGGTATTTTTAGGCATGGCAATAACCTAGATAGAGCCTTGGATCAAGAGACTATAACACCATCGTTTTCTACACATTTTACATTTTTCAATAATCCCAACGAGTGGTTTACGTCAGACATTCAATTAGGTTATGACCCTTGTGTTTGCAACATTCAAAGCCTTTTTAACATTGATCTTTACGGCTTTGAAGAAACAAATATAGAAATGTTAGCAAGAGGGATTTCAGTGACTAGACCTTTACAAATAGGAGGGCAACCTACTTATACCGATTATTTAAACATCAGTGCCGATCGTCTAAAAACCAATGCCAATGGTGCTTTAATTTATAAAACGTTGGATGGAATGTTAAATGAATACAAAAAGAATCTGGACATTTATCACAACCAACTGAATGACTACAATACATGGGGGGCTCAACTTCATCGAAATCTTTACGACTTAACCAAGCAAGGGCTGAATACTGGCTTTCAATCTGTTATCCCTGCCTCGGTGTATCATCACCTGGGAGGAAATGTAGCCGGTATTGTCGGTTCCTTCAAGGGTGGGAATGGAACGAAAGCAGATTCAGCCAAATACTCCAAACAATTAAGCAAACAGAGCAAAGCAGCTCTTGGAAATTTATCCGATCAACTGTTTGTTTCTCTCATCAAAAAAAGCAACAAACCCATTAAACCTACAATGCCAGTAGCCTCTTTTAGTGAAATGCGGATAAAAGGAACTTTACAAAAAGAATCTTACATAACATTAGGTCAATATTTAAATCCTGGTCATTTAACATCACAAACAGGAACTTTCGACCCAGTACGCTATCCCATTTACAACAAACCCGTAGGGTTGTTTGCTTTGTTGGAAACGCCTAGTTTGGTGGGTTGGCAGTCTTTGGAGGACAAAAATTATTGGGAGAGAAATCATTACCATCCATTTTTTAAGTCACACCTATGGTATAAAAAAGGCTTGAAAACAAGTTTTAAACTAAAATCATCACTCCAGTATAAATTCAATGACAATGTCGACATCGACAAAGAGCAAACTGAAATTTATGGACAGTATAGAATCGAGATTTCCAAAAATTTCAATCATCCATCAAGTTCCAAAAACCTACAATTATTGGAAGATAACAACCTCATTATTTTGCACGAATTTGATGATAAAATTATTCTTCAGAGCGATTGGTATCCCATAGAAATTTTAGGTGAGATTGTGGCTTCAACGAGCATGATTTTCGATCACGGCTGGATTAATAAAAACAAAAAGACTTATGAGCCAATCCTAGAAAAAGTACAACTCACTTTAATGGCAGATATTTATTTCGAATCTCTCGGTTCAGACGGAAGAGAAAAAAACACGACCCAAGTGTTTACTTATGAATTGTACAACAGGGAAAAGGAAGTCGATTTAATTGCCGAAAAAGGCAGTTGGGAATCAGATAAAAGAGAGGTTCAAAAATTCACACCAGGCACCATCGAAATAAAAGACGAAGTAATTAAACCATCTTCTGACTTTGTATGGGATGTGGTGGGCAATGAAATTCACATAAAAGCTGAGTATGTAAACCTACAAGGCAAAGTAGGAGTGCAACCTGGGTACAAGGCAATCATTGAGGCATTTTGGGAAATAGAGGTGGATCCTACCATAGAGTTGGACAGGATTCAGCTCGAGGTAAAAAAAGATTTTTATGGATTCCCCGAACCAAGTGAGGTTACCCTCGATGAGCTAAAAGAATTCTGTGGCAATGACCAGAAATACAAAGCCAAGATAGTAAAAGAAGGCATCATAAATCCGAATACGGTGGAGGAAAAGAACGATACAGTGGAAGAAGACTTGAAAGAAATGAAGTTTATCTTGTTTCCCAATCCAACTTCGGAAATTGTCACGATTAACATACAGGGTGTTTCGGATGTTGAAAATGGGACAGTCCGAATTTTTGATTTAAGCGGAAAGGAAGTTTTGTCTAAAAACATACATTCCATTCGTTTTTCGGTTGATGTAACCACCCTAAGTAAAGGAATCTATTTTCTAGAGATAGGCACTAAGGAACAAAAAAAGGTAAAACGATTTATTAAAATATAGAACGGAATCAGTCTGTTTTAATTCATTCATTTACCCATTTAATTTATTGAAAAAGCCATATCTTTGACACTCATCAAGCAAATTATGAGTAAAAAAGGTATCGCAATACTAGGTTCTACGGGTTCTATAGGCACTCAAGCCCTAGAGGTAATTGAACAGTTTCCCGAAAAATTTGAATTGGTGGTCCTTACGGCCAACCGAAATGCCGATTTGTTAATCGAACAGGCACTTAAATTCAAGCCAAATACGGTCGTAATTGTAGATGAAACACAGTACCAGAAAGTGAAAGATGTTCTGTGGGAACACGACATAAAAGTATATGCTGGCGAAGAGTCATTGAATCAAGTGGTAGAAATGAACGAGGTAGAAACTGTACTTACGGCAACAGTTGGATATTCTGGATTACTGCCTACCATTCATGCGATTAACGCAGGAAAAAATATTGCTTTAGCCAATAAAGAAACACTCGTAGTAGCAGGAGACATCATCACCAAACTTGCCCAACAAAAAGGAGTGAACATTTACCCAGTCGATTCGGAACATTCAGCAATTTTTCAATGTCTTGCAGGAAACTTTGAGAATAAAATCGAAAAACTTATTCTAACTGCATCTGGAGGACCATTTAGAGGAAAAACATACGAGGAACTAAAATCAGTGACAAGAGAACAGGCACTGAAACATCCCAACTGGGAAATGGGCGCAAAAATCACGATTGATTCGGCTTCATTGATGAATAAAGGCTTGGAGGTAATTGAAGCCAAGTGGCTGTTTGGCATTCCTGCCGAAAAAATTGAGGTGGTCGTGCATCCACAATCCATCATTCACTCCGCGGTGCAATTTGAAGACAGCAGTATTTTAGCTCAAATGGGAATTCCAAGCATGAAAGTGCCTATTCAATACGCTTTGACTTATCCAGAGAGGCCAAAATCAAATTTTGAGCGGTTTAGTTTTTTCGATTATCCAAACCTTACTTTTGAAAAACCAGACATGGAAACTTTTAAAAACCTGAAACTGGCGTTTGATGTAATTGACAAAGGTGGAAACGCTGCTTGTGTTCTTAACGCTGCTAATGAAATTACGAACAAGGCGTTTTTAGATGGCAGAATCTCGTTTTTGGACATTGGGGATATTAATGAAAAAACGATAGAAAGCACTACTTTCATTTCCCAACCAACACTAGAAGATTACATTGCAACCAATACTGAGGCAAGAAGAATTGCCGAAGAATTTTGCCATTAACATTTTTAACACTTTAACGTTTCATGGAAACTATTTCAGTTATATTTCAATTATTGCTTTCTCTCTCTATTTTAGTCGTTTTACACGAATTGGGACACTTTATTCCTGCAAGATTATTCAAAATAAGGGTAGAGAAATTTTATCTTTTCTTTAATCCTTGGTTCTCTTTATTTAAATACAAAAAGGGGGATACAGAATACGGAATTGGTTGGTTACCACTTGGTGGATTTGTAAAAATCGCTGGAATGATAGACGAATCAATGGATACAGACCAAATGAAACAACCTCCAAAACCGGATGAGTTTCGGTCCAAACCAGCTTGGCAAAGGCTCATTGTAATGATTGGCGGAGTAGTTGTCAATGTTCTTTTGGCCTTCTTCTTATACGCTATGATTGCTTTTGTTTGGGGAAAAGATTATGTGAAAAATGAAGACCATATCCACGGAATAGAAGTGCTTACGCCAAACTTGATTGGAGAAAACCTTTTTCAAAATGGGGATAAAATTATTTCCGTTGAGGGCGAACCGCTAGAAGAGCTGATGCAAGCCAACAACAAGATGCTCATCAATCAAGCGAAACAATATAAAGTAGAACGAAATGGCGAAATAATTGATATCACCATTAAGGACGAAGGGGTGGATTACATGTTGAAAAAGGAAAGCATTGTATTTATTCCTCGTGTACCTACCCAAATAGATTCTGTTTTGCCGAATGGAATAGGCAAAGACTTGGGGCTAAAGAAAGGCGACAAAATACTCACTATCAACGACAAAGATGTCGCTATGTTTGATCAGTTTAGAAATAAATTAACTGAGTTTAAAACAGCCAAAGTTGATTCCTTTGAATTGGTTGTGAATAGAGATGGACAAAAACTGGTATTCGCCTCAGTTTTTGACACTACCTACAAACTTGGATTTCTCAACGTATTTTTTCTCACTCATGATTTCAAAAAAACTCATGTAGATTATTCGTTCGCAGAGTCCATACCCGAGGGGATATATCTGGCTAAAAACACGTTGGCCGATTACGTAAATCAGTTCAAACTAATTTTTACGAAAAAAGAAGCAGTGAAAAAGGTAGGAGGATTTGGAACGATTGCCAAAATATTCCCCAAAACTTGGGATTGGAAAATATTTTGGTCTCGAACAGCTTTTTTATCAGTGGTTTTAGCTTTCATGAATATATTGCCAATTCCGGCACTCGATGGAGGGCACGTCATGTTCTTGCTCTACGAAATGGTATCTGGCAGGCCACCAAGCGACAAATTTCTGGAAAAAGCCCAAATGTTTGGGTTCTTTATTTTGTTATTCGTCATGCTTTACGCAAATGGGAATGACTTTTACCGTTGGTTTACAGGTCAATAATAATGTATTACACGATAGTAGGAATAGTAGTAGTGATTGTAGCTTTTTTTATGGCTGCTACACAAAAAGCACGTGGTTACAATTTTTGGCGATACTTTGTCGTTTCTATCGTGGTCGTAGCCGGAATATATATGATGATAGAAAACCTCATCAACAAACCGAGATAAGTGTAACCAAAAACTACTAAGAGTTATTTTTATTTTCTATATTTCGATGACAGAATAAAGCCCCTCATTTGAAGTCAAAAAAATTATACTCCACCAAACAAGTCTGGAAAACCATCCTTTCCATTTTGGCACTAATCATAATTGGATTATCGCTCTGGTACACCAATTACTTGGCCAAAAAAATCCAAAACGAAGAACGATTAAGAGTGAAATTATGGAGTGAAACAGTAAAAAAACAAGCTCAACTTATCACTTTAACTAACCAAACTTTTGATCAGCTCAGGGCCGAAGAAAGTGGCAACATACAAGATTGGGCATTTGCTTTGAAAGAATCGAGCAGAGAACAGAACGATTACACGTTTATCTATTCCTTCCTGTCCAAGACAAACAACATTCCCAAGATTCTTGAGTACGTAGATTTAAAGTCTGGAAACCGGGAAGTTACCTTCTCGGGCAATGACATTCCGTTTTCGATTGAAGAATTTGAATCAAAAAAAGAGTTCAATGATTCCGTAAGGATATTCGTTCAATCGTGGGATTCACTGAATCCGCCAATTAAAATCCCAAATACGGCCGTTCAATTTCAAATGCTTCATTACGGCAATTCCAAACTTTTTGAAGAATTAAAAACGAAACAAAAATCGCTTATTTCTTCTTTCGAGAATGAATTGATTGCAAACTCCTCGTCTATTCCTATTTTGTACGTGGATTCAGCAACGAATGAAATCAGAAGAACGATCAACATTGAAGAAGAAAAAATCATAGATTCTGCCTCGATAGCTGCTACTATTTCGCAATTAAAATCTGAGAATCCAAGAATAGAAGTTTCTTTTGGCGGAGAAAACAAAGGCTACATTTACTACGCAGAATCTACCTTACTCAAACAATTGCGGTTTTACCCTTGGGTGCAATTAGTCATTATCCTATTGTTTTTAATGGTATCCTATTTCTTATTTAGCACATTCCGAAAAGCTGAACAAAACCAAGTTTGGGCCGGAATGGCAAAAGAAACTGCCCATCAATTAGGCACACCACTTTCCTCTCTTATGGCTTGGCTTGAAATAATAAAAGCCGATGGAGTTCCCGAATCTTCAATCAAAGAAATGAACAAAGATATTAACCGGCTCAACACCATTACCGATAGGTTTTCGAAGATTGGCTCTGAGGTACGAACAACGGAAGAAAACATTTTCTCTGAGGTTGATAAATCACTTGATTACCTCAGAAGTAGAGTTTCCAAACAAGTGGACTTGAGTGTAGTTGGCTCGCGAAATGCCATTGCTTACATCAACGCTTCGTTGTTTGAATGGGTAATCGAAAATATAACAAAAAATGCCATTGATGCGATTCAAGGAAAAAAAGGAAGCATCAAGTTCGAAATCTCCGAAAATGACAAGAAAGTCATTCTAGACATTACTGATACAGGAAAAGGAATTCCTTCTTCTAATTTCAAATCAATCTTCAATCCAGGATTCTCGACCAAAGAAAGAGGCTGGGGATTGGGATTGAGTCTTGTGAAACGCATTGTAGAAGAGCAATTGAAAGGAAAAATCTTTGTGCTAACTTCTAAAATTGATCAAGGAACTACGTTTAGGATTACGTTGAAGAAATAAGTTTTAGTTCATTCAAAACTCCATGTCATCTCCGTGAAAACGGACATCTTATTCATCCGCTATGATTCTCGTTTTAAGTTTACTACTTTGGTGAGAATGTCAAACGAAAAGATTAAATATCTTTGTAACATAAATACATTAAAATGCCAACCTACAGAGCTTTATCCTTAGAAGAATTAGAATTATTTGAACAAGAATTCAAAGAATTCCTTGCCGTAAATGGCATTGATGCTGATTTGTGGACTAAAATAAAAATAGAAGATTCTGAAAAAGTAGAAAAACTCATTGAATCTTTTAGTGATGTGATTTACAATTCTGTCCTTTTAAAACTTGAGTACGTGGAATTCGCAACAGAAAACGACATTAAGTATTTCTACTATGGCAAAGAAAAAGCAGAACTCATTGGCTTACAAAGCAATGAAATCACATTTGACGACCCAAAAAAAGTAGCCAGAGCGATAAAAGAAAGGAAAGTTTCTATCAAGTCCTATAAAACCACAAAGGAGTATGCTCAAAAAAGAGAAATCGAACTATTCGAGATGCTAAAAAATGGCTGTCAACCCAGTGATGGCAAAATGTTTAAACTACTCGCCAGCATTGTTTAAACTAGGTTGTTGGTTGCCGTTTTAATCTCTGTGGAAACTCCTGTCATTTTTTCCACTTCAGATAAAATAGATTCAGCATCAAAACCACATTCTTTGTACAACTCTGCTTGAGTTCCGTGTTCGATGTATCTATCAGGGATCCCCAATCTTTTTACTTGGGCTTGGTAACCATTTTCCGACATAAACTCGAGTACAGCTGAGCCCAAACCTCCCAAAATGGTTCCATCTTCTACCGTAATTACTTTATCAAATTTAGTAAAAACTTCGTGTAGGATTGTTTCATCCATCGGTTTCAGGAATCGCATATCGTAATGAGCTGCGCTTATACCTTTCTCTTGAAACTGTCTTTCAATTTTCGCAATGAAAGTACCTGTGATTCCAATAGTCAAAATGGCTACGTCCGAACCATTCTTGAGCTTTCTCCCTTGTCCAATGGTCAATTTTTGCATTGGTTTTTTCCAATCTGGAGTAATTCCTTTTCCTCTTGGATAACGAATTGAAAAAGGACCATTCTGATCTGCCTGAGCAGTATACATTAAATTTCTTAATTCCAATTCATCCATTGGTGCAGAAACAATCATGTTAGGAATTGATCGCATATAAGCCAAATCGTAGGCTCCATGGTGGGTTGGGCCATCGGCACCAACCAAACCTCCTCTATCCAAACAAAATACGACATTCAGATTTTGAATAGCTACATCATGCAACACTTGATCGTAAGCTCTTTGCATAAATGAGGAATATATATTACAAAATGGAATCATGCCTTGAGTAGCTAATCCCGCAGAAAAAGTTACCGCATGTTGTTCAGCAATACCTACATCAAAGGCTCTATCTGGCATTGCCTTCATCATGATGTTCAGCGAACAACCAGTTGGCATTGCAGGAGTTACCCCCGTAATTTTATCATTCTTTTCCGCCAATTCCACAATCGTGTGTCCAAATACATCTTGAAACTTTGGAGCATCTGTAGATTTTGGTAACACCTTTACTATTTCTCCCGTTTCTTTATTGAATAGTCCGGGAGCATGCCAAACAGTGGTATCGCCTTCTTCAGCCGGTTTAAATCCTTTTCCTTTTTCTGTCAAGCAATGCACAATTTTTGGTCCGGGCAAGTGTTTTATTTCATTAAATAATTTCACCATCGCCTGAACATCGTGACCATCTACTGGTCCAAAATATCGGAAATTCAATGACTCAAAGTAATTACTCTTTTGATAAATACTTCCTTTCAGAGCATCGCTCACTTTGTGAACAATTTGTTGGGCACTTGATCCAAATGAACTTAGTTTACCCAATAAATTCCATACTTCATCCTTTACTTTGTTGTAGGGTTTTGAAGCCGATAAATCTCTTAAATATTCTTTTAAGGCACCAACATTTGGGTCAATAGACATACAATTGTCATTCAAAACCACAATCATGTTTGAGTCTTCTATTCCTCCATGATTAAGACCTTCGAATGCCAAACCAGCAGTCATTGCACCATCTCCAATTACGGCAATGTGTTGCCTCTCTTTTTCTCCTTTTATTTGACTAGCAACAGCCATTCCAAGAGCTGCTGAGATTGAGGTGGAAGAGTGCCCTACTCCAAACGTATCGTACTCACTTTCACTCCTCTTTGGAAAACCACTTATTCCTTTGTACACTCTATTGGTGTCAAATACATCTTTTCTACCCGTTATGATTTTGTGTCCATAAGCCTGGTGACCCACATCCCAAACCAATTGATCATAAGGAGTATTGAATACATAATGAATTGCAGAGGTAAGTTCAACCACACCCAAACTTGCACCAAAATGCCCTCCTTTTTCAGAAACCACATCTACAATAAACTGCCTCAATTCTTTGCAAAATTGCGGCAATTGTTCTGGCGTCACCAATTTTTTTAAGTCCTCAGGACTATTAATTTTTGAGAGGATTTCTCCTGCTTGAAAAGGCATAAGCGTTTAGTTTTCTTTTAGAAACTAAAGATAGATGAAATTATTGTAAAAATCTATTTTGTTTAACTAATTTTAAAAATAGATAAACAGTTAAGATGTTAATAGATATAATGCGGTGGATTGGGATAAATACCCCTTTTTTGAGTACGATATGATCTTCACCCACAGCCCAAATTGTTGTGTTCACCTCTTTGAGTCCTTCAGAATCTTGAAAAACAATTTCAATTTTATTATGAAATAGATTTCCCAATTTTTCTGCATCATGCAATTTTTTCAACAATGCTTTTTGCTCGTCTGGGGTTCTTAATTTTATTGGTTTTGAGGGAAATACTAAATTTTCCACCTCTTCTTTTTCAATCAATTTTGTTGCTAAATTTTCCATACTAATTTGATTCAAAGGTTATTTTTAACACTGTTTTGGAAGAATCAGTCAGCTTAAAAGAATCGTCTATTCGGTGTCCAACAACCCAAAAAATTTGATTGTTTGAAAGTAAAACCCACGTATTCTCTTTTTCTATTCTTGATAGTTTTTTATCAATCAAAAAATCGCTTACTTTTTTCTTTCCTCTCATTCCAAAAGGACGAAATCTATCTCCCTGTTGCCACTTTCTTAACTCCAATGGATACGTCAATTTATCCGCATCTAAAAAAGCAAATTTCGAATCGGTCAGCAAGTCAAAATCTCCCATTGGGAATTGGTTAAACGTTAATTCCAAACCAAAAGTTTCAACTTTATTTTGATTTTTGATCGTGATGATTTCGTTTTTCTGCTCTTCGATTCTTTGAACAAAAATAAGTGATCGGTCAATTAACAGTCGATAAGATTGGGTAAAAAACTCTTTCCCAACAAAATGACCTTTTGAAATTGATTCCAGTATATCATTGACCTGCGAACGATCAAAACCAAAGGATTTCAGAGCTTCAAACAGCACCAGCGATGAATTATTACACTGCAATAATTCCTCCCATCGAATCGATAATCCCTTTTCATTGGTCATAGAAATTGAAGCAATCATGGCATCCATCGATATTTTATAAAACTCAAAAGCTTCCTTGAAATGGGACAAATTATTTTTCATTGTGCCCACAAAATTTGGGTTGATTTCTTCAAAGATAGGCAACACCTTATTCCTTACTTTGTTTCGCTTATACTGATCTGAACTATTACTTTTATCCTCTCGAAACAGCACCTGTTTGTCTTTGGCATACTTCCTTATTTCCGATTTCGAGGTATTTAATAGGGGTCGAAACAAGTCATTACTTATCATCGGGATTCCTTTAATCCCTTCGATACCTGTTCCCCGAGCTATATTTAACAAGGCCGTTTCAATTGAATCGTTTAAATGATGGCCGGTTACTAAAAAATCACAATGGTGGAGCGCCATTAATTCCTTAAACCAAGAGTAGCGCAAATCTCTGGCAGCCATTTGGGTAGAAACTCCTGCAGTTTTTTTATACTGATCAAGGTGAATTTGTTTCACAAAACATGTTATCCCTTTGACTTCACAAATACCTGTTACGAGTTCTTGATCTCGCTCAGAGTCCTGTCCTCTCAAACCAAAATTACAATGAGCCACAACAAAATTTAGTCGTGCTGAATGAAAGATATCCAATAAGACCATAGAGTCAACCCCTCCGCTAACTGCAAGAATAAACTTGGAGTTTTTGGAGACATTTAATTCTTTCAGGTTATGTTGTAATTCTTCTTTCATATTCATAAAAAAACCATCTCAATATTTGAGATGGCTCTATTAATTTAGTTGAATATCCCTTTATTTTTTCAAAATGGCCACAGAAGCTTTTATGTCTACTTCGCTCCATGTTTTGCTCACTCCATCTTTTCCTTTGTGCAAATCGTAGCAAGCCACATTTAAGGAATCCATCGCTTCTTGTCCGTTCCAGTTTAATACATCCATTTTGGCTGTGATAAAAATAGAGTCATTCTGTAGAGAATACTCATAAGGCAATTCTGTAGATGTTCCGTTCATTTCTAAATCCAACTTACCTTCTCCATTTTCTCCCTGATGAAAAGTTCCTTTAATGAATTCCGTGTTATCCATTACTCCAAAGAATAAATTCACCAATTTCCAATCCCTGTCTTTGTTACCTGTAAATAAACTCGATACTGGCACGGCAAAAGACACGCCATTGAGCGCTCCTTCTTTTGACTCAGCTAATTGGTAATCCTTGATGTTAATTTTACCAAACTCACCTCCCACTCCAACTTTTTCTGTTGTTTTATAAGCAACCCATTTTAGGCTAACCGTCTCTGTGTCTATTTGGTACATAGCTGACTCATCCACTACAGCCACTTCCGCTTTTGTTGATTCTCCGCAAGAAAAAAGGGTAATTCCCGCTAATACTAGTCCTATCGTAAATACTCTCATAATTCTATATTTTATGTTATTAATTATTCAAATTCTATAAGAATCGCGTTCTTATCTACCGTTTTTGACTTTTCTGTTTTGATAGATTTTATTACTCCGTCAATTGGAGATTTTAATACATTCTCCATTTTCATCGCTTCCAAAATCAACACGGAATCACCTGCTTTCACTTCTTGTCCTTGCTCTACTTGAATAGAAACGACTAATCCGGGCATTGGCGCTTTAATTTCTTTCACCACCTTAGTTGTCATATTACTCAATCCGAGTTCCTTTAGCAGAATATCGTACTTATCTTTTAGGCTTACCTGATACGTGTTGTTATTCACTTTAAGTGTCACAACTTTTTTCTCGGCATCATACCCCACAGTTTCGATTGTATAAGAAACGTTCTCTATCAATGCGTGTTTTTTATTTTGCGAAACCTCAATCACATCAAGCTTTTTGTTTTCTGAATTAACCATCACCTCGGAAGGAGAAATTACTTCTAAGTCGAATTCCTTTTGATTTATTGTTGCTTTAATCACTCGTTACAAATTTCAGTAAAGATAGTTATTTTCTATTAAAATATGTGTTAATTTGAATCTTGAAACTAGAGAAAATAAAGAAGTCTTCTCTGTTTTTTTTTGACACAAAATCCAATTCACCCCTTTATTTTGCAACTTCTTCAGTTTTTAATTATTCCATTACTCTACCTGGCTGTTTTTCCTACGAGCGGTCTTTGCCAATCAGATTCCCAACAGGTATTGGAAGAATTTCTATGGAGTGAATGTTTCGATTCTAACAAACTGTCTACCCAACGAATCCGCACTATCACTCAATCTCACTTTCACAAGCTCCCCTTGGAACCAATTATCAAGACAAGAAGCAAAATTACGTTTTGGGAATTGAACAAAGACGGGAAAGTAACGATGAATTACAACACTGTGCCCTTAAACGACACCCTCGTGGATACTACTGCTCGTTGGAATTTCTATAAAAACAACCGACTTTCCATGACAAAAAAAACAGGAATAGCGGGCATTGTGGTGAAAACTATCTCGTACCAAAATGACTTACCTATCCGTTTCATTTATGGAAAATCAAAAAACAATAGCCGGTCAAAAATTGAGCTACAATTAGATTCCTATCATGAGGGAAGAAGCGAATATTTAGAGCACACTCAATTTGGTGACGGAAACCATCAAACGACTTACAAAAGCTCGGATGGAGTTGTCTTCAAAATAGTATTGAATGAATCACTAGACAGTAATATGCAGATTATTCGCACTCAATTTCCCTATCAATCGGAGAAAGATTTTACCATCGAAAAAATTGAGAAAAACCACACTATTAAAAGCATAACGATCAAGAAAAAAAATGAAGTGTTAAAAAATTATGTGTTTACCTACGAGCTAAAACTTACAGAGTTTGAAACCTTTGAATCGAAAAACGGGAAATCTATTTCGCATACTGAATTGATTTACGAGGAGGCAACAGGCCTGTTACAAGCCATACTGACGAAGAATTTGCACAACGAGGAAATACACATAACCAAATACCACTACACCTATTATGAATGAGTTAACTATCGAAATCATTGGTTATATCGCGATGGCTCTTATTGCTATTTCGTTTTTGATGAAAAACATAAGGACTTTGCGAATTTTAAATGCCTTGGGTGCAGCTGCCTTCATCATCTATGGAATACTACTCAAGCAGCCCCCAATCTATTTACTCAACTCTTTTATTCTTCTTGTTCATTTATTTTATTTGATGAATCCAAAAAAACAAAACAAATAAATCTGGCACAGCTTTTGTTTTAGGATGGTCGTTATTAAACGTAAAACAAAATGAAATCAATTGCCACCCAAATAAAAGTATATGCATTGGCCTTTGCCGGCATATTTTACACCACTCAATCATTTGCAATAGCGAGCAGTAATCTGGTAAAAAAAGCAACCGTAACTGCGAAATACAGAACCATCAATCACCAAGCTTTTAAAGCTGGAGAAAAACTTACCTACCGATTGCATTACGGATTCATTGATGCAGGCGAAGCAATTATGGAAGTAAAGAGCACAAATAAAAAGGTGAAAGGCAGAAGTTTGCTTCATGTAGTGGGTACTGGGCGCACACTAGGGTCATTTAACTGGATATTTAAAGTAAAAGACAAGTACGAAAGTTACATTGATTCAGAAGGGGTTTTCCCCTGGATGTTCATCCGAAGAGTGGATGAGGGAGGTTTCAAAATCAACCAAGATTACATTTTTAAACAAAACGAAAACAAAGTAAAAACTCAAGACAAAGAAGAGTACAAAGTAACTGAAGGAATTCAAGACATGTTATCTTCATTTTACTATGCCCGTACCTTAGATTTCAACAACGCTATCATAGGACAGGAATATGCCATGGACATGTTTTTGGACGATGAAATTTTCCCCTTCAAAATAAAGTATCTCGGTACGGAAGAAATTAAAACACGGAAAGGAAAATTCGATTGCATCAAACTAAGACCCTTAATGATGAAGGGAAGAGTTTGGGAAACGGAAGAAAGTATGACCATTTGGGTAACCAATGACAACAACAAGATTCCAATATTGATGAAAACCAAAATCGCAGTAGGATCAGTAAAGGCGACCCTTACCGATTGGGAAGGCACAGTCTCTGCAATCAAGAGAAAATAACAACTCGATAATAGGGCAAGAAAGTTGAGTCAGAAGTAGAGTATGACTCGGCTTTTCTTATACTGGAAAACTAAATGGAAAATCTTAATAAAAAGACTTTACTCCTAAAATAATTTGTTTATTTTTGAGCAAAAGAACGAAACAATGAATTTACCAGAAAACTTAAAATTTACAAAAGATCACGAATGGGTGTTGATAGAAGGAAACACAGCTACCATCGGAATTACAGATTTTGCTCAAGGAGAACTTGGAGAAATTGTGTACGTAGAGATCGAAACGGAAGGAGAAACTTTAGAAAAAGAAGAAGTATTTGGAACTATTGAAGCAGTAAAAACTGTATCGGATTTGTTTATGCCATTGTCAGGGGAAATCACAGAATTCAACTCAAAACTAGAAGAGAATCCAGAAGCGGTAAACGAAAACCCGTATGCGGAAGGATGGATGATAAAAATGACAATTTCCAATCCGGAGGAAGCTGCCGATTTGTTAGACGCAGAAGCCTACAAAGCCTTAATTGGATAATCAGAATTGTATAAAAATTCCTAAAATTCACACCTTGTTAACACGTAATAATGAAATATTGCGTATTTTCAGGGAGCAATTAAACTAACATGGAAATAAAAAAGACAGAAGAAGCAAGCATAGAAAAAAAGAAAATATCTTTATTCCTCTTAGGATTAACGATTGCTTCTATTTTCGTACTGCTGGGTTTCGAATTGAGATCGGCTCTCAACAGTAAACTTGAGCCCTTGGCTGAGAAAGCTGGAATGGATGACGAAATCATCGAAGAAGTGGTGATGCAGGAAAACACACCACCACCACCGCCACCACCACCACCGCCACCACCAGAGCCAGAAGTAATTGAGGTTGTAGACGACAAAAAAGAAGTGAAAGAGCAAGAAATTGCCAAGACCACTGAAGTAGATCAAAAAATTGAGATTTTTGACGAACCAGAAGCACCTAAGGTAGAACAGATTTTTACTGTAGTTGAGAAAAACCCAAGTTTCCCTGGTGGAGAAGAAAAATTATTTGAATACCTAGGTAAATCTATTTCTTACCCACAAATGGCAAAAGAAGCAGGTGTAAAAGGAAAGGTCTATGTACAATTCGTTGTGGAAAAAAATGGGGCTATCACAGACATAAAAATCATTAGAGGAATTGGCAGTGGCTGTGATGAAGAAGCGAAAAAAGCCGTGAAAAACATGCCCAAATGGGAACCAGGTGAACAGAGGGGTAAACCAGTAAGAGTAAGATTTGTACTACCCGTAAATTTCTCTTTACGTTAATTAAATCATACTACCTTTAAATAAGTCATCAGGTTTCATTTTTGTTGAATTGAAAAAATTGTACTAATTTAGAGAATAGACAAGTCATGAAAAAAAAATATTACATATTCCTTATTGCCCTGATTGCGGTTGCAAGTTGTTCGAAAGAAGAACCTCTGAGTCCGACAATCTCAGGAAATGATCATGGTCCGCAAATGATAAAGGGAGATGTAGTAGTTGTATTGGATGACGATGATAACGACAATTCAGTATTTGACGATATCACGGATCCTGAAAAAGAAGACAAAGAGAAGACAAACAAAAACGCTAAAAACTAAAGAAGACTAATCCTTGCAAACCATTCGTTTACACGAATGGTTTTTTTATGCCTTAAATTTTGTTCATTAACTACCTATGGCCAACAAATACTCTAGTCATCTTTACGAACTAATCAATTCCTTGTCTAAGGCAGAGAAGAGATATTTTAAAGTTTATGTATCGCGGCATACAGCTGCCGATTCTCAAAACAATGCCCAAATTTTGTTTGATGCCATAGACAAACAAACAATATATGAAGAAGAACAATTACTGGAGCAGTTAAGCGAACACGTTTTTATTAAAAAATTTTCTATCGCCAAAGCTCGGTTGTACGACACTATATTAAAAAGTCTTGATGCCTTTTACAGCGAAAAATCCAAAGAGCAAATCATTCGGAATGAACTTCATTTCATTGAGATTCTTTTCGAGAAATCTTTGTACAAACAAAGTTTGAAACGACTAAAATCTGCTAAAAAACAAGCACAAAAATATAACAAAACGCATCTATTACTGGAACTACTGCAATGGGAGAAAAAACTGATTGAGAAGGATAATTACCAATCCACTTCTTCAAAAAGTCTAACCGACTTGAGCTCAGACGAAAACGAATTAATCGCAAGCCTTTCGCTTAATTCACAACTCTGGGAAATAAAATCTCTTTTGTTTCATAAACTCAATAAAGTTGGAAGAGCAAGGACTGAAGAAGAAATTCAGTTTCTGAAAAAAGATTTAGAACCGGTAATTTCCAAAATAACAATACCTAAATCCAAAATAGGACTGTCCTACTTATTTAATCATCTGAAGGGAGCATACTACTTTGGTATTCAAGACAACAAAAATAGCTTGGAAACGGTTCTTCAAACTATTGAAATTCTGGAAGAGAACCCGAATCATTTTGGGGACGAACCTAATATTCTAGTTTCAACTTTGGCCAATGGGGTATATTTATCAATAAAAAACGAAGATATTCAGGTTGCTCAGCAGTTATATGCCAAATTAAAGATCCTTTTTGAAATCCATGAAGAGAGCGGAAGCAAAGATTTAAAAATAAAAATGAAGTCGAGCTTGTGGAGCATTCAATTGCTCTTAATTAAGTTAACTTGTGATTTTTCGGCATTCGACAAGCTTGAATCCAAAATCACGCAATTCATAGAAACAAACGAGAACAAAATAAACAATTCTCGATTGGCTTTCTTTTACTACAATCTTTCACACATTCTATTTATCCAAGATAAATTTTCTGAATCTCTAAAATGGACAAACAAATTGCTGAACAATATAGCCATTGATCAATCACAGGAAATATATTCTTTTGCCGAATTACTCAACTTATTTTTACATTTTGAATTAGGCAATTACGAGCTGGTTCAGTATAACTTAAAATCCACAAAAAGATTCTTAAAGACAAGAAACAAGCTCTTCGCCTATGAAGAAATTTTATTGAATTTCTTTTCAAAAACGACTCACCCCAGTTTTAGCAAGTTTGATTTGGACGTTCAATTCTCGTTGCTGATAACCAAACTTTCGAAACTGGACAAAAAAGAAATTCATCAAATTCCACTAGAGTATTTTGAGTGTACTAACTGGGCTGAATCCAAGTTAAAAAACAAAAAGCTAAGCGACATTATCAGAACTCAAAACAAGTCGTTGATAAATTTTCAATTATAGATTTCCCTGTAAGTCCATTAGCTATTTTTTTATTTAGACTAATTAAAAATAATCAACTCAAATCTTTACAAGGCATTGTTTTTTGCCTATTTTTGTGATAGAATTAGACAAATAATCAATCGCCATGATAAAAGTAAGTGATAACGCAAAAAAGCAGGCCATTCGCTTGATGGAAGACGAAGGGCAAGTTGGCTATTTTATTCGTGTGGGAGTGAAAGGAGGAGGCTGTTCAGGATTGATGTACGAACTAGATTTCGATAACGAAATAAAAGAATCGGACAAAGAAATAGAAGACAATGGAATAAAAGTAGTCGTAGACAAAAAAAGTTATTTGTATTTGGTAGGAACTGAATTAGATTTTTCAGGGGGACTCAACGGAAAAGGGTTTGTTTTCAAAAACCCAAATGCAGACAGAACTTGCGGATGTGGAGAAAGTTTTTCTCTTTAACTAATTGAAAAAACAGCAATGAATACGAAATATACTGAAGATGATTTAAAAGAAGATTTGAAAACTCAAGAATACGAGTTTGGGTTTACGACATCTGTAGAGTCCGAGAAAATTGAAAAAGGACTGAACGAAGATATCATTCGAATGATTTCTGCTAAAAAAGGAGAGCCAGATTGGTTATTGGATTTTAGACTACAATCTTTTGAAATCTGGAAAAACATGAAAGAACCAGAATGGGCTCACGTGAAATATGACAAACCAGATTTTCAAGATATTCATTATTATTCATCTCCAAAAAAAGAAGCAAAAGACTGGGATGAGGTAGACCCAGAAATTAAAGCCACGATGGATAAATTGGGTATATCTATGGACGAACAGAAAAAACTTCAAGGAGTTGCAGTAGACTTTGTGATGGATTCAGTTTCGGTTGCCACTTCTTTCAAAGAAAAACTAGGAGAACTGGGAATTATTTTTGGTTCATTTAGCGATGCAGTCAAAGAACACCCCGAATTAGTAAAAAAATATTTAGGCTCAGTAGTCCCACAATCAGATAATTTTTATGCCGCTTTGAACTCTGCGGTATTTACTGATGGTTCTTTTTGTTACATTCCAAAAGGAGTGAAATGTCCGATGGAATTATCTACTTACTTCAGAATTAACGAAGCAAATACTGGTCAATTTGAAAGAACTTTACTTATTGCGGATGAAGATAGCTACGTGAGCTACCTAGAAGGTTGTACGGCTCCGATGAGAGACGAAAACCAACTTCACGCTGCGGTAGTAGAACTCGTTTCATTAGCTGGCGCTGAGATTAAATACTCTACCGTTCAAAATTGGTACCCAGGAGACAAAGACGGCAAGGGTGGAATTTTTAACTTCGTGACCAAAAGAGGAATTTGTGAAGGATACAAATCAAAAATCTCTTGGACCCAAGTAGAAACAGGATCTGCCGTTACTTGGAAATACCCTTCTTGTATCTTAAAAGGTGATTCTTCTGTAGGTGAGTTTTACTCGATTGCTGTTACGAATAACCACCAAATGGCGGATACCGGTACTAAAATGATTCATTTAGGTAAGAATTCGAAAAGTACGATTATTTCAAAAGGAGTTTCTGCTGGTAACAGTCAAAATTCTTACAGAGGATTGGTACAGATTCACAAGAATGCAACTAACTCAAGAAATTTTTCTCAATGTGACTCATTGTTGATGACCGATGAATGCGGAGCGCATACTTTCCCTTACATCGAATGTAACAACAAAAGCTCAAAAGTAGAGCACGAAGCGACAACTTCAAAAATTGGTGAGGACCAATTGTTTTATTGTTTGCAGCGCGGAATCAGTGAAGAAAAAGCTATCAGTCTAATCGTAAATGGTTATGCCAAAGATGTATTAAACAAACTCCCAATGGAATTTGCTGTAGAAGCACAAAAGTTATTAGAAATCTCCCTAGAAGGAAGTGTAGGATAATTACCTGTTTTGCATAATTCTAATGAAAAAAGGACGGTAGCTTCGCAGCTACCGTCCTTTTTTTATCTCACAACGTAGAATCAATTTAATTACTTCACGATTACTGGATTTGATAAAGATTCTTATCTGTTAAAGAATGGAGAAAGTTTACTAAATCTTCCTTTTCAGAAGTCGATAACATAAGTGGTTCTATCATCACACTGTCTAAATTAATTGGAGCAGGAACAAACATATACAAGTTGTTGTAAAAATCAATTACTTCCTCCAACGTTTCTAAACTGCCATCATGCATGTATGGAGCTGTCAACGCAACATTTCTTAATCCAGGAACTTTGAACTTCCCTAAATCATTTGAATCTCCAGTTATATCAAATCTGCCTTTATCTGTGTATTCTTTGCCATCGTACAGACCTATGTTTCTGAATTCATCACCTGTAAAGTCTGGACCAAAATGGCAATCAAAACACTTTGCCTTTTCTAAAAAAAGTTCTCGTCCTCTTTGTTGAGATTTGGACAAAGCTAAAGGCTCTTCGTCATTCATCCACAAATCATGTGGAGCACTTCCATCACTTTCAAGACTACGTTGAAAACTAGCCAAAGCACTTGTCAAATTACTTTTTGATGGTAAGTCCCTATAAATTTTATCAAAAAGCGCCACATAAAGCTCCGAATTCAAAAGTCGATTTACAGCTGAATCAATTGACAAATTCATTTCAACTGGATTTTCTATTGGACCTATCGCTTGCTCTTCCAATGAGGAAGCTCTACCATCATAAAAAAAATGAGAACGACTTGCCATATTCATAACAGACGGAGTATTTCTTGTTCCAAGGCTGTCATTTACTCCAAAAGATAAACTTCTATTATCCGCAAATGCGAATTCCGGCTTGTGACAACTTCCACAAGAAATTGATTTATCGTGCGACAATATTGGATCAAAAAATAGTTTCTCTCCTAACTCAGACTCACTAACTATCTTTTTAATTTCAACTTGATTAGAATCAAAGCAACCCGAAACACCTATAATGAACAAGGAAAAAATAATTATTCTCATGCTTCAAAAGTAACTAGATCCATAAAAATTATATGTGACAAATATCACTTTATCACATAAAAAATCCAAAGAACTATAGTTCTTTGGATTCATAAAAAAAAGCCCAATCTTAACGATTGGGCTTTTCATCATTTTTAGTCAGCTACTTACTTATTAATCTGTACGTAACCGTTGTATACTTTTTTGTCTACTGTGTTGGTTCCTAAATCGATTACATAGAAGTAAGTTCCGTTTGGTAGCATTCCATTGCCCATCGCTTTTCTTGCCATGTCATCTACGTTAGACTTCCCGATAAACTCATTCGTGTAGCCTCTTTGTTCAAATACTAAGGTTCCGTATCGGTTAAAGATTTTTACTACGTTCTGTGGGTAGTTTCCTAACTCTGCTAAATCCCAGAAGTCATTCTTCCCATCTCCGTTTGGTGAGATAAATTGTGGGATATCTAATTCCTGCTCACAGTTCACTATCACATCAAACGTACATGAGTCTGCATTCATCGAGGCATCAGTCGTTACGATAGTTATCGTTACTCTTCCGTTTACTGCTGACACTTCGGTTCCTGCTGCTGGGAACTGCTCTGTTGTGGTTCCATTAACTATACAGTTGTCTGTGTTTGAACTCTCCCATGCGAAGTCTTCTACCACATAAGTACAAGTTGTGTTTCTCACCGTTCTGTTCTTATCCGCTGGACAGAATACTACTGGCGCTACATTGTCTTCTACTGTTACCGTAGCTACACAACTCGATACGTTTCCATACAAGTCAGTTACAGTAAGGGTGACTTGATTTCTTCCTACGTTGCTGCAGTCAAAATCTGTCTTGTCTACATTCACACTCGATACTGCACAGTTGTCAAAGCTTCCACCATCTACATCACTCGCTACTATCGTAGCTTGTCCATTGGCATCTAAGCTAATCGTAATGTTCTGACAGACTGCTGTTGGTGCTAAGTTGTCTACCACTGTTACTGTGGCTGTACAACTTGCTGTGTTTCCACTTGCATCTACTCCAGTGAGTGTCACCGTGTTCACTCCTACTTGAGTACAGTTGAATGTACTGTTCGATAGGCTCAACGTGATTCCACAGTTGTCGCTGCTTCCGTTGTCTACATCTATCGTAGTGATGGTTGCGTTTCCTGTTGCATCTAATGCGATGGTTGTTGATTTACACAACACTACTGGTGCTAACGTATCTAGGATAGTCAACGTGGTTGTACACGTGGATCTGTTTCCACTTGCGTCTACTCCAGTAAGTGTTACCGTGGTTGTTCCTATATCGGCACAAGTGAATGTGCTTCTGGATACACTCATCGTTACTATGCCACAGTTGTCACTGCTTCCTCCATCTACTTCACTTGCTGTTAATGTTGCCATGCCCATTGCGTCCAAGTAAATCGTTGCGGGTGCACAACTCATGATTGGAGCTAATGTATCCAGTACTGTGATTGCACTTGTACAAGTTGATGTGTTTCCTGATGCATCCGTTACGGTAAGCATTGCCATACTCGTTCCTAAGTCAGTACAAGTATAGGTGGACTGAGAGACACTCATCGTGAATGTACAGTTGTCACTGCTTCCGTCATTGATCATGGCAGCTGTTAGGCTTGCTGTTCCTGATGCGTTCAAGTACAACGTATCTGCTTTGCAAATAGCTACTGGAGCTATCGTATCCAATACGGTTACTACGGCTACACATGTTGAGGTGTTTCCTGCTACATCGGTTGCCGTTAACGTTACGTTGTTTGCTCCGGCATCTGAACAAGTAAACAGGGTATCCGTGATCGACAACGTTACTCCACAGATGTCACTGCTTCCATTGTCAATATCACTTGCTACTAATCTTGCCACTCCATTAGAGTCTAAGTAAATCGTGGCTGACTTACACAAGGCTATCGGATTGATGGCATCTACTACGGTTACTACTGCCGTACAAGTTGAAGTGTTTCCACTTGCGTCTGTTCCGGTAAGGGTGACCATGTTTGTTCCTAAGTCGGCACAAGTAAAGGTGGTTTGTGACAAGCTCAGTGTGAAGTCACAGTTATCCGTACTTCCATTGTCCACATCCATAGTAGTGATTGTCGCTACTCCTAAAGCATCCAAGTTTACTGTTACTGGTTGACAGTTCATCACTGGTGATAATGTGTCTTGAATATCAAATGCAACTAATCCTACGGTTGTGTTTCCAGAAAAATCAGTAGCAGTTATCACCATAGTATCAATTCCTATATCTGAACAATACACATAATTTTTAGAAATAGTTATTGATAAACCATCACAGTTATCAAATGCAGGTCCAGGAAGACCAGATGTTCCTAAAGCAAAAGAATAAGGTAGTATTGGTGCTTTTCCTGTTGAATCTAAATAAATATCAAAAGCACCGCCTGATAAATAAGGAGGCATTACTGGTGGTGTGTTATCTACTACAGTTACTGTTGCTGTACAAGTATCTGAGTTTCCGTTTCCATCGGTTCCTATCAACGTTACCGTATTTGTACCTAGATCGGCACAAGTAAAGGCAGTGTTAGATAAACTCAATGTCATTCCACAATTGTCACTGCTTCCATTGTCAACGTCTGCAATCGTTAATGTTGCATTTCCTGAACTGTCTAAGTAAATAGTTGCTGGCTTACAGATTACTACCGGTGCTGTCGCATCTACAACAGTTACTACTGCCGTACACGAATCTACATTTCCGCTTCCATCTATTCCTACTAACGTTACCGTGTTCGTTCCAATGTTCGTACAATCAAAGGTTGTGTTTGACAAACTCATTGTCATTCCACAATTATCCGAACTTCCATTGTTTACATCACTTGTTGTTATAATTGCGTTTCCTGATGCATCCAAGTTTACTGTTACTGATTGACAAACCATGGTCGGTGCCAAAGTATCCAGTACTGTTACAGTCGTTGTACAGGTACTTGTTAACCCTTGTGCATCTCTCACGGTTAACGTTACCGTATTCGCTCCAATTGATGAACAGTTGAACGTAGTTTGAGAAAGACTCAAGCTTACTGAACAGTTGTCGCTACTACTGTTATCGATGTCGCTTGCAGCTAAGGTAGCCACTCCTGAAGCGTTCAGGTAGATCGTATCTGGTCGACAACTTGCTACTGGTGGCGTTAAATCAATTACCGTAACAGTTGTTACACATGAATCAACGTTTCCGTTGGCATCTGTTACCGTTAAGGTCACTGAGTTGACTCCTAAATCAGCGCAAGTAAATGCGGTTTGAGAAGCACTTAGTGTAATGTTGTTACAGTTGTCTGAAGATCCATTGTTGATGTCAGAAGCTACAATTCTTGCGTTTCCTGTGGCATCTAAATATGCAGTGGTAGGTTGACAAACTACTATTGGATTCACTGAATCTACTACCAACACCGTTGCGTCTGCTGAACTTACGTTCCCAGAGTTATCTGTAACGGTTACCGTTACTGTATTCATTCCTATGTTCGCACAAGAGAATGCTGAATCACTCAACGCTATCGTTGCAATTCCACAGTTGTCTGTACTTCCGTTTTCAATGATACTCAAGCTTGTGGATGCCGTCCCCATTGAATTTAAGTAAACTGTATCATTCGCTAAGTTTACTATCGGGGATATCGTATCTAACACCACTACTCTTGATGTGGCTGAAGAGGTATTTCCACTTCCGTCTCTTATCGTGGTGGTTACATTGATAAATCCTGTCGTTCCATTTACATCTGAACATAACGCTGAATCAACATTCATCCATACTGAATCTACCGTACAGTTGTCCCAAGTTGACGTCACAACAAAACTGGTGTCAAAATCAAATTGACCATTGGCTGCTAAGTAAACCATTGTGTCCGTTACGGTTATTGCTGGTGCAATTGTATCTAACACGGTTACATTCGCCACACAAGAATCCATGTTTCCAGAGTTGTCTCTTATGTAGAGAGGTATTGGACTAGATTGACCACAACTGAACAATAACGTATCAGAAAGTGAAATTGGTGTAAATCTATAGATAGTTCCATTTGGAATTATTCCACTCATATAAGCAAGACCGTCACCATCATCCAAAAATTCTACTGTTGGAGACAAAGGATTGCCTGAAAGAATTTGAGATTTACCCTTGTAGTCATAACCATCATAATCAAACAAAGACGAAATACCAACTCCCCAAGGACCATTTTCTCCGTCATACGAGGCAATAAAATCATTTAAGACCGTTGGTCCATAATGAAATTCTATTTTGTTGCCATTTTCATAAATCCACAATTGGAGATTTACATAATCTTCATATACATCGTCATCATCTGTATCTCCATGATAAAAACCAGCATTCTTCCACTCTATTTTTGTAATACGATTTCCTGCTACCCCCGTTGTCTTATATGATATGGGTGATAGAGATAATCCATTTTCACTTCCACGATCAATCAAATCTACACCTAACGGCACTATTACAGGAGTTATTTGATTACTAGTTAACCCTAACTCTGCACCGTATCCAGTAATGATTAATGAATCTAAGGTATTACCATAAAAATTAAAATTAAATCCTAATGGGATTTCTAATTCAGGGTCATCCCATGTGTTTCCATTATTTAGAGAAATTGCGCTAGTAAGATTGGAATAAACACCGCTTGACTGAGAGAAGAAATAGGTAGTATCTATTGCAGTTGTAAGAAAAGAACCTAAATTAGTCCATACTGAATCCACACCACAATTGTCCGCATATCCATCTTGTAAACTTATTACAGGAACTCTAGCAACACCCAATGAGTCAATGTAAAAGGTGGTGTCCACACATAAAATAGTTGGATTGATGGTATCGAGTACAGTAATTGTTGCACTTGCGCTGTCCATGTTTCCTGATAAATCCACTGCGTACACAGTGACGTTTACTGAATCATTGGCACACGAAGCTGAAGTTGCACTCATCCAAACTGAATCAAGGGTACAGTTTTCTGTGACGCTAGTAAGAACAGCACTTGTATCAAAGGCTACATTTCCAGAAGCATCCAAATACAACGTGGTATCGTGGGCTACTAAGATTGGTAACAAGGTATCCAATACATAGACTCTTGCCATTGCTGAATCGATGTTTCCACTTCCATCTTGGATGTAAGCCGTTACCTCAATTGAATCGTTGGCGCATGTGGCACTCGTGTGACTCAACCACACTGAATCTACTGTACAGTTGTCCCATGTAGAAGTAACAATGTCCGAAGTATCGAAACTTACAGTTCCTGCTGCTGATACATACACCGTTGCATTTTGAACTGCAATATTTGGTACAATTGAATCTCTCACTGTAACATTCGCTACACAAGAATCGATGTTTCCTGAATTATCTCTTACGTAAACCGTTACTTGTTCGTTGGAGTTTGAGCAATTGAAAGTTGGATTTGGGTAATTAATTAAAAAATAAGCATCATAAGTTCTAGAGGATAAATAATTATCCGGATTTCCATTTGTATATCTAAAAAATGCCGAAATTGAATTAGATATTCTCGCCATTACCTTTATTCTGCTTCCTCCAGAATTTAATGGTTTTATAACCCAACTATATCTACCTGAAGTCAAATTTAAATTTGAGAATGGAAATACCTTATTACCTATTGAACTAATAGCTATTTCCGTTGAATCGATAGCATTTAATCCAGAATCTTGATAAATTACCATTCTAAAGGATCCAGAAGATACACTTGTAAAATTAACTTCAACAGAATTAATTTTTATATACGAGGTCAATTCAAATGTTTGACCAGCAAATTGATTTGAATTAATATCAAAGTAGCTAAATCCAAAAATGGAAGGCTGTCCAAAACTCGAAGTTGACAATAATGGAGACCATACCGAATCCACTCCACAGTTATCAGCAAAACCATTCTGAATAAAGGAGGTGTCCAAATAAGCTAATCCATTTGAATCTAAATAGACAGTTGTGTCCACACAAGCTATCGTTGGATTGATGGTATCCAACACGGTAACCGTTGCGGTTGCGCTGTCCATGTTTCCTGATAAATCCACTGCATACACAGTTATGTTTACTGAATCATTGGCACAAGAAGCTGTAGTAGCACTCATCCAAACTGAATCAATTGTACAGTTTTCTGTGACACTCGTAAGCACAGCACTTGTATCAAATACAATGTTTCCTGTTGCATCCAAATACAACGTGGTATCATGAGTTAGTATGATTGGAGCAAACGTATCAATTAAATACACAAAGGCTATTGCAGAATCAATGTTTCCACTTCCATCTTGGATGTAAGCCGTTACCTCAATTGAATCGTTGGCACATGTGGCACTCGTGTGACTCAACCATACTGAATCAATCGTACAGTTGTCCCAAGTTGATGTCACAATGTCAGACGTATCGAAACTTACAGTTCCTGCTGCTGATACATACACCGTTGCATTTTGAACTGCAATGTTTGGAACGATGGTATCACTTACAGTCACGTTCGCTATGCACGAATCGATGTTTCCAGAGTTATCTCTTACGTAAACGGTTACTTGTTCGTTTGAGTTAGAACAGATATAATCTTTAGATTGTACTTCAAGTACATTAGATTCAAAACCATAAGCTAGCAAAGTCGTATTGCTTGGAGTTAAGGTCAAAGGAGTTGACCAGGCGGATGAACTATACCATCTTAATCCGCTCGTGTTCTGACTGGAAGAATAGGATAATTCTCTTACTTGTAAATCAGCCATAGATGTCGGTTCAATCATGAATGCATACCTTCCAGATGACAACTGAATTCCTGTTAATGGAATTGATACAAGGCCTGTATTAGTCACTGTATATGCCGTTGAAACTAATGCAGTTGACAAGGTAGAATCTGAATAAATAGTCAAGTTAATTGGTGCAGAACCTCCATTTAATCGTTCTACATGAAACTTAAATACAGTCAATTCTGAGTTGTAATCAACCACGAATGTATTTCCTACGAATGATGTATCCCCATTTGAAGGGTTATAATAAATATTTCGAGCAAAGGTTGCAGTATTTGTAGAATCATAAGAGATCGTTGCATTCGCAGGATAACGCAAAGCTCCTGACATCCAAAGACTCTCCACCCCGCAATTATCGGTAAATCCATTTTGTACAAACGATGTATCAATAGATACCGAACCGTTTGAATCTAAATATACAGTTGTATCAACACAAGTTATCGTTGGATTGATTGTATCGAGAACAGTAATTGTTGCCGATGCACTGTCTGTGTTTCCTGATAAATCCACTGCATACACTGTTACGTTTACTGAATCATTGGCACAGGTTGCTGAAGTAGCACTCATCCAAACTGAGTCAAGGGTACAGTTTTCTGTGACACTCTTAAGCACAGCGCTTGTATCAAACGCAATGTTTCCAGTTGCATCTACATACAACGAGGTATCGTGAGCTACTAAGGTTGGAGCAAACGTATCAATTAAATACACAACAGCTATGGCAGAATCAATGTTTCCACCTCTATCTTGGATGTAGGCTGTTACGTTAATTGAATCGTTGGCGCATGTAGCACTCGTGTGACTTAACCACACTGAATCAATTGTACAATTATCCCATGTAGAAGTCACAATGTCAGACGTATCTATACTTACAGTTCCTGCTGCTGATACATACACCGTTGTGTCAACACAAGTTATCATTGGCAAGATCGTATCAGTATTGGAATTATTGAGTGTCAAATTCAATGTCACAATACTATCACAGCCAACTCCATTAGTTAATGTATCCGTTGCTGTATTATTGGAACTCGTATAAGTTACTCCATTTATCCAAGTGTAACTGTCACAGGCTGTTTGAATATCTGTTCCTGTAGTGGACGCTAAGATCGTTAAGTCTAAAGTTACAATTGAATCAAATCCTGCAGCATTGGTTAAGGTGAATGTTGCCGTGTCATTATCTGAGGTATATGTATTTCCATCAATCCATGTATATGAATCACATGCCGTTTGAATATCAGTTGAATAAGTAGCGGGTGTTGTTAATGCATTGAACTCAAACGCTCCGATATCCTTAGCTCCATTATTAAAAAAACCACGTTGATCGTTACCTGGAACAGTTACTGAACCATTTGATCCAGTAAATCCTGCATCAATGGCTACACTTCCCGCAGAAAGCGCTAAAGTCAATACACCGCTGGTAGCACCGTTAAGCGCTAAGCTGCTCGATAAATTCAAGTTCGCCTGAGTTCCCGTTATTGTGCCAGTACCGGAAGGTGTGATAGAAGATCCTGCATAGGTTTCAATGATATTAGAACCATTGTCAATAATATTCGATGCCCAAGAATCTGTGTTGAAGTCGATATCTGCTGGTCCACCATTTACCGTGTTTTGAGCAATAATGTTGTTCTTTAAATATAATTTTCCCGGACCTTGTTGCATGTAAACGACATAAACACCACCTCCTTTCCCAGATGCGGAGGATACAGAGTTGTAAGCAATAGTATTGTTAGTTAAGACTGTTTGGTTGTACCAGGATAGAATTGCACCTCCACTTGTTTCGGAGGAATTAGCGGTAAATGTTGAATTTGTTACATGCACTGTATTAGAACGGAAAAAACCCATACCTCCAGCCACATTGTGGTAACCGACACCAAACTCGTTACCATCGGTAGATGAATTATTGTTGAAAGTACATCGGTTGATTGTCACATAATTCCCTTGAAGTGAATAAAGACCTCCAGCACCATATGCCTTACCAGTGGCGCTGTTATTACGAATGATGCAATCATTTAAGCGCAAATCTGGGTGAAAGGAAGTGTTTCCGCGTAAGTAAATACCACCAGCGAAATAGTAATTAGTCGTAACACCGTTATCAATTTCATTGTTTTCAATAATACAATTATTGAGCGTAACAATATTATTTCGGGTTTGATCCAAGACCGTGATCCCCCCGGCATTTTTTTCCTGATTGGTATTGAATCCGTTGCGGATCGTCAAATGTTCTAGGGTAATATCATGATTTATAGTAAAAACACATCTATCGGCTGTTCCAGGAGTTGGAGCGGATTGAATAAATGTTAGACCTGCACCATCACCAACAATTGTTAGAGCTTTCAACAGAGAGAACCCCGTGATTGCAGCATCACCTGTTTCTTGGGCGTCTGTCCAATCAAACGTACCGGAAAGTGCAACCGTATCTCCACTAGAAGCTGCGTTATAAGCAGCTGTGAAGGATCTCTTCGCGGTCGAAGGTGATAATCCGTTATTAGAATCGTTCCCTGTAGAACTGTTCGCGTAATAAGTTGTTTGGGCTTGACTCAAAACCGAAATAAATCCAACAAGAAGAGATAAAGATAAATGTTTCATTTTAATTGTTTTAATTTGTTGCGAAAATAAGGATTTTATTTTAACTGAAAATGAAGAGTAATTAAATTTTTAGTTTGTCTCTAAGTAATTCTGCTCGCAGACTGGCGAATTGAAGACAACGGCACCATTTATTGTTACCTCTAAATTGGCTGCTAGAATAGAAAAGAAATTGGTTGTTGTAGTGCCATACCTTCCCATGTAAATGAGCACTTTTTTAAATGAAAGGTCTTCCCGCCCCATTGAAAAAATAGGTTGAAGTGAACTTAATGTCGTTTATTTCACCTGTTCTGTTGTTTGAGACAGTAATAGAACCATTTCCTGAAGCATTCAATGAAAAGAGATTTAACAACGATACTAGGACAAAAACAAACTGTTTTTTCTCCAATTAATTTTTACCCTTTTCTTTTGACAAACGATGTTTTTTATGATATAAATTATTAAAAAATAGAACTCTACATAAATTAACACAAAAGAACGATTCTTTCGACCACTATTATCGATGTACGAAGTAATATTGTTGTAAACAATCAAAGAAAAAGACCTAAAACATTGCATTAAAATCAATTAATAAAAACATCTTATTCATACTATTGATTAGTAACAAATTAAGTTCAAAATAATCAGTAGGTTCTTTACATAAAACAATCAAATCAAGATTCTATACGTAATATTGTAGTAATTTTTAACAGTTGATATTTCATACTAATTTTTTATTCAGTAAATTAAACGGTTTTGAGCTAAAACAAAACCCTATAAGTATTTTCTACTATGTAGTACAAAAGAAGTGTTTTGTGTTATTAGTAAACTTCCTTCCTTAAAAACATTTGTACAACCAATGAATAAGTAGTAATATTGTAGTTAAATAAAGCTGCATACTATGGAAATAAACTACAATTTACTTTATGAACTTTCCAATTCTTCTGGGGACGCCTTTCAAGTGGCAGATGAAAGTGGCAGACTCATCTTTATCAATGACGAAGCTTCTCAACGCTTGGGCATAAAAAAAGAAGATGCTTCCAATTATTATGTTCCTGATTTTGAAAAGACTTTTGGAGAACGAAATAGTTTAAAATGGCAAGCGCATGTTCAGGAATTGAAAGAAAAAAAAATCATTCATGTAGACGGTGTTAATGTCAACAAAATAACAGGCGAGAAATTTCCTGTTGAGGTGTTGGTTCGGTACAAAGAAATAGATGGAAAAACTTATATAATTGCCACATCTCGGGATATTTCAGAACGGGCAAAACTTTATTCTGAGATTACCAATCAACAAAATACAATTACTACTTTATACAACACTTTTCAGCGGTTTATGGTTTCAATAGACTACAAAACAGAAGCTGATTTAGGACTGGATCGAGTAGTGGATTTTTTAAACTTTGATGTGATGAGTATTTACTTTTTTAGTCAAAAGAAAAATACCTTCATCAAAGACTATCAATACAATCGCTACGAAGAAAAGTTTCCCGATTTGATCGTACCTAAAGATGTTAGTTTTAATGAGTTTTATGGAATTTACTCGAAAATAAAGGAGGGTTCACCCCTGTTGCTCGAAGCATTTGACCCGCTTGTACAACAGATGACGTACAAATTAAACTCTAACAGAATTTGTTACTTTTTACCATTAATAGACAACCTAAACTTTATCGGTTTTGTAAGAGTAGACGAAACAATAAATGAGGATGGCACTTATGAAAACAGATTGGAGAAGTACAAAAATTACAGTCGTATCATAAACAACTCAATGAGTTTACAAAAACGAAATATCGAGCTTGCAAAAAACAACAGACTTTTTACTAATCTCTACGAATCTATTGATGATGTATTTTTTATCTATGACCTGATTAAAGACCGATATAAATTTATCAGTCCTTCTTGCAAACAAGTGCTTGGACTTAAACAAGAGCTATTTTACGAAAAGGAAATTTTAAATGAACCGCACGTTGTGGAAGAGGATAGAGGACTTTTCAAACAGGAGTGTAATACCCTTAAAAAGAAAGAGTTTAACTCTTATGAATACCGAATAAAACTAAGCAACGGGCAGACCCGAAATATTTTAAAAAAAATGTATCCTGTTCGCAATAAAAACGGAAGCCTGATAGAGATAACTGGTTTGTGTATGGATATTACGGAAAAGAAACAAAACGAAAAAAAGATTAAAATTTCAAATGAAATAATCAAATCGAAAAACAAAGAATTAGAAGAGAAAAATAAAAAAATTGAAGAACTACTGAGGCAACAAGAAACAGACTTGTATTTAAAAACTATTAAGCTGACCAATATTAACAGCATCCTCACCAAAACAAAAAATGAATTGGATTCTCTACTTTCAGAATATGACAACAAAGGAAAACAATATGTAAAAAAAATAGCAAAACAAATTGAAGATATCTTGAATAGCGGAAACAACAATTGGCAAGAAATACAAATAGAATTTGAAAAAATAAGACCTCGATTCTTTAAATCATTAAGCGTGAATTTCCCGAATCTGACCCCAAACGACCTGAAACATTGCTACTACATTGTTACTGGATTAAGTAGTTCGGAAGTATCTGAATTGATAAATCTCGCTGTTCGATCGGTAGAAACGAGTAGATATCGAATCAAAAGAAAATTGAAATTACCTCGGGAAGTGTCCTTATTTGACTTCTTAAATAGGTATTAGTAATCGAACTCAAAAAGGCGGTTCCTTTCTCGAAGCTTAGGCTGAGAATTGGAATCGTTTTTTTTTCTATTAATTCAAAAAGAAGTACCTTTCCAACTATAAAAAATCCTTAAACTATGTCAGTACATAAAGACGTAAAAAAAGTTACCACACACGTTTTACAAGAAATGAAGGCGAATGGAGAAAAAATCTCGATGCTCACAGCGTATGACTTCTCTTTGGCAAGAATCGTTGATGATGCCGGAATTGACGTGATCTTAGTTGGCGATTCAGCTTCCAATGTAATGGCTGGTCATGAAACTACTTTACCCATTACCTTGGATCAGATGATCTATCACGCTTCTTCTGTGATTCGGGCAATCGACAGGGCTTTGGTTGTGGTGGACTTGCCATTTGGCTCATACCAAGGAAACTCAAAAAGCGCTCTTGATTCTGCCATACGAATCATGAAAGAATCGGGTGCACATGCTGTAAAATTAGAGGGAGGATCGGAGGTTATCGAATCTATTTCAAGAATTCTTTCGGCAGGAATTCCAGTAATGGGTCACTTAGGGTTGACTCCGCAATCAATTTATAAATTTGGAACTTACACAGTTCGAGCGAAAGAAGAAGAGGAAGCAAAAAAACTCATTGAAGACGCCAAACTGTTGGAGGAAAAAGGATGTTTTTCAATTGTGTTGGAAAAAATTCCAGCCAAATTAGCTACGCGAGTTGCCCAAGAAGTTTCCGTGCCAATTATAGGAATTGGCGCAGGGGCTGGAGTTGATGGTCAAGTACTTGTGTTACATGATATGCTTGGTATTAACAATGAATTTAAACCTCGGTTTCTAAGAAAATATAACAATTTGTACGAACAAATAAAAGATTCTATCTCTCACTACATAAAAGATGTGAGATCCAAAGATTTTCCGAACGAGAAAGAGCAATATTAAACACCATGTAGCATGAATTCACTCCATAAAATCGCCCTTGTTTTATTGGTCCTTTTGGGAATTGTTTCGTGTATTAAATCGGTTTACGAACCCGATATTTGGTGGCAAATTGCAACAGGAAATTGGATATTAGAAAATGGAAAAGTTCCAACTACCGATATCTTTTCCTACACGTATGCGGGAGATCCTTGGATAAATGTGAAATGGGGAAGCGAAGTAGTCATGGCACTTTTCACCAACAGTTTTGGGGTGGAGTTACTCCCTATTATTCAAATGTTGGTTCTCTTAATTATGTTGTTCGTTCTTTACAAGACCTCTTTATTATTGATAAATAAAACCTTCTCAAAAGAAATAATCCGAATAGCATTTGGGGTAGTGAGTGTGCTATTTTTATTTCTAGTAAACTATCGATTGAATAGCAGACCAGAGATGTTCTCCCATTTGTTTACCACGGTACTTTTGTACCTACTTATTCGTTTCTACAAAACAAATTCTCCTTTTATTTTTTGGCTTATTCCACTCCAAATTTTATGGGTAAATATGCACGAAGCATTCGGAGTGGGTATGGTAGTCTCAGTTTTGTTTACTCTTGTCCTTTGGTTTGAACACCTATTTTTACACAGAAAATACGCTGTGGGATTTTCACATCCGCCTATTAAACTATCCCTTGCAACCTTAATTTCCATTTTGTCTGTAAGTATAAATCCTCAAGGAATAAAGATGATTCTTCACCCATTCAATATTCTCGGCCAACTAAATGAAAATAAATACACGGAAGAATTAATTTCCTACAATACAGAAGGATACTGGCAATATCAATCAATTATAATGGTAATTTTAACCGCCATATTGTTGGGGTATATGCTTAAAAAAGGAAAAGGAACTCTTCTTACAAAACCCTCTTCACTATTCGGACTTGCCCCTACTCTAGTAATTTTTTCATTTTTGTATTTATCACTCACCAGTTTCCGAAACATCCCTTTCTTTTTGATTGCCTTATTTCCTGTTTTGGTTTGGGTTGTCGGTTCTATTATTTCGTCTTTCGGCACTCTTAACTCGTGGAATTTCTCCCTCATTGCAAGCCAGGTGGTATTTTACATCGTCTTAGTGAACGGAACATTTTATTCTATTTTGCTTCCGCAAGAAAAATATGGACTTCAAGTTCGGGCAGAAATGAATCCAATTGGCGTTTCCAACTTTATGATAAAACATAACATACAAGGAAAGGGATTTGTCGATTATCTATCTAGCTCTTATCTTCTTTACAAAAACCCTGGTTTTAAGTCCTACATCGATTTACGAGATCTAGATGTATTTCCAACAAATTTCTTTGACAACGTATTTTTTATTTATCAAAACCCTTCAACTCCCATTCAAGGCGGTGGAACACCTTGGAGTTTTGCCGATAGCGTTGATCAATTTAATTATGTTGTAACGCTCAACAATCCTCAGTTTAAGCAATTCAATCAATTTCTTTTTCACGAAAATCCAGCATTTGAATTAATCTATGCCGATAACCTAAATTCACTGTTTATTCGAAAAACTGAGGAAAACAAAAACCTTTTTCACCAGTTCGGATTTAAACCTAACAGAGCAATTTTTAGACAAACTTCATTGCCAAAAACGAACACCCTAGCCAATTCAATTTCACGACTTTTCAAGTGGAACTATCAACCCGAAAAGGCGAGAGATTTTGCTACCCAATCTCAAAGCAACACTTATTACAACTACTTAGGAATTCAATATGTGGATTAATTAAGCGTTAATATGATACTTTGTTTCTAGTTTTTAAATAAATTTGTTTCTAAACTAAGTAATTGTTTAGCCTAAATTACCAACATGACAAAGGAATTAACAAAAGACAAGACCCTCAACCTTGATTCAATATTAGAAAATCACAGCATAGTGCTTTTTAATGATGACGTAAACACTTTTGATCACGTCATAAATTCGTTGATAAAATACTGTAAACACTCTGAGATACAAGCTGAGCAATGTGCGCACATTGTTCATTACAACGGAAAATGTCTAGTTAAGACCGGAAATATCGCAAAACTAAAACCAATTTGTACTGCTTTGTTAGACAATGGGTTATCAGCTGAGATAACAAAAAACTAACCGATAAACAAAATAATAATCATTGCTTTTGGGCAACCATATTTGCAATTTGTTAGAAGAAAAACCCCATTATAGACCGAAGGTAAGTACAGCATTTTTTTTTAGTAAGTCAATCTGTTCCCTATCCAAATACCACAAATAGGAATTACGTTGTGCCTATAGAAAAAGGTTTAAAACAAAGAGAGCAAAAACCACATGAAATTCTAAGCACATCTCAAAGTGATGAGGTAATAATAACTGAGATTCAAGAATAATTAATCGAAATGGAGGCAACTGGAGAAATTAATACCTCAAAAAAAAAAGTTTTCATTCAATAATACTATATTTGCTACCGCAAAGGGCCTCGTAGCATAACTGAATAGTGCACCACATTACGGCTGTGGAGGTTACAGGTTTGAATCCTGTCGAGGTCACAAAACAACCTAAAAGCCATCCCGAAACCTCAGGATGGCTTTTTTAACTCTCGTTTTTAATGAATAATTTGATCGTTCAAAACTTTGAAGCAGTCAAGCAAAATTTGCCCAAACATGTAAAACTTGTAGCTGTTTCCAAAACAAAACCAAAGGAAGATATAGAGACTTTGTACCAAAAAGGACAGAGAATTTTCGGAGAAAATCGAGTGGAAGAATTGGTTACGAAATTCAAAGAACTCCCCAAAGACATAGAATGGCACATGATTGGTCATTTGCAAAGTAAAAAAGTAAAAAAAATTGCCCCGTTCATCTCTTTGATTCATTCTATTGACTCACTTAAATTATTAATTGAGGTAAATAAAGAGGCAAAAAAAAATAATCGAGTGATTGATTGTCTACTTCAATTTCATATTGCGAAGGAAGAATCTAAATATGGATTCACCGAGCAAGAGGGAATAGACTTAATCAATTCTGCCGAATTAAAAAAGCTCAAGAATATTCAAATAAAAGGTGTTATGGGAATGGCTACGTTTACCTCTAACCAAGAATTATTAGCTTCAGAATTTAAAAAATTAGCAGAAATAAGCAAACTTACTTCTATTATTATTCCTGGGTCTACCGAAATATCTATGGGGATGAGCGGAGACTATCTCCTTGCTATTCAGAATGGTAGCACAATTATTCGAGTTGGAAGCACGATTTTTGGCTCGAGAAATTAACGCTATTTTAACAAGTTATTCACAAACAACCCTGATAAAAAAGTTATATTTTAAACCTTTCAAGTTATTTTTTGGGTATTTTTGTACCGATTCAAAAAAACAACTTGCATGAGTTCAGCGACAAAAGAACTAAAACCACTAAGATTTTCTCATACCATTGGGAAAGACTTCTCCTCCACCCTAAACAAAAGAGTTAGAGCTTATTTTAAAGAAAATAACATTTCAAAATACGCTAATACCAGCATGGTAATTAAAACTATCGTACTTACTTTAGTTTACCTCGTTCCACTTATATTGATATTGTCTGGGGTTGTTTCAAGTTTTTGGATGGTCCTATTGATGTACGTAATTATGGGGTTTGGAATGGCCGGTGTAGGACTTTCAATCATGCATGATGCAAATCACGGTGCTTATTCCAAAAAAGAAAATATTAATAAGTGGGTAGGAAGAATAATCAACTTAGTTGGTGGGTACGCATTAAATTGGAAAATTCAGCACAACGTGTTGCATCACACCTATACCAATGTACACGAATATGATGAAGATATTTCTACGATTGGAATCATGAGGTTTTCACCTGACGAAAAATGGAGGCCAATTCACAAATATCAATACCTGTATGCTTGGTTTTTTTATGGATTGATGACAGTAATGTGGATGACAACCAAAGACTTTCAACAACTCAAAAGATACAAGGACAAAGATTTACTGAAAAACTTTAATCAAAGTTACAAGGTAAACATGTTCAAAATGGTCGCTAGTAAACTATTCTACTATACTCTTATCATTGCTTTGCCTATCATTATCTTACCAATTGCTTGGTACTGGGTTGTTCTATTTGTATTCATTATGCACTACATTGCGGGCTTCATATTAGGCATTGTTTTTCAACCTGCTCATGTTGTGCCAGAAACTGAATTTGTAACGGCTTCAGATGACTTAACAGTTGAGAACAACTTTGCTATACACCAAATGCAAACTACGAGTAATTTTGCCCCAAAAAGTAGAATTTTCGCTTGGTATGTAGGCGGGTTAAACTATCAGGTAGAACACCATTTGTTTCCCAATATTTGTCACGTACATTACAAAAAACTATCTAAAATAGTACAGGAAACTGCACAGGAATTTAACGTACCTTACAATAGCCATAAAACCTTTTTACAAGCAATTTACTACCATGGTAAAATGCTAAAACAACTAGGAAAAGCATAACCTATTTTTCAATACCAAAAAAAGCGCTCAAACCATGTTTAGAGCGCTTTTTTTTGTCGAATTTATCTAGACTGAAATAGTTTTATCTATGCGTTTATTTTACTTGTGAGGTATCTAACTATTTTAAATAAAAATCCTATCTATATATTTTGAATAACCATAGCAGAAGCTCCTCCACCTCCATTACAAATTCCGGCAGCACCAATTTTACCACCATTCTGTTTGAGCACATGAATCAGAGTCACAATAATGCGAGAACCTGAATTACCGAGTGGATGACCTATAGATACTGCTCCACCATTCACATCTACTTTAGAAGCATCCAATCCCAACTTTTGAATATTGGCTAACCCTACAACCGAAAAAGCTTGATTCAATTCCCAATAATCAACATCTTCCTTTACTAGGTTAGCTTTTTTTAAGGCTTTCGGGATTGCTTTGGAAGGGGCCGTTGTAAACCATTCAGGTTCTTGCGCTGCATCTGCATAGCTTATAATTTTAGCTATCGGTTTTATTCCCAATTCCTCTGCTTTCTCTTTGGAGCAAATAATCAAAGCAGAAGCTCCATCATTCAAAGTTGAGGCATTTGCCGCTGTTACTGATCCTTCTTTTTGGAATACTGGTCTCAATGTTGGAATCTTTTCCATTCTTACATTCTTGTACTCCTCATCTTCTGAAATCACCAAGGCATCTCCCCTCCTTTGTGGCACTTCTACTGGAACTACTTCTTCAGAAAACTTTCCCTCTTCCCAAGCTTTGGCAGCTCTTCTGTATGATTCCATGGCAAACTCATCTTGTTCTTCACGTGAAATATTACATTCTTTTGCACACAATTCAGCTGCATTACCCATGTGATAATCGTTGTATACGTCAGTTAATCCATCCAAAACCATTCCGTCTTTTAACGAAATATCTCCTAATTTTTGACCATTTCGGGCATTCATGTAGTGAGGAACCAAACTCATATTCTCCATACCCCCTGCCACAACTAACTCATTGTCTCCCGCAAGAATGGATTGTGCTGCTAAAGAAATTGACTTCATACCTGAAGCACACACTTTATTGATTGTGGTGGCAGGAACTGTATTTGAAATGCCTGCAAACATGGCCGCCTGTCTTGCTGGTGCTTGTCCCAATCCAGCCTGCAACACATTGCCCATAAACACTTCGTTGATGTCGTTAGGCGATATCCCTGCTTTGTTTATTGCGCCTTTTATTGCTATGGCTCCAAGTTTGGTGGCTGGAACTGTCGATAATGATCCCCCAAAGCTACCTATTGGCGTTCTTACTGCTGATAGTATATATATTTCTTTCATGATATTTTTTTATTGAATTCAAAAATAAGGAATTTGTAACTTATTTTTTGGGTTCTTTGAAAAAATAAGACCTTCCGTATCGATTTTTTCTGAGCTTCACGTTTCGAAAATTAAACTCATGTAAAAAATAAAACTTAAAAAATATGCTCGTTTGAATTAAAAAAATTTAGGTTCCGTTCAAATAATTGTAATTTTGAATTACTAAATAATAGAAAATGATAGAATTAGACGATAAACTAATCTCCGAAGAACTATTTACAAATCAGTTTGTTTGTAATCTATCTGCCTGTAAAGGTGCATGTTGTATAGAGGGCGATGCTGGAGCACCTCTAGAACATAATGAAAAAGAACTTATCGAGAAAAACTTGGAGAAAATTATGCCTTTTATGAGGCAAGAAGGAATAGAAAAAGTACAGGATGAAGGTGTCTCCTATACGGATTTTGATGGCGAACAAGTGACAAGTTTGGTAAACAACAAGGAGTGTACTTTTGTGTTTTTTGATGAAAACAATACTGCAAAATGTGCTATTGAAAAGTCATACAGAGAAGGGAAAATCGAATTTAATAAGCCTATATCTTGCCATCTCTATCCAATTCGAATAAAAAAACTTAAATACTACGATGCATTGGATTACAATAAATGGGAAATTTGTTCGCCAGCCTGCTCATTGGGTGAAGAGTTGAAAGTTCCAGTATATAAATTTTTAAAGGAACCACTGATAACAAAATACGGTTTGGAGTTCTATAAAAAATTAGAGCTAGTTGGCAAAGAACTCTTAAAATAATCGGTAATATTCTACCTTAGAAATGCTCATGACAGAAACATCTTTGTAATAATAATAAAGTATTTCTTTGTAAGAATGAGACTTCGACATCACAATTCCTCCTTCTTGACATAGACCTACTCCATGGCCATATCCTCTTCCTATCAATACAATTTGATTTCCAATTTCATACACGGAAAAGTAGGTAGATTTCAATCTGTATTGTTTTCGAATATTAACCAAACGAATTTTCTGACTACCAATGGAGTAAAACTCCTTCCTCTCGATTTGTTCGAAGTCTAGTTTTGTTGCATCAAAATAGGATTTTGGTTTACCAGTTTGTTGAGAGAGAAAGGACACCCAAGAATTTTTTGACAAGGTTTTTTTCCACTTTGCTTGTTTTGAATTTAAACAAAATGTGTCTTTTACGCTTTCCATACAAGGTAGTTTTTTGCTCCATACAAAATCAGTGGTTACAGTGCTTCCTCCACAATTAGAATGAAATAAGGTATTTATATAATTCAAACTAGAATCTACTAGCACCTCTTCAGAAGTTTCGTTTACAGCTTGAGCAATATTCGTTCTATCATTTATTCCTTTATATACTTGACAATGCGTGTGATCACATAAATCAAACCCCTCTTTTTTGTGCTTCTGATGGTGCAAGGCATAAGTTCTTGAGATAACCGCCTGAACCTTGTAATACTCTAATTCATAGCCATACCCCGCTTCCCCTTTAATCACACCCTCCACATATGTATCAATAGAGATTTCATTTACCACTTTTAGTTTTCCATTAATCGCATAGACCACAAAACTTCCCATGTATGGACGAGATATTTTGTCATCATTCCAAGTCAAACTATTGAATTCGCTATTGTTCTCCAACCTAAACCAAATGCGCGTTCCAATTGTTTTGTTGTTGAAGTAAGCTGTCACTTTATCTCCTTTTGCGATGAAAACAATTTTATCTGTTTTATTACTTAAGGTTTGATACGCTTCTTTTTCCGAAAAAAAAGTAAACCTACCAATGTGATAATTTACAGAGACTCTGGTTGGGTTATTTTCATAAAAAAGACCAATTCTCAAATCCCTCGCTTCGGTTGTAAAAGCAATAAAAAGGAGAAGTAAACCGACTAATTTCTTTTTCATTTTTTATTCGTCATGAATCGTACAATATGAGCAGCTGTATTACTTGAAGCTCCGCCAACTCCCAATTGTTGGATAAGTTGAGCATAATCTGCTAGTACATGTTCTCGTGTTTGCCCTTCGATAATTTTGCCAAGTTCTTGGTAAATTTTTTCTTTGGTTAAGTCATGCTGAATAAGTTCAGTCACCACCTCTTTATCCATGATTAGATTGACTAAAGAAATGAACTTAATCTTTACCAACATTTTTGCTATTCTATAGGAAATGGGATTTGCTTTGTAACATACTACTTGAGGTACCTTGAACAAAGCTGTTTCGAGAGTTGCGGTACCCGAAGTAATTAATCCAGCATGGCTATTCATCAACAAAGGATAGGTTTCGCCAAACACGAGGGATACAGATTCCCGTCCTTCGATAATTTCTTCGTACACCGCTTTATCTTGGGAAGGTGCTCCGCCAATTACAAATTGATAAGCCGGAAACTGATCGATTACCGAAAGCATGACAGGTAGTTTCGATTTTATTTCTTGAGTTCGGCTGCCAGGCAACAAGGCAATAATTGGCTTGGTTGACAAAGAGTGTTTTAAACGAAAGTCTTCTGAAACATATCCTTCTTTGAACTTTGAAATTTCATCTAACAATGGATTTCCTACAAACTCTACTTCGCAACCACATTCTTTATAAAAAGGTTTCTCGAATGGAAGAATGACGAAAAGCTTGTCTACAAACTTTTTTATCTTTTCCACTCTATTTTTTTTCCATGCCCATACCGTGGGAGAAATGTAGTAAAAAACGGTTATATTCTGGGAATGAATAAATTCTGCCATTCTTAAATTAAAACCTGGATAGTCGATCAAAATAACTGCATCGGGTTTGTACCCAATTATTTCGTTCTTACATAATTTAAAATTACCCAAAATGGTTTTGATGTTTAAAAGCACTTCGGCAAATCCCATGAAAGCTAATTCTTTGTAATGCTTGGTAATTTCTACACCTTCTGATTTCATCTTGTCTCCACCCCAACCACTAAATTCTGCTGTTGGCTGCCTTTTCTTTAGTTCAGCAACTAAATTGGCTCCGTGCATGTCTCCTGAAGCCTCTCCGGCAATTATGTAATATTTCATTTACTTTTTTTTATAAAACGTATTTATACAACCAAATAAAAAAATAAATGAAGGAAGAAATCATAACTCCTCTTGCCATGTAATCGTTGTTTTTTCTAAAACACCTTCTTAATAACAAAGCATTGAGTCCTAAACCAAAAAGTAATCCAGAACCTACAACTTGATCTGTTATTCGCTTATCAAACAAATAAAAAACCAAGTAGAGCATTGCTACAAACAAAAACGGAAAGAGGATTCCAAGGATTGAGCCTGTTAAAATTTCTTTTTTCATACACTCAAAATTAAGAGTAAAATTGAATTGAATGCTAAACCAATTTGTGATTTGTAAACACATGAATGTGTAAGAACAAAACTAGTTCTTGTGCCTGAAATCGTGGATATTAGTGGTAATTGAAAAGGTATGAGAATTTCCAGCCAAATTGTAACTTGCAACACTGTAATTCAAATGAAACTTCTTCACCTTAAAAGCAACACCACCCGAAAAACCAACCATCCCTTTCTTGTCTAAAAACCTTAATTCTTGTCGTCTTCTCACATTGTATCCCAACTGAATATTAAAATTTTTGGACAAAACAATTTCTGTTGCAAAAATAACATGACCTGCAGCTTTGTCTAATATTGTAGGTTCAGCAGCTGGAATTGGTTCAAAAGTATTCGGATCAAAATCTTGAGGAGCTAAAGGGTCGTCATAGGTTAAATCCCATTGTTGTAGATTGGCTAAAGTCAGAGAAAATCGAAATGGTGCATGTCTCAACTTGTAAGTTACCCCTGCTTGTATATCAAGTGGTAAAGCTTCGTTATCCGAATACTTGGAAAAAGAAAAACCAATGTTTTGGATAACTAATCCTGCCGAAAAAAGTGAGTTTGGTTTATGATAACTAGCTGCTAAATCTACTGCCAATCCATTGGAATAGTAAAAATCATAGATGGAATTAAAAAACTTCAGGTTCGCACCTATTCTTATGTTGGAGTCTATAGCTCTTCCATAGCCTACCATCAATGCTAAATCATTGGCAACAAATTCTCCATTGATTTGGCCAGAGGCATCTGCCCGTTTAAACTTTCCATAATTGGCATACATCATAGCCAAATTGAAAGTTCCTATGTTTTTTACATGATGTGTAAAAGAGGAAAAACCATAATTTATGTCTCCAATATAATTGTGATAGTTTAGGGTTATACTTCCCGATTGCGTTGAATCCAGAAGAGCTGGATTTGAGATAGTTAAATTCACATCGCTATCCGATAAAGAAATATTTTTGCCTCCCAACCCTTGAATTCGAGAAGAATTTGCTAGATCTAAAAATTGATAAGATGAACTACCTCCCAATTGTGAAAAAACTGAACTATTTAAACACAGAAAAGCAAGTACAATAATTGTAATCTTTAATAGAGTTGCTAATTTTATTGTACTTGCTTTCAAATTTAATGTCTATTTTCTTGGTAAGAAATCTTTTTCTTAACATCAAAAATATTAGTCACATGATCCGTTTACATACTCTACGCCTGCACAATCTGCGTAAGATTTATTTGCGTATGTTTTGTCGTTACACCCACAAACTGGGGCATAATCAGAAGTAACGTTACAATCTTGTTCAAAGAACTCTTCACATTTCCCTAAAGGTTTGTTACAACTACTAGCTATAGCCATAAATGCTAATAATACGCCTGTGATTAATACACTGTTTTTTTTCATGATCTAAGAGTTTAACGTCAATTATTACTTTTTATTTTTGTCTTTACATTTTCCAGGAACATAGGTAACATTACTACATTTAGCGTGACAAGCATTGAGGTATGTTTTATTGTCACAACCACAAACTGGTTCGCTAAACGTAGGGCAAACACAACTCTCCATCGTGTTTGGCACACAGGGTTCTTGAACTTGCTCTTTTTCCTCAATTTGATTGATGACATTACATGAGATCAAAGCAAATATCACCAACAAATAAAAGAATCGAGTCATAGCAAACAAATATAACTAATATTTGTCAATCTACAAGTTCGTCAAGCGAACCCGTTTCAAGGTATTATGACTTCTTCTTTTATACCAAAGCCGTATCCAATACTTCCATCATGGTATCGACATAATGAAATTCTAACCCTTCGAGGTATTTTGGATTGATGTCTTCAATGTCTTTTCTATTGCTTGAACACAAAACTATTTCCTTAATATCTGCCCTTTTTGCTGCTAATATCTTTTCTTTTATCCCTCCTACTGGCAGCACTTTACCCCTCAAGGTGATTTCACCCGTCATAGCCAGGTTAGCCTTTACCTTTCTATTCATAAAAACCGATGTAAGGGCCGTCAACATTGTAATTCCTGCCGAAGGACCATCTTTCGGAGTAGCTCCCTCTGGCACATGAATATGAACGCTGTTCTTCTCAAAAACCTCTGTATCTATTCCAATTTTCTTGGCGTTTGACTTTAAGTATTCCATGGCAATCACTGCGGATTCTTTCATCACATCTCCCAAGTTTCCTGTCAGTGTCAATTTTTCTTTCCCTGGAGACAAACTAGTCTCAATAAACAATATATCTCCACCGTTTTGAGTCCAAGCCAAGCCCGTTACCACCCCCGGAATATCGTTCCCTTGGTACTTGTCTTTAGGGTGAGCTGGTCCTAATATTTTTACTAGGTCATCTTGTTTGATTTCTATTTCAAACTCCTCCTCTAAGGCAATTTGTTTGGCTCTAAAACGAACTAGCTTCGAAATTCTTTTTTCTAATCCTCTTACTCCACTTTCATTGGTGTAGTTTTCCACTACCTTTTCGAGTACCTCCTCACCTATTTGCACCTTGTCCGCAGAAACTCCAGTCTCATTTATTTGCTTTGGCAACAAATATTTATTGGCAATTTGTACCTTTTCTTCGATGGTATAGCCATTTATTTCAATGATTTCCATTCTATCTCTAAGTGCAGGCTGAATGGTATTGAGGCTATTTGCAGTAGCGATAAACATAACATTGGATAAATCGTAATCGAGCTCCACATAATTGTCGTTAAATGTTCCGTTTTGTTCAGGGTCAAGTACTTCCAATAATGCTGATGAAGGGTCTCCGTGAGAGTCTCTCGCCAATTTATCAATTTCATCTAATACAAAAACGGGGTTTGACGCTTTTACTTTCTTTAAATTTTGAAGAACTTTACCTGGCATGGCACCAATGTAGGTCTTTCTATGCCCTCTAATTTCTGCCTCGTCTCTCAATCCTCCTAAAGACATTCGCACATACTTTCTTCCTATTGCCTCAGCTATAGATTTACCAAGTGAGGTTTTTCCAACTCCTGGAGGGCCATACAAACAGATAATAGGAGCTTTCATATTCTTCTTAAGCTTCAATACGGCTAAATGCTCTATTACTCTTTCTTTTACCTTCTCTAAACCAAAATGATCTCGATCCAAGATTTCTTGGGCTTTTTTCAAATCAAACACATCCTTAGTTTTCTTCTTCCAAGGTAAATCTGTCAAGAGTTGTAAGTAGTTCAATTGAACAGAATATTCAGCAGCCTGCGGATTCATTCGTTCCAACTTACCCAACTCCTTTTCAAATGTTTCCTTAACCTTCTTACTCCATTTCTTCTTTCTTCCCTTCTTTCTTAATTCTTCTACCTCTTGTTGACCTGGATTATCTCCCAACTCCTCTTGTATCTGGCGCATTTGCTGATGCAAAAAGTAATCTCTTTGTTGTTTATCCAAATCCGTCCTAACTTTCGATTGAATATCATTTTTCAACTCCAACAACTGCAATTCGTTCGTCAAGTTTTGTAGCAGTAATCTTGCCCTTTCATTCATATCAAGAACTTCAAGCATTTTTTGCTTTTCGGAAACATCCGCATTCAAATTAGATGAAATGAAATTGATCATGAAAGTTGGACTTTCAATGTTGTTGATTGCAAAAGAGGCTTCAGATGGAATACTGGGTGACTCCTTAATGATTTGCAGAGCCAAATCCTTCAAGGACGAAAATAACGCAAAAAATTCAGGGTCATTTTCATCTGGTTTGGTTTCTTTAAATGTATCAATCTTTGCTCTCAAGTATGGTGATTCTTGAGTAAACTCTTCAATTTCAAACCTTCGCTTACCTTGAATAATCACTGTTGTACTGCCATCAGGCATTTTTAAATGTTTCAATATTTGACCAACTGTACCAATTTTGTGCACATCTGCAGATCCAGGGTCTTCAATTTTATCATTTTTCTGAGATACCACACCCAAAATCTTATTTCCAGCGTAGGCTTCTTTAATCAGCTTAATCGACTTATCCCTTCCTACCGTAATAGGAATAACAACTCCCGGAAATAACACATTGTTTTTTAAGGACAAAATAGGCAGATCATCAGGAAATTCTTCCTTATTCATCTCATCCTCATCTTCGGTTGTGATTAGAGGTATAAACTCACCTTCGTCATTGGATTGAGCAAAGTGTAAAAATCCATCTTCCATTTTTTCATTCATACTATAGTGGGTCATTTTGACAGATTCATAATTAGGTGGTTCCTAAAATTACATCTATTCAAATGGTTAAATTAAAACTAATCGACTGACTAACAATTGTTTTCATTGCAATTGAATGTTTCAGTCAATTCTTAAAGTCAATACTTGTGCCAGTTTCATTTTTAGGTAATTCTGTCTGTAAGTTGAAAATTGTAAGTAACTTTAATCATGAAAAAAATACTGATGGAACCCTAATGAATTTGGATAAAATAGACGTTTACAACTTATCAAAAGGAGTTTATCTTTTGCGACTCCATCATCCAAAGGGAGTTTGGGTAAAAAAAATTATAGTATGTTAAAAGAAATCACAGCCAAAGAATTCACAAAAATTGAAAGTTTGGAGCGCGCGATTTATCGAGAGTGTTCATTCATTCAGTGTGAATTTTCTGGGAAGGTATTTTCTAATTTTGAATTCTTAGATTGCGAATTCATAGACTGCAATTTGAGTAATGTTGAGTTAGCCCATACTTCACTCAAAACAGTATCCTTTTCTGGTTCCAAACTCATTGGTGTTCAATTTCATTCTGTGAATCCATTTCTTTTCAAAGTAAAATTCAATTCCTGCAACTTGAACCTGAGCTCGTTTTACGCTCTCAACTTAAATAAAACAAAGTTTAGAGAATGTGACATACAAGAAGTTGATTTTACAGAAACTAACTTAACTGAATCACTCTTTGAGTCTTGTAATCTCAGTAATGCAATTTTTGATAAAACAAACTTATCTAAAGCGGATTTTCGAACGGCCGATGATTTTAACATAGACCCAACTAGGAATAACATAAAAAAAGCCAGATTTACTCGTGAGAATATATCTGGCTTAGTTTCAAGTTTTGGAATTGTTATTTCGTAACTACCATTCTTTTCGTTATTTTCTTTCCATCTAATTCAAGTGAATAGAAGTATATTCCTTTGCTTAGTTGCTGTGCATTGTATTCAATGCTGTTTTGTCCCTCCTTAGCAGAATACTGATTAGTATATACAGTTTTTCCTAATAAATTCATGACCGAAAAATGAACTGTTGTATTCCCTTTTACTGAATATAGAATCGTTGTACTTTCAGAAAACGGATTTGGGAAATTTTGTTCCACTGCCAATTCAGAATTCTCATTCTCCTCAAGGCTTGTCGTATTAATCACAATTCGGTACCCATTGATATCCCCTGTACCCGTTTGGGCGAGTGGCCCCCCAATTGTCTTACCTTCAAGTGTAATAATCAAAGGAAAAGTTCCGGTAACTGATGGAGTTCCTATTATTCTTAAACAACCATAAGCACCTCCATTCCATTTACAATCTACTGTATTGCAAAAAATACTGTCTGTCGTAGAAGCAGAAGATGTGAAACTAATACCTGCTGGCAACCCAGTAACATTAATCAGTTGAAGAGTTGCTAATTGTATAGCTGGCAACGTTGGATCCAATTCGTTTGCGTACTGAGGCAGCTTGAAGGATAAAAACGTGTCATACTGAACTCCAATTTGAGCAGGAGGAAGATTGTCTGTTGTGTCAGGCATAATCCCCCAAGTATCAGGAGATATGTAGGCATCCAAACCAGAAACATCGACAGCGCATGTTTGTGAATATCCAATAAATGTCGCTGACATTAATAAAGAAAGAATTATTTTTTTCATTGTTATAAATTAAAAACCGAAGTAATTATTTCATCATCTCTTCGGCTTGGTTTATTTCATTTGTAATGTGTAATACTTTGTCCAATTGAGATATTTCTATCATTTTTTGAACCATCTCTTGCAGAGAGTTGATCACAAATTTACCTTCTATCTCATTGCATAGTCTATTACCGATGAGAAGTGCACTCAACCCCGAAGAATCGCAATACTTTACCTCATTCATGTCCACAATAATGTTTTTGTTTCCTTGTTTATTTAAGGTGACTAATTGTGATTTTAAATCAGGAGAGTTGACACTGTTTAGTTTTTCCTCTTTGATTTTCAGCAAACTATAGTTACTTTTTTCTTCAATTGTAATACTCATTTTGAATAGGGCTATAAAATTTATATCCTAAGATAGAATAAATATTATACAATTCAAAGTTAAATCTTTCCCGCTAGCAAGTAGATGACAGCCATTCTTATTGCTACACCGTTTTCCACTTGGTTCAAAATAATGGCATTGTCAGAGTCCGCAATTTCACTTGAAATTTCTACCCCTCTGTTTATTGGTCCTGGATGCATGATTACAATTTCCTTGTTCAAGGAGTTCAATATTTCTTGAGTCAATCCATATTGGAGTGTATACTCTTTCAGGGAAGGAAAATGCTTTATTTCCTGCCTTTCATGCTGAATTCGGAGCATATTGGCCACATCGCACCACTCCAATGCTTTTTTAAGATTTGTTTCTACTTTCACTCCCAACGATTCAATGTGTTTTGGCATCAAAGTTAAAGGTCCACAAACCTTTACCTCTGCGCCTAGTTTTTGAAGGCAATATATGTTGGAAAGTGCCACTCTAGAATGAAGGATATCTCCCACAATCACGACTTTTTTTCCTTTTACATCTCCGAGCTTTTCGCGGATAGAATATGCATCTAGCAGAGCTTGAGTTGGATGTTCGTGTGTTCCGTCTCCTGCATTAACAATAACAGAGTCAATGTGTTTGGAGAGAAACTCTGCCGCTCCCGGACTTGGATGCCTCATGACAACCATGTCTACTTTCATAGCCAGAATATTATTCACAGTATCAATCAATGTTTCACCTTTCTTTACACTTGAGCTTGCTGCAGAAAAATTTACCACATCAGCAGAGAGTCTTTTTTCTGCTAATTCAAAAGACAATTTAGTTCGAGTAGAATTTTCGAAAAACAAATTGGCTATGGTAATGTCTCTCAGTGTCGGTACTTTTTTTATCGGTCTGTTAATAATATCTTTAAAATTATCTGCTACTTGGAAAATCATGTCTATGTCTTCCTTTTGCAAATGCTCTATTCCCAATAAATGTTTTGTACTCAGTCCTTTCATTTTTTTACCAATATTACTTTGTCTGTTCCATCAATTTCTTGCCACATCACTTCCACTCTCTCGTTAGAAAGTGTATCGATATATTTGCCAACATAGTTTGCCTCAATGGGCAAATTTCTGCTAAATCTTCTATCCACCAATACGAGTAACTCGATGGAGGTTGGTCTACCGTATGTAAGAAGCGCATCCATTGCAGCACGAATTGTTCTACCAGAAAACAACACATCGTCCACTAAGATTACTTTTTTATCCTCAATCGAAAAGTCTAGGTTGGTAACGCTTGGCAAGAGCGGTTTGTCTTTTCTTCTGAAATCATCCCTAAAAAACGTTGTATCAATAGAACCTGTAAGCACGTCTATACCGCTCAATTCTTTGAGCTTTTTTTGCAAACGATTCGCTACATAAATTCCTCTTGGTTGAACACCAATAAGGACTGAGTTTTCAAAAAGGTTGTGATTTTCGATTAATTGACGAGTTAATCTTGATATAAGAATGTTGATTTCAGTTTTATTGAGTATTTCTCTCTCTTGTAAACTCATTGATCGTCTCGGGGTAAAGTGAGTATTAAAAAATCTGTTTCTTAAAAAACAAAGGTAACAAAAAAAAACTCTTCCCGATTTTTCGAGAAGAGTTTTTAGGTTGCTTAAATTGGGTGTGAAATCTATTTCCCTTCCAATTTATCTTTTAAGTTTTGCAAATCAATCATATCTCCAAGAGTAGATGCAGCATTCCCTGTATTTACTTTCTTCATATTCTTAGCAGTGCTTGCTTTTTCTTGTTTTGCTTCTTTTTCTTGAACTTCTTCAAACGTTCTTGTATGAGAAAGGATAATCTTTCCGTTAGAGTTATCAAACTCCAACACTACAAAATCCAATACTTCGTCCAATTTAGCTTTTTCACCGTCATTCTTTTTCAAGTGACGAGCTGGTGCGTATCCTTCGATACCGTAAGGCAATGATACTACTGCTCCAGATTTAGCTTCAACTTTGATAACAGTTCCTTGGTGAACAGATCCTTCTGTGAATACAGATTCGAATTGCTCCCATGGCTTTTCTTCAAGTTGTTTGTGTCCTAAAGAAAGTTTTCTATTCTCTTGGTCAAGTTCCATTACTACCACTTCCAATTCGTCACCTACGTTACAGAATTCAGATGGGTGTTTGATTTTCTTGTTCCAAGACAAGTCAGATACGTGAATTAATCCATCAATTCCTGGCTCAAGCTCAGTAAATACTCCAAAGTTTGTGAAGTTTCTTACAGTTGACTTGTGTTGAGAACCTACTGGGTATTTAGTTGCGATTCCTTCCCATGGATCTGGAGAAAGTTGTTTCACACCTAAAGACATTTTTCTTTCTTCTCTATCTAGAGTTAAGATTTGTGCTTCGATTTCATCTCCAACGTTTACGAAATCTTGTGCAGATCTCAAGTGTTGTGACCACGACATTTCAGATACGTGGATAAGACCTTCTACTCCGTCAGCAATTTCAACAAATGCTCCGTAATCAGCCATTACTACCACTTTTCCTTTTACGTTGTCCCCTACTTTCAATCCTTCATCCAATGAATCCCATGGGTGTTTCTCTAATTGTTTCAATCCAAGAGCAATTCTCTTCTTGTCGTCATTAAAGTCAAGGATAACCACGTTGATTTTTTCGTCAAGAGTAACAATTTCTTCTGGATGCTTGATTCTCTTCCAAGAAAGGTCAGTAATATGGATCAATCCATCTACACCTCCAAGGTCAACGAATACTCCGTATGAAGTAACATTCTTAACAATACCTTGTAATACCTGTCCTTTTTCAAGACCAGACATAATTTGTTTTTTCTGCTCTTCCAATTCTGCTTCGATAAGCGCTTTGTGTGAAACAACAACGTTTTTGAATTCATGGTTGATTTTTACCACCTTGAACTCCATGTTTTTTCCAACAAACTCATCGTAATCTCTAATTGGCTTCACATCAATTTGTGAACCTGGCAAGAAAGCTTCAATTCCAAAAACATCAGCAATCAATCCTCCTTTTGTTCTAGATTTTACTCTACCAGTAATGATTTCTCCTGTTTCTAAACATTCGTTTACTTTCAACCATGCTCTATGAACTCGAGCAATTTTGTGCGAAACTTCTAATTGTCCTTTCTTGTTTTCAAGTCTTTCTACAATCAATTCTACTTCGTCACCAATCGCCAAGTCTGGGTTGTATCTAAATTCATTGATAGGTACAACTCCTTCAGATTTGTAATCTAAGTTAATTACTACTTCTCTATCTCCAATCGCTGTCACCTTTCCAGTTACCAACTCTTTGTTTTTGATAGACTTCAAAGTACCTTCATACTTTGCTTCAATTGCTTTTGCTTCTTCGTCAGAGTAAGTTTCGCCTGCAGCGTATTTATCCCAATCAAAATTTTCTAAGTCAATTTTTTCTTCTTCAGATTTTCTTTCAGCAACAATTTCTTTTACCTCATCATCTGCTTCAGTTTCAACAGCTTCTTTTGTTGTCACATCTTTCTTTACCAACTTTTCAGTCGATACCGCTTCTGTGTTTTCTGTTACTGTTTCATTTACTTGATTTTCAACTGCTTCTGGTGTAGATTCAGCTGCTTTGTCTTCTGTATTTTCAGACATAGTGTGATATTTGTATCTCGGTATTCAGCAATTGCGAGAGCGTTTATAATTGAGTTAAAAAGAATCCTGTGCTGACTGGATTTTCCATTATGGACTGCAAAAGTAGTGATTTTTATTTAAAACCAAGGGGTTTAGGTAGGTTTTTGTTTCGCCTTATGTCTATTTAATTCCAATCCTGCGATCAAGCAACATTCCGTTGCAATGAAAGCAACCAAATCACTGTGTTTCTCGCCTCGATTTCAACTCATAATTACTCAAAAATATCTCTTCTCGCGATAGATAATCCTTGAGTTGTAAAAAGAAAGGA
>CBFHPW010000003.1:0-134283 GCA_965657945.1 Flavobacteriales bacterium
CGCACGCTGATTTTTCTCTCATAAGCGACAAATCATTATAGTTACTGCTCATAGAAAGTTCTTTGAATCCGTAAAATCTTTGATTCTTAATTTCAGGATATTCGTCCTCAAACTCATCAAACTGAAATCTTAGCGGCAGTTTTCCGCTGTTTGCTGTTAAACTTGAGTTCCCTTTGTATCTCACACCTACGTTGTACCATTGTAATCCATTGCAATAAAAGTCTGCGGCAAAATAAAGAGGAGTTTGGTCGGAAAAAGTAGTTCCGCCACCGCCTCCAGGACCGCCACCTCCAGGACCGCCACCAGTATTCCCTCCCGTCACATCTATCAAGTCGGCTTGCATCGCTGACCACTCGTCCGCAGTAAACACAATATGAATCTTGTTCACCTTATTTTGATTGAATACAATATTATAATTGGGAGACACATCATTGGAATGAGTCTCAGTCGTCCAATCTTCCAATCCTGTTCCGCTTTCTATAAAAATCTCTTTCTTACAGGCAGTTAATACTATTGCAAGAGTTGAAATGGAAATCAATAATTTGTTCATCGTTAGTTCGTTTTAATTTTCAATGTGTACACATAAGACAATCCCCAAATATGAGTTGACTTAGGATAGGATACATTCAGTTCTTTCTCTATTCTATAAAACCCCTTCAGTTCTCCAAATTTCTTCAAATCGTATTTAGTACCCAAGGTAAATCTCATTCTATCAAAACCAGCTTCAGTATTTTCTTCAGACCTTCTAAAAATTTCGGCTGAAAAAGTGGGATCAAATTTCCATTTTCTAATATTATAATTAGCCGCAATTTTCAATCTCCATTTATGAATCGGATAATCCCCTGCCAACTCATCTATTCCTAGCTCATTTTTATTCTGATACCTTACTCTGTACTTCAATTTAAACCGATCAATTTTGTGAGAATAGGCTACATCTAAATTATATCTAAAATGTGTTTCGTAGCCTTGAATTTTTCCTTGATTGTCATTCACACTTTGGTATCGCAAATTTCCGCCAAACTCAAAGTGCTCCAACCCTTTGTAAAACAATCCGAATTCTGTAAAGTATGAATCTACTTCAGAAGAGTTAGACTTCAATCTTAGTTGTTCCTCTAAGGAAAAACTCCATTTTTTATTCAAATCCAATTCAAACCCAACGGATGACCAAGTTTCCATATCTCTAATTTCAATCCATTCGCCTTGTTGCGAATAACCGGCTATCGAAATCCAGGACAAAGCAACTGTACAGATTAATCTTTTTATACTCATATTCTATTTGTTAATTCTTGACTTCAACTTCTATTGGACGAAGGGATTTAAAAAATCCTTTCTCAAGCTTACAATATAATGATAAAAAAAATTCTACTCCCTATTATAGCGTTCCATACATAAAACATATCATTAAATCTTTTGATTTCGATTCTAGACAGTATCTTTGGTTCATGAAATATATCGTATCAATATCGCTGATTGCAGTTTTAATTTCTTGTGGCAATAAAATCGAGGAAGAAAAAAAAATAAAAGAAACTATTGAAACAAAATCAGAAAATGAAATGAACAAGAACCTGTTTTCTTCTGATTATTTTCCGGTATCATTTAGTTTCCCAAGTAACTGGGAAATAATGAATGATACAACGCTCAATATGATTCATGTTTTGTCTCCCACAAGTGATCAAGATTTTTTTCAAGAAATGGTAAATATTGTTGTTGGAGGGACAAACGGAAAAGAGTTAGATGCTTTTTTCGAGGGGAACCTAAGAATGATTCAGGGAATGTTTGAAGAGCTAGAACAAACCGAAGAACCCAATTATCAGGAGATAAATGGAGTACAATTTAAAAAAGTACGTTACAATTATTTATTTGAAGGATTGCCTTTAACAGCACAACTCTACGTGACAATAAAGGCAGACAACTCATTTATAATCAATTGCTCAGCTTTGCAAAACACTTTTGATAGCTTTGAAGAAGAGTTTATAAGTATCATTCATTCTATTGCGATCAGTTCACCCCAATTACCTTCAAATTAATGTTGTCAATCCAAAAGGATTCATTCTCTTTGTTCCAAATATAGAGTTTCAGCCTGTCTCCAACTTGACTAAGTTTAGGTAATTCAATTTGATAGTGTTCTCTTTTCCATCCTTCTTTTGTTGGAGGAATACTGCGAATGGGAAAGGTGTAATAATGACGATTATTTCCAGTAGAATCTTGAATTTCAACAACAAACAATGCTGCATTTTGTTTTGACAATTGCAAATCATTTAACTCTAAATCTACCTGAACATAGATTCCTCTTCGGGTCAGGAAATCTGGTGTTGCGACAAACAATTGTTCCCACCCAAACTCTTTTCCCGTATAATCAAATGAACTACTTTCTGTGAAGTCAAAATCATGGCTTGCTTGAGCTAGTTCAGTCGTTTTTGCTGCATAAAGCATAATATCGTCATTTCCTCCCAGCGAATTTTGGAAATCTGAACTTACCTTGAGAAAGCTATATTGGTATTTTTTCCAATTCATATCCCAAGAAGAAATAATTCCATTGTGATATTGATAGGTTTGAATAAGGTTTAGTAGAATAAAGAATAGAGCTAACATTCCTACTCCTATTCTTGCCCAGGTCAGCTTTATTTGGTTTAGAAAAGAAGCGACAAATAAAAATGAAAGCCCATAAAACTCAACCAAAGGACGTTGAGAGAAGGATGGGCCATAATACCAGTTCCACCAGCTACTCAAGACGTAAATTAACAGCACAAAAAAAATAAGCAACCCCATGCCTTGGTAAGTTTTTTTTCTAATTAAAACTCCCAACCCAGCAATTGAAAAAAACAAGACAGGAGTGTAGACCAAAGCTCCTTTTCTGAATCCAAATAAAAATTCTACCCATTGAGGTTGGGTGAAATTAAATCCTTCGTCCCCGTAACTCCAAAGCATAAAATCACCAGATTGCAAAAACCAAAATACCGGTTGAATAATCAGGATTATCATTAAAATGAGCAAAGAAACAATTCCTTTTTTTGAACCCAGAACGGAACTAACTACTTTTTTAAATTCGGAGAAAGAGCCTACCAAAAAAGGAGTGGCAAAAATAACGATGCCATTGATTGGACGTACCAAAATCACAAACCCAAGAAAAAACATAGCCCAAAACAGTTGACTATTCCCGCCCGATTCAAGGTAGCTCTTGGAAAAAAATAAAAAACCCGTCATCCAAAAGAAAGAATAAACATGCGACATGGAAGGCATTAAGTATGCATAAGCAAACAAATTGGTGCCAAAAACAAGTAACAAAAGAGTGAATGAAAGGATTGTGCGGGAAAAACCAAATAAACCCAAAAATCTGATAAGAAAAAGTAAACCTCCCAATAAAAACAGAAATCCAGCCAAAGAAATTGCCCAATGATAAGGCCAAGAAAAACCGTCCGTTTTTTCGACAGAAACTTTCGCAATCATATGACCCAAACCAAAAAATGGAAGAGTTGAAACAGCCGTTCCTATATAGTACTTGTTCACTCCCTTTCCCTCAATCTCTTGAATAAATCTAACATCAGGAATTTGCGAATCTAGGTTTTGAGTCAGAAAAGTATTCGGTAAATATTGGTAATACCCCACTCCATCACCAGCAATGGAATTGGGTTGAGAATAATTGAATTGAAAAGCCAACTGATAAATCCCAAGAAGGGAAATAAAAGCCAAAATTAAATGGGGTTTGTTAAATATGTTTTCCACTTTATTCACTTGTAATAAAGGTAGAAAAGTATTTGGTATTTCAGATTATCGCATCTGATCCAACTTCATTTTGTCAGCAAAATGTGCGCAGTAATCTCTTAAATCCTCTACAATTGCGTCTTCTCCAGTGGCTTTTTGAAAATTGTCCGCCATAGTGACCAAAGTTTGGTAAAAAAACATCTTCATTTCATCGACCATCATTTCTTTAGTCCACAAATCCATACGAAGTGCTGCTTTATCTTCTTTATCCCACACCGATAAAATCATTGCTTTGCATTCCTTGTCAGAAATATTGGCATCGGTCGCAGTCCAATTCATCGCTTCTGGAACATTGTGTTCATCTGTTTTTACCGTTATATTTATTTGTGAAGTTTTTTCCTTTGACATGGTTTACCTATTTTGAACCACAAAGGTCTGAAAATAATAATTAATAGGAGAAATTCTTTTAAAAAGTATCAATTAGAATTCAACCTGTTCAAAATCCGATGCCCTCTATTTTTTATTCCAGCAGATGCGGTTGGCAATATCTCTTTTATAGATACAGCCAATTCATTTTTGAGTTCCGGGTAAAGCTTCACCATATTCTCTAACACCCCCATAGAAAATGCTTTCACAGCGATTGCCGTTTCTTTCTTTTGTAATAGATGAAAACAAGAATTGATCACTGAGCCTTGAAGATTTATAGGAATTTCCTTAAACTGAAAAATCCTGACAACATTTCTTTTTATTGAATCGGAGTAACAAGAATCTGCAAGTATTTGGGCAAAATCTTCGAAATAATCATCAAAAAAACCAGTGCCATTCTCAAAACAGTGATTTATCGCCCAAGCTGCCTTTTCACTATAGGGTTTTGAATTTTCTTTTACAATCTCCACCAATTCATGGTACTTGTCAGTATCGTTTGCCACGTGAGCGACAACCTGATAACTGTTGGCACGCGATGCTTTTTTGGCGAGTAACTCTCTCATTCTTGGTGAAATCTGGTGTTAATTGTTCTTAATAATAGAAAAAAAGAAAGACAATTTTGCTGAAGACTTTGGATATTTTCTACATTTGTATATGTCCAAGCCACAAAGAAATAGATACAAAACAACCTCGTTTTATGTGACCATAAGCATGGGTTTTATCCTTTTTTTGCTACTCATTTTCGGAATGGCAATTTTGCGCTTAGATAAAATATACGGGGAGCAAAAAGAAAAAATAGAGGTCGATGTATTTTTCCGAGAAAATGCAAAAATGGCTAAAATGCAGCAGATCGAGAAAGAAATAAGCCTCGATCACCGGGTCAACTCCACTACCTACATACCCAAGGAAAAAGCCGTAGAATTCATGATTGAAGGAATGGGTGAAGAATTTCTTGATGAATTCTTGGGAGGAAATCCTTTGTACAACAGCATTAATCTTACCTTAAAAAAAGAGTATGCTCAATTGGATAGTGTTCAGCTATTTGAACAAAATATACTTGAAAAGTATGAAGACTTTGTAAGCGAAATTTCATACAGCAAGGCTCAATTTCAAACAATAAATGATACATTTTATAACGGTCTTTGGTATGCGTTAGGACTCAGCAGTATATTACTTATTATTGCAGTCATCCTAATTAATAACACCATTAGGCTTGCCATTTTTTCAAAGCGATTTCTAATCAGAACGATGCAGTTTGTAGGAGCAAAACATAGTTTTATCAAAAAACCATTTTTACTAAATTCTATTATTCAAGGGATTACATCAGCTTTATTAGCAATTATCCTCTATATACTGCTGAGCTTAGTATTGGAAAATTACAACTCCATTATTGGAGAATTAGTATTCAATGCTGAGAATATCAATTCCAACCTTATCATATTTGGAATCATTATCGCTATTGGAATTTTAGTTAGCTTTGGATCTACTTATTTTTCAATGAACAAGTATTTAAAATTAAGCCAAGACAAACTTTACAAACAATAACACCTTATGGAAAACGAAAATATTTATTTTACGAAAAAAAATTACTTCATGATTCTTGCAGGAATCTTAGTATTTGTATTGGGTTACATCATTATGTCGGGAGGAAACCCAGAAGATCCAAGTGATTATAGCGATGAAATTTTCAATTTCAGAAGATTAACACTTGCACCTTTTATTGTAATCGCTGGTTACGTAATTGTGCTTTTTGGAATAATAAAAAATTTCAAACCAGAAACTCCTGCCGAAGACATTGACACTCCTACCAAAAAATAAACCGAATTCCAATTCATCTTTATGGGTTTATTAGAAGCAATTATCCTTGGTATAGTTCAAGGGCTAACCGAGTTTTTACCGGTGAGCAGCAGTGGTCACATTGAGCTTGTAAAAGCTATTTTCAATAAAGAAATACAAGAAAGTATGACAATGACGGTTGTCCTTCACTTTGCCACGGCACTTAGTACTTGTGTTATTTTCAGAAAAGATATTGTTGACATAATAAAAGGACTCTTTCAATTTAAAAACAATCCCCAATTTCAATTTTCGTTAAAAATTGTGTTGTCGATGATTCCAGCCGCATTGATTGGATTGATGTACGATGATTTCATCGAGTCATTTTTTGCAGGTAAAATACTGCTAGTAGGTTTTATGCTCTTAATCACCGGAGCGCTTTTGTTTGTTGCCGACAAAGCCAAAACAACCAATAAAGAGGTGAGTTTAGTAAATTCTTTCATCATAGGAATTTCACAAATGATTGCCATTCTTCCGGGAATTTCAAGATCCGGAGCGACCATTTCTACTTCTGTTTTATTAGGAATTGATAGAGAAAAGGCAGCTCGATTCTCCTTTTTGATGGTAGTTCCTCTTATTTTTGGAAAAATTGCTAAAGACTTATTAGACCTTACCAGTGGTGAGTCAGTCGTAAATTCATCAGAATCTTTGACTTACGTAGTAGGATTTATTTTTGCCTTTTTTACTGGGCTTTTTGCTTGCCAATGGATGATTAAACTCGTAAAAAACTCAAAACTAACTTCGTTTTCCATCTATTGTTTCGTAATAGGAATAGCCGCAATACTTTATTCAATTCTGTAACACACCGCATGAACCACTCAGTAAACTTTCATGATGGAGAAGTCATATTGATTGACAAACCACTCAAAATAACCTCATTTGGGGCAGTAAATAGAATAAAACGAGTATTTATTCAACAAACCAAAAAAAAACGGTACAAAATTGGCCATGCTGGTACTTTGGACCCCTTGGCAACAGGCTTATTAATCATGTGTTCGGGCAAGAAAACCAAAACTATTTCTTCTTTTCAAAATTTGCCAAAAGAATACACTGCCACCATAAAATTAGGAGCCACAACTCCATCCTACGATCTAGAAACGGAAGTTGACAAAACCTTTGAGATTTCGGAAATCACTGAGAACGATATTAGGACCTGCGCAGCATCGTTTATAGGCGAACAAGATCAGTTACCGCCTATTTTTTCGGCAAAGAAAATTGACGGAAAAAGAGCCTATAACCTAGCACGTGCAGGTGAAGAGGTAAAAGTAAAGCCAAATAAAATTTCCATTTACGAAATGGAAGTGTTGGAAATAAAACTGCCAGAAGTAAAAGTAAGAATTGCTTGCAGTAAAGGAACATACATCCGCTCTATTGCCTACGATTTTGGAGTAAAACTGAACAATGGTGCACACTTAACAGAACTACGAAGAACAAAAATTGGAGAATACAATGTGAATGATGCGTACACGATTGAAGAGGTTCAGCAATGGATTTTCGATTCGGAATTTATTCCGTTAGACTAATCTTTTGTCCTTCTTTTGAAGCACTCCTAATTGTTAGGAAAAAAGGTAGCAAAATCGTATTTTTGTATTCTGAAATAAAAACTACCTATGAAATTATCAAAATTTGGATTCGAATTACCGGAAGAGTTATTGGCAGAGTACCCAGCCGAAAACAGAGACGAAGCAAGATTAATGGTGCTAAACAGAGAAAAGCAAACCATTGAACATAAGCAATTCAAAGACCTGATTGAATACTTTGATGATGAAGATGTACTCATCATGAACAATACAAAAGTATTTCCTGCCCGAATGATTGGGAACAAGGAAAAAACGGGTGCTGAAATTGAAGTATTTCTTTTGAGAGAACTGAACAAAGACAGTCTACTTTGGGATGTTTTGGTAGATCCAGCAAGAAAAATAAGAATAGGTAATAAGTTGTACTTTGGAGAAGATGAAGAGTTGGTTGCCGAAGTAATAGACAACACCACCTCGAGAGGTAGAACATTAAGATTTTTATTTGACGGGACATACGAAGAATTTCAGGACAAAGTAAGACAGCTAGGAAAAACACCACTACCTAAATATATAAAAAGAGAGGTAGAACCAGAAGACGAAGAAAGATACCAAACCATTTATGCAAGGCATGAAGGATCGGTTGCCGCTCCAACAGCTGGACTTCACTTTAGTAAAAACTTGCTAAAAAGACTAGAGATAAAAGGAGTGAATTTTGCAGAAGTTACTCTTCATGTAGGATTAGGAACGTTTCAACCGGTAGAGGTGGAAGATTTGACAAAACACAAAATGGGATCAGAAAGAGCCTACGTGAGTCAAATGAATGCAGACATCATTAACAAAGGAATAAAAAACAAGAAAAATGTGTGTGCAATTGGGACTACCTCTGTCAGAACAATTGAATCTTCAGTTTCTTCAGAAAATCTTTTGAAACCTTTTGATGGATGGACCAATAAGTTTATATTTCCTCCATACGAATTCAGCATTCCAAATCGATTGATTACCAACTTCCATACTCCCTATTCTACGCTGCTGATGATGGTTTGTGCCTTTGGTGGTTACGACTTTGTTATGAGAGCTTATGAAGAAGCAGTGAAAGAAAAATATAAATTCTTCTCATACGGAGATGCGATGTTAATCATCTAATCCTTTTTCAAAAATATACTCGCAAAGAGAAATTAAATTTAAATCCTGCCCTTCCGGTGGGATTTTTTTATGCTCTATTGTTCGCAAAAGAATTTGAGACTCCTATTTTCATGGTATGCAGTACTTTTGTTATCTTTAGGTCTAAACAAAAAAAATGGAATCAAATCATTATGTAATAATTGTGGCTGGTGGAGTTGGCAAAAGAATGAACTCTCCTTTGCCCAAGCAGTTCATAAAAATCAATGATAAACCAATTATTTTTCATACCATAGAGAAGTTTTTGGAGGCAGATAGCTCCATTAAATTTATCATTTCACTTCATCCGGACTATATTGAATATTGGAAGGAACTAATTCAACTGTACAATTTCAACTTCAATCACAAAACGGTAAAGGGAGGAAATGAACGATTTTTTTCAGTTAAAAACGCGTTAGATTTAGTGCCACGAAATGCAATTGTAGGCATTCACGATTCGGTAAGACCTCTGGTGTCATTGGGAACCATTACTCGATGTTTCCAAGAAACTCAAACACACTTTTCTGCGATTCCAGTTGAAGATTCTGTAAACAGCCTGAGGTACATAACCGAACATAGAAACGAAATGTTAGACAGGAGTCTTGTAAAGCAAGTTCAAACCCCTCAGTACTTTAATGCTCAGCTAATAAAAGAATCTTATTGCAAAGATTTCTCTCATAAATTTACAGATGACGCCTCTGTCTATGAAGCCAGTGGCCATGACATTCATCCCGTAAAAGGAAACCCAGAAAACATAAAAATCACTTCCCCTATTGACCTTATTGTAGCGAAGGAATTGTTGCGGTAATTTTCAAACTTCTCTCGTTCTAAAAAACTAAACAGACGATACATTTTATCCAGTGAATTCAGAAAAGCCCAAGAAGCCAGGAAATTTTACTGAACAAAAAAATAAAAAGTCACCCTGAACTTGATTCAGGGTCTGTATGCAAGCATCAGTTATACTAGTTAATAGATTCTGTATCTAGTACGGAATGACTCCGCATTTTTTGTGTTATGATTATTAAAGTTATAAATTCATCCAATGAAAACAACCCTACGAAAAGCCACCAAACAAGATTTACAAGCTGTGCTGGATTTAGTAAATGAACTGGCACTTTACGAAAAAGCACCTCAAGAAGTAACCGTAACTTTAGCTGATTATAAAAAGGATTTTAACAATAAAGTGTTCGACATTATTCTTGCCGAGCAAGAACACCGAATAGTTGGGATCGTATTTTACTACATGGCCTATTCCACTTGGAAAGGAAAAATGCTTTACCTAGAGGATTTTGTAGTGAAAGAAGAGTTAAGAGGAAAGGGAATAGGAAAACTCTTATTTAAAGCTTTTTTGGAAGAAGCAAAAAATTTGGGAGCTAGCCTAGCAAAATGGCAAGTACTCGACTGGAACGAACCTGCTATTAATTTCTACGAAAAATACAATTCTACTATTGAAAAAGAATGGTACAATGGGAAAATTTTGGAGAAGGATTATGAGGAGATAATTGGGATGATGAGATAATCTATTACCCAAACTATTTGGCTTGTCATTACGCACTTGTATAAGAATCTCATGCAATGAGAGGTTTCTTGAAAAAAACATGGAATATTCTCACCTGAAGATTCTCGATCGGAGTTGGGAATGACAGATGAAAAAAACAAAGCGAGCGTCATTTCGTCCCGACCATTCGAGATCGGAAACTCTATTCATGGAAATATTACAAATTAAAAACTTGAAATATGCTCTGTGAGATCCTGAAATAAATTCAGGATGACAGATGAAAATCTCATCCTAACCTTCCCAAAGGTAGGGGAATTTGAAAATTAACGCAAGAATACTCCTTCCCTTTGGGAAAGGTTGGAATAGCCTGTCCGGACATAATCGGGAGGAATCTACTCTTCCTCTCCTTTTCCTTTCAATTCGTCTTCCATTTCTTTCTTCAAAAACGCATCCCAGCCCTGAGCCGTTAGTGGTTGCGAAGAACCATCACGAGTAATTAAGTTGACTCCTGAGTTCTTATCAGTCATGTGACCAATAATACTCAAATGCGGATTTCCTTTTACTTTTTCAAAATCACTTTGCTTGATCGTAAATAACAATTCGTAATCTTCTCCTCCATTTAATGCAACAATGGTAGGTGACATATCAAAATCTTGAGCAGTCAATACAGTTTGAGGATCAATAGGTAATTTATCTTCATAAATGCTACATCCCACTTCACTTTGAGTAGCAATATGAAAAATCTCAGAGGCCAATCCATCAGAAATATCAATCATACTGGTTGGCTGAACGTCCATTTTTTTTAGTAATTCCAAAATATCTAACCTCGCCTCTGGCTTCAAGATTCTTTCCAATACGTAATCATTCCCTTCCAAATCGGGTTGGATTTTGTCATTGGCTTTAAATACCTGCTTTTCTCTTTCCAACAATTGTAATCCCACATAGGCACTTCCCAAATCTCCCGAAACCACTAACAAATCATTCTCTTTTGCTCCATTTCTGTACACCAATTCTTTTTCATCCGCTACTCCCATTGCAGTGATATTGATAATCAATCCAGAAAGCGAAGAAGTGGTATCTCCACCTATCACTTCTACTCCGTACAGATTAGCGGCCAATAAAATACCTTCGTACAACTCGTCAATCGCCTCGACAGGATAACGGCTAGAAAAACTCAAAGCTACTGTAATTGCCTTGGGTTGAGCGTTCATGGCTACAATATCCGAAACATTGACAACCACTGCTTTATATCCCAAGTGCTTAAGTGGAGTGTAAGAAACATCAAAGTGAACACCTTCCGTTAAGGTATCTGTGGTGATGACTGTTTTTTTGTTTCCAAAATCTACCACAGCCGCATCATCTCCTATTCCTTTTAGCACATCTTTATCTGTTAACTTAATTTTTTCAGTCAGTCTATTGATAAATCCAAATTCGCCCAATTCGCTTATGTTCGTGTGATTGTTTTCCATGTGGCAAAATTACGGATTATTATCAGTATATTTCAATTCTAAAAAATAAATTCTATTGGACGTTACACAATGGTGATTCCATAACCTCTGCTATTTTTATTGAAAACCGCAACCTTAATGAAAAGATTAATTATACCCCTAATTCTTTTGTGCACCATTATCCAATGCCAAGAAGAAAAACCTATACTTGAACAAGCAATAGAAGCCCGATGCGAATGCTTAAAGAGCTACGATAAAAAAAAGAATAACATAATAGAAGTAATGGAATGTTCTGATGAGGTAAATGCTAGGCCGGAATTTGAAGGTCTAAATCAAGCGCAAGTTATGGCTGGAATGGAGAAAACCTGCCCTGAAGCCGCTCTCCCCTTAGATGAAATGATTCAATAAAACTGACATCTATCAGGTAAGGCATTTCACAAATTTTTCTTAATTTTAGAAACAAATTAAAAAAGTAGCTTCATCACTTTTTAATCTGAATATTTTTAAATGGAAAAAAGCTGGGAAAATATCTTTTCGTTAAAGCTCTCTGTGATTATCAAAAATCCAGAGTAATAAGGGCAGTTTGCGCTCAATTTTCATTTATAACTCCTAATAATTCATTACATTTAAAGTATGCCAAGATACCACACACTGGGAAATATCCCACCAAAACGACACACCGTTTTCAAAAAGCCTGACGGTAGTTTTTATTACGAAGAACTTTTCGGAACCATTGGATTTGACGGAATGTCATCGCTTTTGTATCATACCCAACGCCCAACTCAGGTAAAAGAGGTGGTAAAATCATATTCGGTTGCTCCGAAAATTGCAGTGGAAAAAAACATGAAATCATTGGCGCTCAAAGGATTTAAAGTTCCCCCAATCAATGATTTTCTGGAAAGTAGAAAGTGTGTGTTGATGAACTCTGATTGTCAAATTATTTTGGCTTCGCCTAAAAAATCACTCACCGATTATTTTTATAAAAACACGGACAGTGACGAGGTTATTTTTATCCATGAAGGTTCTGGGAAGCTAAGAACTATGATGGGCAATATTGATTTTGAATACGGTGATTACTTGGTAATTCCCAGAGGAATGATTTACCAAATAAACTTTGACTCGGAAGATAACAGATTGTTTATTGTAGAATCAAAAAGCCCAATTTACACCCCAAAACGATACAGAAATTGGTTTGGACAACACTTGGAACATTCGCCATTTTGCGAACGTGATTTACATGGCCCTTCCGAACTTGAAACTTTTTTCGAACAAGGAGACTTTTTGGTAAAAGTGAAAAAGCAAGACATGATTCACGAATACAATTATGCAGCTCACCCATTTAGTGTTGTAGGCTGGGATGGTTACAATTTTCCCTACAAATTTTCTATTCACGATTTTGAACCAATAACGGGAAGAGTGCATTTACCACCTCCTATTCATCAAACATTCGAAACAGATACGTTTGTAATCTGTTCATTTGTACCCAGACTATATGATTACCACCCAAAATCAGTTCCTGCACCTTACAATCACAGCAATATAGATTCTGACGAAGTGTTGTACTATGTAGATGGCGATTTTATGAGCAGAAACAACATTGAAAAAGGACAAATTACACTTCACCCGGCAGGAATTCCTCACGGACCTCACCCTGGTGCCATGGAGCGCAGCATAGGAAAAACCGAAACAGAAGAACTCGCAGTGATGGTAGATACTTTTAAACCTTTAATGGTAACTGAAGAGGCTGTGAAATTGGAAGACGGGGACTATTATAAAAGTTGGTTGGAACATTAAAATTATTAGCTAATGAGGTAATAAGCCAATTAGCCATTGACATTAACAATTGAAATACTTAATAATTGGCTAATTCTCAAATTAGCTAATTTGCTAATTAAAACATTATGAAAGAAGACATTAAAAACGTTGAATACGGACTAGAAAAAATATTTGAAGGAGCGCAAGATTTCTTGCCTCTTTTGGGAACAGATTACGTAGAATTTATTGTGGGAAATGCCAAGCAGGCAGCCCACTTTTACAAAACTGCTTTTGGATTTCAATCTCATGCTTATAAAGGACTTGAAACAGGTTGTAAAGACTATGCTTCTTATGTAGTAAAACAAGACAAAATTCGCATTGTACTAACTACTCCTCTAAATTCAAGTAGCTGGATGAATGACCACCTAGCAAAACATGGAGATGGTGTAAAATTCGTAGCTCTTTGGGTAGACGATGCTCAAAAATCATGGGAAGAAACTACCAAAAGGGGAGCTAAATCCTTTATGGAGCCAACAGTTGAAAAGGACGAACATGGAGAAGTGGTAAGAGCTGGGATTTATACCTATGGAGAAACAGTACACATGTTTGTAGAAAGAAAAAACTACAACGGTCAGTTTTTGCCAGGTTACGAAAAGTGGGAATCAGATTACAATCCTGAACCAACCGGGCTTAAGTTCATTGACCACATGGTTGGAAATGTTGGGTGGAATGAAATGAATACATGGGTAAAATGGTACGAAGATGTGATGGGGTTTGTCAATTTCTTATCTTTTGACGACAAGCAAATTCATACCGAATATTCTGCCTTGATGAGTAAGGTAATGAGTAACGGTAATGGAAGAATTAAATTTCCAATAAACGAGCCAGCTGAAGGTAAAAAAAGGTCGCAAATAGAAGAATATTTGGACTATTATGAAGGGCCAGGAGTGCAGCATATCGCGGTAGCTACAGATGACATTATTTCTACTGTGAGCAAACTGCGAGCAAGAGGAATTGAGTTTCTCTCTACGCCACCCGAAGAATATTACCGTGCCGTACCAGGAAGGTTAGAGGAGCATTCTCACGAATTGAGAGAAGACATAGAAACTCTTAAAGGATTGGGAATAATGATTGATGCCGATGAGGAAGGCTATTTATTACAAATATTTACCAAGCCAATTGAGGATAGACCCACTTTGTTTTTTGAAATTATCCAAAGAATGGGTGCAAGAGGATTTGGAGCTGGAAATTTCAAAGCCTTGTTTGAATCCATTGAAAGAGAGCAAGCAAAGAGAGGGACGCTTTAATAATTAGCCGATTTTATGATTAGCGAATATGCCAATGGAGTAGTATGAAAAGAATAAGTAAACTAACTTTATCCATTATCTCGATATCTTTAATTAATTGTAATTCTAACCAGCACTCTGAAGGTGGGCAAAGCCATAGAATAGAACCTAATAGCATTAATGATGATACTCTAAGTATAAGGGAAGAAAGAGAAATAAATGCAAAAATTACTATTAACATAGATGACTGAAATTTAAAAATTGGCTAATTAACTCATTCGCTAATCGGCTTAATATTAAAAACATGAAAAGAGAAGAATTACTAGCTGCGATAGATAAAAAATACGAAGCGATGGGTCAAAATCCTGATGTTCATTTGTCGGGACTATTGCATGCGGAGCCAATGACTTACTGGGATTTCGCTCAGGTTGATGCTTTGTTAAGCCTTCAAACCCAGAGAACACAACTAAAAGACGAAATGGTATTTATTATGTACCATCAAGTCAATGAATTGTTATTTAAAATGATTTTGTGGGAAATTGCTCAGATTGCTGATCAAGAAAATATACAGCCCGAAAAGTTTACGATGCATCTGGGGCGAATAAGCAGATATTTTGATGTACTCGCCAATTCATTTACGGTAATGGGCGATGGTATGGAGCTTGAACAATATATGAAGTTTAGAGACACACTGACTCCAGCCAGTGGGTTCCAAAGTGCTCAATACCGCCAGATAGAAATCGCTTCAACTGAATTGATCAATCTAATCGATCTTCGTTTTAGAGCTACTATTGACAGGGACACACCTTACGAACATGCTTTTGAGCACATGTACTGGCAAGCCGCGGGCAAAGACTTCAAAACGGGTAAGAAAAATGCTCTTCTCGTTAATTTTGAAAAAAAATACAAAAAGAAACTGATTGACTTCATGAAGGATTACAACACCGTAAACCTTTGGACCAAATTTAAGGAATTGCCCGAAGAATTTCAGAAGAATGTGACCTTAGTGAACGCAATGAGACACTATGATTACACCGTAAACATAAAATGGGTAATGCATCATTATCATGCAGCGGCAAAGTACTTAGGAGAAGCGGCAGCAACTGGTGGAAGTGACTGGCATAAATACATGCACCCTAGATATCAAAAACGAATCTTTTTCCCGGATTTATGGAGCCAAGAAGAGCAAGAAAACTGGGGAATAACTAACTTAGAAGAAATAAAAATATTGACCGAATTATAACTCCAATTCTATGATAAATTTTGAATATTTAGAGGCAAACAAAGCCAAATTAAGAGAAGAATACATGACGGCAAAGCCATTTCCATGTATCGCAATAGATAATTTTTGCCACGAAGAAAAGCTATCAGCTTTAGTAGATAATATCCCTGATATTGAGACAAAAAGCGCAGATTATGCTTTTTCAAAAAACAAATTTGAAAAATCAAAAATAAAGGATATTGCACCAGAGTTTGAAGAATTTCATAGAGAAATGACTTCTGATAGATTCAAAGATATTCTGCATTACATTACAGGCGAAGATGTATTTGTGGATCCTGACTTGTACGGGGGAGGAATTCACCAAGGGAAAGAAGGGAGTTTTCTAGATATGCACGTAGATTTTAACTACCACCCACTTAAACCAACTTGGTACAGAAACCTAAATATTTTGTTGTACCTCAATAAAGATTGGAAAGAGGAATACGGTGGACATTTGAAACTGGAACACAGCGAAACTGGAGAAAAAGCTGAGATTGGAGTGCCATTTAATCGTTTAGCCATCATGCAATGCAGAGGATACACACTTCATGGTTATGATAAAATTAATTTCCCTCCCGGAAAAGCGCGATTATCTATGGCCACTTATGCTTTTTCAATTCATGAAAAACAACAAGAGTCCGCCAGAACTACCAAGTGGAAAGTGGACAAAAGTAACCCTGTGAAATATATTTTGTCTAAATTATGGGTACCCGCGGTAAGGGTAAAAAGTATCTTTTTTAAGAGTAAAACTGGCGATCATTAGGCTAATTTGTCGATTAGCCAATTTGAAAATATGCCAATGAAATTGACATTTCTTTTTATATTGATTAACTCCATTTCTTTTTGTCAGAAATGGAGTTACCAAGGGCATGACAAAAAAGAAAAATACGGTCATGTATATTGCTTTAGTTTTCAGAATGAGGAAGATACAAACTCACTTAATTATTCCTACTCCAATCTAATTGATAGCAACAATGTAACTGTTGCTTTCATGGATAATAATGGAAAAGCTATTCCTTTCGCAAATTTTGAAATTAGAACTGATTTTTCTGATGAATACATTATAGTAAATACTGGCATTGATGGAGAATATTCTATGTCTATTAATTGTGGGGAAATTGAAATTACAGCGAAAAACTTACAATATGATGATTTCCAAACAGTTTTGGAATTAGATTCAATCCAAAAACTAAATTTAACGATAATGTTAGGGCTAGCTCCTGAATTGCAAATTTATCAAATCAATTCTCGAAAAAAAATACCTGATTCTGAAAAAGAATCTCTCCTATTGAGTCTAAAATTAACGCGATGTGTTATTGACTAAACACAAAAAGAACATCTAATTAGACTTGGCAATTAACCGCAAACTGATTCTGAATCGAGTTCAGAATGACTGCTTTACCCATTCTCTGACTCATACTCTATTTTCTAGACGAACCTAAAAACTCCAATCGTGTTGATCCAATTCAGCTAAACAAGCAACAAGTAGATCAATACTTCCTTTAATGTCTGTTTTGTTTGCCATTTCTATCGACTGATGAATGTGACGAGTAGGAATGGAAACAGCTCCTGCAATGGAACCTCCAGGAGTCATTCTTTGAATTCCAGCTGTGTCAGTCCCACCAGCCGGCAGTATTTCTGGTTGCCAAGTAATCGAATGCTTATCAGCTGTTTTCTTCATAAAGCTGACCATTCGGTGGTCACAAATAGTTTGCGAATCCATTATTTTTATAGCCGTTCCTTTTCCTAATTCAGTTACTTTTTCGTGGGCCGAAGCTCCTGGCACATCAAATGCAATGGTGGTATCAATTCCAAAACCAAAATCTGGCTTGATGTTTAGCGCTGAAACATTGGCACCTCTGAGACCAACTTCTTCCTGTACAGTAAATACGGCATATACATCGTACGGAACCTCTTGCAATTGTTTCAATACTTCAATCAAAATAAAAACTGAAACTCGATTATCTATCGACTTGCAATTAACACAATCCCCCATCTCGATCAAACCTCGTTCTCTTGTTATTGGATTTCCCACCTCGATGTACTTCTCTACCTCTTCTTTGCTCATTCCCATGTCGATGAAATAATCGGTAGTCTTGGGCATTTTTGTTCTTTCTTCGGCTGTCATTACATGAATCGGCTTAGAGCCCATTACTCCCATTAAATCTTTTTTCCCGTGTACAATTACTCTTTGTGCTGTCAAAGTTTTGGGGTCAAACCCACCTAATGTATGAAACCGTACGAATCCATTCTCATCAATGTGAGTCACAATAAAGCCTATCTCATCCATATGAGCACCCAACATGACTTTCTTGGAGCTGTCTTTTCCTTTTTTAATGGCCGTTACATTTCCCAAATTATCAACAGAGAACTCATCCACCAAAGATTCAATTTCTTTCAATACAACTTTTCTAATTCTATCTTCAAATCCCGGAGCTCCCGGTGTTTCGCACATTTCTGAAAGTAATTTAATGTTAATCATAATACAGTTAATTTTTTGGTTTTTGGTACAATAAATATTGCCCCACAATGATTAGAAGTGTAGTAAAAATAGTACTCAAAATGGTTTTTAGTAAGATGAGTGGCAAAGCCAAAATAGAAAACTCTTCTAACAAAAATAGCCAAAAGAAAAAAGCTCCAAGAAGCAAGACGCAATATAACGCATACTTTTGAATATCCTCGGTATAAACGGTTAGTTCTTGAACGTTTTCAAGCGGATTTGTGGTTTGTATTCTTCTGAGCAACAACGGGCGAATCAATGCCAAGAATAAGCAAGATGAAGCATGAATACCTTCTGTATTTAAAAACATATCGATACATAACCCTAAAAGGAGAGCGACAAGCATGGTAATATACTTGGGTAATTTGGTGGAAAAAGTCAATAAGAAAGAAACATAGACAGAAAGCGAAATATAGGAGTTCAAAAAGCCTAAATCAATTTGATTTATCACAAATACTTGAATAAGAACTAGTCCAATAAAGCGGAGACTATTTGCTAGTATACTGTTCATTGTTGTCCGAAAGATTGAATCACAGAATCTAATTCTGTTTTGTATAAATTTGTTACTACGAATACGTGATGAATGGCGTAAAAGTCTACGGCAGTTTTAATTTTTACCACCTGATTTTTACTGCCTGGTTCTCTTTTTTTTTGGGTTACAACGCCAACTATTTCTCCTTGAGGAAAAATTCCCGAACCGCCCTGGGTGATAATTGTATCCCCTTTATTGATGGAAAAGTAGGATGGAATTCCTGTCACGGTCATTTCATTTATCTTATCGGTTGGCAGCCATTGCAAAGTTCCAACACAACTATCATTCAATGGCTTTACCGGAATCTTGAATTCTACATTCATTAAACTCATAACGGTGGAGTAATGATCGGACACATTACGCACAAATCCAACGATGCCATTCGCATTGACAACTCCCATTTCAGGCTGAGTTTGCTTGGTAGTTCCTACATCTAAAGTCAGAATATTTTTTTCACTACTGGTTGAATTTTGAATTACGACAGCTGGTTGAAATAAATATTGTTGGGCATAATATTGTTTATCTATTTGAATTAAGTCTTTGGAAACTATGCTATAATTAAAAAAAGCTTCTTGTTTTAGTTGAGCGTTTTGTTCGGAAAGCGCTTTATTTTCTTTCCTTAAATTGAAGTATTGAAATACAGCGTTTTTTTGTTGAAATAACCAACCGGAAATACTTGCACTAGAATTTAAAATTTGTGATTGTTGGAAACTTGAATTCCGTTGAACTAGAAAAAAAACAAACATTTGGAGCACAATGAAAAACAGCAGGAATCTAATTTTATTAAAAAATAAAAGTAAGTTTTTCATATCGTACTGGCCTGTTTAAAATTACTAGGTGCTTATATTCCTTTCATTAAGAATTGAAATCTATCGATATTATCCAATGCAATACCTGTACCTCTCACCACCGATCTCAATGGTTCGTCAGCAATATGGATAGGCAATTGTGTTCTTAAAGAAAAACGCTTGTCTAAACCTCTTAAAAGAGACCCACCACCAGCTAAATAAATTCCAGTTTTATAGATATCTGCTGAGAGTTCTGGAGGGGTCATCTCGAGAGCCGACAAAATCGCTTCTTCAATTTTAGTAATCGATTTATCTAAGGATTGAGCTATCTCCTTGTATGAAATGGTAATTTCTTTGGGTATGCCCGTCATCAAATCTCTTCCTCTTACCGCATAATCTTCTGGTGGATCATCTAAATCCATGGTTGCTGCTCCTACCTCAATTTTAATTATTTCGGCAGTTCTTTCTCCAATCAAAATATTGTGTTGTCTTCTCATGTAATCTTCGATGTCTGCAGTAAAATCATCTCCTGCAACTCTTATCGATTTATCACACACAATTCCCCCTAAAGCAATGACAGCAATTTCTGATGTACCACCTCCGATGTCAATAATCATGTTCCCCATTGGTTCTTGAACATCAATACCGATTCCAATAGCAGCCGCCATTGGTTCGTGAATAAGATAGACCTCTCTCGCTCCAGCATGTTGAGCAGAATCACTTACCGCTCTTTTCTCAACTTCAGTAATTCCCGATGGAATACAAATCATCATTCTTATTTTTGACAAAGAAGAAAATACATTTTTCTTTTCCTGAGTCATCTTTATCATCCCCTTTATCATTTCCTCAGTAGCCTTGTAATCTGCGATTACTCCATCTTTCAATGGACGAATCGTTCGGATGTTTTCATGCGTTTTTCCATGCATTTGTTGAGCACGTTTTCCAATCGCAATAATTTTATCGGTCTTTATATCCATTGCCACAATGGAAGGTTCATCCACTACTATTTTTCCATTTTGGATAATAATTGTGTTTGCTGTACCTAAATCAATGGCAATCTCTTGTTGAAAAAAACTAAATAGTCCCATTATATTCTTAGTGTTTAAAGTGTCTGGTACCTGTAAATACCATTGATATTTTGTTGGCATTACAGTACTCAATTGATAAGTCATCTTTTATTGAGCCTCCTGGCTGAACAACTGCATTTACCCCTTCATTTCCAGCAATTTCTACACAATCAGGGAAAGGGAAAAAGGCGTCTGAAGCCATAACAGCATGTTGTAAATCAAAACCAAAGGACTTTGCCTTATGAATTGCTTGGTTTAGAGCATCCACTCTTGAAGTCTGACCTGTGCCGCTGGCCAATAATTGACCATTCTTTGCTAGAACAATCGTATTTGATTTTGTGTGTTTGCAAATCTTTCCAGCAAACTCTAAGTCTGTCATTTGAGATTCCGAAGGAGAAGTATTCGTGACTGTTTTAAACTCATTTTTAGAGTCTGAAATAAAATCTTTGTCCTGAACCAATACTCCGTTTAATATCGTTCTGAATTGATTACTGGGTAAGGAAAATTGTTTTTGAACCAATAGGATTCGATTCTTTTTTCCTGTTAAAGTTTCAAGAGCTTCAGCCGAGAAAGAAGGGGCAATCACCACCTCACAAAACAAAGTATGAATTTTATCTGCTGTTTCTTTATCAATTTCTGTGTTTGAAATCAATACTCCACCAAATGCCGATACTGGATCTCCAGCTAACGCATCTGTGTAGGCTTGTGAAATCGTATCTCTTGTAGCCAAGCCACAAGCGTTGTTATGCTTCAGAATAGCAAAAGTTGGTTTAGAGTCTTTGAACTCTAGTATTAAGTTAACCGCTGCATCTACATCTAGTAAATTATTGTAAGACAACTCTTTCCCGTGTAGTTTATCAAAAAAACCAGTTAAATCGCCATAAAAACTTCCTTTTTGATGCGGATTCTCTCCATACCTCAAAGCCGATTTTTCCTGTATACTTTGTTTGAATGATGATTGGTTGTTGTCATCGAAATAATTAAAAATATGAGAATCGTAATTGGATGAAACATCAAAAGAATCTTTTGCAAACTCTCTTCTTTCTTCCAAAGAAAGAGCTCCGTCATTTTCTGAAATTAAACCCAATAATTTTTCATACTGACTGACAGATGAGACGATCGTAACGTCTTTGTAATTTTTTGCTGCTGCCCTAATTAACGAAATACCTCCAATGTCAATTTTTTCAATGATTTCCTCTTCACTTGCTCCTGACTTCACGGTTTCCTCAAATGGATACAAATCCACTATTACCAAATCTAATTCTGGAATTTCGTATTCAGCTATCTCTTTTTGGTCACTTTGGTTTGCTCTTCTGGTCAAAATTCCTCCAAATACTTTTGGATGCAATGTTTTAACTCTTCCCCCTAAAATGGAAGGGTAAGAAGTAAGCTCTTCCACAGGAACGACATTTATTCCTAATTTTTCAATAAAATTCTGAGTTCCTCCAGTAGAATAGATAGTAACTCCTTGTTCATTTAACTTGTTAACAATCGGCTCCAATCCATCTTTATAAAAAACTGAGATTAGGGCTGATTTTATCTTTTTTCGAGACATTTTTTTCCTTTTCCACAAAGATAGTCAACTCATCCGAGTTTTTTGCAATAAAACCGCATTAATCAAAGGTTTTTTTTACCTATTCAAAACATTGATTTATAGTCGCTTAAATCTCAACAATATGCTAAACCGAAACTTTATTAATCTTTTTAGTCAAGATATTTGTTTACAAAATAAAAATATCTCTATATTTGCAAACCAATTTGAAAGAGGGCAATTAGCTCAGTTGGTTCAGAGCACCTCGTTTACACCGAGGGGGTCGGGGGTTCGAATCCCTCATTGCCCACAACAAAGCTTCAGTAATACTGAGGCTTTTTTTATGCTCTACATTCATTCCTTTTAAGTTGTCCTCATAGTGTTTCTATAGCTAGATATAACATTAATCCATTGGGAAATGAGCGTTGTATTTCCGATTGACATTATTCTCAGCAAATGAACAGTTTGATGTGCACCTACTTTCTCAAAAGTGTGCTTAGACGCTATTTCCAGAGCTTACCCAAAACTATACTTACAATAAATTAGGGAACAACTAAAGTAAAGTTGTTTTCAAAATGCAAAATTTAGTTCATAAAAAAAGCTCCAATCAAATAATTGGAGCTTTAAGTTAACAAACAGACCGTTTGCTTATTTCGTAATAGTCATCTTTTTTGTTATTCTTTTTCCGTTCACAACGATTGAGTAGAAATACATTCCTGCATTTAATTCATTTGAATTGATTTCAATTGTGTGCGTTCCAGCATTTCTGTTGCCTTCGAAAGTTGAAATAACTTTTTTACCTGTTACATCCATAACTTCGAAAGTAACCTCTGCATTGTTCTCCAAAGAATATCTTACCGTTGTAAACCCATTTGCTGGGTTAGGGTAATTTTGGAACAATTTAGCTTCGCTAGCGTTTTCTTTAACAGAAATAGAGTTAGTCTGAGAAAGAGTTAAATCAATATCAATTGACTCATATTGACCAGCTCCATATGCAAGGTAAGGAATATATCTTCCTGCCCATCCAGCTGACAAACCGTGTCTTACTGAAGAAGTTACAGTGTTTGAAGCAGTGAAATCTCCTGGCACATAGTTACTAAATGTTCCGTCTCCGTTCAATTCAGCAGTTACCTGTGTCCATGCACCTACACCATATCCTATTGTATCCACGTAAGGAGTAAAAGTATTTCCTGGCTTGAAGTCAATCGTTACTGCAAACAATCTATCAACAGTAATTCCTGCTGCTGTTTTTGCATATTGTAATCCGTTTGCTAAAGTATCTTGTGGTCTTAACACAACTTTGTATTCAGCAACAACACCTGGTGCAATCCAAGTATTTGTATCCGTGTTCAACATTGCAAACCTTGTAGTATCATTACTAGCTGGATAATCAGTAGAAGTTCCAGTAAAGTAGAAAACTCTATCTAAGTTCACACTCGTTGCAGATCTTACAACTCTGAATATCAATGTATCTACAGAGTTTGATCTATCTTGAGCCCACACACCGTAAGTAGCGATTGAATCAATTGTTGTAGACATAGATGCGTCAAAAATTGTTGGGTAACCCAATGTATTTTGATTCATTACCGGTGAAGTTAAATCATATACCTGACCAAATGAATGCGAAAAAGGAGCTGCTAGAGTTCCTCCGTAATCAGCAAATGGAGTTGAATCCGGGAAAGTGTAGTAATAATCGTAATCCGGAGTCGAAGAGTAATAACTTGAACTTAAATCAATAAAGTTGAATTTAACTTTATCAATTGTATATCTATTTGAAAAGTTGTGAGGAGCTCTTAAATCCCTAGCTGTGTGATGTGCTGGCGCCTCTTTGAAAACCGATTGGTTTACTGGTGCTTGAGCCATCATAGTTGTAGAAATAATAACTCCTGCAAGTGTTGAGTAAATTTTTTTCATTGTTGTGTTTTTAAGATTATAACTAATTTCAAATATAGCACATTAATTTAACATTTACATAAATATCTCATAATTTTTTCTTAATTTAGTAAAACTAAAAACGTTAAATAATACACTCATGAAAAAAATTTTACTTCCGCTACTATCTTTAGTATTGGCATGGTCTGTCGGAGCACAAACAACGTCAAAAATAATAGAAAAAGCTTCAAATGATTTTGCTGTAAAAAAGGAAAAAGCAGCAGATGGTTCCGAATCAATAAATGGACCTATTGCCCCTTCTTCAGCAGCAAGATCTCTAGCTGAAACAACAATTGGAACAACGGTTTATGACTTACAAACAAACGGTACTAGCCAACGAAGAATTATTAACCATTCGGACGGAACTATTTCCGCGGTTTGGACCATGGACAACGGGGTAAGTCCATACACAAATAGAGGTGCTGGCTATAATTATTACAATGGAACTTCCTGGGGAGCCTTTCCCACAGGTAAAGTTGAAACAACCAGAAATGGATGGCCTGCCTTGGCATCAAGTGCCAATGCCGACAATGAAATTATAGTTAGTCACTCTGGAACAGGAGGCCTCACATTGAATCAAAGATCTGTAAAAGGAACTGGAATTTGGAAAGAAACCATTATACCAACAACTGTTCCAACTGGTTATGATGTACTTTGGCCAAGAGCAGTGGTCGGAGGTTCAAATGACAGTACGATTCATGTTATAGCAATAGTAAGAAGCTCTGCCACACCGGCAGTTCCGTATCGAGGTTTAACGAACGCGTTAGTTTACTACAGATCACAAAATTTAGGAGTTACGTGGGATATTCAAGATTCAATTCTGCCAGATTTGGATTCAAGCGTATTTACCTACGTATCGGCAGATGCCTATTCAATTGACGCGAACGGAAACACGGTTGCCATGGCTGTGTATAATTCTTGGGGAGATGTGTTGGTTTACAAATCAACCAACAATGGCGATTCATGGACAAGTACAATTGTCTCTGATTTTCCCATTAATAAATATGCAATAGATGACGGTTCGGACATTACAGGGGATGGTGTGAGCGATACCATTATAAGTTGTGATGGTTCTGGTTCGATGATGATCGACAATAATAATATTGTACATGTCTTTTACGGGCAAACCAGAGTTTTGGATGCAGATACAACCGATGACGGAACTTCCTATTTCCCTGGCACAAATGGTTTGGCATATTGGAATGAGGGTTTTGGTGCAGATTCGATTCAGGTTATTACTGGCGCTCTGGATTTAGATGGTTCAGGAGCTTTAGAAGTTGTTCCTTCTGGAGGTTCTTTTCCTTCTTACCAGGTAGGTATGTCAAGTATGCCAAGTTGTGGAGTGTCTTCAAATAACACGTTATATTTGGTTTATGCTGCAATGGCCGAAACACATTCGGATGGCGTTCAAACTTACAGACATTTATATGTGATGAATTCAACTGATGGGGGTGCGACTTGGTCAAATCCTGAAGATTATACACCAGATTTTAGTTTTGCAATTTATGAAGCTGTTTATCCTTCAATGGCTAAGCATGTAGATAGCAACATCCACATTATATACCAAAGAGATTTCAGTCCAGGACATTCGATTTCTGGAGATTTAGATCCAGCCGTGATTAATGATATCGTATATCTATCTATTGACACTAACCTAGCAGAACCGATGGTTTCAGTAAAAGAAATTGAAACGTCATTGAATGTTTCGGTTTTCCCTAATCCTGCAAATGACTTAGTAAGTGTAAGAATATTAGCTGATAACTCAACAAGCGAAAGAATGACAATTTCTGTAATTGATGCAACCGGTAGAACAGTTTATTCTGCGCAAGAGGCATTTAACGGAACTGCGGCTTTATATCAAATGAATGTGGCAAATCTTGATGCAGGTGTTTATTTCATAAGACTAGAGTCTCAATCAGGAGTCATCACAAAATCATTAGTAAAAAAATAATTTTTCAATCCTTTTAATTGAAGAGAGCCTTATTCTTAAAAGAGAATAAGGCTCTTTTTTTTATCTTTGCTCTAGAGACATTCACTTTTATGAAAATCAAACTAAGCGCAGTAATTATTACTTTTAATGAAGAAAAAAACATCGAAAGGTGTATTCTTTCCTTACAGAATGTAGCCGATGAAATTGTTGTGGTTGACTCTTTTTCGACCGACAAGACAAAAGAAATTTGTTTGAAACACCAAGTGAAGTTTTTGGAGCATGCTTTTGAAGGACATATTCAGCAAAAAAACTGGGCAATCACCCAAGCAGAGTATAAGCATGTTTTATCTCTCGATGCAGACGAAGCTTTATCAGGCGAACTTGAAAAATCTATCCAGAAAGTGAAAGATAACTGGATAGGAGAAGGATATTCTGTTAACAGAATGACGAATTACTGTGGCAAATGGATTAAACATGGACATTGGTATCCTGATGTGAAATTAAGACTTTGGGACTCAACCAAAGGAGAATGGGGGGGCAAAAATCCACATGACACATACTTACTGAAATCGGGAAAAAAAGGCGAACATCTCCCAGGTGATTTACTGCACTACAGCTATTACACGGTAGAAGAGCATTGGGTACAAGCCGAAAAATTTTCTGAAATTGCAGCAAAAGCTTACCATGAAGCTGGAAAAAAATCGAATTGGCTAAAAATTATTTTCAGTCCAATTTCTCGGTTTATTTCAGGATATTTGTTGAATAGAGGGTTTCTTGATGGAAAATATGGCTGGATAATAGCTCGAATTACGTTTTGGGAAACAAAACAAAAGTACAAACGGTTAAAAAACTATACCTCGTAAGTAAAATTGAAGCTTTTTATCTCCTCCAACGTATCGAACAATTCTTGAACCTCCATTGTTGTTACTAGCTTCATTCTCAAAGGCTTGAAATCTCTTATCCCTTTGAAATAATTTGCATAGTGTCTTCTCATCTCTACAATTCCTTCGTGCTCTCCTTTCCATTCCAAAGACATCTCAAGATGCTTTTTCACCACATCCACTCGCTCGTTGATAGTAGGTAGCGGTAGTTCCTTACCTGTTTTAATAAAATGTTTTACTTGATTAAAAAACCAAGGGTTACCGATACTTGCTCGCCCTATCATAACGCCATCAACTCCAAATCGATTTTTGTACTGTACTGCTTTTTGGGGTGAATTAATATCTCCGTTTCCAAAAACGGGAATGGTCATTCTGGGATTGTTCTTTACTTCCGCAATTAACGACCAATCTGCTTCGCCTTTATACATTTGTTTGCGTGTTCTTCCGTGAATCGAAATTGCCTTAATTCCAACATCTTGCAATCTTTCGGCTACCTCTACAATGTATTTGGAGTTGTCATCCCAGCCAAGTCTTGTTTTTACTGTCACGGGCAAATGAGTAGAGTTTACTATTTCCTTTGTCATCTCCACCATTTTGGGAACGTCTTGCAAAATTCCAGCGCCAGCTCCTTTGCCAGCTACCTTTTTTACTGGGCATCCGTAGTTAATATCAATGATGTCTGGATTAGCCCCTTGAGTTACTTCTGTGGCCTTTCTCATCGACTCGATATTCGAACCAAATATTTGAATCCCGACAGGCCGCTCATATTCAAAAATATCTAACTTCTTTACGCTCTTCGCTGCATCTCGAATTAATCCCTCTGAGGAAATGAACTCTGTGTACATCAAATCAGCACCGTGTTGTTTACACAAAGCACGAAATGGTGGGTCACTTACGTCTTCCATAGGCGCAAGTAACAATGGGAAATCTCCTAACTCTATGTCGGCTATTTTTACCAAAAAAAATTACAATTAGTTTAACTAAAGCACAAATATAATACCTTTGAGTAATTGGGATTAGAAAAACCAAAGTAAAGTATCAAACTAAGAAAAAGAATATCTTTGTCTGATAGTTAAAACACTCACCTTTGTCCATCCAACTCAACTTAAATGTATCATAAATCAAAAGGTATATTACTTCGTAAAATTAAGCTAACGGGAGGAGGGTTTATGCTGAAAATATTTACCTCCGAGTACGGAATCCGCTCATACTTTGGAAGGACGAGCAAACAAATGAAGAATAAATATCTGCCTCTCTCAATCGTGAATTTAACGGGTTTTCAGCAGCCAAAAAAAACGGTATATTCTTTAAAGGAATATGAATTAGCAACACCGTTAAGAGACATTTACCAAAATATTTATAAGTCGAACGTTCTAATGTTTATCAATGAAATATTAAACCAAGTCATTCAAGAAGAGGAACCAAATCCCGAAAAATTCACCTTCTTGGAATCCAAAATTATTGAATTGGAGGACGAGAAGTTTGATTCCAACTTTCATCTTGTTTTTTTGATACAACTAACCTCTTATCTTGGTTTTGAGCCAGATACAAACGGAGAAGGAACCTACTACGATTATTCAGAAGGTGAATGTACTTTTTCTTCTCCTGCTCATGCTCATTTTTTTGATCAAGAAGAAACCTTGTTGTTTCTCACAATTTGCAAAGCAGCATTCGACACGAATGAAAATTTTCACCTTTCAAACACTTCCAGAAAAAGAGGGTTGCAGTTAATTATAACCTATTATCGCTACCATACCGAAATGCGTGAATTAAAATCTTTGCCTGTTTTAGAAATGATTTTCAATTAAACCCATTCCGTTTTTTTATCTTTGATAAATCGAAAACAACCAATATGAAACAACCCATATACCTTCTATTCATCTTTCTAATTGTGCTGTTTTCTTGTAAAGAAAACATTTCTGATGAGCCAACAACCAATGAAAGTTCACAAGAAAGCACCAATTCTGGACCAAAAAACATTATTCTGCTAATTGGAGATGGAATGGGAATTTCGCAAATCACTGCTGGAATGTACAGAAATGGCAACCAGCTTGAACTCGAACGGTGCAAAACCATTGGTTTGATCAAAACAAACTCCAAAAAGGAATTGATCACAGATTCATCTGCTGGAGCAACAGCTTTTGCTACCGGAAAAAAAACTAGAAATGGAATGGTTTCGCAGGCGATGGAAGATTCTGCCAACTACAAGACATTCATAGAGTATGCCGAAGAAAATAAAAAATCTACCGGCCTAGTGGTTTCGAGTACGGTAACTCACGCCACACCGGCCTGCTTTTATGCACATTATCCGAGAAGATACAACGCAAATGAACCTATCTCCGCACAATTCGTAAATAGCGGAGTTGAGGTGTTGATTGGTGGCGGTAAAAAGTATTTTGAAAACAGAAAAGACGGTAGAAATTTGCTGGAAGAATTATCCAAGAAAGGTTACACCGTTCTAGATACTTTAACTTCAGGGTTCGACACAAAAGAAGTGTTCAAGATGGTGTATTTGTATGCGCCAACTCAACCAGGGAAACTTGTTTTTACTGAAGGGGACGAAGCTCCTAGCAGAGGACCAATACTTCCTTTGGGTACACAAAAGGCAATAGACGTATTAGAAAAAGACACCAACGGATTCTTTCTGATGGTAGAGGGTTCGCAAATAGACTGGGGAGGTCATAACAACGATTCAGAATACATCATAAACGAAATGCTAGATTTCAATAAATCTGTGAAAATCGCTCTTGATTTTGCCGAAAAGAACGAGGAAACACTTGTGATTATAACGGCAGATCATGAAACAGGAGGTTACGCGATTATTGACGGAAAATTGGACGGCTCCGAAATGACCGGAGGATTTTCAACTAAACATCACAGCGCTTCCATGATTCCCGTTTTTGCTTATGGAAAAGGAGCAGAAGTATTTTCAGGAATTTATGACAATACCGCTATTTTTTACAAAATGATGGATGCTTTTGGATTTCAAACGACAGATTAATTTGAGCCCAAATTGAAGAAAAAGTTCTAAAACCAGTGAATACTCCTCATTTTAATCACTTTATGTCATCATAATTTTCGATTTAAATCGCATATTATTATGTTTTTTTTCGATTACAATCACTAATTAGTATATATTTGGGGTGGATGATACCCCGAAAGATAGAAGATATAATCAGGATTCGGCTTTTTAAAGGAAAAGCTATATTGCTATTTGGCGCTCGCCAAGTGGGAAAAACTACGTTGGTGAAAAACCTAGCTAAGATTAGCCATAAAAAAGTTTTGCACCTAAATGGAGACGAACCTGATGTACGAGAATTGCTTGGCTCAATTTCTTCTTCTCAGCTAAAGAATTACATAGGCAACAACGAGTTGGTAGTCATTGACGAGGCTCAGCGAATCCAAAACATGGGAATAACGCTGAAATTAATTACCGATAATTATCCCGAAATTCAAGTAATTGCAACTGGCTCTTTTTCTCTTGATATTGCTAATTCTGCCAAAGAACCGCTCACAGGTCGGAAATTTGAATTCACGCTTTATCCATTTTCTTTTCAGGAATTAGTGAATAATCATGGATTGCTGGAAGAAAAAAGACAATTAGAGCAGCGATTAATATATGGTTCTTACCCAGAAATAGTTCAAAATCCCAACAAAAGCGAAGAATTACTCAACTTGATTTCTGACAGTTATTTATACAAAGATTTACTATTGATTGAAACCATCAAAAGACCTAAGTTGCTCGCTAAATTATTGAAGGCATTGGCTTTGCAGATTGGAAACGAAGTTTCTTATAACGAATTGTCGCAATTTGTGGGGGCAGACAAGGGAACGGTAGAAAAATACATCGATTTATTAGAACAGACTTTTGTCGTTTTTACGCTTGCATCATTTAGTCGAAATGTGAGGAATGAGCTGAAAAAGAGTAAGAAAATATACTTTTACGACACAGGAATAAGAAATTCGATTATTGGAAATTTTAATCCGGTTCACTCCCGAACGGATATTGGTGCATTGTGGGAAAACTACCTCATTGCCGACCGTATTAAAAAAGCGGAATATGGAAAAATTAGAACTAATTTTTACTTTTGGAGAACCACCCAACAGCAAGAAATTGATTTAATTGAAGAAACTGATGGAAAACTTGCCGCTTTTGAGTTTAAATGGAATGAAAAAGCGAAAGCAAAATTCCCCAAAACTTTTTCGGGGAATTATCCAGGCGCTGAATTTGGAGTAATAACTAAACAGAATTACGAAACTTTTTTAACCTAAACCATGGCAGAAGATTTAACCTTAACCAAAACCTCTAAAGAGGAAAAGTATCAGGAATTAATTCCTCAACTAACAGCATTAATTTCAGGAGAGAGTGATTTCATTGCTAATCTTGCTAATGTCTCAGCAGGACTCAAAGAAGCATTTGGTTTTTTATGGGTTGGTTTCTATCTTGTGAAAAATGAGGAGCTGGTTCTTGGTCCGTTTCAAGGTCCAGTGGCTTGTACACGAATTCAGAAAGGAACTGGAGTATGTGGCAGTGCCTGGAAAAAAGCTAAGACTTTAGTAGTTCCAGACGTTTCTAAATTTGACGGACATATTGCTTGCAGCTCTCTTTCTCAGTCAGAAATTGTTGTCCCTATCTTCAAAAGCAATGAAGTAATTGCTATGCTGGACGTGGATAGCAAAGAATTGAATACTTTTGATGAGGTTGACGCCAATTATTTATCGTTACTCATGAATGAAATAAATTTCTAACTTTTGGGTTACCACTTTTACTACATGAAACTATTCTACTCCCTTTCGATACTTTGTGGCCTCTTATTGATTCAGAGCTGTGCTCAAATTTCTGCGCCTACTGGAGGTACTCCCGATACGACTCCTCCTATATTGGATAGTTTGGGTACAATTCCTCTCAATTATTCCACCCATTTCAAAGGAGACAAACTCACCTTAACTTTTGATGAATATTTTGTTCTCAAAAACCCAAAACAGAATGTTTTTTTCTCGCCCAGTATAGAAAACGAACCAGAATTTTTGGTAAAAGGAAAAACACTTACCATTCTTTTGAACAATACCCTTAGGCCAAACACGACCTATACCATTAATTTTGGAGATGCTATTTCAGATTATTCTGTAGGCAATGCTATTCCTGATTTTAAATACGTCTTTTCGACAGGAAAATTCATCGATTCGATGAGCACAACGGGAAAGGTGATTGATGCATTTTCTGGCAAACCACAACCCAATGTTCTCGTCATGTTGTACGAAAATGCCTTAGACTCCGTTGTCTCTTTAAAACGTCCAGATTACTATGCAATTACCAACAAAGAAGGAAGTTATTCGCTTACTAATCTCAAAACGGGAACATACAAACTATTTGCTTTAAAAGATGAAAATCGGAATTTTTTGTATGATCTACCCAATGAACAAGTGGCATCGCCCGATTCTCTTGTTTCATTATTTTCAGATACTATTTCCTCTTACCACTTGCTTTCACTTTTCGCCAGGGACTTTGTTAAACAATCTGTTACAAGTAAAAAGTATGAATATCCCGGAAAACTTGCTCTCACTTTTGCAAGGCCTGTCAAGAATTGGAACGTTGCCTATACAGATAGTTTAGATTTAGGTTTTATAAAAAGTGAAATGAATGAAGAAAAAGATTCACTCGTCCTCTGGGGAGTGGAGCTTGCCAACCAAAAAACTAAATTAACAGTAAAACTTGATACACATACATCTGTTGTAAATGTATACAAGTACAAAATCCCTTCCAAGGAAATTGAATTGAGCAAAACAAAATCAGACCGAAGTATTGATTCAAAATCCGCACTTTCGATCACGTTCAACAACCCCCTTTCAGAGGTCAATCGCGATTTAATTTCCGTTTTGAAAGATTCCTCGTTTATTCCCATAGATAGTGTTTCTCTAGCTATGAAAACTTTGAGTATTTATTTTTCTAAATCTGAAGATCAGGACTATCGTTATAGGTTGTTGCCTCAATCGGTAGAAGACATCTTTGGGAATAAACTAAAAGACACATTAGAAGGGCTTATTTCGATTAACAAAACTAGTTTTTACGGTAGTTTTACGCTCAATGTACTTCCTAAAAATGACTCCGTTCAATACATTCTTTATTTAGTGAACGAAAAAGGAGAAAAGGTGGGGACTCAGAATTTTATGGGGATATCTACCGTTTCGTTTTCTCAGTTGAATCCCGGTAAATACAAACTAAAAGCCTTAGAGGACCGAAATAAAAATGGTCGTTGGGACACTGGAGATTACTACCTGAAGAAAAAACCTGAACAAGTGTTTTATTTTCCTATTGAATTGGATATTCGATCCAATTGGGAAATAGCTGAAAGTTGGGAGTTTTAGCCTTTATCAAGTAAAAGGCAGCCTATTTTTCGAATGGTAAATATCCATGGCAACAATGATAGCAAAGCAAGTCCAAACAGGAACGGAAGCCTTATCCGTATCTAGGTAATTATTCAACACTCCGTGAACAAAATAGGAAACTAGAGCAAGCATAACGGATAATAATAGTGTTTTTAGTTCCTTGTCTTGTAATTTGATATAAAGCATACTTCCTCGATAAAAAACAAAGAACAAAAGAACAAGAAACGAGAATAGACCGAGGACTCCCATTTCGGACAACGCACCCAAATATTCACTGTGAGCATTTCCTTTGTTACCAAAATTTGTGCTAATTACAGTAATTTCGCTTGAGTGTTGAAATGGAGCATATTCAAATGCATAAGTTCCTGGTCCCCAACCAAAAACAGGTCTTTCTTCAAACATACGCAAAGCGCAGTTCCACCTATTTATTCTTTCGAGGTTAGAGGCATCCGTGGACACATTCGAGATGGACTCGATATGTTTACTGATGTTTTCAGATGAATCTGTTTTGTTCTTGCTCAATGCAATAGAGATATCCGTGTAATACTGAACCCCCACAAAACCCCCAAAAAGAGCAAGTAGAACTACGTATTTAACATGGATTTTTAACTTAAATAATCCCCAAACTCCGAGGGCAGCAACTAAACTCACCCAAGCAGCCCGTGTGTAGGAGTAAAGTAAACCAACGCTCAAAATCACTAAGAACAAAATGAGAATGTATTGAATGATAGCCGAGTTTTTTTTACGAGAAAGCAACCCAATAGCAAGAGGAATATAAAAAGCAACAATGGCACCATACGAAGTGTGATCCTTGTAAAAAGGAGACATAATCCAGTGAGCAGCCTTTTGATCAAAGCCCCAAGTGTAATGGCGAATTAGTGTAATAAGTACCACGAGGGAGAGCGAAATTAAATAGAGCCAAACAACCCGATACATGTTCTCTTTTTGCTTAAATACAACGATCAAATAGAAAAATAAAGGAATGACAAACCAAAGTTTGGCAATCAAGAATTTTAGCGATATTATGGGGTTGGAACTTGTAAATACCGTGATTGCCATCCAAGAGAGGTAGAATAATACAGAGAGAGTTACGGGATGATTTACGAAATGTTTGTCGTACGTTCCTCTGAGCAAAGCTCGAATGGAAAGAAGAATCATTAAACCAAACAAGATAGGTTCTGTGGGCAAGTAGAAACCAACATTTCCCAAAGAAAGTTGTTCTAAATTTAGCGAGAAAGGAGTACAAAGAATAACAAAAAACAGAAGTTCTTTGGTCTTGTAAAAGCTAAAATAGATGATACTTATGGCTACTGGTAAAAACGACAAGTAATAATTTTCATGGAATAGAAAATACCCGTTAACCCCTATAAATACTATACTGAGGAGGAAAAGAAGTGTGTTATGTATCGAAAATGCCTTGGGCATATTACGATTCTTTTCTTTTTAGTTCTTTCACTTTTTCAAAAACTAGCAACATCACGATGGCAAATAAAAATGCCGAAATGGTAGAAACAACCACAATTAACCACCTAATTGGGTAGGCTTTCTTTTCGGAAGCCGAAGCTTTTTCAACGGTAAATTTATGAGAAAACTTAGAATTAGCATCTGATTTTAATTGCTCATACACAGCATCTTTAGTGGATAGTCTGATGTTCATCCATTCCAGTTTGTTTTCGTAGTTGGAGTATATACTTCCGTATTGATCGGTTGCTTTTATTTTGGCTTCAATTAATTGCTTTGTGCTGCCATCCTTTGCATTTGCTAGTGCGGTAATCAAAGTAGGCCTTGTTTCTTTATCCACAACCCCTAATTGGTTAAGTGAAGCAAGCGTGTCAACAATTGTTTGAATATCCTCTTTTAATTTATTTCTTTCGGACTCGGCAACTTCCAGTGCCTCAGAAGATCGTTCGTTAATCATTCTGTTTTTTGCGTTGTCAAACAAGTTAGCGATGTCGTTTGCCATGTCGGCCGCCATCTGCGGGTTTTTGTCCATTACCTCTATCAACACGGAACCGTATTTTGTTCGAGAAAACGAGACGTTTTCTTCGTAAGTTTTGTTTAGGACAGTAAATTTTATTTTACTCGAAGTATCTATTTCATAGTGATTCATCAAATCATATTTATTGATAATCACATTTCTTATTTCAGCAGACTGCAATACCTGTATCATTTGTTCTGCTTGCTCTTCTTCTCCAAATTGAGCCGCACTTTGTTCGGGGTGTACTTCATCCGTAAACGCAACCGTGTTAGACATGGCTGGGTACAAAGTTACTACTGACTTGAATTTTTCTTCGATCAATAAAGAGTAAATAATTGCTCCAATTGCTGCAATTGTGGTGATGAGAACAAGAAGTCCTTTTTTGTTCCAAATAAACTGGATGAGGTCTTCAGCTTGGTTATTTTCTTGTTGAGTCATGCTAATTGGGGTTAAAAATAAAGCGACTAAAATACTAATATATTAGCCATTTTTGAAATTATTTAAGGATAACGGTCATATTAAAAAATTATTAGTTCGATTTGCGCTTTAATTTTCTCAATTTGGTTCTAAGACATTTGTTGACTCATTTAGAAAAGATAAAATACTAGCGGCTGAGATTATTAGCAAGAACATAACAATAAAAAGTGATGAAATTCCTATCTTCGTTGGGTAAATAAACACGTGAAAATAGATGAAAATTATTGTACCAATGGCGGGTAGAGGCTCGCGTCTTAGACCCCATACGTTAACTATCCCGAAACCATTAATGCCAGTAGCCGGTAAGTCAATTGTGCAAAGATTGGTGGAAGATATTGCAGCGGTGAGTAATGAACCGATTGATGAAATTGCGTTTATCATAGGAGATTTTGGAGCGGAAACCGAAAAACAATTAGTAGGTATCGCAGAAAGTTTAGGAGCAAAAGGAAGTGTATTTCATCAAGAAGAGGCTCTTGGAACGGCTCATGCAATTTTATGCGCTCAAGAATCGTTGAAAGGAAATATTGTCGTTGCATTTGCTGACACGTTGTTCCGAGCAGACTTTAAACTAAACACAGAAGATGACGGAATTATTTGGGTAAACCAAATTAATAATCCAAGCGCATTTGGAGTTGTAAAGCTTAACGAAGAAGGGACAATTACCGATTTTGTAGAAAAACCAAAAGAGTTCGTTTCGGATTTGGCAATTATTGGAATCTATTATTTTAAAGATGGCGAAAACCTAAAAAATGAATTGCAGTATTTGATTGATCATGATATCCGTGAAAATGGAGAATATCAAATTACCAATGCCCTCGAGAATATGAAGAAGAAAGGGGCAAAGTTCAAAACGGGCAAAGTAAATGCTTGGATGGATTGCGGGAATAAAAATGTAACGGTAGAAACAAACCAACGCGTGCTTGAGTTTATTGGAGAAAATATTGTGGAAGGGAATTATGAGGCGATTAACTCGGTGATTGTGCAGCCTTGCTTTATTGGCGACAATGTAAAATTGATCAATTCGGTCGTGGGCCCTCATGTTTCCATCGGGAACAATACTGTGATAGAGAATACGGTGATACAAAATTCCATTGTACAAAATGAATCACACATTGTAACTGGAAATATCACCAATTCGATGATTGGAAATAAGGTGAGTTACACGGGGAAATCTCAAGACTTAAGTATTGGAGATTACACAGAAATAAAGTAAAATGAAAAAAACTTCTGCCATAGTGCTTTTCTTGCTTTTTGGGTTCGCTTGCGCTCCCAAAAAGCAAGTGGTTGCTCCATCAGCTCGCACCAGTAGCGAAGCGCAGCAACGGAAGTTTATGAGTTTATTCATAAAAGCTACGAACGAAGCACAAATAGAAAACGATGACAAAGCCATCGAAATGTTTGAGCAATGCAAAGTTTTGAGTCCAAAAAAAGCTGTTGTTTATTACGAATTGTCTCGCTTGTATGCCAAAAAAAGAAATGCCCAACTTGCCTTTGAAAATGCAACTAAGGCAAACGAATTGAAACCAAAAAACAAATGGTATTTGTTGCAAAAAGCCCAAGTTCTTAATCGAACTGGACAACAAGAAAAGTCTATCGAAGCTTTTGAAGAACTTGTCTCTATTGAATCCAATAATTTAGAGGCGCTATACGAGTTGGCGGAGTTGTATCAGCGCACAAATAAACCATTAAAGGCTGCAAAAACTATAGGAAGAGTGGAAACTATAACTGGCAGAAACCCTCAGATGAGTTACCAAAAATACCTGCTCTTGCTCGATGGAGGAAAGGAAGAAGAGGCATTGGCAGAGATAAATGAACTCTTGAAACTACAACCTGAAAATGGGATGGGTAACCTAGCAATGGCACAGCATTACTCTAAAATTGGCGAAGATGAGAAAGTGTACCCAAGATTGATTTGGGTATTTGAAGACCCTGAAATTAGAACCGACACCAAGTTGTCTATTTTGCAAGACTATGCCCAGCGAATAAAAGAAGAGGAAGAAGCCAAAGCAGAAGCACAGAATTTAGTTAATCTATTGCTGAAAACTCACCCGACTGATGTAAAATCCTATGCAGCTGCTGGTGATTTTTACACGAACTTGGGAGAATTGAAAAAAGCCAATTCCTTTTACGAAAAGGGACTTGCTTACGCCACTCAGTCTTATCCATTGTTCATGCAATTGCTGGATAATTCCTTTAATAGCAAAGATTTTGAATCCGTTACTTCTTACGCCAGTCAAGCGCTTGAATCTTACCCAACTCAGCCTGTTTTGTATTTGTACCAAGGAATGGGATACAAGGAAATGAAACAATACGAAAAGGCGGTTCAGGCATTTAAGTCAGGACAATCGATCGTGGTGGATGACGAGAAAATTGAATTTGAATTTTGGTCCAAATTGGGTGAAACCTACAATGAACTAAAGCAGTTTTCTTTTTCTGACCAAGCTTTTGACAAAGCTATGGAAATCAATGGATTGGATGTGTATTTATTGAACAACTACAGTTACTATCTTTCCTTGAGAAAAGAGAAGCTAGAGAAGGCTGCGGAGATGGCTAAGACTGCCAATGACTTGTTTCCTACCAATGCTTCATTCAATGATACGTATGGTTGGATATTATACCAACAGGGAAATTATGAGGAGGCAGAGAAATGGATAAAAAAGTCTTTGAACAACGGTGGAAATAACTCTGGAACGGTGTTGGAGCATTACGGGGATGTGTTGCATGAATTGGACAAAGACGATAACCGAGCAATGGAATTCTGGAAAAGAGCCAAAGAAACTGGAGAACATTCAGATAAGTTGGAGGAAAAAATAAAAGAGGGAAAGAATGAAAAATAAAGTAGTATTGAATGTATTGGTGGCTGTATTTTCTTTGTTGCTTTGGCAGTGTAGAGCAAAAAAACCCTTGATTACAGATAGTTCCACTCAAGAATTGTTGTCCAAACAAAAAGCCGATACCATTGTCAGCCAGTTATTGGCCAATAATTTTGAGTTCACTGATTTAAAAGCGAAAATCAAAACGAAATTCAAAAGTAGAGAGAAACAGAATTTAGCTTTTGGAACTTTCATTAAAATCGTGAAAGATTCAGCCATTCACGCAACAATTTCATTAGCAACTATTCCTGTGGTAGTGGCGCTCATTACGCCAGACACACTCAAGTTTATTAATAAAAAAGACCAGAAATATTTTGTTGGAGGATTTGACTATCTCTCGAGGTTGATCAAAACAGAAATTAGTTTTTACGAGATTCAAGATTTATTGGTTGGAAATCCGGTGAAACTAAAACAATCTGAATTGCATTATTTGATTGAAGAAGAAAATCAAGTTTACCTGAGTAGTAAAAGTAAAAATGACTTACAACTAGCAAATGAGAATAGCGCAGCTAGTTCTGAATGGATTGTGAAATACTGGGTAAATGAATTGTATAAAACAGGAAGAACCTTGGTTGAGAATAATGGAAAAAAAACCATGATAGAAATTACCCAAGCCGATTACAATAAGGTAGATGGACAATTATTTCCTAATAGAACCCAAGCCGAAATTGTAACGCCTAAAGATTCAATAACTATCCAACTAAACTACCAACGAGTAAAAATTAATACAGGAGTAGAATTCGAATTTTCAATACCTGCTCACTATACACTTTATTAATACTATGAGAAAGAACTTCTACATACAAAGTGGATTATTCCTCCTTATCTTGATGTTTATTGGCGGTAACTCCTTTAGTCAAAAATCGAAGACAGAACGGTTAAAGGCAAAAGAAGAAGTACTAAAAAAACAACTAGCACAAACTCAAGAGCTATTAAATGCGACTAGAAATTCGCAAATGACAACATTAAGCGAATTGCGAATAATTAATAAGCAAATTGCCTACAAAGAGGAGTTATTGATGAATATGAATAGTCAAATCAGGGAGACTGAAAGGCAAATTGATCTGAATAGGAAAGAAATAAAAGAGCTAGAAAGCGACTTGGAGAGATTGAAAAAAGAGTTTGTGGAAATGGTGAGGTTTGCCTATAAGAATAGAAAGAAAGAATACAATGCGATGTACTTGTTTTCTTCTGATGGTTACTCTCAAGCCTATCGCAGAATGAAATATATTGAGCAATACACAGCCAATAGAACGAGAAAAGCAAACGAAATAATGAAAATGCAAGAGGAGCTGAATGAACAAAATCTTGTATTGTTGAAAAATGTGGCTTCTCAGAAAGAATTGGTCGAGAGTTTTGACAGAGAGAAACAACAGTTTCTGGAGGTAAAAAGGCAACAACAAGAGGTGTTATCTAAAATTAAAGAAGACAAAGTGTCTCTCCAAAAAAAGCTGGACGACCAGAAAGCTGAGCAAGAAAGAATAGCGGCTGCTATCAGAGCCGAAATTGAAAAAGAACTGGCACGTTCAAGAAAAAACAATACGTTTCAATTAAGTCCTGAGGCAAAGCTAGCATCCACAAGTTTCGAAAAAAATAGAGGAAGCCTACCGTGGCCAGTAACACGAGGAACCATCACCAAGCGATTTGGAAAACAACGACATAGCCAAGTGGCAACTGCTTTTGTTCAAAACAATGGGATAGACATTAGTACACTAAAAGGAGCAAATGTAAGGGTTGTTTTCGATGGAACTGTTACGAGTGTTTTTACTATTCTAGGAAGCGGGCAAACGGTAATTGTAAGTCATGGAGCGTACCGCACCGTTTATTCAAACTTAAAAACTGTGGAGGTGAAACTCAATCAAAAATTAAAAACAAAACAGACTATTGGGACACTTCTTCCTGATAATTCGGGGAGTATTTCGGAATCGCATTTCGAGATATGGAAAATATCAAATTCGGGGATGAATCCTCAAAACCCGGCAATTTGGTTGTATCGAAATTAACGTTGAGCATACTCTGAAATAAGGTAAGCCAAAACAACCAAGATCAGTAAGAAGAAAAAGTATTTAGGGTCTTTGTAAATTGGCTTCTTAGGGCGTTTGGTAAAGTTTTCGTACTCATGAAAAAGCTTTTCAAAGTCCTTCTGCTTCTCCATTGTTTGTGGTGATGGCGAACGTAGATTGTTGTCTTTATTTAGTTTGTACTTTTTCATTTCTTTTTCCTTGGGTCATTGCTTTCACAAAAGTGCGCGAACAAATATCTCCTGTAACTTTTTCGTCTTGGATTTTTTTGAAAATAAACAGGTAAATCTGTTCAAAATATTTCTCGTACAAAAAGCCAAAGAATTCTTTGTTTTCCTTTGCTTTTTTGATGTATTCGCGTTCTCTATGTTTTTCTTTTTCGGTCAAAAACAGTCTGTTACTTTTGGATATAACGCAAGAGTTACAAAAAGTAACAGCTCATGTTTCAGTTATTTTTCAATGACGGTGAAAACAAAATTTTTGTCCTGTTGAATGACTCTTACAACCGCACAGTGCGAAATATGTGCTACCTCAAAAGGCAGATTTTCATCAAATGGCTCATTTATTTTTGGTAAGCTAAATACACTGTTACAATCCAAAATGCCTTCGGGTGTAAATCGTTGTATTCTGTAATTGGGTTCTTCTTTTTGGATACAAAACCAAGCTCCACCACCTTCGCCTGATAGCCACTGGGCTTTTTCTGGCACAAGTTCAGTTTTTTGTGGAGGGACTATTCTTCCTTCTAAATCCATGTTACTTTTTTGTTAAAGGGTAAAGAATATTCATGCGCTTGGTTAATTGGTTGTTTTTAAGCTCGAAATAATACCGGTAATCATTGATAATCTTTACATTGGTAATGGTAGTATGAGTGATCGTGTAAGGAATTCTTATCAATAAATTTTTGATGAATCCCATATTGCTCGCTTTAGCAGTTTGGGCAACAAATCGAGAGCAATTGGTACCGCCAATATTAAAAGGGCCATAAATGATTGCCTCGCGGTTTTGCATGTTTTTGGCTTTTTTAAATGCTTGGTCGATATTGGGAACTACTAGTGTAGACGCAATAAGTCTTCCTTCGCCATGCGTTGCTTTGAGTTCTGATAATTCTCGCATCAATTCTTCCATGTTTTGAATTTCGCCCTTTTTAATGATCGGTTTTGAATGAAGAATTAAATCTGGATCGGTATGCCTATCTCTTACTCTTCCCTGTTTTTTGGGAGTTTGATAACGCCCAAAATCAAAATAACGAAATTCCTTTTCATCATGATCAACCAGCACAACGGCTGCATGTCCGGCTTTGTAAAAGTCATTTTTTAGAAATCCCAAGAATGCCATAAACCCATCGTACCATTTCCCCTCTTTTATTACGGGTGTATCTGGCCAAGCAAGAGGTATTATCGTTCCATTTGTTATTTTCATTGATTAAATATAAGAGTTCTTCTATACTTTATGAAACAACTTTCGAACGTTCCTGAATTCGATTAACTGGAACAAGAAAAGAAATACTATTCCCGATACAAAAAGAATGATTGCTGAAACGAACCACGGGATAAATTCAAAGAAACTTTGAGATAGAATGAATCCTAACAAAATTGATAGAATAGAAAATAATAAGGCTCTTAGCACTAAGCTGTAATTAATAGATAAATGAAAGTAAGACTTGCACAGTGCGACCTGTGATATAGCCGTGAGTGCTTGAGTAATAAGACTTGCCAAAGCAGCGCCATACGCTTTGTAAATGGGGATTAGAACTAAATTCAGACCAATATTGAGAACTACCCCGGCAAATGCAATTTTATTGAGAGTTTTGAGGTTTCCATTGGCAGTGAGCAATGTTCCAAAAATGTAGGTGACTGAGATAAAGACAAAACAAATCATTAATATTTCGAATACCTGACCAGATTGAAATGTACTATTAACGTAACGAGCTCCCATCAGTTCTTGACTATAAAAAGAGCAGGTAATGGCGACTAAAATAGCTCCTGGAAGTAAAATACTACTGGATAATTTTACAAGACTAGAAACAGTTTTGTTGTTTTTGAGCAGGTTGGAAAATAGGGGTAAAAGTAAGGATGCAAAAAGAAATGCGATGTTATTGGCAGCTTCAAAAAATCTAAATCCGTTGGCATAAATCCCTGCTTGTGTTTTTCCGTCTTCCAATATTCTTTCTAGCATCACGCTGTCTGCTCTGTAGTAGAATGTCATCAATAAGATAAGCAAAGCGTAAGGGGCACTTTGCCTAATTATTGCTAACGAAAATAATTTGTCCCAGTTAATTCTTGTCACTTTTTGATGAGAGACGAGAAAAATAAGCGCTGTAAAGGCCGAAATGAAGTAAGCAAAAGTTTGTGCATAAACAAACCAATAAAGCTGAAAGGGTTCTTCGGTAATTCCACCCCACAAAAGTATGGAGCATATGATAATAAGAAGAAATCGATCTAATACAGAAACAATGCTGTCGTATTTGAAAAGAAGGAGGCCTGCCAAGTTTGAGCGGAAATATAACGTGAACGAGGCTAATATTTGGTTGACAACTAACCACATTAGCAGGTAAATTTCAGATTGGTTATACCCAATCAATGCTCCAAGAACCAGAATAAAGCCTGCATAAACTACCGCAAGAAGAATCCTTAAAGAGACGATTTTGGAAAAGTATTTTTGAATCAAAAATGGTTGCTGGGAAATGGTGCGCGTATTGAAGTTAACGATGCCAACATCCAATAAAATAGTGAAAAGGAAAGTGAATCCTAAAAGTGAAAAATACATACCGTACTCTTCTGCGCCAACTCGGTTTTGAATTTCTGCATCAATGCCCAAAATATAAAAAGGCTTCACCAAAAAATTGAGGAGAAGGACAAAAATAAGGTTTGTTGCGAATTTTCTATTCATGCGATGTAAATATAGGGAGTTTGTTCCAATACGAATAGCATTTATTGAATACTTCTTTTCGTTGAATAATTATTCGTAATGAGAATTAAGAAGAATAGCTTTTAGGATACAGACAGGTAGCTAAAAAGGCTATAAATAGAAAAGTAGTTGTAACTCTCACAGCGAAATACGTTTATTTTAAACGTGATAAGTAGTGTTCAAACTCGCCTGTTTCCTTCATTGTTTCCATCGCTTTATTCAATTTTCTCACTAATTCTGGACGATCTTTTGAGACTCCAATTCCGATACTTTCTTCCGTAAATTTACGACTCATTACCTCTAGTGTTGGATTGTTAAGGGCAATTTCGTTCAAAAAACTTTTATCCAAAATATAAGCGTCTATTTGGTTTGTTAGTAAAAGTCCCTCCGGTTTTACGAAAGCTGTGTCAAATTTTTCATAGGTCAACAGAGTGCTTGCGTTGAGGTTGATTTTCGCCCAATTGTGAGCCGATGTAAATTCTAAGGTATATACTTTTTTTCCGTTTAAATCGCTTAATGTGAACAGCGAATCAGATTTTCTGACCAGTGCCGATAACCCATCATAATAATAAGGATTGGTAAACAGAATTGACTTTTTTCGTTCGTCATTGATGGAAAGGGCTCGAATACAAATGTCTGCTTTTTTGCTCGTTAGCGCTTCAATTCGTGGGTCACCCTCGCCCGAAAACTCAAAATCGGTTACGTAAGAATAGGGCAGGCCTGCTATATCCAAAAGTCTCTCGATAAAAGCGGGTTCTATCCCCTTAGGTTTGAGCTCCCCTTTTTTCCAGGCGTAATGCGGAAGTCCCTCACCGCCAGGCCAAGAAACAAAGATTCTCACTTCATTTTGTTTCTGACAAGAAAAAAGCAATGAGAAGATTAGAATAATCGTTATTGCTTTGGAAAGGTTTTTCATAGGATCTCTTTGTTTACAGATGTCTAGAGATTCCGAAACAAATTCGGAATGACAAGTTATTTATTTTCAGGTATTTGCCATACTGATTTTACTTCAGGATCTGTAAGAGAATATTTCACAGTGGGATTAATTATCATGAATAGTTAATCGCCAACAGATTTTGAATCGAGTTCAAAGTGTCTGGCTCTTTTTCACCTCTAACTTACTTCTGCATTATTTGCCAAGTTCCTTCATTGATAAGTGGCTCAGCCTGTTTGTACTTTACCTCCTTCGTTTCACCACTTCTCAAATTTGTAATCGTTACTCGATCATTTCTACCAATTTTTGTTTCGTTCACCACTGGTTGTTGCTTTACTCTTTGTCCATTTTGTTGTTGATTGGCAACTTGCTGATTGGCTTGCGTACTTTGGTTTATATCTGTTCTACCGGTTTGTAACTTTGGTTGAGATCTCTGTTGCAACTTCTCGTTATTGGTTTGTTCCACCCCTTCATTCTGAGGTAAATTAGCTCTCATTAAGAACGAAATGATTTCTTTATTCACTTTGCTCACCATTTGCTTGAACAATTCGTAAGACTCTAATTTGTAAATTAACAAAGGATCTTTTTGCTCGTACTGCGCTCCTCTCACAGATTGTCTTAAATCATCCATTTCTCGCAAGTGTTCTTTCCATTCGTTGTCAATTACACCTAAAGTTATGTTTCGCTCTAGCAGTTTGGATATGTTTTTTCCTTTCGCTCCGTACGAATCTTTCAGATTTGCTAGTATTTGTGTGCTTTTACTTCCGTCAGTTACGGGAATGATAATGTTTTCGTAAGAATTCGATTCGTTTTGATACACATTTGCAATCACCGGGTAGGTCATACTAGCCATCAATTCTACTTTTCTGTTGTAAGCTTCCTTAGCTCTCTGATATACCATTTCAACAAGTTCATTCTCGTTTCTTTTCAAGAATTCTTCTTGTGTCACTGGAGATTGAATAGACATGACTCGGATTAACTCCAGCTCAAACTCTTCGAAATCTTCCATGTCTTTGGCAGTAAATACGATGTTTTCTGCAATTTCATATAAAGTATTGGCGATATCCAAATCCAGTTTGTCTCCATACAATGCATTCTTTCTTTTTGCATAAATAGAATTACGCTGTGCATTCATTACGTCATCATACTCAAGTAAGTGTTTTCGTATTCCAAAGTTGTTTTCCTCTACTTTTTTCTGCGCTCTTTCAATGGATTTAGAAATCATTTTATGTTGAATGACTTCACCTTCTTTGAAGCCCATTCTGTCCATCATTTTTCCAATTCTTTCAGAACCAAAAAGACGCATCAAGTTATCTTCAAGAGAAATAAAGAATTGAGATGAACCGGGATCACCTTGTCGTCCTGCTCTACCTCTCAATTGTCTGTCAACCCTTCTAGAATCATGTCGTTCGGTTCCAATTATAGCCAAACCACCTGCATCTTTTACGCCTGCTTGTAGTTTAATATCTGTTCCCCTTCCTGCCATGTTGGTGGCAATGGTAACTGCTCCTGCTTTTCCAGCTTCAGCAACAATATCTGCTTCTTGCTGATGTTTTTTTGCGTTTAGTACGTTGTGTTTTATACCTTTCGAATTCAACAAACTACTTAAGTATTCAGAAATTTCAACGGATGTAGTACCCACTAACACGGGTCTGTTTTCACCCACTAGTCTTACAATTTCTTCACTTACAGCAAGGTATTTTTCTCGAGCCGTTTTGTAAACCAAATCTTCTCTATCATCCCTTGCTATGGGTTTATTCGTTGGAATTACTACGACATCTAGTTTGTAAATGTCCCAGAATTCTCCTGCTTCCGTTTCTGCAGTTCCAGTCATACCAGCCAATTTGTGGTACATTCTGAAGTAGTTCTGCAAGGTAATTGTGGCGTAAGTTTGAGTAGAAGCCTCAATTTTAACGCTCTCTTTTGCTTCAATCGCTTGGTGCAGTCCATCTGAATAACGTCTGCCTTCCATCACACGCCCGGTTTGTTCATCTACTATTTTCACCTTACCGTCAACCATGATGTATTCAGTGTCTTTTTCAAAAAGGGTATATGCTTTCAGCAACTGATTGATAGAGTGTATTCGCTCAGCCTTTACTGTGTAATCACGGATTACTTCATCTTTCTTGGCAACAGTTTGCTCTGCGGGCAAGTTTTGATTTTCTACATCGGCAAATAATCCTCCTAAATCAGGTAGGATATAAAAATCTGGTTCTTCTACTCCAGAGATTAGGTCTATTCCTTTTTCTGTTAAATCAACTTGGTTGTTTTTTTCTTCAATTACAAAGTACAATTCACAATCTACTTTGTGCATTTCTTTACTTTGGTCTTGCATGTAGAAATTTTCCACTTTTTGCAATTGTACTTTAATTCCTGGTTCACTTAAATATTTAATTAAATCAGGGTTTTTTGGCATTCCTCTATGAGAACGAAGAAGTGCCATTTGACCTACTTTTGTGTGCTCAGCTCTTGCTTTTTTGTCTAGTGATTCGTCCTCGGCTTTTGCCAAATGTTCTTTCGCAATAGTAAGATTTTCTTTGGCTAATTTTTTTTGAGCGCCTACAAGTTTTTCAACTTTTGGTTTTAGAGTAGTGAACTCTTGCTCATCTCCTTTTGGTGTTGGTCCAGATATGATAAGTGGAGTTCTTGCATCATCAATCAATACAGAATCTACTTCATCGATAATGGCAAAATGGTGTTTTCTTTGAACCAAAGAATCTACCTCACTACTCATGTTGTCTCTTAGGTAATCAAAGCCAAACTCATTGTTAGTTCCAAAAGTTATATCTGCGTTGTATGCTTTTCTCCTTGCATCCGAGTTGGGTTGGTGTTTGTCAATACAATCTACCGAAAGTCCATGGAACTCGTAGAGTGTTCCCATCCACTCGCTATCTCTTTTTGCCAGGTAATCGTTTACCGTAATCATGTGAACTCCTTTCCCAGCAAGAGCATTCAGGTACACAGGTAAAGTAGCTACCAATGTTTTTCCTTCTCCTGTTTGCATTTCGGCAATTTTCCCGGTGTGTAAGGCTACACCACCAATCAATTGCACATCGTAGTGCACCATTCCCCAAGTTACTTGAGTACCTCCGGCAGTCCAAGAGTTAAACCAAATTGCTTTCTCACCGTCAATTTCAACAGCATCTTTTTGTGCAGCTACCACTTTATCGAATTCCGAGGCAGTCACTTCAATTTCTTCATTTTCTGTGAATCTACGAGCTGTTTCCTTAACCACCGCAAAGGCTTCAGGTAGAATTTCAAGAAGTACCTCTTCGAGTTGTGCATTGGACTCTAGCTCCAACTTTTCAATCTCCTGAAAGATTTCGTCTTTCGCGTCTACATCCGTATTCTCGTCCTGAGTTTGTGCTTTCAGTTCGTCTATTTTTCCGTCTATTTCTGCTGTGTAGGCTTTTATTTTTGCCTTAAAATCTTGAGTTTTTGCTCTCAACTCATCATTAGAAATGGAAGTAAGTTTTGCGAATTCTTCTTTGGCTTGGTCTACCAGAGGGTTTATATCTTTAAAGACATTTTTTGTGTTGTCTCCTAATATTTTTTTGAGGATATTTTGAATCATCAGTTACTTGTTTTTGACTTTTAGATGTCACTGTATTTACAATAATTGTGCTTGGATTTGTTGCAAGTCAATTTGGCTGATAAAAATAAGAAAAAACGACTAACTATCCGTTTAAATTGGTTAAAATACAAGATTTGGCAGTGAAATTTGATTTAGAAAGAAATTTAGGAATGATTCTTTTCCTTAACTTTGTTTTTATTCCATTACAATGAAAAAAATAAGACTATTTTTCTATCTCTTTATTCTCGCTATGCTTGGGGCGGGTTATTATTTTTATCCAAAAATCGAACAATATCTTTATGGAATACAGGCAGTAAAAAATCAAAAATCGATAGAATTTTATATTCGCACTGGCACTACCTTAGACGCTTTGGCAGATTCACTTGTGGCCAATAATGTCATTGATAAACCAGAGAGATTTAAGAAATATGGGGCTTTTAGAAATCTGAAAGACAGAACGGTAGAGCCCGGAAAATACATAATTTCTGCCAATACTACCTTGCATGAATTGGTGAACGATTTAAGAAAAGGGAATGGTGAAAAAGAGGTTCAGATTACTCTCAATAATACGAGAACATTGGAGGATATAGCGAATAAGATTACCGAAAATATCGAGGTGTCTTCGTATGATTTTTTGAGGTTATTGAACAGGCAAGAAACCCAAATCAAATATGGTTTTGATTCTGAAACGATCCGAACACTATTTATTCCGAACACTTATAACGTGTGGTGGGATGTTTCCAAAGAAGAATTGTTGGCTAGAATGGCCAAAGAATATAGGAGGTTTTGGAACTCGGAGAGAATCGCAAAAGCAAAGCAAATAGGCTTGTCTCAATCTGAAGTCTCCACATTAGCGTCTATTGTATATTCTGAAACTAAGAAGGCAGATGAAGCTCAAAAAGTTGCGGGAGTTTACATGAATAGGTTGAAGAAAAGCATGTTGTTACAAGCAGACCCTACTTTGGTTTATGCTATAGGTGATTTTAGTATTCGTAGGGTGTTGAATAAACATAAATTAATCGATTCGCCTTACAACACCTATAAGTTTACCGGATTACCACCAGGCCCAATCATTACTCCACCTATCAGTTATTTAGATGCAGTTCTTAATTACGCAAAACACGATTATATTTTCTTTTGCGCTAAACCAGATTATTCGGGATATCATGCTTTTGCCAAAACAAACGCTCAGCACAATGTAAATGCCAGGAAGTATTACGCTTTTTTGAATAAGGAAGGGATAAGGTAATTGTTCAAACTGTTTTCATCTGACCTTCCGGTCTCTGAGCCGGAATCTCAAAGCGAGCATAATCCAATAGGATTATACTGATGAACTATACTGATGGATTAAACTGATGAATAAGATTCCCTTTTTCAAGGGAATGACAATGTTGGAGGTTTTAGGATTTCCATGGATTAAATAAATTCTCTTGTTCACCTCTTCCCGGTTCTTCCTCAGTTAAAGGTTCGCAAGGCTTCAGAGTTTCGTGGCAATCTTTAGGTAACTGCTGGTACAGTTTTGTTCCTTTTGTTTTCCAAGTTATCATTTCGTCCGATACTTCTTTGATTAGTTTAGCTGGATTACCCGCCATTAAACTTCTTCTTGGAATTATGGATTTTGCTTTTACAAAACTCAATGCACCCACAATACATTCTTCGCCAATTTCTACTTCGTCCATGATTACTGCATTCATTCCGATAAGGGAATTCTTCCCAATAATTCCTCCGTGAATAATAGCTCCGTGTCCAATGTGAGCTCCTTCGTGCAAAATAGTATCTTTTCCAGGAAACATATGAACGGTACAGTTTTCTTGAACATTACACCCATCCTTTATAATTATTTTCCCCCAATCGCCTCGCAAACAACAACCAGGACCAATGTATACGTTTTTACCAATGATTACATTGCCAGTAACAGTTGCTTGTGGATGCACAAACGAAGAAGGATGGACTACGGGTTTAAACCCTTTGAATTCGTAGATCATGGTCGTTTTGGTTTTATATATGCAAAAAAACAAAAAATTACGGTCATTCCGCAACATCATTTACAAAACAAAAAAGATGTCTAGTCACCCTGAACTTGATTCAGGGTCTATCAATGAGTTGCATCACTGTTTGCCAACAGATTCCGCATCAAGTGCGGAATGACTGGTTCTTTTTTGTTGTGGACAGTCTTAAAAAGCTTTTAAAAAATCAATCCATTCTTCTAAAGTTTTTTTACCACCTCAAAAGATTCACCTACGATGGTTAGGTAACTTTTATTGTTCAAATTATCTATTATTCAAGTCGGACTTCGAGACATTTTTATTTTCTGTTTCTCTCCAAATAAAAATCCTAAGTCCTCAGTTTTTTCAATTTGAGCCCTGAGGTTTTCGACCTAAGTCGAAATGTCTCGAAGGGCGGTTTGCGTTAATACCCGCTGCCACTAACTCCAATCTTCTCAATAGGATGCCAAGTAGTTTTTACTTCGGTAAATTTGGTGATGAAATAAGGCGATTCGTTATCGTCCTTAATCCAATCAATGTCTTTTTTTATTACAATACGTTTCAAGTTTGTAGTAGAATTTTCTTTAATTAACTGAATGGCTTTTTTATCATTTCCACAATATAATAGGCTGTTTACATCCATGTGTGTAGAAAAATGTGGAATTAATTCTTCTGCATTTCCAGTTAGGATATTGATCACTCCACCAGGAACATCCGAAGAGTTAATTACTTCGGCAAAAGAAATAGAACACAATGCTTTGCTTTCTGAAGCCAACACAATACATGAATTTCCAGAAACAATAATTGGAGCAATAGTCGAAACCAAGCCAATCAATCCGTTTTCTTCTGGGGCAATTACAGCCACCACTCCAGTTGGTTCTTGCACGGAGAAATTGAAAAATGCTCCCGAAACAGGATTGACTGAACTACTTATTTGTTGGTATTTATCTGCCCAACCTGCGTAGTAAATTAATCTATCGATAGAAGTGAATACTTCGTTTTCGGCTTGTTTTTTAGTAGAACCCATCTGCATCAATTCGTCAATGAATTGTGCTTTTCTTCCTTCAAGCATTTCTGCTAATCGGTATAAAATTTGGCTACGGTTGTAAGCCATTCTATTAGCCCAAGGTTCTTGAGCTTTTCGTGCTTCTACCACAGCATTTCTAAAATCTTTTCTTGATCCAGTACACATATTTGCAATTTCTACTCCATTTTCATTTTTTAATGGATAAGACCTTCCAGATTCTGTTCTTGGAAATTTCCCTCCAATGTATAGTTTGTATGTTTTTAAAACTTCTATTCTATTCATAGTTTTGTTTTTCTAAGTTGGGCTTCGAGACATCCCGATAAATCGGGACCCTCAGCCCTCAGTTTGTCTATGTGTTATTCTGTCCCGACAGTTCAGGACAGAATCTGTTAATTAGTTGCAGTGTTGTCTACCAACAGACCCTGAATCAAGTTCAGGGTGACTGCTATATTTTTGGTTTTGTTCATTTTTTTTATAATCCGAACCCTGAGGTTTTCGACTTTAGTCGAAATGTCTCGAAGGCTGACTTCGTAATTCTATTCTCGTTTTATCCCATCCCTAACCCATCACCAAGGGGAGAGAATATTCTCGCTTCAATTGTTCTCGTTTTATATTCAGAGAATTTGTAAAAGTCCTTCCCTAAGGGAAGGATTTAGGATGGGAATTTTAAATAAGCCTCCAACCCATGCAATCCTCCTTCTCTTCCAAATCCACTTTCTTTGTATCCTCCAAATGGAGAAGTTGGGTCAAACTTATTGAAAGTATTTGCCCAAACAATCCCGGCTCTTAATTGGTTTGTCATGTTAAATATCTTTGAGCCTTTATCTGTCCAAACTCCTGCAGAAAGTCCGTAAGGTGTGTTATTGGCTTTTGTAATAGCCTCTTCAATCGTTCGGAAAGTCTGGATGGCCAATACAGGTCCAAAAATTTCTTCTTGTACAATTCTGTTACTCTGTGCCACTCCAGTAAATAAAGTTGGTTTACACCAATATCCTTTCTTTTCGAGTTTTCCATCAGGCTGATAAATTTCGGCTCCTTCTTCTTTTCCTAATTTGATAAAATGGTTAATCGTATCCAATTGAGATTTGGAATTGATAGCTCCAATATCTGTGTTTTTATCCAATGGGTTTCCTACAATCAGGCTTTCCATTCGATCTTTTAGTTTTCTTAGTACAATTTCATACACAGATTCTTGCACCAATAATCTTGAACCTGCACAACAGACATGCCCTTGATTAAAGAAAATCCCGTTTACAATTCCTTCCACGGCTTGATCCAGTGGAGCGTCTTCAAACACAATGTTTGCGGCTTTTCCACCTAATTCAAGCGTTACTTTTTTATCTGTACCAGCAATGGCATTTTGGATTATTTTCCCAACACCTGTAGAACCTGTAAAGGCAATTTTGTCAATACCATCGTGGTTTACAATTTCTGCTCCAGTATCTCCCGCACCTGTTACAATATTTACCACGCCCTCTGGCAAACCAGCTTGTTCGCAAATTTCGGCAAGTAGGAGAGTGGTAAGCGAAGTAGTTTCGGCAGGTTTTAGAACCACTGTGTTTCCACAAGCCAAAGCAGGAGCAATTTTCCAAGCTGCCATTAACAATGGGAAATTCCAAGGAGTTATTTGCCCTGCAACACCCAATGATTTTGGATTTCTGTTAGGAAAAGCATAATCCAATTTATCTGCCCATCCGGCATAATAAAAGAAATGATTTGCCGCCAAAGGAATGTCAATATCACGTGATTCACGGATTGGTTTTCCACCATCCAGCGTTTCTACCACAGCTAATTCTTTGGCTCTTTCTTGCATGATTCGAGCAATACGGAAAATGTATTTCCCTCTTTCTTTTCCAGAAAGTTTACTCCAATTGGTATCGTATGCTTTTCGGGCAGCTTTCACTGCCAAGTCCACATCTGTAGCATTGGCATTTGCAATGGAAGCCAATTTTTCTTCGGTAGCTGGGTTGTTGGTATCAAAATATTTCCCTGAACTAGGTTTTATCCATTTTCCTCCAATAAATAATTGGTATTCTTTTTTCAAGTTCACATGGCTCGTGCTTTCCAATGAAGGAGCAAGTTCCCAGTTGCTTTTTAAATCTAGTTTAGTTTCTTTTTTAGACATAATCTTTTAATTAATCTTTAGAAAAATAATCTTTACTCTGATAAACCCCACTTCTTTGTTTTTCCAATTGCATCAATACATCATTGGCAAGGCTACTTGCTCCAAAACGGAACCATTGGTTGGTTAACCATTTGTCTCCAAGCGTTTCTTTTACCAACATCAAATAATGCAAAGCCAATTTAGCATTCGAAATTCCACCAGCTGGTTTCATTCCTACTTGGATTCCTGTTTCGTAATAATAATCTTTTATTGCCTCCAACATTACCAAAGTAACAGGCAGAGTTGCCGCAGGGCTAATTTTCCCTGTTGAGGTTTTAATAAAATCACTTCCTGCATGCAAGGCAAGGTCACTTGCTTTTCTCACATTATCCAAACTACCCAATTCTCCCGTTTCAAGGATGGTTTTTAGTCTCACATTCTTGCCGCAAGTTTCTTTTATTTTGGCAATCTCATCAAACACATAATTATGTTCTCCTTGATGAAATTTCCCTCTTGAAATAACCATATCCACTTCGTCTGCTCCGCCATCAATTGCCATTTGGGTGTCGGTAATTTTTACTTCAAGCGAAGAGTTTCCCGAAGGGAAAGCAGTAGCCACAGAAGCCACCTTAATTCCAGAACCTTTAAGTTCTTGCTTTGCCAATCCTACAAAATTAGGATAGACACAAATTGCCGCCACAGTCGGTAAGTCTTCATAAGAATCATGCAGATGCATTCCTTTGTAGCACAATTGTTTTACTTTGTTTACTGTATCAGCACCTTCCAAAGTGGTGAGGTCAATCATGTTCAAAGTCATTTTTAATCCATGGATTTTGGCTTCGTTTTTCACACTGCGAGCAGTGATTCTAGAAACTCTGTCGTTTATTCCAACTTGATCGACTGAAACGGGTTTTATGTTAGTTATAATTTTGTTCATTTTATGTTATTCTTTTCATCAAAAAAATGTTTCTAGTCACCCTGAACTTGATTTAGGGTCTGTCAATTAGTTGGGGTGGTGTCTACCAACAGATTCTGAAACAAGTTCAGAATGACTGCGTTTATTTTTTCTTCATTTGGAATGACCTCTACTATTTTTATTACTTTTCATTTCTCTGACATCTATTATCTAGGAGCGAAGTGGTCTTACATCTTACTTAAAATACCTAAAATCATGTCCATCTTTAATGTTCTGTAATACTTCAATATACAATTTAATCAAATTCTCCACATCATCTCTGTGAGCTGTTTCTACGGTAGTGTGCATGTATTTAAGTGGTAACGAAATCAAAGCCGAGGCAACACCTTCATTCGAGTAAGCAAAAGCATCGGTATCTGTTCCAGTTCGGCTAGAAAGCGCCATTCTTTGGAATGGAATTTTGTTTTTCTGGGCAGTTTCAATCAATAATTTCAACAAGTTGTTTTGCACTGCAGGTGCATAGGATAAAACAGGTCCATCGCCTGATTTGAAATCACCTTGTTCAATTTTATTAATCATAGGGGTATTGGTATCGTGACACACATCATTTATAATTGCTACATCTGGTTTGATTCTCGCGGCAATCATCTCTGCTCCCCTCAGTCCAATTTCCTCCTGTACGGAGTTTACAATGTACAACCCAAAAGGTAATTCAATGTTTTCCTCTTTGAGCTTTCTTGCCACTTCTGCGATAATAAAACCACCCATTCGGTTATCTAGTGCTCTTCCGGTAAAATATTTGTCATTGAGTACCATAAATTCATCTGGGTAAGTAATGACACACCCAACATGTATCCCCATAGCCTCCACTTCTTCTTTCGAGTTTGCACCACAGTCTAGAAATATGTTTTCAAGTTTGGGTGTTTTTTCAGTTGCATCTTTTCTGGTATGAATAGCTGGCCATCCAAAAATTGCGGGAACAATTCCATTATCAGTATGAATATTTACCCTTTTGGAGGGAGCAATTTGATGATCCGAACCACCATTTCTTCTCACATAGATGTATCCATCCTTGTTAATGTAATGGACAAACCAAGAAATTTCATCTGCATGGGCTTCAATTACCACTTTGTATTTGGCTTTTGGATTAATTACGGCTACAGCCGTTCCGTATGTATCAACAAAATATTCATCCGTGTAGGGTTTTAGATATTCCAACCATAGTTTCTGCCCTTCGCTCTCAAACCCAGTAGGGGAAGCATTGTTCAAGTATTTTTCTAAAAATTTGATTGATTTTGTATTCAGTATTTTTGCCATGTTCACTATTTTTAATAAGGTAATTTTTCTAGTTTATTAAGTTAAAATTAATTGCACAACTCCAACCTCTATGTTCTATTCTCTCTATTCTATTTTTCTTCCTACGTTTTTTATTTATTCCCATTCATAACACTTCCTGTATTGTTTCCAATTTAATTCCTCTAGATCCTTTGATAAGGAAAAGGGTGTCCCTTTTGGGATTGGTCTTCATGAATTTTTTTGCAGCTTCGTTATTCACAAAAGAAATGTATTCATTCTGTTTCACTGCCTTGAAGAGCTTTCCTACTAATATTCCTTTTAATTCATTTTCGATAAGAAATTCTACAATAGCTTCATGTTCTTGTTTCGAGTCTTTACCTAGTTCAAGCATATCTCCAAGAATGAAAAATTTCTTGTCGTTTTCGGAATGTATCAAATTGCTAATAGCCTCTTTCATACTGGAAGGATTTGCATTGTAGCAGTCTAGAATTATTTGGTTCTTTCCTTGATGAACGAGTTGGGATCGGTTGTTTTTAGGCTGGTAACCTTCAATCCCTTTTTTGATGGAATTCGCGTCTACCTCGTAAAAATCTGCTATGACCACCGCAGCCATTATATTATTCCAATTATACGTTCCGATGAGTTGGGAATGCAATTCAAATTGATTTTTTCCGTAGGTTACTTCCATAGTCAAATACGGGGAGTTGGATATTACTTTGGCTGTATAGTCTGACGAATCCAATCCGTAAGTTATAGCTTTTGTTTGCTCAATATATCGTGAAAGCCGGTCGTCCGTTGTGTTAATGAATAGTTGTTTGCCTCTTGAATTCAGATTTGCGAAAAGTTCTGTTTTTCCCTTTTCAACTCCTTCTATTCCTCCAAAACCTTCGAGATGTGATTTACCAATGTTGGTTATCAGACCGCAGTCTGGAGTGCAAATATTGGCTAAAAATTCAATTTCTTTTTGATGATTAGCCCCCATTTCAATAATAGCAATTTCATGTTCCGCTGTGATTGAAAGAAGAGACAGAGGAACACCAATGTGGTTGTTCAAATTTCCTTTAGTTGCAAAAACTTTATATTTTTCGCTTAGGGCACTTTTAATGAGTTCTTTCGTTGTTGTTTTTCCGTTACTTCCTGTGATTCCAATTACTGGAATTTTAAGTTTGCTTCTATGGTATGCCGCCAATTCTTGTAGTGCTACCAAGGTGTCCTCAACCCAAAAATATCTTGGCTCGTTTTTCAATAATAGATCACTTACAACACACATTTCAGCTCCCTTATTAAGCGCTTCTTCTGCAAACTTGTTTCCATCAAAGTTCTCGCCTGACAAGGCAAAGAAAATTGAGTTGCTTTCGATTTTCCTTGTGTCAGTGCAGATTTTTGGATGCCTCAAAAATTGTTGGTAGATCTCTTCTATTTCCTGCTTCATCTTTTATTCATATAAAAAGCCTTGATAGATTCTTCTACCAAGGCTTTAATTCTAATTCAATGCGATTCTTATTTTCCTCCTAATCCTACTGGACTTCCTACTCTTGTCATTGCACATCTAAATCCAATGTAATCTGTAGAACGGAATTCATCGTAAAATCTTCTGTTTCCTGGAGATAACCAATATGCTCTATCTTTCCAAGATCCTCCTTTGTATACTCTCGATTTATCAGTAATCAAAGTAGAAGGTTGAATTGGCTTTCCTTTGTCAACAGTGGTAGATTGGTACACTAAGTTTTGAGGGTTTTTTCCAGTTCTATTTCTTGCAGCTCCGGTTTGTTGCTCAAATTCATTTACCCCAGCAATAGTTTCTTCGTTGTTATAGTATATACTAGACTGTAAATCGCCATCTAAGTAATCAATGTAATTCGATTGTTCATAGTTTCTTCTGTCTAAGTTTTCTTCTTTCGTTACCGTTCTAACTTTCAAACTTCCAGGTTCGTTTACAACGTAATCAGAAATCCCATCTACTAATTTCGGTATTATTTCGAATTGAAATTCTTCTAGTCCAGGTAATCCTTGTACTCTAAACGCTATATCTAATAATTTTTCGTCTACAATATCTCTAACGTATCTCGATGCTTCAAGTTTTCTTCCGTCATTGAACATTCCGTTAGCGATATTCACCATAGAGTCAAGTTCTGTCAGAAGAACATTGTCCAATGAATCAGTAATAGCTCCAGCTCTTCTTCTTTTTCTTTCTGCTGTAAAGTCAACCAAGTATTCTTTAATTCCATTCACATCATACATCGCTTCGTCTAGCTTTTCATCTATAGCTCCTTCAGAGTTTAGAACTTTAGTTTTGAAAACATTTCCTCTAAATGGACTGAAATCATCCATGTCTTCAGAGGAAAGAGGTCTGTATACATCCATTACCCATTCAGCCACGTTTCCTGCCATATTGTATAATCCATAGTCATTTGGCCAGTAGGCAGTAACAGGTGCAGTAACAGATGCGTTGTCATTTAATTTCCCAGCAACTCCCATATAATCTCCTCTTCCTCTCATGAAGTTCGCCTGAATTTCTCCTTGAAATTTATCATCCGGATTTCTAACCCAGTGGCCATCCCATGGGTAAATTCTTCTGTTTGTTATTCGTTCATCTTCCGAGTTACCAATTAATCCATATGCAGCGAATTCCCACTCAGCTTCTGTGGGCAGTCTGTAGCTTGGTAGAGTGATACCGTCTTCCATCCTCACAATTCTTGTTGCAAGATCTTTTTTCTTGATTTTTTTCTTTCCATTGGATCCACTTCCGTTACTTGGGTCTAAGTCTAGAAGTTGACCATTTGGATTGTCACTATTACTAAATTTTCCTGCTAAATAAGCATCTGTATTAAAAGGCTCATTTTGTTGGTCATTATTCCATAACAAAATCCCTTCTCTTATAAGGATGTATTCATTCACTCTGTCACTTCTCCAAGCACAGTAGTTTGAAGCTTGTAACCAACTTATTCCTACAACTGGGTAATCTTGGTAGGCTGGGTGTCTTAAGTAGTATTCAGCTAGCGGTTCATTATACCCCAACTTGCTTCTCCATACGTTTTCGTCTGGTGTTGCTTTTTTCAAAATAAGCGGAAAGTCAGAAAATGTCCTTTCTGTCCAGTGCATGTAGTCTCTCCAGTGCTGATTAGTTACCTCAGTTTCATCCATGTAAAATGATCTCACAGTTACTCTTCTTGGCGTGTTGTCCCAGTCAAAGGTAACCTCTTGTTCAGCCCTTCCCATAGTAAAAGTTCCTCCTTCTATTAGCACTAAACCAGGTCCGGTTTCTTGCTCTACGTAGTTAGTTTTTAAAAATCCTCCATTCTGGGGATCATTGTAATTCCAACCAGTAGCTGTCGATTGTTCTTTCTTTTTACAAGACAAAACCAACATACTCATCGCTATTCCAGCAACAAATATTTTACTCATGTTTTTTCTCATCTTCATATCGTTTCTTTTTCTTCTTTCTACTAATTTACTAATAGTCTATAACTAAAATGATGGACAACTTATTGTCCTGTATTTCTTTTTCGGTGGCTTACATTTGAAGTTCATAGAAAATGAAATTTCGTGTGAACCTGCTGTGGCTAGGGTCAATTGATTCGTAGTTACATCGTAGCTATAACCTAACCGAACTAAATCAGTTTGAATCCCGAGTAACACAATGAAAGCATCTCCGTTTCTGTACCAAACACCTGTCCAAATCGGACCTTTGTTTACGTACACTCCTAAATTCAATTGTTGGAATGTACCTTGGTTTCTATACAGAATATTTGGCGAAATTTTCGTGTCACTTTTTTTGTATCTACTCTTTCTGAGCGGAATAACTGCGCCCGCATGTCCAGTAATCTTCATGGGGAGTTTACTTTCTCCCAAGACCAGCGACTCATTTGGTTCGGTCACATGATGTGCGGCAAATCCGAAGAAAAACTTCTCACTAAAACCTAAAATACCTCCAGAAAAGTCAATTCCGGCTTTCTTGCCATTCCCATTGGGAAAATCATTTGTGTTGTACACAAATCCTCTTCGAGGATCGATCATGTCCCCAAAAGTCAGTTTGCTCCAATCAAGGCTTTTTTGGAAGTAGGTTGCTTGAAAACCTACTCTAATGGCAAATTTCCTAGTTACAGGTAAATGATAAGAAAAGATTGCACTAGCATTTAATGTATTCAAAGTTTTTGCAGCTTCATCATTCGTAACTAAAAATCCGATACCAGCACCTTTATTATAACCTAGTCTTTGGTCATAAGAAAAACTTTGGGTGACAAACGAACCTGACAGACCGGGCCATTGATTTCTATAATTCAAGGCAACTCGTGGACAATTATTGGACCCAGCAAAAGCGGGATTGAGGTATAATGGGTTTGCATAAAATTGGCTGAATTCTGGGTCCTGCGCAAGGGCAGAAGTGCTCAGAAAAACACCAAAAATAGCCGCAAATGTTTTCAACAAAAAATTGTTCATAAGGACGAATTAATTTCAATCAATACGGTAAAAATATAAATAACTTTCTTAAAAATGGCATAAAGTGGCAAGAAATTGCAGGGTACTATTCTAATACTTAGATTAATTAATTGTAATTTTCGCGTTCGTAATACGTTTTAATTGATACTCTCACAATAAATCCACCTATAGCTCACGTTAATATTGCCGAGAGTCATTTTTTTAAGATTAAAAAATATAGTTCAAGTATGAAAATTTCCCTAAGTATTTTACTCGTTTTGGTTTTTGGAGTTGCTTCTGCACAAAGATTTGAAGAGATTTCTCTTGACTGGCAAATAGCAGACCTGAACGGAGTAAAGGTGATTGGAATTATGGGTTTCGGAATGAACGCCAACCAACTGGCCAAATTTTCTGAGAAAAAATCTTTGAATTTCAATCAAGCCATATCTGTGACAACCAAAATCGTGGAATCAACCATTTTGACGGACTCTGAACTGGCGGCTGTCCCGCGCTCTTGGCGAGCTAAGTTAGGAAAAGTCATTAAGTCAGAAATAAATTATTCAATAGTTAAAAAGAAGAAAACAGCTGTGATAAGTTATACTCCTTTGATATGGAAAGATGGAGGAATTCATAAAGTAACGAAGTTCAGTCGGGCAATTTCTGTAGAGATAAATCAAGGAGTTCAAAATATTGGTCGTTCAGGAACCAATCGTTTTTCTACTTCGTCAATCTTAGCTTCTGGTTCTGTTTTCAAGTTTTCTTTACGAAACAATGGAATTTATCGATTGACTTACGATGACTTGGTGGCCAATCAGATTATAAGTGGCAGCGTAAATTCAGATTTGATAAATCTATATGCAAATCATGATGGAATGCTCCCTGAGCGGAATGGAGATGAGCGAATAGACGACTTGAAAAAAAATTCGATTAAGATGATTGATGGTGGTGACGGTTCTTTTGATGAGGGAGATTATTTCCTGTTTTATGCTGAGGGTCCCCACAAATGGAAATTAAATCAGTCAACCGGATTATTTGAATATGAAACTCACTTGTACGAAGAAAAGTCTTTCGTTTTTGTAAAATCAAATGACGGAAGTAGGCCTAAACGAATTTCGAACTTATCCGAAACAGTTGCTCCTACCAGCGTTACTGTCTCAACCTTTAATGACTTCCGAGTGAAAGAAGATGAGAGGGTGAATCTTTTGGCTACCAATGGAAGAGGCGGTTCTGGAAAAAATTGGCTGGGAGATGTGTATGATGTAAATTTGTCCTATACCTACGGGTTCAACTTTCCCAATATCGACCTGACCTCAAATGTTACCATCAAATCATCGCTCTTTGCTCTTACTCCAAATCCAAATTCAGCGACTTTTACGATGTCAGTTTCTGGGCAAGGTTCAACAGTTATTTCAATTCCAGGAATAACTCCAAGTTCCCATTCCTCTTTTGCTTTGCAAAGGTTTGGTAATTTATCTTTTTTGCCTAATTCCAATTCGTTTTCGGTGGGATTGACTTACAATAAGCCTTTAGGAATAAAAAGTATTGGCTATTTAGATTATTTGGAGGTAAATTGTAGAAGAAATTTAAGAATGGTAGGAAATCAAATGGATTTCAGAGACGTGAATTCTGTGGGTGCTGGTAATGTAAGTAAGTTTGTATTACAAGACGCAGCATTAGTAGAGGAGGTGTGGGATGTGACCAATCCATGGGATTCGAAGAATATTGTCTTTACAAGATCCGGAATTAATCTTGAATTTGGACAAACGACTGATTCGTTGCGAACTTTTATAGCTTATAAGAGTTCAGGATTCCTCTCTCCTCAGTTTGAATCTAAAGTAGAAAATCAGAATTTACATGGAGTTTCTGTTCCGGATATGCTCATCGTCTATCACCCTTTGTTTGAAACTCAGGTTGATCAATTAGTTTCATTCCATCAATCAAATGGGTTGGATGTTTTGAAAGCAAATGTCACTGAGATTTACAATGAATTTTCGGGAGGAAAACAAGATGTTTCTGCTATTAAAACAGTTGCAAAAATGTTATACGACAGAAGCACAGGAAATAAATTTAAATACCTTCTTTTGTTTGGAGATTGCAGTTACGATTACAAAGGAAGGGTAACTCCAAATCATAATTTTGTACCAGTTTGGGAGTCATGGAATTCTGAATCTGATATAAGTTCATTCGCTACCGATGATTTTTATGCTTTGCTGGATGATGGGGAAAGTATGGGAGATTATGAACAAATGGACATTGCAGTTGGAAGGTTTACCGTGGTTTCTGTAGCTCAAGCACAAAACGTTGTGAATAAAGTGATCAACTACCAAAAGACTGGTTCTGTTTCAGATTTGGCAAGTTGCAATGATGCTGGGTCAGGTTCTGCCTTTGGAGATTGGCGAAATAAATTGTCCTACGTCACAGATGATGTGGACGAGAACTGGGAGTTAGCTTTTACGCGACATGTAGAAAGAATTATAGATTCTACCGAGAAAAATTACCCTACATTCAATCACAATAAAATTTATATGGATGCCTTTAATCAAACTTCTCTTTCGGGAGGAGCGAGGTATGTAGAAGGAGCCGAAAGATTGAGGAAATCTGTGCAGGAAGGTACTTTGATTACTGCTTATGAAGGTCATGGTGGAGAGATTGGGTGGGGGAACGAACGTTTTTTAGATGTGCCCACCATTAATGCCTGGACCAACAAAGAAAGATTAACCGTAATGCTTACGGCAACATGTGAATTTACCAAATATGACGACCCAGGTAGAACTTCGGCAGGAGAGCTATGTTTTTTGAATCAAAATGGAGCAGCGATCGCTTTGTTCACAACCACAAGGCCAGTTTTTCAATTTTCAAACGAACGATTGATAGAAGCTTTTTTTGAAGAAGCTTTTGTCAAGAAAGCGGATGGAACACCCAGAACAATGGGAGAAATTTATCAGGAAACTAAAAACAACAATCGAGTAATTGGGGATAATAATGTAAGACGTTTTGGACTTATTGGTGATCCAGCGCTTAAACTGGCTTTTCCCAAACAATCAGTCATTACTACCGAAATCAACAACAAACCTGTTGGTTCGCCTAGCCTAGATACTTTGAAAGCGTTAAGTAAAATCACAATCAAAGGGTTTGTTTCGGCCAACAACGGTACAAAACTTACTGGATACAATGGTGTTGTTTTTCCTACTATATACGACAAACCACTGCAGTTAGCTACACTAGGAAATAGAACTCCCTCAGATATTATCCCGTTTACCCAACAAACGAATGTTTTGTACAGAGGAAAAGCAACTGTGAAAAATGGAGATTTTGAATTTACTTTTATCGTGCCAAAAGACATTAATTATCAATTTGGATTAGGAAAAATTAGTTACTATTGTTTTGATGGAAATGAAGATGGAGCAGGTTATTTTTCGGAAGCCGTAATTGGCGGGACAGATTTAACAGCTATTTCGGATAATTCTGGACCTGAAATAGGTCTCTTTATGAACGATGCAAGTTTTGTTTCTGGAGGAATGACAGATGAAAACCCGATGATTTATGCAGAAATTTTTGATTCGAACGGAATCAATACCACAGGAAATGGAATAGGGCATGATATTACAGCTATTTTAGATGAAAAAACGAGCAATCCCATCATTCTGAACAATTACTACGAAAGTGACATTGACTCATACCAAAGCGGAAAAGTGAATTACCCCTTAGAGAATATCGCTGAAGGCCCTCACACTCTGAGTTTCAAATCATGGGATACGCAAAATAATTCATCGGAGAGAACGATTGATTTTGTTGTGGTTCAAGAAGCTGAACTAGCAATTGATCATGTGCTAAACTATCCAAATCCATTTACAACCAGAACCGAGTTTTATTTTGAACATAATCAGCATTGCGACTTTTTGGAGGTGCAAGTGCAAGTGTTCACTATTTCAGGCAAGTTGGTAAAAACGATTAATCAATTAGTACGAACGAAAGGATTTAGAACTGAAGGCATTGTATGGGATGGAAGAGATGATTTTGGAGATAGAATAGGTAGAGGCACTTATGTGTACAAAGTAAAAGTGGAAGATAACCAAGGAAACAAAGTGGAGAAATACGAAAAACTCGTCTTGTTGAAATAAAATTTCTTTAAGTTTGTCTTATATTTGTCGTTCATAAATTTTACACCCATAGGTTATTCGAATAGAAAACTACTTTTTTTGACTTAATTTAATAAGATATTCGCCTTTTGCAAAATCGAGCAACTGGGTGAAATTTATGTATATTCAACTGAACATGACAAGAGCAAATAGTACAATAAAGTTTTTATTTCTTACCTCAGTTTTGATTTTGGGAAATAAGGCAGTTTCTCAAGGAACAGCAAAAGGAGGATCTAATTTTGACTTACAGTTAAACACAATCACAACGGCCGTTCCGTTTTTATTAATCTCACCTGACTCGAGAGCAAGCGCAATGGGTGATATGGGAGTTGCCACGAGTCCAGATATTAATTCACAACATTGGAATGCATCCAAATACGTATTTGCTGAAGAGGAAAGCGGAGTTTCTTTTTCATATTCTCCTTGGTTAAGGAGTTTAGGGATAAACGATATCAATTTAGTGTACTTAGCTGGGTACAAAAAATTAGACAAGAATTCATCAATTTCGGGAAGTATGAGGTACTTTTCATTAGGAGAAATAAATTTTACGGATAATACAGGTGCTCCAATCAAAACAGCCAACCCGAAAGAGTTTGCTTTTGATGTTGCTTATGCCACAAGACTGGGTAAAAATTTGTCAGGTTCTATGACTGCAAGATTCATAAATTCGAACCTAACAGAAGGTTTAACAGCAAATGGAGTGGATACAAAACCAGGCCGATCTTTTGCAATAGATTTAGGAATGTTTTATCAATCAAAGAAATTTGATATTGGAGAGTATAAATCTACGCTAAATGTGGGAATGAATATCTCGAATATTGGAGCAAAGATATCTTACACCAATTCGGCTACCGAAGATTTTTTGCCGGCAAATTTAAGATTAGGAACAGTACTAAACATGGATATTGACAAATACAACGATTTTTCGATAGGAGTAGATTTCAATAAACTTCTTGTGCCAACACCACCGGCATTGTTAAGAACAGATCCAAATGAAATCGCTGCAGGAAGAAGCGGTGATATAGGAGTTGCTCCGGCTATTTTTGGTTCTTTTAGTGACGCACCAGGAAATGTGTTGTACAACGACAACGATGTGCTTGTTGGAGTAGAGGATGGAAGTGTGCTAAAAGAAGAACTTAGAGAGATCAATATTTCCTTGGGTATGGAATACACATACGCAGAGCGATTTTCCGTGAGAGCTGGTTACTTCCACGAGCATTTCACGAAAGGAAACAGACGATATGTTACTATGGGAGTGGGACTTAAATACAGTAGGTTCTTACTCGATTTTTCATACTTGGTTACCGTTACCAATCAAAACCCATTGGCAAATACAATTCGATTTTCTCTTGCTTTCAACCTCGGAGAAGACGCTGCTGAATAATACGTTACTATGTTAAATATCCGAACAGGAATAGGTTACGATGTACATCAATTGGCCGAAGGAGAAGAGTTTTGGTTAGGAGGGATTTTACTCGATTATCACAAAGGAGGTGTGGGGCATTCCGATGCAGATGTTTTGATTCACACGATTTGCGATGCACTTTTGGGAGCAGCTAATTTAGGAGATATTGGGAAACATTTTCCTGATACAGCCCAAGAATACAAAGGGATAGACAGTAAAATATTATTAGCTAGAGTTGCTGAATTAATTGAAGAAAAAGGGTATTCGATTTCCAATATTGATTCAACAGTTTGCCTACAAAAGCCAAAATTGGCTCCGCACCTTGAAACCATGAAGAAAGTAATGGCTGACATTCTAAAGTTGGATATTGACCAAGTATCGGTGAAAGCAACTACTACCGAAAAGTTGGGTTTTGTGGGGAGAGAAGAAGGAGTAAGTGCTTACAGTTCGGTTCTCATTTATAAATAAGCAGCCATCTAGTAGAAATTCTTTTCTTTTGGATACTTTGTGGAACACAAAAGAAATGAACATGCCTCACTCGGGGTTAAGAATTTTTGTTAAATTTGCGTTCTTGTTTATACAAGAATTGAAAAAAGACAAAAACAAACAACCAAAATGGCTTTAAATATCCAAGAATTATTAGGTGACAATAGTGAACTATTATTGAACCATACTTGTAAAACAATTGATAAAAGTATGTTGACTTTGCCAAGCTCAACTTTTGTTGATGAAGCTTTTTCTATGACAAATAGAAGTCCGCAAGTAATGAGAAACTTGCAAGCAATCTATAATCATGGTAGATTAGCAGGAACGGGATATGTTTCTATTCTACCCGTAGATCAAGGAATTGAGCATTCTGCTGGAGCGTCATTTGCTCCAAACCCTATTTATTTCGACCCAGAAAACATTGTAAAATTGGCGATTGAAGGAGGATGTAACGCAGTTGCCTCTACTTTCGGAGTGTTAGCATCTTGTTCAAGAAAGTATGCGCACAAAATACCGTTCATTGTAAAATTGAATCACAATGAAATGTTGACCTACCCAGAAACCTATAGTCAAATTTCTTTTGGTTCAGTAGAGGAAGCGTGGAACTTGGGAGCTGCGGCAGTAGGAGCCACTATATATTTTGGTTCTGAGGACAGCAATCGTCAAATTGTGGAAATTTCACAAGCATTTGAAAGAGCTCACGAATTAGGGATGGCAACTATTCTTTGGTGTTATTTGAGAAATAGTGACTTCAAAAAAGAAGGAGTTGATTACCACACCGCTACGGATATTACTGCTCAAGCAAACCACTTAGGTGTAACAATTCAGGCAGATATTATCAAACAAAAATTGCCTACGAATAATGGAGGTTACACCCATATTGATTTTGGGAAAACACACCCAAAAGTATACACAGAATTGAATACAGATAACCCAATTGATTTGTGCAGGTACCAAGCAGCAAACTGCTATATGGGTAAAATCGGTTTGATAAATTCTGGTGGAGCTTCTACTGGGAGTAAATCGAGCGATATGAGTGACGCAATCACGACAGCGGTAATTAATAAACGAGCTGGTGGACACGGATTGATTTCAGGAAGAAAAGCTTTCCAAAAAGACATGTCGGAAGGAGTGAAACTCCTAACTTCTATCCAAGATATTTACTTGGATGATACCATTACAATTGCGTAAATAAAAGGAGGAAGAGGATTTTCTTGAAAGTACTTAAAAAATAATTGAACTATGGGATGGTTTACTAGAAAGAATAAAAACATTGTTACTCCAACCGATCAGAAGAAAGAAACTCCTGACGGATTGTGGCACAAAACACCAAGTGGTAAAATTGTAGATAAAGATAACCTAGAGGAGAATAGTTGGGTAAGTATAGAAGACGGGTATCACTTCAAAATTGGTTCGAAAGAGTATTTTTCAATCCTTTTTGATGATAATAAATTCACTGAATTGGATGCTGACATGACATCAAAAGATCCTTTGAAATTTACCGATACCAAGTCTTATCAAAATAGGTTAGCAGCTTCTCAAAAGAAATCGAACTTGAAAGATGCGGTAAGAACGGCTTATGGTAAGACCACAGGACAACCTATTGTAGTGGCTTGTATGGATTTTGCTTTTATTGGAGGTTCTATGGGATCTGTAGTGGGAGAAAAAATAGCCAGAGCAATCGATCATGCAATCAAAAAGAAATGTCCGTTTATGATGATTTCGAAATCGGGCGGAGCAAGAATGATGGAAGCCGGGTTTTCGTTGATGCAAATGGCAAAAACATCGGCTAAATTAACCTTACTATCAAAAGCAAAGTTGCCCTATATTTCCCTGCTTACGGATCCCACAACGGGAGGAGTTACCGCTTCGTTTGCGATGCTAGGTGATGTGAATATTGCTGAGCCTGGTGCACTCATTGCCTTTGCTGGTCCAAGAGTGGTGAAGGAAACCATTGGTAAAGATTTGCCAGAAGGGTTTCAAACATCTGAATTCTTGTTAGAGCACGGTTTCCTTGATTTTATTGTGGACCGAAGAAATTTAAAAGAAAAGTTGAGTCTGTTGATTAAACTGTTCTAAAGGAATAGATCAATTCAGACTTGTCTTGGAAGGGTGCAAACAGTTAGCCATTTGTAGTTAACTGCGGTTCATTTAGCTCTATGATTTTTCTTTTAGGTCCTCAAATCTTTTTCGAATACTTAAAAGCACGCCATTTATTTTGGGTTTAGTTTTAGTATTGGAATGATTACTTCTTCCATAGAAATTCCACCATGTTGAAAGGTGTCTTTATAAAAATTCACATAGTAATTGAAGTTATTGGGATAAGCTAGAAAAGTATCTTCTTTGGCAAAAATATAGCGCGTGTTTTGATTTAGTTTTGGCAAAAATGCATCGTCTGGATTTTTCACTTCAAAAACCTCTTTGGAGTTGTAACTCATGTTTTTACCAAGCTTGTATCGCAAGTTGGTGTTCACGTTTTTATCTCCAACTACTTTTATAGGATTGGCTACTTTAATCATTCCGTGGTCGGTCGTGATGATTAATTGCAAATTGTTCTCGTGAATTTTTTGAACGATTTCTTGGAGCGGAGAGTGTTTGTACCATGATTCGGTAATGGAACGGTAAGCCGAGTTGTCATCAGCCAGTTCTTTGATTACCTCCATGTCTGTTCGGGCATGGGAAAGCATGTCTACAAAATTGTACACAATCACGTTAAAATCATTTTTCAGAAGGTCAGAAAAGTTATCGACTAGTTTTTTTCCTTTTTGGTTGTTGGTGATTTTGGTGTAAGAGGTTTTGATTCCCATTCCCATACGTTTCATCTGATCAGTCAAGAAATCTTCTTCAAAATTATTTTTACCCCCTTCCTCTTCTTCCTCCACCCATTTGGAAGGGAATCTTTTTCTAATTTCGGAAGGCATGAGTCCTGCAAAAATAGAATTACGAGCATATTGAGTAGCAGTAGGAAGAATACTAAAATAGGTTTCCTCTTCTGTCACATCAAAAAGCTCTGAAAAATGAGGTTTTAAGACTTTCCACTGATCGTATCTAAAATTATCAATCACCAGTAAAAAAGTAGATTTTTCCTTGATGGCTGGAGCTATTTTTTTCTGAAACAAAGTATGAGAAAGCACAGGGCATTCGTCTGAGGTTCCATTGAGCCAGTCTAAGTAATTACTCTCGATAAATCGAGCAAATAACAGGTTTGCCTCTTTCTTCTGCATTTCAAATATCTCCATCATGCTTTTGTCCTGGGATTTATCCATCTGTAATTCCCAATATACCAATTGCTCATTCAGTTCTTTCCAGTCGGCAACATCTAAATTTCCCATTAGCTTCATCCCAATATTCCTAAATTCTTGCTGATAGCCAGAAGTAGTTTCTTCACTAATTAATCTCGATTGATCGGTGTTCTTTTTTACGGCCAGCAAAATTTGATTTGGGTTCACTGGTTTAATCAAGTAATCCGAAATGTTTTTCCCGATTGCACTTTCCATGATAGATTCCTCTTCACTTTTGGTAATCATAATAATAGGCAAGTTCGGTTGGATTCTCTTTATTTCGGTGAGCGCTTCAAGTCCAGATATCCCAGGCATGTTTTCATCCAAAAAAACCAAGTCATATGGATTTTCTTTCACCATGTCAATCGCTTCGCTTCCATTATTTATCGTATCCACTTTGCAATTCTTTTGTTCCAAGAACATGATGTGTGGTTTCAATAAATCAATCTCATCATCTGCCCATAAAATTCTTACTGCCATATTTTGTCATTTAACTTTGATGGAATGTAAACTTATTCCTTCAAGTGGTTTAATATTCTTATTTTTGTAAATATATTGCTTATTTCTACCCTTGAGAGGAACTTCAATCAAAAATGTAGAATAGTTCACATTTAGTCCTTCTCACGATTATAAACATTTGATATTTCTTATTCAATGAAAATACTTAACGACCCGATATATGGTTTTATTACGATTCGCTATCCAATTTTACTTCAGTTAATTGATCATCCCTATTTTCAACGATTGAATAGAATCAAACAACTGGGATTGTCCTATTTGGTTTACCCTGGAGCTCATCACACAAGATTTCATCACGCAATAGGAGCCATGCATCTTATGCAGCAAGCAATAGAGGTACTTAAGGTAAAAGGTGTGGAAATATCAGAAGAAGAAGAAATCGGTGTGTTGGCGGCAATTCTACTCCACGATATTGGTCATGGGCCTTTTTCCCATGCATTGGAGCATACGTTGGTTTCTGGTGTGAATCACGAAGACCTGTCTATAATTTTAATGGATAAGTTAAACCAAGAGTTTGAAGGTAAATTGGAGTTAGCTATCCAAATTTTTAGCAATACATACTCGAAAATGTTTTTACACCAATTGGTTTCATCTCAGCTTGATATGGATAGGTTAGACTACCTGAAAAGGGATAGTTTTTACAGCGGAGTTTCTGAAGGAGTGGTAAGTAGCGATAGAATCTTGAACATGTTGAATGTGCACGAAGACCAGCTAGTTATAGAAGAAAAAGGAATTTATTCCATCGAAAAATTCATCGTAGCCAGAAGATTGATGTATTGGCAAGTATACTTGCATAAAACAGTGTTGGCTGCAGAAAATTTGCTTGTTGAAATTTTAAAAAGAGCAAATTATTTAGCCAGTCAGGGTGCGGAGTTATTCGCGAGTCCTGTATTAAAAAAGTTTTTGTACAATAATTATTCAAAAGCTGATTTTGAGCAAGAGGAAGTGATTTATCAATTTACCAGGTTGGATGATTCGGATATTTACAGCGCTATAAAAGCATGGTGTCATCACTCGGACAAAACTTTATCGGTGATTTCCAGAAGCTTAATCGATCGTAAATTACCCAAGATTTCTATTCAAAAAATGCCATTTGAAAAAGAACGAGTTTCCCAGTTAAAAGAGCTAGTGAAAGAAGAATACGGAATAGGCGAAGTAGAAATTGGACACATGGTGTTTGATTCGGAAATTGCCAATAATGCTTACAATGCACTCAAAGACAAAATATTAATTAAGTATAAAAATGGTTCTGTGTTGAATATTACAGATGCCTCGGATAATTTTAATATCCAAGCCCTAACAGAACCAGTAAAGAAATACTTCATCTGTTACCCAAAAGAGTTTAGGAATAAATGGTAAGATTGATTCGATATATGTTAATTCCCTTTTCGGTGCTTTATGGCGTGGTTACGGCATTTCGGAACTTCATGTTTGATAGGAAGATTCTAAAATCGAGTAGCTTTGACGTTAAAACTATATTGGTTGGGAATATCTCGGCTGGAGGAACTGGCAAAACGCCCCATATTGAATATTTAATTCGACTATTGAAGCCACAGAATAAGTTAGCTACACTTTCGCGAGGTTACGGTCGAAAGAGTAGAGGGTTTCTAGTAGCAAACCAAAATTCAACCGCCAAAGATATTGGTGATGAACCGTTACAATTTTTTAAAAAATTTCCTGAAGTAAAAGTTGCAGTAGACACCAAAAGAGTGAATGGTATTATGGAATTGATGAGTCAAGAAGATGTTCCAGAAGTCATTTTATTGGATGATGCATTTCAGCATCGGCAGCTCAAAGCAGGGCTTTCTATTTTACTAACAGATGTAAAATCACCTTTTTACAAGGATTTTATGTTGCCAACTGGAAATTTGAGAGAGTTTTCTGGAGCCAAAAGTAGGGCAGATATTATTGTGGTTACAAAATGTTCTCCCACCATGTCGGCTCCTCAAAAAGATAGGGTAAGGAAAAAAATCAATACGCCTCATACGCCTATTTTCTTTTCCCAAATTGACTATGCTTTTCCAAAGTTGATTTCCAAAAACACCTCTCGGTCTTTTGAGGATTCTAAACAAATTGTTGTGGTGACAGGTATAGCAAATCCAGCTCCTTTACTCACTTATTTAAGTACATTTAACAAGAAAATTATACACTTGAAATATCAAGATCATCACCCTTTTTCAAAAAAGGATGTACATTCGATAGTAGAAAATTACAATAAGGAATCGGAATCCATACTGCTGACTACCGAAAAGGATGCCATGCGACTTAAGGATTTTGATGAATTAAAAGAAGTGCCTTTTTTTTACATTCCCATACAAGTTTCACTACAAGAAAGGGAAGAAGAATTCAAAAAATTAATAATGAATTATGTTAGAGAATATTAAGTATACTGCGAATCACCTTATTTCAATAGTGGGTGAAAATTACGAAGTAGGAATAATTTTAGGAACGGGATTAGGAGATTTGGTGAGTGAAATAGAAGTTACTCACAGTCTAGCTTACAAGGATATTCCCAACTTTCCGGTTTCTACAGTTGAGGGGCATAGCGGAAAATTAATTTTTGGAATTTTAGGAGGGAAGAGAGTTGTTGCTTTACAAGGACGGTTTCATTACTACGAGGGTTATTCAATGAATGAAGTGGTATTTCCGGTTCGTGTAATGAAATTTTTAGGAATTAAAACCTTGGTGGTTTCTAATGCCAGTGGAGGAGTTAATCCAGAATTCGAAATTGGCGATATCATGCTTATGGATGATCACATCAATTTGTTTGGAGATAATCCACTTATTGGGAAAAACATAGATGAGTTAGGCCCAAGATTTCCGGATATGAGTGAGCCATACGACCGTAGTTTAATTAAAAAAGTTCAAGACATAGCCAAAGAGAATAGCATTGATATTCAGCAAGGATCTTATGCAGGGCTTTCTGGTCCAACACTAGAAACACCAGCGGAATATAACTATGTAAGAGCGATTGGGGCAGATACGGTAGGAATGTCGACAGTGCCAGAAGTTATTGCCGCAAGGCACATGGGAATTCCTTGTGTAGGATTTTCAATCATTACAGACCTCGGAATTCCCGGAAAAATTATAGAAATGACTCATGAGATTGTTCAAGAAGTTGCTAAGAAATCAACTCCAAAAGTCACTAAAATAGTGAAAGATTTAATTCAAGGGTTTCAATAAACAACCATTTAAATAAGGTTTCGTACTTATATTTACTGGAGAAACCTAAACAAACTATGTTATGTTAAAAAAGCTATTTTACTCAGTTCTGATGTTACTGTTTTCTTTAATCACCTATGCTCAGTGTGGGTGTACTAAAATTGTTTTTATAGTTGATAATTCTGGTTCTATTTCAACCACCGAATTTACTGATATGAAAATTTCCATGGATTCTATTGCAACACAGTTGTTGAGGAATTATCCTGGATCCGAACTTTCTGTGATACAATACGCATCTCAGGGTTCAGGGAGTCATCATTACAGTGTTTCTGTCCCATTTACCTCAAATCCAGTGACCGCAAGAGGTTGGTCGAGAGCGTATGGTGCTGGTGGCACTGTCGCAACTTATTATCAAGATCATTTGCCAGGTTCCATGTATCAAATGAGAAATGATTCTATTTGGAATGCGGGAGGTTCTGTTGACTTAGTTTCAGGTGGATGTAATATTAGGATGTTTCTTTTTACTGATGCATTGTCTGGGAGTACGGGCTCAGGTTGCTGTTCTCACTTGACGAGTGTGAGTACGGCAGTAGCTCCATTAGCTTTGGCTAATTTTGGGGAATATAATTGGCACAAAACTACTTACCAGTCTGAGTGGACTGTTTACCATGTTAATTCTAGTGCAACAAATAGAGCTGCTGGCGCTGCAATAGCGAGTAAGGGTGGGAGTTATACAGGTACAATTGCTGCTAACCCAGGAGATCCACAAGGAGCAGGAGGACCAAGAAAGTTATGGTGGTCAAACAATTCTTTTCAGCTTACACAGCCCGATATTGATACAGCCCTAGCCAATATAAATGCTGGCTCTTTTTCGGCCTCTTTTCCTACCGATACCATTTGTTTGGGTGATACTGCTTTTTTTAATAGCAATATAGTTTTTCCAACGAGTTTATTAAAGTGGGACTTTGGTGATGGCAACAGAGATTCAACAAATCCTGCTCCAAAGCACCTTTATGCAGCCGCAGGCACCTATAACGTTACACTCATTGCCTGGTCAGCAGATTCCTCTTGTAAAGACACGATTACAGAACCCGTGGTAATCCATCCTCCACTTATTCCTAATTTTATGGCTGATACAATTTGTTTTGGAACAGCCACAACATTCACAAATACAACCTCCGGGTTCATAAACAGCCAGAAATGGTTTTTTGGTGATGGAGATAGCTCTTTAACTCGACCAGATGCCTCTCATGTTTATGGAATTCCTGGGGTATATCCTGTAACTTTGGTAGTAAATAGTTCAAACATTTGTTTCGACACAATTGTGAAGAATGTATTAGTTAATGACGTTCCAGTTGCTGATTTTATCGTTGATAACGAATGCCAATTTATTGGAGTGACGCCTACAAATTCAACTACTGTAATAACGGCAAACTTAGCATCATTGTCTCACACTTGGAATTTTGGTGATGGAAGTCCTGAACTTGTAGGAACAAATCCGACTTACAGTTATCCAGCTTATGGCAGTTATATGGTTCAGTTAATTTCAGAAACCCCAGAAGGGTGTGCTGATACAGTCTCAAAACCAATTGTTGTAGATCCTAAACCAAGAGCAAGTTTTGTAGCTGATACAGCTTGTTTGAGACAAATAACCACTTTTTCTGACCTGTCTAGTGTACCCACTGGAAATGTGGTCGGTTGGTCATGGGGGATTTCGGGAGGTTCCTCTCTTCAGAATCCAATTACTACATTTCCAAGTTCAGGAACATTTCCGATTACGCTAACCGCTACGACCGATTCAGGTTGCATAGATGACACAACTGTTTTGGTAGTGGTAAGATCTCTTCCTGTTCCAGATTTCACCTTTTCACCTCAAGAAATTTTAACCTTCAACCCAAAAGTTTGTTTTGCCAATAACACAACTGGGGCGGTTAGCTATTTTTGGGATTTTGATTTTATTGGATTAAATAACACCTCTATTCAAACCAATCCTTGTATTGTTGAATTTCCGAATGAGGCCGAAGGAATTTATAATGTAAAACTTGTTGCGATTGATCAATATGGTTGCCGAGACTCCATCTACAAAGAGGTGATTGTAGAAGAAGGATTTGTATTTTATGCACCTAGTATGTTTACACCCAATGATGATGGGAAAAATGACGAATATCAAATATTCATGAGCGGAACCAAAGATTTTGAATTCATGATATTTAATCGTTGGGGAGAACAAATATTCTACACAAAGGATAGAAACGAAACATGGGATGGTAAGCACAAAGGGAATTTCGTAAAAAACGACACCTACGTTTTTAAAGCCATAGTAACGACCAAAAGAAATGAAGTCAAAGAATTTTACGGTCACGTAAATGTCCATAATTGATACTAATTTTTAAGTGAACACACTGAACCCTCCCTTTGCTTTGGAGGGTTTTTTTATTACCTTAGTTTAGTAAATTTCTTTCAATGAAAAATAATCTTATTGCTGTTCTTCTTCTCTTTTGCGGGGTTCATTTTTTTGCTCAAGATAGCTTGAATATCAGCGTGTTGTATAATTGGAAAGATCCAAGTCTGTCCAAAAGTACCTTGTATGCCAATGCGTATAATGAAGTTTGGGGATATGCTAAAGATGGGCGTGAGTATGCTATAATTGGAACCTCAAGAGGCACTCACTTTTTTGATGTTACCAACCCGAGTTCAGTTGTTTTGGTCGATTTTATTCAAGGAAGGGATACAGGGAGAAATATAGTCCATCGAGATTACCACGATTACAAGGGTTATTTGTACATGGTTTCGGATGAGGGAAATGCCTCTCTCCAAATTGCAGACCTATCATTTCTTCCAGATTCGGTGAGTTTGGTCTATGACCAAGATACTGCAATTCGTCTTTCTCACAATATTTTTATTGATTCAGTGGCAGGTAAATTATATAATTGTGGCGGGGGAAATTCAAAAAAATTCGGAGTTTTTTCGCTTGCCAATCCGCTTTCTCCTCAATTGTTGTATCAATGTGAAACAGACATCAGTTGGTGGGCCTCAACTGTGGGTACAGGAGGTTATGTGCATGATGCCTTTGCCAAGAACGATACTGTTTTTTGTAATGCTGGAGATGGACTTTATGTGGTTAATTTTTCCGGAACACCCACCCTGTTAGCTAGCTTAACAAGTTATCCAGACTTGGGATATAATCATTCTGGTTGGTTGTCCGAGGATGGAGCAATTTATGCTATGGGAGATGAAACGCATGGAAAAAAAATGAAGATGCTCGATGTTTCTGACCTCAGTTCCATCCAGTTTCTTGATACCGTTGGTGTAAGTGGAGATAACAATGCAATTCTCCACAATCAAATCATAAGAGGAAACTATGTGTATGTGGCTTACTATTACAACGGAGTTTTTATTTACGATATTTCAAATCCTTCCTCACCAGTTTTAGTAGGATTTTATGATACATCTACCGAATTAAATTACAGAAGTTTTAAGGGAGCTTGGGGAGTTTATCCATTTTTGCCTTCGGGTAATTTATTGGTTTCGGATATGCAAGAAGGATTGTTTGTAATGGATGTTTCTCAGGCAGTTGTAGGGATAAATGAATTGAAAAAAGAGCGATTCAAGGTGTATCCCAATCCGATTTCAAACGAACTAAATGTGATTGGAATTCAATATTTTGGTGGGGAATATTCGGTTGCCATAACTGACGTAAATGGAAAATTAATACTTCAAGAGGCTATTCAGAATTCTTTCATGAAAGTAAATACCATAAAAATTCCTTCCGATATTCCTTCAGGAGTATATGTTGTCAGTATTTTTAATAGTACTTTTGCAGAGAGTATAAAAATTATAAAAAACTAATTTTGAGTACAATTTACGATAAATACGAAGCTGTAATTGGATTAGAAATCCATGCGCAATTACAAACTAAAACTAAGGCATATTCCTCTGATAGGAACGAGTATGGCTCTGCCCCAAATACGAATGTAAGCGTAGTTACACTGGGTCACCCAGGAACTTTGCCGATGTACAACAAAAAAGCAATAAATTTTGCTGTAAAAATGGGTTTAGCTTGTGAAAGTACTATCACAAAAGATATGATTTTTGCGCGTAAAAATTATTTCTATCCAGATTTGCCAAAAGGTTATCAAATTACTCAGGATGAAACCCCAATTTGTACCGGAGGAAAAGTTCTTATAAAAACAGATGATGGAAAAGATAAAGAAATCACCCTAACTCGTATTCACTTAGAGGAAGATGCTGGAAAAAGTATTCACGATCTTGACCCCTTCAATACTCTTATCGACCTAAATAGAGCGGGAGTACCCTTGATTGAAATTGTGTCGGAGCCCGAAATCAAGTCCTCGCAGGAGGCATATAACTACGTGACAGAGGTAAGAAGACTAGTTCGATATCTCGATATTTGTGATGGAAATATGGAAGAGGGAAGTTTGCGATGCGATGCTAACGTTTCGGTGATGCTAAAAGGTTCTAAAGTATTTGGAAATAGAACTGAAGTGAAGAATATGAACTCTATGAGAAATGTGCAGAAGGCCATTGAGTTTGAAATTAAAAGACAAATAGACTTAATTGAGAAAGGCGAAACAATTGTGACAGAAACACGAAGTTTTAATGCTGCGAACGGCTCAACAATTTCAATGCGTAGTAAAGAGGCCGCAAATGATTACAGATATTTTCCTGAACCAGATTTACAACCTATCCAAGTAACTCAAGAATATGTTGAAGCCGTGAAGGACAAAATGCCTCCTTTGCCTAATTTTTTGTTTAAAAAATATACCCAAGATTATGCTTTGTCAGAGTACGATGCGAATGTACTGACAGATGATAAGTCGATTGCTTTGTATTTTGAAGAGGTAACGAAATATACCAAAAATTACAAGTCAGCATCCAACTGGGTTACAGTGAATGTAAAGTCTTATTTGAACGAAAAGGCAATTGAAATAAATGATTTTAGCCTGTCTCCTCAACAGATTGCAGACATTATTAAATTGATAGATTCAGGAAAAATCAGTAACTCAGTTGCCTCTCAAAAGGTGTTTCCATTGATGATTGAATCACCCGAAAAATCTGCCTTAAACATTGCAGAAGATTATAATTTATTGCAGAACTCAAATGCTGATGAAATTACTGAGCTTATTGAAAAGGCATTAGCCAAATTTCCAGAAAAAGTAGAAGAATATAAATCAGGAAAAAAGGGACTTTTGGGGTTGTTTATGGGTGAGGTGATGAAATTATCTCAGGGAAAGGCTGATCCAAAAATGGCGAGTAAGAGTTTGAAAGAATTTTTAGAAAAATAAACTATTATGAGAAAGTTAAGTGTTGTATTTGCTTTGTTTTTAGGGATCTGGAGTTGTGGTGAAAATGCCGCACATTCCATTGAGGGAACCATTGATATGGTTGGGATTCAGCCAGCTCAGCAAATGTATTTGTACAAAATAGAAAACCAAATTTTGGTACCAATAGATTCTGCTACCTTGGATGAAAAAGGTCGTTTTAGCTTAGGTTTAATGACTCCTCAACATGGAGTATTCCATTTTGGAACAACAGTAAGAAATACATTTCCCGTAGTTTTAAATGAGGAGTCGAAGAACTTAACTGTTAAGATCAATAACAATCAACAAGTTTCCATGGATTATTCAATCCAAGGGTCTAAAGCATCTGAAGAGATTGCCTCTTTTGCCAAGGAAGTATTTACCATGATGAATTTGAATCAAAGATTGACTACTCAGGCACAACAAATGGCTCCCAATGATTTTCAAGGTCAACAAGCTATTCAAAACGAGTTCAATACAGCATCTGCAAAATTTGTTGAGTATAGAAATGAGTACATCGAAAGAAACAAAAACTCTGAGGCTTTAATTGCTGTAATTGATCAAATAAATCCGGAAACTGAATTGGATTTGCTGGAAGAGATTTCAACTAATTTATCAGCCACGATGCCCAACTCTCCTTACGCCCAGAACATAAAAAATTACTTGGCCAACATGGAGAAAGAAAAAGAAAATGCAGCCAAAAGAGAGAAGCTGATTCAGATAGGAAATGTAGCGCCAGAGTTGGATTTCCCGAATCCACAGGGTAAAAACATTCAGCTCTCGTCCTTGAGAGGGAAAGTGGTATTGATTGATTTTTGGGCTTCATGGTGTAAGCCATGTAGAGCGGAAAATCCTAATGTGGTGGCTACCTATAATAAATACAAAAGCAAGGGGTTTGATGTGTTTAGTTTTTCGCTTGATAAAGAAAAAGAATCCTGGGTGAAAGCGATAGAACAAGATGGACTAGTATGGAAAAACCATGCTAGTGACCTTAAATTTTGGCAAACAGCCGCCATCGATTTGTATGGATTCAATGGAATACCTTTTACTGTCCTTATCGACAGAGAGGGTAAGATTGTGGCAAAAGGTTTAAGAGGAGCAGCCCTAGAAGAAAAACTAGAAGAACTATTTTCGAAATAATGAAACTAGCCGAAGGAAAAAAAATATATTTTGCCTCAGATTTTCATCTCGGAGTTCCGACTTATGAAAAAAGTAGAGCACGAGAAACAAAAATTGTGTCTTGGCTTGCTCAAATTCAAGAGGACGCGCAAGAGATTTTCCTTGTAGGGGATATTTTTGATATGTGGTTTGAATACAAGCATGCAATTCCAAAGTATTTTACACGGTTTTTTGGTAAAATAGCAGAGCTCACGGATTCAGGTATCCGTGTTGTGTTTTTTACTGGTAACCATGATATGTGGATGTTTGATTACCTCACAAAGGAGTTGGGAGTTGAGATTTTGACGGAGAAACTAGAATTTGAATTGAATGACAAGTCATTTCTTGTGGCCCACGGAGATGGTTTAGGACCTGGAGATATAGGATACAAAATCATTAAAAGAATATTCAGAAACAGGATTTGTCAGTGGATGTTTGCTCGATTACATCCTAATCTTGGGTTGGGAATAGCAAATTATTTTTCTAAAAAGAGCAGAAAGCACTCTATCAATGACGACAAGTTTTTGGGCGAAGAGAAAGAGTGGCTCATTACTTACTCCAAAGATATGTTGAAAGAAAAAAAAGTGGATTATTTCATCTACGGTCACCGTCACCATCCAGTCGTGTTTCCTTTGTCTGAAACCAGTACTTATTTTAATTTGGGTGAATGGATTTCGCAATACAATTACCTCGTTTTTGATGGAGAAAAATGCGAGTTAATTCAGTACGAAAACTAATTCTTTTCCATCCTGCGGGCACTCAATTTAAAGGAGTATATTCGAATTTATTTTAGACCGTATTCTTTGATTTTACGATATAATGTCCTTTCCGAAATACCCAATTCTTTTGCAGCATACTTTCTTTTACCTCTGTGCTTTTCGAGGGCTTTAGCTATCATTTCTTTTTCCTTTTCTTCGAGCGAAAGAATTTCTTCCACTTCTTCGTGTTCATGAATAGCTGGTTGTTGATACGAAATAGTAGGGCGAGCCGAATAAGGTTCTCTTGGCGTGTAGTCGTTTCGGACATCTTTGTCCATTTTATTGATAATGGCGATGTCATTTTCAGGGAAATCTACATCGGGATTCCCATTGCTGTTCACAATGTCTACAATAATTTTCTTCAATTCTGTGATGTCTTTTTTCATATCAAAAAGCACTTTGTGCAAAATATCCCTTTCGCTCATCCCAGAGTGAGATTCTCCGTCATTTGGTAAAAGCATCGGCAGATTATTTTGGTATACAGCGGGTAAGTAACTGCTTAGTTTTTCTGCACTGATGTCTCTCGAATTTTCAATAACAGAAATTTGTTCCGTGATGTTTTTAAGTTGTCTAATATTTCCTTGCCAAGAATAATTCACCAACATTTCTCTGGCTTCTGGAGTCAAAACGATAGTTGGCATTCTATATTTTTCCGCAAAATCCGAAGCAAATTTTCTAAACAATAAATGAATGTCATCTCTTCTTTCTCTTAGCGGAGTAAGACGAATAGGAACAGTACTCAATCGATAGTATAAGTCTTCCCTGAATTTTCCTTTTTGGATAGCTTCTTCCAGTTTGGTGTTGGTTGCGGCTATAACTCGCACGTCTGTTTTTTGAACTTTAGATGAACCAACTTTGTAAAACTCACCTGACTCCAATACTCTTAATAGTCTGGCTTGTGTCGACAGGGGTAATTCTCCCAATTCATCCAAGAAAATAGTTCCGCCATCGGCTTGTTCAAAATATCCTTTGCGTTTTTCATGAGCGCCTGTAAACGAACCTTTTTCATGTCCAAATAATTCAGAATCAATAGTTCCCTCGGGTATCGCACCACAATTTACGGCAATGTATTCAGCGTGTTTTCGTTTGCTGTATTGATGAATTACCTGGGGCATAATTTCTTTTCCCGTGCCACTCTCCCCCATAATAAGAACTGAAATGTCTGTAGGAGCAACTTGAACAGCTACTTCCAATGCTCTATTCAACCCAGCCGAATTTCCTATTATTCCAAACCTTTGTTTTACTGATTGTATTTCCATTTTATAACAATTCTGCGATTAATGTTGTTTTTGTATAGTCAACGATTTTTACCATCACGTAATCTCCAACCTGATAATCTCCTTTCGGAAAAATACAAGTGGAGCTTTGGGAGTTCCTTCCCATGTATTCCTCATCCGATTTTTTCGATACTTTTTCTACCAATACCTCGTAGGTTTTTCCAATTTCTTTTTTGTGATATGCTAATTGATGTTTGTGTTGCAGGTCAATAACTTCAGTCAGTCTTCTTTGTTTCGTTTCTTCTGGTACATCGTCCTCATATTTTCTCTCGGCCAAAGTTTTTGGTCTTTCAGAATATTTGTACATGTAGGCAAAAGAAAATTTCACTTCGTCCATTAAGCTCAAAGTTTCCTGGTGCTGTTCCTCTGTTTCTCCACAAAACCCTATGATTAAATCCGTTGAGATTGTAGCTTCAGGAACAATGCGTTGAATGGCTTCAATTCTGTTCAAATACCATTCTCTTGTGTAGCCTCTATTCATTTTTTTCAAGATGTCACTATTTCCCGATTGAACAGGTAGGTGTATGTAATTACAAATGTTGTCATACTTTGCAATTACTTCTAATACATCATCCCCCATATCTTTTGGATGCGAAGTGGAAAATCGAACTCTCAATTTTGGACTAATTAATCCTACCATTTCCATCAATTGAGCAAAATTTGTGGTGGGAATCGTATCATCCTTAATTTTTCCTTTCGATGACATATTCCAACGGTAGCTGTCTACATTTTGACCTAGTAATGTTACCTCTCTATATCCTCTCTCAAATAAATCTCTTGCCTCTGCTACTATTGTCAGTGGATTTCTACTTCTCTCACGTCCTCTCGTAAAAGGAACTACACAAAAAGAGCACATGTTGTCGCAACCTCGGGTAATTGAGACAAAAGCCGTGACACCTGTGTTGTCTAACCTTATGGGAGAGATATCAGCATATGTCTCCTCTCGCGAGAGCAATACATTCACAGATTTTTGACCACCTTCGGTTTGATGAAGCAAATTAGGCAAATCTCTGTAGGCATCAGGTCCTACAACTAAATCCACTAATTTTTCTTCTTCCAATAAGGCAGCTTTCAGCCTTTCTGCCATACAACCCAAAACACCCACCATTAGCCCAGGTTTACTCTTTTTCATTTTTTTAAAAGTGGTCAATCTTTTTCTAACTGTCTGTTCGGCTTTGTCTCGAATGGAGCATGTGTTCAATAAGATTAAATCAGACTCATCAATGTTTCGAGTTGTTGTATATCCGTTTTTACTCAAAATAGAGGCTACAACTTCACTGTCAGAAAAGTTCATGGCGCAACCGTAGCTCTCTAGGTATAGTTTTTTACTATTGTCTGAAGATTGATTTTCCAACACCATAGCCTCACCTTGCTTCGCTTCGTCTATTGTTTTGTCTATTTTGTCCATTCCGATATTTGGTTTCAATATGTTTTGCAAAGATAGGAAAAACTGACATAATTGCAGTCTTTTTTAGAACTCTATAAGTCTTAAAAAACTAGATTCTATTCAATTTTAATTCTCGCAAAATCAGTGTTTACAAGAGCTCTAAAAAATACATTTTGATTTGTGGAAAAAAAGTCCTTAATTTTGCTCAGCTTGAAATTATCTACATTTACAGCCTTTTACGTTCACATTATTTGTCTTTTTGATGAAATAAAACCAGTATAACTTTATGTCCAAAAACTTAGTCATAGTTGAGTCACCAGCCAAAGCCAAAACCATTGAAGGGTATTTGGGAGCAGGATTTACCGTTAAATCCAGTTTTGGACATGTGCGTGATATACCAAGAAAAGGAATGGGGATAGATATCGAGAATGATTTTAATCCCAATTACGAAGTTTCAGAAGATAAAAAAAAGGTTGTTGCAGAACTAAAAAGATTAACCAAGGCAGCCGATATTGTATGGTTGGCAACGGATGAGGACCGAGAAGGAGAGGCTATTTCTTGGCACTTGTATGAAACTTTAGGGCTGAAAAAGAAAGAAACAAAAAGAATTACTTTTAACGAAATTACCAAAACTGCCGTTCAAAATGCGATTGAAAATCCAAGGCAAATTAATATCGACTTAGTTAATGCGCAGCAAGCGAGGAGAGTACTAGATAGATTAGTTGGGTTTGAATTATCACCGGTGTTATGGAAAAAAATTAAGCCATCTTTGTCTGCAGGAAGAGTTCAATCGGTTACAGTAAGGTTAATTGTTGAACGTGAAAGAGAGATTAGAGAATTTAGTAGTGTTGCGGCTTTCAAAGTAAAGGCCGAATTTTTGTTAGATGGAACTGTAATAAAAGCTGATTTAGGTAAAACTTTTAAAACGGAAGAAGAGACACTGATCTTTCTGAATGATTGTTCAGCCTCTCAGTTTACGATCAACAACATAGAAAAAAAACCTGCTAAAAAATCCCCGGCACCGCCTTTCACCACTTCAACCTTACAACAAGAGGCTAGCAGAAAGTTGGGATATTCGGTAAGTAGAACAATGAGTGTCGCTCAGAAATTATATGAAGCAGGACGCATTACCTACATGAGAACGGATTCCATTAACTTGTCTAAAACGGCAAGAAATGGAGCAGAAGCAGAAATAAAGAAGGCTTATGGAAACGAGTTTTCTCATCCAAGAGTTTTTAAGACTAAAACAAAAGGCGCTCAAGAAGCTCACGAAGCAATCAGGCCCTCAAGTTTTGCTGTTCATTCAGCAGGAACGGATAGCAGCGAGAATAGGTTGTATGATTTGATTTGGAAAAGGGCGATTGCCTCTCAAATGAGCGAAGCCAAATTAGAGAAAACAACCGTGAAAATTGCGGGAGACACCATAAAAGAATTGTTTACTGCTAGAGGCGAAATTATTTTGTTCGAGGGATTCCTGAAAGTGTATTTAGAAGGCAGAGATGAGGATAACGAAGATACGGCCGATGATAACGAAGGGATTTTTCCTCCAATGAAAAAGGGGGATTTCCTAGAGGTGAAGATGATCGAGGCGACTCAGAGGTACTCAAGACCTCCAGCAAGGTACACAGAAGCCTCATTGGTAAAAAAATTAGAAGAGTTAGGAATTGGAAGACCTTCTACTTACGCACCAACCATTACCACAGTCCAGAAAAGAGGATATGTAACGAAAGATGAAATTGAATACAGCCAAAGGAATTACGCGCAACTCACATTAAAAAATGGTGAGGTAAAATCCAAGCAGTTGTCTGAGAATTTTGGAGGCGACAAGAACAAGTTGTCTCCCACAGATATCGGAACCGTGGTGAACGATTTTTTGGTGGATAATTTTGACGGAATATTGGATTATAACTTTACTGCATCAGTAGAAAAAGAATTTGATGATATCGCAGAGGGTCTTATGAAATGGACCGATATGATCAAGAAATTTTACAATCCCTTTCATGCTAAAGTGGAAAACACCTTGGAACACGGTGAACGGCAATCGGGAGAAAGAGTATTGGGTGAGGATGAAAAAGGAAATGATATTTTGGTAAGAATAGGAAGGTTTGGTCCAATGGCTCAAATCGGAAGAGTTTCTGAAGAGGAAGATGGTCCAGCACCGAAATTTGCATCCCTTCAAAAAAATCAAAGTTTAGAAACTATAACGCTGGAAGAAGTCTTGGACTTATTCAAACTGCCAAAAGAACTAGGAACTCACAAAGGACAGGAGGTTATTGTGTCAAATGGAAGGTTTGGACCTTACATCAAATACGATTCGCTTTTTGTTTCTATACCAAAGGGTGAAGAGCCACTGGATATGGAGTTGCCCAGAGCGATTGAATTAATTGTTGCAAAACAAGAGGCTGACGCGCCAATCGCAGAATATGAGGGGTTGCCAGTTCAAAAAGGATCGGGGAGATTCGGTCCGTTTATCAAATGGAATGATATGTTTATCAATGTCAATAAGAAGTATGATTTTGACAATTTATCGAAAGAGGATATTGTTGAACTGATTGAGGTCAAGAAGCAAAAGGAAATTGATAAAATTATCCACAATTGGGAAGAAGAAGGAATTAGAGTTGAAAAAGCGAGATGGGGAAGGTTTAATGTCATTCAAGGTAAAATAAAGATTGAGTTACCAAAGACCACCAAAGCAGAAAAATTGACTTTGGAAGAGGTAAAGGCAATGATTGAAAAAGCAAAACCTTCTAAGAAAAAGCCGGCTAAGAAAAAAACAACGGCAAAAAAGAAAACCGTTAAGAAGAAATAAGAAACTGATTCATGAAAGATTTTTCAATTTTCTGTACTCCTATTTCGGACAAAGATCAAAAAGAGTATGGCTCAGGCCCAAAAACGTTGGGCTCCAAAGTGCATTTTCATGTTGGTGAAGAGATAGAGAAAGGAGTAAAAATTGCTTTTCTTGGAGTGAAGGAATCCCGAGGTTCTTCCGTTTTGTCGGTAAAAGATTCTCCAGATTCTGTTAGAAAACAACTGTATAAATTATACCCAGGAGTAGATGTTTCGTGCATAGATATAGGGAATATCGAAGCAGGCGAAGCACAAACCGATACCCTTTTTGCCCTATCAGAAGTGTTGACAGAACTTATCAAGCAAGATATTATTCCAGTTGTAATTGGCGGAAGTCAAGAATTAACCTTGGGGATATACAAGGCTTTTGAGAAACTGCAATTAATCATTAATTTAACCACAATTGATAGAAAAATCGACTTTCAGGCCATCAACGAAACCACTGCGGATTCTTATTTGAAAGATATTTTATTAGCCAAGCCCAATTATTTATTTAGCTATTCTAATCTCGGAAATCAATCCTATTATTTGGATCCAGAAAACATGCACATGATGCACAAACTCTTTTTCGATTCAAAAAGATTGGGCGAGCTTCAAGCCAATATGGAATTAGCCGAGCCAATTCTTCGTAATTCGAATATAGTCAGTTTTGATTTGAACTGTATAAGGCAAAGTGAAGTCCCAGGAACAAGTTTTGCATCACCCAACGGATTTTTTGGAAATGAAGCGTGTCAATTGGCACGTTACGCTGGGATAAGTGACAAGTTGAATGTCATCGGTTTTTTTGAAATGACGCCTGAATTTGACATGCTAAACCAAACAGCTCAGTTAGTTGCTCAAATGATTTGGTATTTTCTGGAGGGTGTAGGATCTAGAAAGAACGAATCACCAATTTCCAACAGCAAGTATTATACAAAGTACAAAGTAGTCATTTCAAATACAGAGGAGGAACTCACTTTTATAAAAAGTCAAAAATCTGGCCGATGGTGGATGAAAATTCCTTATCCGCCCTCCAAGAAAAGAAAATTTGAAAGACACCATTTAGTGCCATGTTCATACTCTGATTATGAAACAGCGTTGAAAGATGAAATGCCGGATCTATGGATAAATACCTACAACCGTATCTATTCATAATATTCAAGAAGGTTTATTTTTTTTTCAAATCTCTTAAAAAATTAACAAGAAACAATTGGTAAAAAATTTTCTCATACCGATTTTTTCAGTATTTTAGCAGTTCATTCACTAATGAATAACCTTATGAAGAAATTAGTACTTTTAGCGTTTTTGGTAGGTTTAACTGTTGTTTCAAAAGCACAACAAGACCCACAGTTTACTCATTTCATGTTCGATCAGTTGTCTTTCAATCCGGCCTCTGTTGGTTTTAAAGATGCATTTTGTTTAACAGCAATCTCGAGAAGGCAGTGGACGGGATTTAGTGCTGGAGAGCCAAATACAACCCTTATAAATTTTACAGCACCAAAAATTGACTTAATTAAAGGAGGGTTAGGGTTTTCTTATTATAATGATCAAATTGGTTTTGAAAAAAACAACGTATTTAGGTTGTCATATTCTTTGCATCTTAGAGATTTGGGATTGAGCGATATAGCGGGAGGTAATTTTGCCTTAGGATTGTCGGCAGGTTACATTCAAAAAAGTATTAATGGCAATTGGATTACCCCAGATGGTATTCCTGGTGGATCTGCAACTGGCTCGGATCAGTCCATTCCAACTGGAAATCAAACCGAAGGTGGTATGAGTCTTAATGCTGGATTGTATTACAAAAATCCTAGTCTATACCTTGGAGTTTCTACAACAAATATTACTCAAACAGATTTGAAAGCCCTAAGTGTAACGGCTTCTCGTCATTATTTTGTAATGGGAGGTTATGAATCACCGGAAATTTTAGGAGGTTTTGTACTAAAACCCAATGTGATGATTAAGTCCGATGGAGTAAAAACACAATATGATTTTAATTTACACGTATTAGCTTTCAATACCTTTTGGGCAGGAGCCACTTACAGACACAACGATGCTATTGCACCAATGGCGGGAATTCAATTGTTGAAAGGTGGGGCTCTTAAAGTAGGATACTCCTATGGTTTGGGAACTTCCTTTTTGAGTAATTATTTTGCTAATGGGAACCACGAAATCATGTTAAATTACTGCTTCAGTGTAACCCCACCAGTTAGACAAGAGAAAGAAGTTCACCCCTATTTTTTATAAATAATTTAAAATATTATTAAATTTTTCGCGTAATAAGGATTGAATTTTGAGTTATTAACAATATATTTGTTAATAATTCTAAAAGAAAAGAATGAGAGATATGAAAAGATTAACAACAATGATAGGGTTTGCAGTTTTGGTGTTCGCCAGCTGTCAAACAGGTAACGGTGAGTTGATTGGAGTTCAGGGAAGACCAGAATGGTATGGATATGATCCATTGGATATGCAATATATTGCAGCAGGGAGTTTCCAAATGGGGCAAAGTGACCAAGACGTTCCTTTTACTCAGCAGAATAAAACCAAAACGGTAACAGTTTCAGCGTTTTATATGGATCACACGGAAATAACGAACAATGAGTATCGTCAATTTGTGTATTGGGTAAGAGATTCTATTGCAATGAGGTATTTAGCAGAGGAATTTCCAGAGGAATTTTTGGTGCCAACTTATGACGATGAACTAGAGGAAAAAGATGAAGAAGATTGGAACCTTGATTGGGACGTTGAAATTGATTGGGAAGATCCTGACTATTACCCAATACTGATGTCAGAGATGGTGATGCCAGAAAACCAGAGATTTAACGGGGTGAGGGAGATAGATGTAAGGAAACTTACGTTCGACTATTATTGGATTGATTTCAAAGCAGCGGCTCAAAAAGGTAGACCAGTGGTTAAGGCAATATCAAACACTGAATACGAAGACAGAGAGGAGCACAGGTTGAAAATGAAAGATGTGGGGTTTGATTTTCCCGTAGATCAATACGATGAGGAAACCCAACAAGGAAGAGACCTGGATTTAGGATGGAGAAATAGTAAAGGACAAAATAACGCAATTCGTTCTCATTCTGATCGTTCAAGATTCATAATACACGAAAGAATAAACGTATATCCAGATACTTTGGTTTGGGTAAGTGATTTTTCGTATTCATATAATGAGCCATACGCAAGGCAATATTTTTCAAGTGTTGCTTATGATGATTATCCAGTAGTAGGAATTACATGGAACCAAGCAAAAGCTTTTTGTGTATGGAGAACCAGCTTGCTGAATGGACATTTAGCAAGTATAGGAGATCCTAGTATTGATAACTTCAGATTGCCATCGGAAGCGGAGTGGGAGTATGCAGCCAGAGGTGGTCTCGATCAAAGTCCATACCCTTGGGGCGGACCCTACATAAGAAACTCAAAAGGTTGTTTCTTAGGGAATTTCAAGCCAATGAGAGGCAGATACATGGAAGATGGTGGAACTTACACAGTAAAAGCAACATCCTACCACCCAAATGATTATGGATTGTATTGTATGGCTGGTAACGTTGCGGAATGGACAAACACCGCCTATGATGAGTCTATGTATGAGTTTTCTCATGATTTGAATCCGGAATATGAATACAACGCATTAGACCACGATCCAATTTCTATGAAAAGAAAAGTAATCAGAGGAGGTTCTTGGAAAGATATTGGATATTATCTTCAAACAGGTTCCAGAACATATGAGTATCAAGATACGGCAAAAAGTTACATCGGATTTAGATGTGTATCTAGTTTCTTAGGAAGAGGCGGAAATGAAAAAGGAGGAGACGTAAACTAATATTATCAAACAATTTTATCGAAGAATTTACCCCATTTGAATCGGACGTTCAAATAATAACATATTTACTAATAAACTAAAAAAGAAAAAAAGTCTATGAAACCAGGAACTAAAGCATGGAAAAATTTTATGTCTAAACTGTACGGAATTGGTGCAGCAGTTGTAATTGTTGGGGCCTTATTTAAAATTCAACACTGGCCAGGAGCAGGATTGATGCTTACAATAGGTCTTGGAACAGAGGCAATTATATTCTTATTCTCAGCGTTTGAACCAATTCATGAAGAATACGATTGGACATTGGTTTACCCAGAACTAGCTTTGGGTCATGACTCTGACGATGATGAAATCACATCTTTGACAAGCAGAGGGACAGTAACTCAGCAATTAGATGGAATGCTAGAGGAAGCAAAAATCGATGGTGCTCTTATCGAGAGTCTAGGAAATGGAATGAGAAACTTGTCCGAAACTGCAAACAAAATAAGTAACATGTCTGATGCTACTTCTGTTTCTGCAGATTATACTAATAGTTTGAAAAATGCTGCTTCTAAAGTAGACGGATTAGCTGACTCGTATACAAAAGCAAGTGAATCCCTAATGGGATTAACAGATGCCACAGGAGCAGGACAATCTTTTGGAGAAGAAATGCAAAAAGTTGCAGGAAATCTTACGGCCTTAAATAAAGTTTACGAGATGCAATTAGAAGGAGCAACTGAGTCATTAGAAAACACTAAGAAAATTCAATCTGGAATTGGTGAAATGATGGGTACTCTTGCAGATTCTGTTGAAGATACAAAGAATTACAAAACGAATATTACAGAGTTGAGTAAAAACTTACAAGCTCTAAATAAGGTATATGGAAATATGCTGAATGCCATGAATATTAACCCGAATGGGTAATCATTCCGTTGTATTAAAACAATATTAACTTTTTAAAACAAGAAAAAAATGGCAGGTGGAAAAGAAACCCCAAGGCAGAAAATGATTGGAATGATGTATTTAGTACTGACAGCAATGCTAGCACTGAATGTTTCCAAAAGTATTCTTGATGCCTTTATTACTATAGATGAACAGGCGCTTGAGCAAAACACCAATATTGTGCAAGCGATTAATGGCGTTGGAACTAAGATAGCCTTCTTGAAAGAGGATCCTCAATCAAAAAAGACTGCAGCAGAGATTGAGCCAGTGTACAACAAAATAAAAGAATTTTCTAACAGTGCAGATGATTTGTTTTATAACGAATTAAATGAAATGTTTAAAGAAACTGAAGGAAAAGTATGGTTTAAAAAGGACCCAACTTCTCAAGTAACTGAATACACACCTTTGGACGAAATCAAAAAGAAAGATGATTATGATACGCCAACTCGATTTTTTGGAGGAGATACTCCAAAATCTATCAAAAGGGGTAAAGCGCTTAGAGAAAAACTAATCGAATACAGAGATCAACTTATTTTGACAGTTGCTGATTCGGTTAAAGATGATCAAAACAAAGTTCACCTCATCACCAAAGCGAATTTAGGAAGTTTTGAGGCTTTTGCCAAGTTCTTAAAAGACGATGGTCACCCAAACAAGGCCGAGTTAACCGAGATATATTCAAGTTTGACCAAGCCCGAAAAAGTGAAGCAACACAAAGAAATGAAAGACTGGAACGTTGCTAGGTTTTACCACCAGCCAATGGTCGGTGTTGTAAGTACCATGACTTCATTGAGAAACGACATTAGATTGGCTCAACAAAAAGCGTCAAAAATGTTGTTGTCTCGAATTGACAAACCCATGATGAACATCAACAAAGTAGAAGCCCAAGTTATTGCCTCTACTCAATATCTAAATGTAGGTGAAAAGCTTGACGTGAAAGTTGGAATTGTTGCATTTGATTCAACAAAGAAGTACCCAATTAAATATAGAATGGGCGATGCAGGAGATTATGCTACTTCAGATTCTGGTGCTTTTGTGATTAGTGCAGGATCGCCAGGAAAAAGAAATTTGGAAGGAAACTTATTGGTAGAGTTGGCAGGAACTCCAACGGAATTGCCATTTGACTTTGAATATACTGTAGGAAAACCTTCGGCATCAATTGCAGCTCCCGAGCTTAACGTGATGTACAGAGGATACGATAATAAGATACAAGCAGTTGCTTCAGGTTATCCACCAGATGCGGTAAAAGTATCTTGTTCGGGTTGCAAGTCTTTTTCTAAAAAAGGAGATTTATACATTGCAAAAGTTGGTGGTGGAAAAGAGGCAACGGTTTCTGTAACGGCAGACGGTAAAAAAGTAGGGATACAAAAGTTTCGAATAATGCCAATGCCCAAACCACAACCTTATTTCGCAGGAAGAACTTATGGCGATAATACAATAAAGAGTGGTTTGTTAAAGCAAACTCCACCCTTGACTGCTAAATTAGCTGACTCTCCTTTGGATGTTCAGTTTTCAGTTAAGTCATTTACTTTGGAATTAATTGTAAATGGAAAACTGATTGAAGAAAAAGGAAGAGGTGGATCATTAACACCTAAAATGAAGAATTTGTTGAAAAACGCTAAGAAAGGACAGAAAGTATATTTCAGTGACGTAATGGTTGCTGGCCCAGATGGCAAGTCTAAACCAATTGGAGGGCTTACTTTCAAAGTATTGTAATCACAATAGTTAGAATGGAATTGCGTACTAGTTAAATACGGATTAAAAAGAAACGAAATGAAGACGAAAATAATAGCATTAGCAATAGCAGCATCTGCAATGATCGCTGGAGTTGCGTTCGGTCAATTGCAAAGCACAGGAGTTTCTCCTTCAAATGTGTTGGATGGTTTATATGTTCAACAGCATATACCGACTAAGAAAGTGATTTCTTACGTACCTTTGAGAGAAGCGGATGTAATGTGGAGTAAGAGAATTTGGAGAGTAATAGATGTCCAGCAAAAGCTTAATTTTCCTTTGTTTTACCCAAGAGAGCCGCTTACAGATAGAATGGCATTATGGGACATAATTAAGTACGGAATCGAAACCGAAGGAAGTTTAACTCCCTATGAAATAAATGGAGATGGAAAGTTAGATTTTGATGGAGAGTTTTTGTATCCAGTAGCTGCCCCGCAAGGAAATACAAATGATTCAAACTACAAAACGTCAATTGACAATTTGTTATACAATACTTCTCAAGTTCAGAAACTGGACGAGAATGGGGAGCCAATGTTTGACGAGGAAGGTGATGATATCTTTATTACTTCAAAAGATCCAGTAACAGCAGAGAATATTATGCAGTACTTGGTGAAGGAAGATTGGTTCTTTGATAAGCAAAGATCAGTAATGGATGTAAGAATCATAGGGATTTGTCCAATCATTGCAACCTATGATGAAGACGGTGAGTTTAAGGCACCAAAACAATTATTCTGGTTGTACTTTCCAGAGTGCAGATATGTATTTCAAAACTATTTTGTATACAACAGACAGAACGATGCTCAAAGAATGTCTTTCGATGATTTGTTTTGGAAAAGACAGTTCGCTAGTTACATCTACAAAGAGTCTAACGTATACGACAGGGAAATAAATCACTATGAGAAAAACGGTATAAAAGTTTTGCTTGAAGGTGAAAAGATTAAAAACAAAATGTTGATTATAGAACACGATTTGTGGCACTTATAATCTTCAGTTAATACGAATAATTTGGCTGCATAGAGTTTCTATGCAGCCTTTTTTATGAAAAAGAAGAAGTGATGAAAAAGATATTGATTACGGGTGGAGCAGGTTTTATTGGTTCACATGTTGTGCGCTTGTTTTTGAAAAAATACCCCAACTATGAAGTGGTGAATTTAGATAAATTGACCTATGCAGGAAATTTGGAGAACCTAAAGGACATAGAAAGCAATCCAAATTATACCTTTTCCAAAGGAGATATTGTAGACGAAGTGTTTGTTGCGAATTTATTCAAAGAACATAAGTTTGATGGTGTGGTTCATTTAGCTGCAGAGTCTCACGTAGATAGATCAATAACCAACCCTACGGAGTTTATTAAAACGAACGTTATGGGTACGATAAACTTGCTGAATGCCGCACGTAATTCGTGGGGGAATGAATTTGAGAACAAAGTTTTTTATCATATTTCTACAGACGAAGTATACGGTTCATTAGGAAAAGAGGGGTTTTTCGTGGAGGAGACGCCTTACGACCCAAGAAGTCCTTATTCTAGTTCTAAGGCGAGTTCAGATCATTTGGTGCGCGCGTATTTTCATACGTATGGGATGCCTGTAAAAATCTCAAATTGTTCGAATAATTATGGGTCGCATCAGTTTCCAGAAAAATTGATACCGCTGATGATTCATAATATCAAACTGAATAAGCCATTGCCAGTCTATGGCGAAGGACTAAACATAAGAGATTGGTTGTGGGTAAATGACCACGCAAGAGCTATTGATGTTATTTTTCATAATGGTAAATTGGGAGAAACTTACAACATCGGTGGAAACAATGAATGGACAAACATTGACTTGGTAAAGCTATTGTGTAGGACAATGGATAAAAAATTGGACAGAGCTGAAGGGGAAAGTGAGAAACTCATCACCTACGTAACAGATAGAGCTGGACACGATATGCGTTACGCGATAGATGCCTCCAAAATAAAAAGGGAATTGGGATGGGAACCTTCCATTACCTTCGAAGTGGGATTAGAACAAACGGTAGAGTGGTATTTGAATAATGAAGAATGGCTAACAAACGTTACTTCAGGTGAATATCAGGGCTATTATGACAAGCAATATAAATAATTAAAAAAGGCAATTCTTAAGAATTGCCTTTTTTAATTTTATTCCACATAAAGATAGAATTATTGTTTGTGAGTTGGTCTGGTGTTTTTGCCATTAAAATATAAACGATATCGATGGCAGGAAGGATAAAAAAACCGCCACCTAACGTAAGAGTGTAAGTGATAGGAATGCGAGGAGAAGTACCCAAATACATCCTGTGGACTCCAAACACACCTAGGGTTACAGCTAACGCAACAGCAGTTGCCTTCATTTTTATAAAATCATTGTCAGAAAGACTGTCTGAGTCGTTTAAAATGACTGAATGTCCAACCTTGTCAGAAGCGTGTTCTTTCATAGTGACAGAAAAACTAGAAATGCCTGATTGAGGGATTAGAAATAATAAAACAGCGATTGCCAATAGTTTCATACCAAAAAATTTTACCTCTAAATTACGAGAAAGTAAGAGAAATAAAAATTGAGAGTCGAAAAGGCAAATGTTTTTTTTGATTAATAAAATAGAAAAATTATTGAACGAATTTGTCTAAAATTTTTTCTGCGTTCGACATGTCAATTCTTAGTTGTTTTTTGAGTTGTTCTAGCCCTTCAAATTTCACTTCAGATCTGAGTCTTTTAAAGAAATTTAATGTGATTTCTTGTCCGTAGATGTCGTCTGAAAAATTTAATAGATGTACCTCTACAGATACATTATCGAGGGAGTTTACCGTAGGGTTGGTGCCGATATTAAGCATTGCCTTATGCCATGTGTTAGCTACTTTCGCCAAAACGGCATAAGCTCCATTCATTGGAATTATTTTTTGAGCATCCTCGATGAATAAATTTGCAGTAGGAAACCCAATGGTATTACCTATTCGTTTGCCTTCAACCACATCGCCAGTGAGGGAAAAAGGATAACCCAAATACTCATTTGCCAAATGAATATTCCCATCTAGTATGGCATTCCTAATTTTGGTTGAGCTTACATTGATGTCATTGATATCTTGTGCAGAAATCTCCTCTACCTCAAAATTATATAACTCGCTTAATTCTTTTAAATACTCAAAGTTTCCCTCGCGATTTCTTCCAAATTGATGGTCATACCCAATGATGAGATTAGATACCTTCAGTTCTTTTACCAAAAAATCACGCACATACTCAATAGCAGAGATTCGTGAAAATTCTTTCGTAAAAGGGTAAATGATCAAATGATCTATTCCGGATTTCTCTAGCCTCTCTATCTTCTCTTCTAAGGTATTGATCAACTTGAGGCTTTCGTTGTCAGGAAATAAAACAAGCCTTGGATGAGGCGAGAAAGTAAGCATAACTGATTCTCCTCCAGCGGCATGAGCTTTTTTGTTGAGGGATTCGATTAGTTTTTGATGACCAAAATGAATTCCGTCAAATGTGCCTACTGTTAAGAACACTTTTTTGGTCGGATTAAATTCGGTAATGTTTCGGTATATTTTCAAATCCAAAGAGTTTACTTCTTCAAAGGTATTTTTTTTCTTTAAATCTATTGGTTATTGTCTCAAAAAAAGTAATTTTGTACCAAATTTGAATTTTCAATTTAACCTAACTCAAATAATATGTCTGTAAAAGGAAAAATTTCTCAAGTAATTGGACCCGTAGTTGATGTTACTTTCAGTGACCAACAATCGCTACCAAAAATACTTGATGCATTAGAAGTAACAAAAGCAAGCGGAGAAGTTGTTGTGCTTGAATGTCAACAACATACCGGTGAAGATACAGTAAGAACAATCGCAATGGATGCAACCGAAGGTCTGAGAAGAGGACTAGAAGTAACTGCAACAGGAGCTCCGATTAGTATGCCAACTGGTGAGCAAATCAAAGGAAGATTGTTTAATGTTATTGGGGATGCAATTGATGGGTTAGGAGAAACAACTCAAGAAAACAAAAAGCCAATTCACGCAAAACCACCAAGATTTGAAGATTTATCAACTTCTACAGAGGTTCTTTTCACGGGAATTAAAGTAATTGATTTGATTGAGCCATACTCAAAAGGAGGAAAAATTGGACTGTTCGGAGGAGCAGGAGTAGGGAAAACAGTATTGATTCAGGAGTTGATTAACAACATTGCAAAAGGGCACGGAGGATTGTCTGTATTTGCAGGAGTTGGAGAAAGAACAAGAGAAGGAAATGACTTGATGAGAGAGATGTTAGAGTCTGGAATTATCAAATATGGAGAGAAATTCATGGAATCTATGGAAAATGGAGGATGGGATTTGTCTTTAGTTGACAAAGAAGAAATGAAAGAATCAAAAGCGACATTCGTTTTTGGTCAAATGAACGAGCCTCCAGGAGCAAGAGCAAGAGTGGCACTTTCTGGATTGACTCTAGCAGAATATTACAGAGATGGTTCTGGAGATGACAACGAAGGAGGAAAAGATATCTTGTTCTTTATTGATAATATTTTTAGATTTACACAAGCAGGTTCAGAGGTGTCTGCACTTCTTGGACGTATGCCTTCTGCAGTAGGTTACCAACCAACTTTGGCTTCTGAAATGGGAGCTATGCAGGAAAGAATTACTTCTACAAAGAGTGGTTCTATTACATCCGTACAGGCTGTTTACGTACCTGCGGATGATTTAACAGATCCAGCACCGGCAACTACATTTGCTCACTTGGATGCAACAACAGTATTGTCAAGAAAAATTGCTGAGTTAGGAATTTACCCAGCGGTAGACCCATTGGATTCTACTTCTAGAATTTTGACTGCAGAAATCTTAGGAGATGCACACTACAACTGTGCACAAAGAGTAAAAGAAATTTTACAACGATACAAAGAGCTTCAAGATATTATTGCAATTCTTGGAATGGATGAATTGTCTGATGAAGATAAATTAGTTGTGTCACGAGCAAGAAGAGTACAAAGATTCTTGTCTCAACCTTTCCACGTAGCAGAGCAGTTTACGGGTCTTAAAGGATGTTTGGTTGATATCGAAGATACAATCAAAGGATTCAATATGATTTTGGATGGAGAAGTAGATCAGTATCCAGAAGCGGCATTTAACTTGAAAGGTTCAATCGAAGAAGCAATTGAGGCAGGAAAGAAAATGACAGCAGGAGCTGAAGCATAATCGATTCAATTACAAAAGAAAACAACGCTATGTTATTAGATATTATCACACCAGACCAAAAATTGTACTCAGGGGAAGTAACTTCTATCGTGCTACCTGGTATAGATGGTGAATTAGGAGTATTGAATAATCACGCTCCATTGATTACCGCCCTGAAAGAAGGAACAATCAATATCATCAAAGAAACTGGAGAGAATGAAGCTTTTGAAACAAAAGGTGGAATTGTTGAGGTACTCAATAACAAAGTGATCGTGTTGGCTGAATAAGCACAAACAGTAAAAAAGTTAAAAGCCCGATTAAGATTTCCTTAATCGGGCTTTTTTGTTACAACAATCAGTATTGAAAATAGGAGTTAAATTCTTTTTTTAGTAACAATTTATGTTCTTCTAATAGTTCAAAATATTTTGATTTCCAGTACATCACGGATTCTAGCTTGATTTCTGGTTCTGTGAGTTTTTCTAAGATAAATTCCTCACGAATCGAAGTTAATTCTTTTAAGTCTTGTATAAAATCATATTGAATGATCTTGCCAATCTTAAGAATTTCATCTATGGGTACATTTGGGTTTTGAAACAGATTATAAATGTGTTGTCTGCTTTTACGAAGTCTTTCAGCCAACAGGGTAATAGGAAATTTCTTTTCCCTTACTGCTCGGTGTATAATTTCTCCAAAATGTACATTCAGTTACAAATATGTAAAGTAAAACGTAAAATAAAATGTGTAAAAAATTTGGACTATAATTATTAATTTAGAATTATAACCGCATTATTTCACGTATGATTTAAACATTCTGATGTATATATTTATAATAGGATTTACTTTAAGCTCCTTATATTATTTAACAAAAAGTATTGGAGCTGCAATTGGTGTTCATTTTATTATTAATTTTCTGTCCTCTCTATCCAGTGAAGGTGACAACACCATAATAACCTACGATAACTTCGTTGAATGTGTAAAGTCAAATGAAATAATAAATTTATTTATTGTGCTGACTTTTTTATATTGGTTAATTCTAAGGTTCCAAATTAAATATAACGCACGAGAATTCTAAATCAATAGTTATATTGGATTATCTCCAAGTCTTGCCATTTCCTGGGCCTAGTCATTCGTCAATTCAAAAAGGGCTACTTCCCGATGCTCAGATATTTTCATCTTTATTGTTTTATGATTTTGTTTGTTCCAATGCTTCCGTTTCTTGCGGTTAGTTTTACTAAGTAAATACCTGTTGGAACATCAGTTAAATTTAATCGATAGGACAACGATGCACGATTCATGTTTTTTGATTTTACTAATTTCCCATCAAGTTGAAGTAATTCAATCGCGGTGATGATTTCTGTTGTGCGAATAGTCACATAATCTTCCGCGGGATTAGGAAATAAATTGAATTGGAGCAGCTCTGGTTCCACCAATGAAACGGTTGAATCCAAAAAGCTAAGTGCCGAATCCACTTTGCACCCATCCGGAATACCCCAGCCGTATATATTGTCAGGACTTCCTGCTCTGTTTGAGTTGTATTTTATCGCATCCATGACTTCAAAATTGCTTCTTGCAGGATGGGCTTGCACCACACAAGCTGCTAATCCAGTCATAAGTGGCGTGGCGAGCGAAGTGCCGTTTCCTCTGTACACCGTGTCGTTTAATCCCATGAAATAACACGCTTCTCCTATAGTCGCCACATCTGGTTTTATTCTCCCATCAAATGTTGGTCCTTCCGAAGAAAACCCTGCTCGAGTACTGTCAAATTTTATTGCGCCTACACATAAGACGCTATCCACGTCACAGGGAGAGGTTAAACTTCCGGTCCCGTTATTGCCCTTATTTCCGGCAGCAACCGAGATTATCATTCCTTTTCGTTTAGCAATCGATACTCCCTGCGCTGCAATGGTTGTTTTTCCATCCATTCCGGGATATCCGTAACTCACCTGAAGTGTATCGAAATTTCTGTAACCCAAGGAAATGTTACAAATATCAGCTCCAATAGAATCGGCTCTTTCCAAGCCCAAGACTAAATTGAATTCTTCTATGTTTTTTTCGAACCGACCAATTTCTGTAATGTAAAATGCATAATTTGCTTTGGGAGCAGAACCTACATAAATGCTGTCCAATTCGGCTCCAAGGATGGAAGAAACGTAAGAACCATGAGTATTTTTGTGGAAAACGAATGGGTCATTGTCCTCAAAATCCCACGTGTCAACAATTCTGCCTTCTTGTCTCATTTTTTGGAACGATCGCAGGGTGTCCATTCGGGGGAATCCGGCATCCAAAACAGCAATGGTAACTCCTTGGCCCAAATAACCTTTGTCGTGAAGACAAGATGTGGTTTTGGTCATTTCTAATTGTTCAAATGTGGTTCCGTAAGTGTTACTGTCACCCACAGAATTTGTGGAGGTGTAAATAGCTAGATTCGGCTCATCTAGCTTGATTGGATGAAGCTCAATACAAGAAGAAACAAAAGTGAATTGCCTGATTTCTTGAGAAGTAATATCCGAAGAATAATGAACAGCATTGAGCCACTTGGAGATATTTATAATCCGCCCCTTTCTTGTTAAAGCTTCGAAAGATTCGGGTAGGATTGGTAAATCATAAAAATCTTGATATTTTTCTGGATTGACTAATGCCGAATCGTCCTTGTCTTTAAGGAAAACAAGGTATTCCCTTTGTTGCGAAAAACTGAAAGAGGAGAGGAAAACAAAAACAAAAAGAAACTTGTTCATAGGCGTAGAAACTTTAAAATACGTAAAGTGAAGATACAAATTGCTAGTTACAATATTTGTATATTTGCAAAATTGCAAATTCATGAAAATCATTCCAACTAAAATAAAAGACCTTTTTATTATCGAACCAACCGTTTTTGGTGACGATAGAGGTTATTTTTACGAATCCTTCAATGCCCAAAAGTTCAATGAAGCCCTAGGCAGAGAGGTGAATTTTGTTCAAGACAATCAATCTATGTCTGGAGCAAATATTGTGAGAGGTTTGCATTTTCAAAATCCACCTTATGCTCAAGGAAAGTTGGTGAGAGTGATAGCAGGAGAAGTTATAGATGTGGCTGTGGATATTAGAAAGGATTCGCCCACTTATGGCGAGCATGTTTCGGTGAAATTAACAGGAGAAAACAAAAAAATGTTTTGGATTCCTGAGGGTTTTGCTCACGGTTTTTCTAGTTTGAAAGAAGGAACAATTTTTTCTTACAAATGCACGAACTACTACCACAAAGAATCTGAGGGCAGCATTGCTTGGAACGATAAAGATTTGAATATAAATTGGGAGATTGAAGCTTCTGTTATTTCAGAAAAAGACCAAGTTGCGAATACATTTAATGAATTGGAATCTAAATTTTAAGGCATGAAGTATGGATTAATTGTTTGTGTTCTGATTTTACTACTAACTCAATGTGATGCTGAAAAAAGAAAGGTGCATGAGCTCGATGAAGTTGCGAGTAATCTATTGCCAGATTCTTTGGAAAAGTACCAAGAATTCATCAATCAAAACTATCAGGTTTTTGCTATTCCTCTGCCTAGGCACCTTACATTTTCTGGCGAAAGAGTTCCCTTGGACAACCTGTTTGTGAGAGAGAACCTGGATAAGGAAATCTTAATTAATACCTATTGGCACTCCAATACGTTTCTTTATCAAAAAAGAGCCTCTCGCTGGTTTCCTATCATAGAAAGGATTTTGAGAGAAAATAAAATGCCAGAGGATTTGAAATATTTGGCGCTCATTGAAAGTGGTTTAGATAACGTAGAATCACCTGCTGGCGCAGCCGGTTTTTGGCAGTTTTTGGCTTCCACTGGACATGGCTATGGTTTGGAAATCAATGAGTTTGTAGATGAACGGTACAACATAGAGAAGGCCACAAAGGCCGCATGCGATTATTTGAAAGTGGCTCACAAACAGTTTGGTTCTTGGTCGCTTGCTGCAGCCAGTTACAATATGGGTAAGGGAGGATTGAATAAACAACTTACCAGGCAAAAGGTAGATTCCTACTATGAACTGTATCTGAATAAAGAAACATCTCGCTATGTATATAGAATCTTGGCTGCTAAACTGATTTTGTCTAATTCGGATAATTTTGGATTTTCGCTGAGGAACAAAGATTATTACAAGCCTTATAAAACATATTCGGTTCATGTAGACTCGGCAATCACCGATTTGGTTCAATTTGCACAGAGGCAAGGTAGTAATTACGCTACCATGCGTCATTTAAATCCTTGGATTTTGGGTAATAAATTACCTAACTCAACACAAAAAAGCTACGAAATAAAATTTCCCAAGGGAAATTTTCATATTGACGAATGGGCAGAAAAACCTGATACATCAGAGAATGAAAACGAGATTGAAAACCTTTCCGATTCTACAACAAGCAGAGCAACTGATTCATTGAATCTTTTGAGAAAAAGCGATACGAACCTAATCCAAATAAATTAAATGGAGAACCAAACAGAGTTTTTAGAAGTATATGGCGCACGAGTTCATAACCTAAAAAACATTGACGTAAAGATACCGAGAGATAAGTTGGTGGTAATAACCGGGTTGAGTGGGAGCGGAAAATCGTCTTTGGCGTTCGAGACCATTTATGCAGAGGGACAAAGAAGGTACATTGAAACTTTCTCTTCCTACGCAAGACAGTTTTTGGGTAACATGGAAAGGCCAGATGTAGATAAAATTACTGGGCTGAGTCCAGTAATTTCTATCGAACAAAAAACTGTGAATAAGAATCCACGATCTACCGTTGGTACCATCACGGAAATTTATGATTTTTTAAGACTATTCTATTCTCGGGTAGCTGATGCTTATTCATTCAATACGGGAGAAAAAATGGTGAAGTACACCACCGATCAAATTATTGAAAGAATCCTTGCGGAGTATAACGGGAAGAAGATAATTGTTCTTTCTCCTCTCGTGAGAGGAAGAAAAGGTCATTATAAGGAGCTTTTTGTAAAGATTAAGAGACAAGGTTTTATAAGAGCAAAAGTAGATGGTAAGATTATTGACCTGATAGAAGAGGTGAAGCTAGATCGATACAAAATGCATGACATTGATATTGTGGTAGATCGGTTAGAAATCAATCCGGAGAATGAAAAAAGACTGAAGCAATCGCTCGAAGTTGCTTTCAAATTTGGAAAAGGAACGTTAAGTATTCAAGACTTTGATACGGGAGATTTAACTTTTTTCAGTAAATCATTGATGTGTCCCACAACGGGAATTGCTTATGAAGAACCTGAACCAAATTTCTTTTCATTTAATTCTCCTTACGGTGCCTGTAGCAGCTGCCGTGGACTTGGAACTGTACTGGAAATAGATATCAAGAAAATTATTCCAGATGATTCTCTTTCGGTAAAGAAAGGAGCGTTTGCTCCTCTTGGAAAATACAGCCAGAATTGGATTTTTAGGCAAGTGGAAGCTCTGTTGGATATGGAGAGCTATACCTTAAATACTCCGCTAAAAGAGATAGAAAATGAATTAATAAATGAGATATTATACGGAACCAACAAGCAATTTAAATTAAAGAACGCTTCAGGTATATCGGAAACATCTTCCGGTTTTGAAGGGATTATTAATTTCATATCCAGGTACCGAGACGACTCCTCTAGTTCAATGCAGAATTGGGCTAAGTCTTTTATGAATAAAGTAAATTGCTCTACTTGTGAGGGAACAAGGTTAAAAAAAGAAGCATTGTTTTTTAAAATTGAAGACAAAAATATCTTCGATTTAGCTGATATGGATATTGAAATATTGGTAGAGTGGTTTCAACATATCGAATCTCGATTATCTAAAACTCAATTGAAAGTTGGTGCCGAAATAATCAAAGAAATTAGAACTCGACTTGGTTTCTTGCTGGAAGTAGGTTTAGGTTACTTAACCATTAACCGGAGTTCGGCAACATTAAGTGGGGGAGAGGCTCAACGAATTAGATTGGCAACTCAAATAGGAACTGAGTTGACTGGAGTATTATATATTTTAGACGAGCCGAGTATTGGACTTCATCAAAGAGACAACGACAGGCTCATTAGTTCTCTTAAAAAATTAAGAGATATTGGGAATTCTGTAATCGTTGTAGAACATGACAAAGACATTATGATGGAGTGCGATTACCTCATTGATATTGGTCCAGGCGCTGGAGTAAAAGGTGGAGAAATATTAGTTGCTACAGAACCCGAAAATCTCAATCAGTTTTCTTCGAGCACGATAGATTATTTGAGGGAAACCAAGGAGATAATTGTTCCAAAAGAGAGAAGGAACAACCAAGAGAAATTCTTGACTTTAACCGGTGCATCAGGAAATAACCTGAAAAATGTAGACTTGAAAATCCCATTGGGAAATATGGTGGGAGTCACAGGTGTTTCTGGAAGTGGAAAATCAAGTTTGATAAACCAAACGCTCTATCCTATATTGAACGCGCATATTTACAATGGAGTGAAAAAACCATTGCCTTATAAAAAAATTAAGGGGTTAGAACATATTGATAAAGTGATAGAGATTGATCAATCGCCAATTGGTCGAACTCCTCGTTCGAACCCAGCAACTTATACTCAGGTTTTTGGTGAAATTAGAAGTTTGTTTGCAGAACTGAACGAAGCCAAAATAAGAGGGTACAAGCCAGGAAGATTTTCTTTTAATGTGAAAGGAGGAAGATGCGAAGAGTGTCGTGGAGCGGGAGTTCAGACCATCGAAATGAATTTTCTACCAGATGTGCATGTGCAATGCGATGCCTGCAACGGAAAACGATACAACCGAGAAACACTAGAGGTAAAGTACAGAGGTAAATCGATTAATGATGTCCTTTCTATGTCAATTGAAGAAGGGGTGAATTTTTTTGAAAAAATCCCAAAGATTCATCGGAAATTAGCAACTCTGTTGTCTGTTGGTCTTGGTTACCTTACTCTGGGACAGCCTTCTACAACATTGAGTGGAGGAGAAGCACAACGTGTAAAGTTAGCTACAGAATTATCTAAAAAAGATACGGGAAATACGTTTTATATTTTGGATGAGCCAACCACAGGATTGCATTTTGAAGACATACAATTACTGTTAGATGTGCTTAATAGGCTTGTAGATAATGGAAATACAGTGCTTGTCATTGAGCACAACATGGATGTGATAAAATCTGCGGATTACCTCATTGATATTGGTCCTGAAGGAGGTAGCAAAGGAGGGGAGTTACTATTTGCTGGAACACCCGAAGAACTTTGTAAAGTAGAAAGAAGTCATACAGGGAAGTATTTAAAGAAGGAGTTGAAAATAATGAGTTAGAATTTGGTGGCACAAAGTTTATTGTGAAACTATAACATCAAAAATACGGGAGAGGAATAAAAAAAATGCGATTCTTACGAATCGCATTTTTTTTACCTAGTCATTCCCGACTATAATCGGGAATCTTTTCGAGAGAAATGAAATTTTTATGCGAACTCCTAACGGGTCTTTTTTGTGCTTTTAGAATATAATTAAAGAGGTCGTTCTTTTCTCGATAAATTTCTTTCCTAAATACAACGAAAAAACGCTCTACCTGAAACTAGATTTTCTTTCTATTAGAAGTTTTCTTGTTTCTTTTCAAAGAATCCGTTTGTCATTTCTCCTAAATCGCACGACCACATGTCATAAGGATATTGTTCTATTTTCTTTGTTCTATTTTCTTTTTTCTATTTTCTATTCTCTTTTCTCTAATTTCTTTGTTCTATTTTCTTTTTTCAGAGGAAACATCCAATTTCAACCCCAATTCCTCCAATTGAGCCTTATCAACATTTGCAGGAGCATCGATCATTACATCCCTTCCACTGTTGTTCTTTGGGAAGGCAATATAATCTCTAATGGATTCTGAACCACCGAAAATGGAGCAAATTCTATCAAAACCAAAAGCAATTCCTCCGTGTGGTGGCGCACCGTATTCAAATGCGCTCATCAAGAACCCAAACTGTGCTTCTGCCTCTTCTTTGGTAAATCCTAGTAAATCAAACATCCTGGATTGAATCTCTCTGTCGTGAATTCTGATGGAACCACCTCCGATTTCAACCCCATTGATAACCAAGTCATAGGCATTAGCCCTTACTTTTCCTGGTTCTGTTTCGAGTAAATCAAAATCTTCTTTTTTTGGAGAGGTAAAGGGGTGGTGCATGGCATGGAATCTATTACTTTCTTCGTCCCATTCCAATAAAGGAAAGTCGAGTACCCATAACGGAGCGAAAGTTTTTCCATCTCTCAATTCCATCATGTCTCCCATGTGAAGTCTCAAGTCATTCATTTGAGATTGTACTTTTGTTGTGTCTCCAGAAAGGACAAAAATCAAATCATTTGGCTTGGCATTACAAATCTTAGCCCACTTTGCTAATTCATCTTGATTGTAAAATTTATCCACAGAGGACTTATAAGTTCCGTCCTGGTTTACTCTGCAATAGATCAACCCCATTGCCCCCACTTGTGGTGTCTTAACGTAAGCCGTAATTTTATCTATTTGTTTTCTGGTTAATGAGTTTCCTCCTTCCACATTGATGGCAATGATATCCTCAGCTTCGTCAAAGATTTTAAAATCCTTCCCCTTTACCGCTTCAGTGATATAATTGAATTTCATCTCAAAACGAATGTCTGGCTTATCCGAACCGTAATTTTTCATCGCATCCGCATAGGTCATTCTTTTTACTTCTGGTAGCTTCACTTTCAGTACTTCCGCGAATAAGTTTTCTACCAATCCTTCAAAAGTTTGCAAAATGTCCTCTTGTTCTACAAAAGCCATTTCACAATCTATTTGGGTAAACTCCGGCTGTCTATCGGCTCTTAGGTCTTCATCTCTAAAGCATTTTACGATTTGAAAGTACCTGTCATATCCACTTACCATAAGCAATTGCTTAAAGGTTTGGGGAGATTGAGGCAGTGCATAAAACTGTCCCTCGTTCATTCTGCTTGGCACCACAAAATCTCGTGCTCCTTCAGGAGTTGATTTAATCAGAAAGGGAGTTTCGATTTCTAAAAAATCTAGGTTATTCATATAGTTTCTTGTAGCCAGACCAATTTTGTGTCTCAACATCAAGTTTTCTTTCACAGGATTCCTTCTTAGGTCAAGGTACCTGTATTTCATTCTCAATTCGTCTCCACCATCCGTTTTGTCCTCTATGGTAAAAGGAGGGGTTTTGGATTTATTTAAAACAATCAATTCAGATACTTCAATTTCAATCTCACCAGTAGGAATGTTTTTGTTTTTGCTCGATCGTTCTCTTACAATGCCATTAATTTGAATGACATATTCTCTCCCCAGTTTTCTTGCTCTCTCGCTTAATGAAGAATTAATCTCCTCATTAAAAGCTAGTTGAGTAATGCCGTATCGGTCTCGTAAATCGACAAAAGTCATCCCTCCCAAATCTCTTGATTTCTGAACCCAACCAGAAAGGGATACTTCCTTGTTTACGTCTGTTATTCTTAATTCTCCGTTTGTATGCGATCTATACATTATACTATGTCTTTCTAAATTATGTACAAAGTTAGGAATCAATTGCGATTTTCGAATTGATAATTGCGATTTGTTTTGTCGCTTAAACCTATCAAGAGGAGACTCCTTTCCTCATCTAAGTTTAGGATTAGTAGTTACAAACAAGGAGTTCTGCCCCCATCTACAGGCAGATTGATTCCGTTGATGTAACTAGCTAGGGGCGAAGCAAGAAAAGCGATCGCATTGGCAACTTCCTCAGGTTCAGCGATGCGATTCATCGGAACAATACTCTCCATCCCCTTTTTTATATCTGAGATAGATTTTCCTGTCTTTTTTGATTTGGCTTCAAAGATTTCGTTCAATCTTCCTGTATTAGTTGCTCCTGGAAGTACATTGTTTACGGTAATATTAAATTGTCCCAGTTCATTTGCCATGGTTTTTGCCCAGTTTGCCACGGCACCTCTTATTGTATTGGACACCCCCAAACCATTAAGTGGAGCCTTTACAGAGGTAGAGATGACGTTAATGATTCTTCCGTATGGCCTTTTTTTCATATTACCTAAAACTGATTGCGTGATTTTATGGTTAGCAATCAAGTGTTGATTGAACGTATGAATAAACTCCTCTGGTTTTGCATCTGTAATCGGACCACCTGCAGGACCTCCCGTATTGTTTAAAAGAATATCGATTGAGTATTCTTTGATTTTCTCACTAGCCGAATCTAATGAGTCAGTTTTACTAAAGTCAGCAACCAAATACGCATGTTGTTGATTTTGAGAATTATCAAGAATTTTCAAGGTGGCCTTCAGTTTGTCTTCATTTCTAGCAATAAGTAAAATGGTTGCTCCAAGCTTACTCATTTTAATCGCAGAAGCCATTCCAATACCTCCTGTTCCTCCAGCTACCGCTGCTGTTTTTCCTAATAAATTCATCATGTTAGTTTAAAATTTTCTCAAAGGTAACCCCTAAACATTTAATTGAAAAATAAAATTTACGTAACAAGTTCTTGAAAATATAAGTTTTGTGATTTTTCTAACATTTTGTGTAAGAATATTTTTTAATTGATTTACTTTTTAGTAATTTCAGAATCTATACAATTCAAAAAAATATATAATGAAGAAAATCTACTCTATTTTAACATTTCTCAGTGTAATGAGTTTGTTGCTGTTAGGCACAAATTTGAATGCTCAGGATTACAGTACTAGATTGGTTAATCAATGCTTTACTACCTCTGTACAAACTGTTTCATTTTCAGGAGCAACTCCTAATGCAAATGGGGCAGGAACCTTTACCTTAATATATTACAATGGTGATTTAGATGGTACTGGAACAAACCTAGAGAACATAGATATATCTGGTGAAACAGGTGGTTCTATTGGAAACTCATTACCTACAGGACAATGTAATGCTGCGAGAGACTCGGTGTCAATTACAATTCCGATGGCTACTATCAATGCATGGGCTACCACAGGTGGATCGATTGATTTTACTTTGACAGCAACTTCAGCGGTTAATTTAACGCTTTGTGGAGCAAGTCTTTGTGTGGATGCTTATTTAACCTACCCTGTATCGACAGTGCCAAATGATGCTGGTGCTTCTACAGTTACACCAACGATCATTTGCCCAGGTTCTGATTCTGTTCGAGTTGCTATTAATAATTACGGAACTAATCAGATTGACTCTGTGATGGTGAATTGGAGTAGAAATGGAACAATTCAAACTCCAATCCATTTGAGAACTTTATTGGACACCGCAGGTGGTTTAGGTTCTACTTCTTCTATTGTAAATTTAGGACTGCATACATTTACAGCGGGTATTACAGATACTTTTACCGTTTGGACTACAATGCCAAATGGAGTAATTGATACTACCACGAATAATGATACAGTGGCTGCATATATCAAACCTTCATTAACTGGAACATATACAATTGGTGGTTTTTCACCAGATTACACCTCGTTTAGTTCCGCTATTTCTGACTTGAATAGCATAGGGATTTGTGGGCCAATCGTTTTCAATGTTAGACAAAATATCTATACTGAACAAGTTGAAATTGGAGTAATTAATGGTATTTCTTCAACCAATACAATTACATTCCAAAGTGATCCAGGAAATACAATTATGCCAGTGATTCAATATGGACCTACGACACTAGCTGATAACTACACCTTAAGATTAGCCGCGGGAGCAAGCTACATTTCATTTGATAGCCTGAATTTTAAAACAACTGGAACTTCTTATTCTACGGTGGTTAGTATTCCTGGTAATACTGACTACATCACAATCAATAATTGTAAACTAGACGGTTATAATAACGCGACAACATCAACTTACCAAGCTGTGTTGTATCAAACAGGTGGTTTGTCTAACTATAATGTATTCACGAATAATGAATTGAATAACGGTTCATATGGAATGTACTGGAGAGGTACAGGAACGACTTCAAAGTCAGTTGGAAACCTCATAGCAGGAAACTCTTTAAATAATCCTAATTATTATCAGACTTACTTTTATTACCAAGATAGTTTAGTGATAGACAATAATGTAATGGTTCAAAACCCTGCGTCAACCTCTTTTTGTTACGGATTATATTCCTACTACTGTGATAATACTAAAGTGACAAGAAACTCAGTTACTTTGAATACAACTTCTACCAACTATGGTATGATGATTGGTCGTTATGCAGGAGGTTCGAATGAAGTGTCAAATAATATGATTGTTACTTCTAATAATGCTACAGGAACTGCCTATGGGATGTATATCAATTATTGCTTAAATACAAACGTTTACCACAACTCTGTAAACATAAGAGCTGGTTTGGCAACAAGTACAAGAGCACTCTATATTCTTGGGTCTACTTCCACTTTGTATGGTAATGTTGATGTTAGAAATAATATTTTCACAAACAATGCAGGAGGAAATGCTTCTTACATCAACTCTGGTGCTGCGTCAACAGTACATTTATCGCATTTAGATAATAACATTTATCACTCTGCAGGTGCTAATCCGTTTTATTATGGAACAACAAATTATCCTACATTTGCTGCTTATCAAGCTGCTTCAATGATGGATAGTAATAGTTATTTTGGACTGCCAGGATATTTCTCTCAATCTAATCTTCACTTACAAGGAGCGTTAGCTGCAGATTCAGGAGCTAATGTGGGTATTATGATCGACATTGATGGAGATGTGAGGCCATTATTGCCTTCAACTGGTTATGATATCGGAGCGGATGAGTACATTCCACCAACCTGTCCAATGGGATATGGTTTAACCGCATTTAACTTAACAGCAACTTCGGCTGATGTTACTTGGATAGCAGGGATTAATGATACGGCTTGGGTATTCGAATACGGAACTCCAGGTTTCACGCCAGGAACAGGAACTTCAATTTTTTCTAGTTCAGATACAGTAACCATTCCAGGATTAACTCCTATTACAAACTATGATGTGTATGTAAGAGGAATTTGTTCGGCTGGAGATACTTCCTTGTATTTTGGACCTTTGAACTTTAAAACAAGATGTGTTTCTTCATTATCGGGGACTTATACGATAGACAATACATTACCAACCGCAGGAACAAACTACGCATCGTTTGCTGATGTAATGGTAGCACTAAACAATTGTGGTGTTTCTGGACCTACTGTATTTTTGGTTGATGAAGGAACTTATACAGAACAAGTTGATATCAAGAGCATAGTAGGAACTTCTCCAGTGAATACCATTACTTTCAAAGGAGATCCAACAAATACTTCAGCAGCTATACTAACGTATTCAGCGAGTACATCGGCAGATAACTTTGTTGTAAAATTTGACGGAGCAGAACATATCATTTTTGATAGCTTGACGGTAACAGCATCAGGAACAACCTATGGATATGTTTTCTATTTCCCAACAAATGCAAATAACATTGTAATTGAAAATTGTGAGTTGAATGGAAGTGCAACTTCAACCTCTACTTTGGCATCTTTGATTTACAACCAAAGTGGAACAGCGAATATGTCGAATAATGTAACCATTGATAATAATAAAATGAATGGAGGAGGTTATTCTATTTACTGGAGGGGAGGATCCACTTCACAAAGAGAAGCTAATTTAGTCTTTACCAATAATGAAGCAAGAGGATTTAACTCTTACGGGGCATATTTCTATTACCAAGATAGTATGTTGGTAGAAGGAAATGAGTTTGTTCAGAGTACAACTTCAACTTCTTTCTGCTACGGTTTGTATACTTACTACATCTACGATTCTAAAATGACAAGAAATAGAGTAGAGTTGAATACAACTTCAACGAACTACGGAATGATGGTAGGAAGATGGGCTGGTTCTGATAATGAGGTATCAAATAACATGGTAATCACTTCTAACAATTCAACAGGAACTGCTTATGGAATGTATATTAATTATTGTTTAAATACTAAATTATACCACAACTCCGTAAACTTGAGAGCTGGAACGGCCACGGGAACAAGAGCCCTTTATATCCTGGGATCTACTTCTACTTTGTACGGAAATGTTGATGTAAGAAATAATATCTTCACTAATAATGCTGGAGGGTATGCATCATACATCAATTCAGGTGCAGCTTCAACAACTCACTTGACCCATCTAGATAATAACATCTATAACTCTTCAGGAACGAATCCATTCTATTATGGAACAACGGCTTACCCAACATTTGCAGCTTACCAAACTGCCTCAATGATGGATAGTAACAGTTACTTTAGCTCACCCGGTTATTTTAATGCCGCTGATTTGCACTTACAAGGGGTTGTTGCATTCGATAATGCTGATTCTACTGTTGGTGTAACCATTGATTACGATGGTGACACGAGACCTTTAGGGCCAACAACTGGATATGATATTGGTGCTGATGAGTACATCCCACCAACCTGTCCGAGCCCATATTCTATGGTCTTTGTTGATGCAACGACTAGTTCAGCAAGAGTGACTTGGACAAATGGTCCAGCCGATAGTATTTGGGAGGTACAATATGGTGCTCCTGGATTTACTCTAGGAACTGGAACTTCCATTATTTCAAATACTGATACCGCGACAATTACAGGTTTAACTGCCTCAACGTGTTACGATGTTTATGTAAGAAGTATCTGTACGGTTGGAGATACAAGTATTTGGCATGGACCTTTGAATTTCTGCTCAAAGTGCGCACCGTTTACTGATTTTTGTGAAGGATTTGAAACAACAAACTCTGGAGAGATTCCATTATGTTGGAATAGATTCATTAATACAACAAGTACAGGTGATATCAGAACCAATGTGAGTACATTTTCTTCATTTACTGGATCCAATTACATGTATATGTTTAACTCTAATGACGCCTCAGCAACCATGATGCTAATCGCACCTGAAGTATCTAACTTATCAGCAGGAACTCATAGAGCTAACTTCTGGTTAAGAGGAGATTCAACCATAGTAGTAGGAACAATGAGTGACCCTGCTAACCCAGGAACATTTACCCCTTGGGATACCATACCACCTGCAGCCGTCAGTACAAGTGGATATTCGAACTTCAAAGTAGGATTCGATACTTATACAGGAACTGATACTTATGTAGCATTCTTGTGGGTACCATCAAGGACTTACGACTACGTATACATTGACGATTACTGTTGGGAAGAAATTCCAAGTTGTGAAAAAGCTCCTTCGGTGGTAATATTGAATCCAGGTCAAGATTCAACTTCACTCAATGTTGGATGGAATATTGATACAACACAAGTAAGTTACATGGTGGCATACGGTCCAACTGGATATGATCCAATAACGAATCCAGCTGGAGGAGATACGGTGTATTCAACTACAAACTTCAAACAAATAGTAGGTCTTCAGTCTCTTACAGAATATTGTGTTTGGGTAAAAGCGATCTGTACAAATGGAGATACAAGTTTTTGGGATGGGCCACATTGTGGACCTACAGGTTGTCCTTCAGGAGTGCTACTTCCATACTCAGAAGATTTTTCAACTTATACTTCTGCCTTCCCATTGGATGAAACTCCACAATGTTGGGAAGAGGCGACAGGAGCCCTAACAGTTTCTGGAGGTGTAGCCCCTGCCGAATCAATTTGGGAGCCAGATGGATTTGCTAATGTCGGAACAACTGGTGCTGCTAGATTCAATATCTCCGCCTTTACTCCAAGAACTGGTTGGCTGTTAACACCAACTTTCAATTTTGGTAATGATCCAAATAAGGCTAGAATTATTGAGTTTGATGTGGCACTGACAGATGACTTTAACAGCAATGCACCCGTAAATGGTTTTGGTAGTGACGATACTGTTGCCCTAGTTGTATCTTACGATCAAGGAATAACTTGGAAAAAAGCGGATATCATCATGCAGTGGGATACGAGTAACGAGCCTTCTCATACCGGTCAGAGAGTGTCTTATACAATGAGAAACACAACTGGGTTGGTAAAATTTGGTTTCTACGGACAATCGAACGTTGGAAATGAAGGAGTGGATTTCCATATAGATAACTTTAAAATCTACGATACGACATGGACAAGTATTGATGAGTCAATCGCATTAGTTGACAACTTCAAAGTTTATCCAAATCCAAACAGAGGAGTATTTAGTATCCAAAATAATGGAACAACTAAAAATACAAGTTTGAAATTGGTAGATGTTCAAGGAAGATTGGTTTATGACAATATTCAAAAGTTCTCTAACAACGAAACGTTCGAAATAAATGTTGAGAATTTGAATAGTGGAATTTATATCTTACTTATTCAAAGTGAAGGCAAGCTAGAACAACATAGAGTTGTGATCCAATAAGTTAAACTAATTTGACTTAAATGCCTGTTCAGTAATGAACAGGCATTTTTTTTGGTTTCATATTTAACAAAACAATAATATGTTGTTCAATTAAAATTTAAATTGTATATTGGGAAGATATTCTCAATACATAAAAAACATGAAAAAAAATTACTTATTAGCATTTTTGCTAGCTGCATATACCACAATCAGTGGGTTTGGGCAAATAACAGCTCCCTTCACGGAGTCATTTAATTCGGCAACAACTTTCCCTGCCAGTTGGACCTTGTATACCACTGCTGGTTCAAATTGGCAAGTAACTGGGATAATGGGTTACGGTGGTTCTGGGATTACAGATCACACTGGTGTTACTGGTAGTTCTAGGGCTTGGGTCGATTTATCAGGGACAAATGATTCCATAACGATGACCTCTGATACCATCGATGTATCGGGATTAACTAATCCAGAGCTGAATTTTTGGCACAACAACGATCTAACTGGATATACCTTAACTCCTTTGAATTTACTCATGGTTGAAGTTGTGGATACCGCAGGAGACTGGGTTATTCTGGATACCATTCAACAAAGTAACTTAGGAGTTTGGTCTGAGCATTTTTATTTATTAGCTCCTTATGTAAAATCAAACTATGTGATTGTGCGATTTAGAGTAGAGTCTGGCGGAAGTTCAAGCGATTTCTATCAAGATTTGGCGATTGACGATATTAGTGTAAGGGAGTATACTCCTTGTAGAATGCCAATGAGTTTGGCCTCTGATTCTATTACAACTTCTACTGCTAAGTTGTTATGGGCAGCAAGTTCTACTGATACTGCTTGGAGAATTGAATGGGGTCCTTTGGGGTTTGTTCAAGGAACAGGTACTTTGGTTACATCAGCAAATCAGTTTGATTACTTAACAAGTTTAAATCATTCTTCTGATTATTCTTTTTATGTTCAAGGATTTTGTTCAGGTGGTGACACATCAATGTGGGCAGGACCGCACTCTTTTAAAACATTATGTTTGGCAGATACTATTCCATATCTAATGGATTTTAATTCTTGGCCACCAGCATGTTGGGATATGAGTGGAGGTGTTAACCCGTGGTTATCTTATACTGGTACTTCTGGATATGCGGAAGCAGATTTCTGGAGTAAATCTACAGGTGATTATCTAATGACTTCAATTCCAGTTTATACGGATCAGCACACACGTGTTAAGTTTAAATGGTCTCACCAATTTAATACTTCTTATCCAGATGATTCTTTGAGAGTATTAGTGAAACTGGATACAGACACAACTTGGGAAACAATTTGGTCTTCTAATAGTTTAGTTAGTTTTGAATCCAATGACGGAGCTGGATCAACCACTCCGGGTACATTCGTGTCAGAATCTATCATTTTAGATTCTACAAAATACAAGAATGCCAATGTAATGGTGCGATTCCAAGCATTTACGGATTTCGGGCCAGATTTGTTTATTGATGATGTTGTGATAGAAGAAATACCTACTTGTCCTGAGCCAAGTCTTTTGTCCCACTACGCATTGTTTTATGATTCTGTAGCTCTTAAATGGACAAACGGATTAGCGGACAGTATTTGGGAAGTACAATATGGCACTTCTGGTTTTACTTTAGGTACCGGTACAACTATTATTGATAATAACGATTCCATTGCATTTGGAGGATTAACCCCCTCAACAACTTATCAAGTTTATTTAAGAAGTATTTGTAAAGTTGGTGATTCTAGTTCATGGATAGGACCATACAACTTTACTACTCCTTGCTCATTTTATACACCTCCTTACTCTGAAGACTTCACGACTTACTCATTTTCCGTAAACCCAACATGTTGGGAAGAGGCAAAGGGACAATTGACAGTGAACTCTACTCTGACAATGGGAACTTCTTTATGGTCAAACAGAGCAAATTTTGCAAACAACGGATTGGGGAATAACTCTGCTGCCATGAATATTTGGTCGACAAATAGATTTGAGTGGTTAATTTCTCCTTCTATCGATTTAGGTTCAGGAACGACTCCATATCAAGTAGAATTTGATGTGGCAATAACAGACTATTTTACAGCTGCTGCTCCTACCGCTGCTGGAGGACTGATGGGAGCTGATGATAAATTGGCTTTGGTTATTTCAACTGATAACGGTGTAACTTGGTCAGATACGAACATCCTTGAGTTATGGGATACAAGCAATATGCCTTCATTTACTGGTGATTATTTCTACTACAATTTAACGGCCAACGGATACACGGGTATGGTTAAATTTGGATTGTATGCGGAATCCTCTATTTCAAATGAAGATAATGATGCGTTCATTGATAATTTTGCTGTTGTTCAAGTCCCTACATGTCCAAGACCTTTAGGATTAACGTTTGATAGTGCAAGCCAAACCACAGCGAACATTAGCTGGACAAATGGTGCGGCTGATAGCTCATGGATTCTGGAATATGGAACTCCTGGATTTACTCAAGGTACAGGGACTTTGGTTAATTCTGGAACGAACCCAGCTCAAATTACTGGATTGTCTGCAAGTACGTGTTATGATGTGTATATGAGAAGTATATGTACAGCAGGAGATTCCAGTCTATGGATAGGTCCATTAAGATTTTGTACAGATTGTGCTCCAGTAGTGGATTTGTGCGAGGATTTTGAAGCCTATTCTTCAGGATTACCAATTTGTTGGGAACAATTTGTTGTTACCACAGGTTCTTCTTCTGTTCAAGTTTCAACATTTGGAGGTAACGTAGCTCCGGCTTCAATCCAGATGAATTCAGGATCTGATGCTTCTTCAACCATTATTTTGATATCTCCTGAAATGACTGCGTTAACAGCAGGAACACACAGGGCTACTTTTTGGCTAGATGGATCCTTTACGCCTGATACAACATTAATTGTTGGAACAATGACAGATCCAGCGAACCCTGCAACTTTCACCCCTTGGGATACGATTAATGATATTTCTTCGGCTTACCAACAGTATAGAATACCATTTGATACCTATGCAGGTACTGATACCAGAATTGCATTTTTATACAACCCAACTGCGACATTCAGAACAATAAATATGGACGATTTCTGCTTTGAGGAAATACCATCGTGTGAAAAAGCACCTTCTGTTCAAATATTGAATGCGGGAGTAGACTCCACTTCACTAAATGTAGGATGGAATATTGACACTACTCAGGTTAGTTACATAGTGGCATATGGCCCAACAGGATACGATCCTATAACGAACCCTGCTGGAGGCGCTACAGTAACTTCTACCACAAACTTTAAATCAATTGTTGGATTACAGCCATTGACTGAATATTGTGTTTGGGTAAAAGCTGTTTGTACCAACGGGGATACAAGTTTCTGGAGCGGACCGTTCTGTGGAGAAACTGGATGTCCTGCTTCTACACCAGTTCCTTATTCACAAGACTTCTCTAGATATACTAATACAGAAGCTCCAATTTGTTGGCAAGAAGCACAGGGGCCGCTTGGTGGAGGTTCAACCGGAGCTGCCATATCTTACGGAACTTCTAATTGGGCACCTGATGGTTTTGCGAATTCAGGTACTACTGGTGCTGCAAAAATAAATATTTACTCAACAAATAGATTTGAATGGATAGTCTCGCCTTCCATCAACTTGGGAAGCGATCCAAATCAGACTTTTATCATTGAATTTGATATTGCAATGACGGACTATGCTAACACAACCACTGGAGTTGTTGGTTATGATGATACCGTAGCGTTTGTTGTTTCTTATGACGATGGACTTACTTGGAGCCAGTCCAATATAATTGAGTCTTGGGATACAAGTAATGTTCCTTCGAACACAGGTGATCAATTTTATCATATTTTAAGAAATAAAACGGGTGTAGTAAAGTTCGGTTTTTATGCAACTTCCACAGTGAGTAATGAAGACAATGATTGGTTTATTGATAATTTTAGTATTAGAGATACAGTTTTTGTAGGGTTAGAGGAGAAAAAAGAATTGGCTAACTTTGTAGTTTATCCGAATCCTAACACTGGAGTATTTACTGTGTTAAACGAAGGTGGTGCAAATCAAACCAGTTTAAAGGTTCTAGACATTCAAGGTAGAGTGGTGTATGATGAAACTTATTTCTTCAATACCAATGGAAGAAAGGTAATTGATGTGAACACATTGAAAGCTGGAGTTTATGTACTACTAATTCAGAGTGAAGGGAAACTGGAGCAACACAGAATTATAATAAATAAATAATCTAGCCTATACGTTAGACTCAATTTTGAGTCTAACATTCAATTCATAATCTAAGCTGAGCAACAACTAGTTGCTCAGCTTTTTTATTTGGAGGAGTTTTACAGGTCTCTCTACATGAGACTTTTCGAGTTTCGCGCCTGAGCTCAAACAAATTTTTATAGATTAAAAAAACTAAAAAACTACCCTAAATCAAATCGTTTAATAGAAAATAACTCTCCGAAATAGCGTTCTGGAAAAATACGTCATATTCATTGGGTGGTTTAAGCAAACTGGGTTCCTAAATCGAACCAAGAGGATTCTTAAATTAAATATTAGTCTGAAAATTTAACAAGTGATTTGTTTATAAGTGCATTTAAATCAATTAAAAGTTCATTTAAAACAATTAAAAACAAAAGATTTGATGAAAGTTAGATCTTCCACTATTTTAGTTACCAATAGATTTATTAATTAAGAATAATTTGACATGGTAAATAAAATCACATTAGCTGGAGTTTTAATAGTTTTTTTAAGTTTGGGGATAGACGCTCAAGTTCTGATATCGGAAGGATTTGAAGGTGCCCCAAGTTCTCATATTTGGAAAAATGCGTCAGGAAATACCTCGCGATTTCTACCCAATTCCGCCATCTTTCACAGTGGTTCCTACTCGGTAAGGAATGAATACGTTAATAATTCTTCAGACACATTATTTCATTCGGGTGTTTTGGATTTAACAACAACTACCTCCCCTCAATTAATATTTTGGCATATCTGTAAGCTTTTAGAATTTTCTGACGAAGGTCAAGTATATATTTCAACTGATAGCGGAGTTACTTACACTGCTTTGCCAGCCTCTTCCTACTTAGGGACTTCTTCTGGAACAGATGGCTATGTTGCCTCAGGTTATTTTAATGAAATGTCATACCCTATTTGGTCCTCCGTTACCTCGCCTATTCTCAATTCTTGGTGGAGGAGAGAATCTTTTGATTTATCCGCCTATACCTCATTTGATAAAGTAAAAATAATATTTGTTCTTAATTCTGATTTCTTTGGAACCACCGAAGGATGGTACCTTGATGATATTTCTATCGAAAATGTGACCTGTCCCAATGTAACAAGCATTAGTGATTTTGGAACAAGTTCTGATACGACAACCATTACTTGGTTGGCAAGTAGTTCAGACTCGCTGTGGGATGTCCAATATGGATTTTCAGGATTTTCAGTTGGAACAGGTACTTTCTCTGGTTTTGTTAGTAAGGATACAGTGGGATTAGGATCTTTATCTTCCAATTCCACTTATGAAGTATATGTTCGAAATATTTGTAAAGCGGGAGACACGAGCTCATGGTACGGTCCGTACACTTTCACCACTCTTTGTAGTGCTTTTGTTCCACCTTACACAGAAGATTTTAGTTTGATGACTACCTCAAACAGTCTGCCAACGTGTTGGGAGGATGCCCAAGGAATTTTAACAGTAAATTCAACATTAACCAATCAACCACAACAAGTGTGGAGCCCTAAAAGATTTGCCAATGTGCCGGGTAGATCTATGGCAGCAGCAATTGAATTAGGTCGTTCTGGTTTTGGTGGAGGATATGATTGGCTCATTTCTCCTTCATTTGATTTAGGAATGGGTGCTGGACCATATCAGGTAGAATTTGACATTGCCCATACTGATTGGAACAATCCGGTAGTTTCCCCTACAGGAATAACAGGAAGTGATAAAATTGCCTTCCTTATATCCGAGGATAACGGTCTCACTTGGTCAGATACCAACATTCTTGCCTTGTGGGACTCAAGTACTTTACCTCCATCACATACAGGAGAATTTGTATCTATTAATTTAACTACTGTGGGCTATTCAGGTCTAGTTAAATTTGCTTTTTTTACTGAGAGCAATTCAACCTTTGATATGAGTGATTTGTTTATTGATAACTTCTCAGTAGTACCTGTTCCAACTTGTCCCAGACCCATAAAATTAACCTTTGATAGCGCCACTTTAACGTCAGCTTATTTGAGCTGGACTAATGGTGCCGCTGATATCTCATGGCAGTTTGAATATGGATCTCCTGGATTTACTCAAGGATCAGGAACAAGAGTAAATTCTGCAATCAACCCTGCTCAAATCACAGGATTAAATCCAGGTACTTGTTATGATGTTTACCTAAGAAGTATCTGTGCAGTGGGAGATTCAAGTGTGTGGTTTGGCCCCTTGAAGTTTTGCACTGAATGTGCTGCTGTTTCTGATTTATGTGAAGATTTTGAGGGTGTCGTTTCAGGATTGCCAATTTGTTGGAAACAAATGGTTTCTACTTCAGGATCTTCTCGCATTCAGGTAAACACATTTGGTGGGAATTCTGCCCCTGGGGCAATAGAAATGAATTCAGGAGATGATTCTACCTCAACGATTATGTTGATTTCTCCTGAAATGACGGCTTTAACTACAGGAACCCACAGAGCAAAATTTTGGTGGAAGAACTTGTCATTAACTTTAGTATCTGATACAGTTGTGATTGGAACAATATCAGATCCTTCAAATATATCCACATTCACACCATGGGATACCCTCAACATTCAGTCATCTTCTTACATAGAATATAAAATTCTTTTCGATACTTATACGGGAACAGATACCCGAATAGCATTTTTATATGAACCAACTGCTAAACAAAGAGCTATAAGCATGGACGATTTCTGTTTTGAAGCCATTCCTTCTTGTGAAAAAGCTTCTTCTATTCAACTGTTAAACCCTGGTCAAGATTCTAACAGCCTCAATGTTGGATGGAATACCAATTCTAGTCACGCGAGTTACATGGTGGCTTATGGTCCATCTGGTTTCAATCCAGTCACGCAACCAACAGGAGGAGACACTCTAGTTTCAACCACTAACTTTGCATCCATACTAAGTTTGAATCCTATTACAGAATATTGTGTTTGGCTGAAGGCAGTTTGTTCAAATGGAGATACGAGTCTTTGGAGTGGACCTTTCTGCGGAGAAACGGGTTGTCCTTCTTCCCTTTCGATTCCCTATTTCCAAGATTTTTCTGGTTATGCTTCGTCATTTCCAGAGGATATATTTCCTGCTTGCTGGGTAGAAGGTCAAGGAAAATATACAGCGGGAGTAAGCCCTACCATCCAATCCTCCTATTGGACTGCTGGCGGATTTGGCAATGTTGGAACAACGGGAGCTGCTATCATGGATTCTTGGAACACTCAGACAAATGAGTGGATCATATCACCTTCCATAGATCTAGGAGCTTCTGCAGCGGGAAGACATATAAGAATTGAGTATGACGTATCAGCTACAAAAAGAAACGGAAATACAGCTGCAATATTTGGGCAAGACGATTCCTTGGTATTTATGATTTCTCGTAATAATGGAGTATCTTGGGATAATGCTGGAATATTAAATGTTTTCGATAGGTTGAATAACCCTGCATCTGCGGGTGATCATATCGTCTTAGATTTGCCCAACGAAATGGGTATGGTAAAGTTTGCATTCTATGCCGTATCAAAGTATGAAAACTCTGATGTAGTTGTTCAAATAGACAACTTTCGCGTATACGACAGTACATTTACCAGCCTGACTGAAATTCAAGAATTAGATGACTTTAAGGTATATCCTAACCCTAATTCCGGTGAATTTGTAGTTGAGAATCAAGGAAGTTCTATTAAATCTAGTGTAGTATTATTAGACATCCAAGGTAGGGCGGTATATAAAGAAACATACTTCTTTAATGCCAACGGAAGAAAAGTAATTGACGTGAACTCATTGAAAGCTGGAGTGTACGTATTGTTAATTCAAAGCGAGGGGGAATTAGAACAGCACAGAATAATTATCAATAATTAAGGAAGAAAAAGAAGCTCTTATCCTCTTCTGTGAATGTATTTTTCCATCTGAGCAATTTGATCCTTTAGCTCTTTTGTTTGAGGATTCAGTTGCTTCGCTTTTTTGAAGTAGTTGTTAGCCGGTCCGAATCTTCTAGATTGCATTTCGAGACCTGCTAATTGAAGAAAAGCTGTTGCTTTTGTTTCTTTGTCACCAAGTCCTTTATCCAAAGCAATTCTCAGGTTTTTCTTTGCTTCGCTCATTTTACCATTTTGGGCAGCAATCATTCCTAATTGCAAGTAAGATGAACCCTCTCCGGTACTTCCTAATGCTTTACTTTTGCTCTTTATGCTCTTATTCATAAGAGTTTCAGCAGAGGTAAAATCTTTTTCTGCCATAGCCATGTTGGACTGCAGCATGTAAAACCCTTGTCTTACTGGCTTAAACAATAACCTTGGAAAATAAACTTGCTTGATGTATTTTTTAGCAGTATCCATATCTCCACTTTGAATAGCTTCTTGAATAAAGCGAATTGGTCCAAAGAATACGTGGGAACCTATAGCAATGAAGGCAAGAATTAAACTAAACCAGAACCATCCATCGTAGCGTGTGAAACCAAGTGCGATGGTGATTGCAACTAATGCAAGCCCAATAAATAGTCTAAATTGAAGGAGTTTTTTATAGATAGTCAACCAAATCATAGTATTTGCGTGTGTTTAAATTATTCTGCAAATTTAGTGAAAAATGACTGACTGAACGCAATGAAAATATGGATTAAAACGGATTTATTTTAGTTTGTGAGAGTAATATCCTCCTTTTTTTCTTATCTCCCGATATATTTTATTTGCCTCTTTATATTTTCCGCTATTTTCATAGCTATTAGCGATGAACCATTGTGAATCTTCTTCAAAAAAGTCGAAGCCGTTGTTTTGAGCTTTTTCAAAATAGGAAATAGCCTTGGTGTAGCTTCCTAGTTCGTAATGGCAGTAGCCTAAATAAAACTCAGCGTTTACATCTCTAGGAAATTGTTCCAGAATAAGATTAAAATTAGAGATGGCATTGGCGAAATTTCGCTCTTTCATAAAGTAACACGCTTGTTTCAAAAATTCTCTGTAGGTGTAGGTGTTTCGAGTAAACTCTTGTTCTAAAATGGAGTTATTTTCCTTAAGGTTTGCCTGACTCGCAGCTGTTCCAGTGAATTCTTGCTCTGTTTCGATAGTGTGTGTGTAGATTTGAGAATAATCTACGGCTAAGAATCCAAAAAAGCCGATTGCTTTGGTTTTTGCTTTTTTAACTGAATAATCTGTTTTTTCCTTAAACTCAATAGCAGTTAAGTTCATTTTTGGCAGTTCTATTTGCTCTCTTACTGGTACTTTTTTATTTTGAGAAACCGATTTTTTTTCACTTTGTTTAGGTTTAACTCTCACAGAAACAGGGATGCTGTTTTCTTCCAATTCATTATCCATTCCTACGAATTGCTCCACGGGTACACTTGTTGTTTTGTCTTCAACGGTTGAGTGATTTCCGATTAGTTGATTTGATTTTGTATTCTCAACAGTTTTTGTTGGGAAAATAAAAAATGCAACAACAGCGGTTATCACAATCAAAGCAATTGTGTTCACCCAGTTCCAGTTATTTGATTTTCCGGCATTAAATTCTGGTATTTCTGAAAGTGCATCGGGAAAGTCATGAAATCCTTCCATGGCTTCAGATAGAAATGAATCCGATTCAGCATTTTTTTCTACCATCTTTTTTTCTGAAGGAGACAATGAATTCTCGAAATAAGCGGTCAAAAGCTCGCTCATTGATTTTTCTGATATGGGGTTAGTTGAGTTCATTTTCTTTGTTTATGATTTGGAGAGTTCTTTGTTCATCATAAGCTCCAAGTTTCTCTTGCCATTTTGGATGTTGCTTTTTACTTCCTTGATGCTAAATTGGGTCTGTTCAGCAATTTCGGCATAGCTTTTTTTATTCAAATAAAAGAGTTCGATACACACTCGTTGATTCCCTTTAAGTGAGGGTATTACTTCCTCCAAGAGGTTAAGTAACCTTTCTTTTTCTTCTAGTTTTTCCAGGTTATTTTCTTGACTAATTTGTACGTTTTCAATGTCAGTAAATGAAGCTTTTTTCCTTTTTCTCAAAGCCATCAGACATTCGTTTTTTGTGATTTGAAAAAGCCAAGGCTTTACAGTGATAACTTCAGTCTTTAGTTCTTTATTCATGAGTTTTTCAAATACTTTCATCAGGTTGTCCTGAGCCTCATTTTTATTTTGTAGATATTTTAAACTTACACCCAAAACCAAAGCAGAATAACGAACATACAGTTCTCCGATATAGGCTTTGTCTTTCGATTTCCTATACTGAAGAACTAATTGTTCATCATTCATAGTTTTTATATGTTTTTGTTTTTTGCTCAATGCTTTTAGATGATGGCCTTTTATTTTGGATGGCTGTGTATAAAGATACAATTTAAGGATAAGTAACTCCTTGTTTTGCCATTCTTTGATTATATAAATCAAAGTAACTTTTTGTTTCAATTTCTATTACACCTCCAGATGTATCGCCATATTTTGCGGGTAATCCTCCTGTAAATACTGCGTAGCTCTTAATAGAAACTGCCGGAACAGAAGGCATAGCTCCTTGAATTTTTAGACCATCGAGGTAGGTAGAAATTCCATTACTTCTGGAGCCTCTGAAATATACTTCTTGAGTAGATTCATTGATTGTGAATGCACCTTCTCCGATTACCTTTAAAAGATTTGCAGGATTCCTTAATTCTGCCATTTTTCCCAATTGCTCTGCTTGTAAAGTGGGTTTTGATACTTCGTAAGGGTCAATCAATGGATTTACATATTCAACTTTTGTGTAGGTCGTTAACATTCCAGAAGTATCAAAAAGAAATACTGTATCGCGGTAAGCTACTTGCCCAGATTTTACTGTTATTGATTTTCTGGATGTGGCCTTTCCCATATAAGATACTTCAAGGATATAAGTTCCTGGTTGCAAAGACCCGATTATGAACTTTCCTTTTTCATCTGATGTAGAGCCAATTGTATTTCCCACGTGAGTTACTTTGGCTGTTGCAAAAAATAGGGGTTCTTGGGTGTCCCCATCAAATATATATCCTTTTATTTGTCCTACGTCAGATTGTCCGTTTGCCTGTATCCCTCCTATCAGAAGAAGTGCAAGAAAGAGTAATTTAGTTGTTTTCATGGTGTTTGTTTTATTGAATTAAAAAATATGTTTTTTGCCGGTCTTTGGTAATAAGATGCAGCGCATAGATTAATTCCATAAAAAAAATCAAAAAACTTTTTGAGGCTGTCTTCTAAGTTATTCAATTTACTTTTGTGAATGGATTCTCTGTCACAAAAATTGGCAGATGATTATTTGAGAAAATCAGAAATCAATGACAAGAGCTCAAGAGGTTGTTCAGCATGTACCCAGTGTCCAGCGTTTTCAATGGTTGCTATTTCCGAATTAGGAAATAGTGATTCTATTCGTTCAAAATCAGAATCTAAAATGTACCCAGAATTTCCTCCTCGGATAAAAAGTGTGTTTAAGGGAATAGGAAATGGTATCTCTGTTACGTCAATAACTTTTTCTATGTTTTCTGTCAACATAGCTAAGTTCATTTTCCAGGAGTAACCTCCTTCTTTTTCTCGATTCAAGTTTTTTAACAGAAACAAACGAGTTCCGTCATTAGAAATATTTTTTTTCATTTCTTCATCTGCCTCTCTTCTCGAGGTGATGGAGGTTAAATCAAGTGAATAAAGAGCCTTTATTATTTCATCATGATGTGGGGCGTATTGTTTTGGAGCAATATCTACAATGATTAATTTATCTACATAATGAGGAAATTCAACCGCAAAAGTCATCGTTGTTTTTCCACCCATAGAGTGTCCAATGATGGAAACCTTATCAAGTTGTTCGTCTTTTATCAGTTCGGCAACATCTTGAGCCATTTCTTGATAAGAAAAACCGGAACTGTGAGGAGACTTTCCATGATTACGCAAATCAATCAGATATACCTTGTGATTTTCTGCTAATTGTTTTCCCAGTGTTTGCCAATTATCCAAAGAACCAAACAGTCCATGTAAAATGAAAAGAGGTTTACCTTCGCCAAATGTTTTAAAGTTCAGTTTCATCTGTGTCTTTCTTTGTGATCTTTTTTCTTTATCCAAAAGACTGCATTTCAATCAACTTGGTATAAGTTCCATTGAGAGCTAAGAGTTCCTCGTGGTTTCCTCTTTCGATTATTTCTCCATCTTGCATTACTAGGATTTCATCGGCATGTTGAATGGTAGATAGGCGGTGTGCAATAATGAGAGAGGTTCTGTTTTTCATTAAGTTATTTAGAGCGTCTTGAACTAGTTTTTCGCTCTCTGTGTCAAGTGCTGAGGTAGCTTCATCCAAAACCAATATGTCAGGGTTTTTTAACACAGCTCGAGCTATACTAATTCTTTGTTTTTGTCCGCCCGATAACTTTCCTCCACCGTCTCCAATATTCGTGTCGTAACCTTGAGGCAACTGAAGGATAAAATCATGTGCATTTGCAATTTTTGCTGCTTCTTCGATTTTTTCTGGTGTGGAGTTTTCAATACCAAAAGAAATGTTATTCGAAACGGTATCGTTGAACAAAATCGCTTCTTGGGTTACTACTCCCATTAAACTTCTTAAATTTTTGAGGGTGGTATCTTTAATGTTGACAGAGTCCAGGGTGATTTCTCCTTCTTCAATGTCATAGAACCTAGGAAGTAAATTGGCGATAGTACTTTTTCCGGATCCTGATTGGCCCACAAGGGCAACTGACTTTCCTTTTGGAATTTCAAAGTTTATGTTTTTGAGAACATAGTCATCAGTATATTTGAATTGAATATTCTTGAATCCAATTGAGTTTCTCAATGTAGCTATTTTAGTAGGGTTTTTTGGGTCAACAATCGTATCATAGGCATGTAGAATTTCGTTAATTCTATCCATGGAGGCAATTCCTCTTTGAGCATTTGAAACGGCATCTGTCAAGGATTTTGCCGGAGCAATAATCGTATAAAATATAGCGAGGTAACCGATAAGTGAACTGCCCGTCATTTCACCTTCAAAAACTAAGTTTCCGCCATAAAGCATGGTAGAAATAATAACCGAAACGCCTAAAAATTCGCTCAGAGGAGAAGCTAAATCTATACGCCTGAACATCTTTGTCATTTGTTGGGTGTATGTTTCATTTTCAGCTTCAAATTGTTCGCTTTTTATTTTTTCTCCATTAAATCCTTTGATTATTTTTAGTCCTGTTAAAGTTTCTTCGGTGGTGGCAATCATATCCCCAATTAGGCTTTGCGAATTGGCTGAAGATTTTCTTAGTTTTCTCGTTATGAGAGCAATAATTACCACAATTGGGATAAGCAGAAGAATGAATAAGGACATTTTTGGGCTCTGAAAAATAAGCCAGCTAATGGTAATAAAGATTGCAATTGGGTCTCTGTACACTGCCTCCAAAGAACGAAGAACAGACCATTCAATTTCTTTTACGTCATTGGTCATTTTACTAATAATATCTCCTTTTCTTTCCCCCGAAAAGTAGGAAATAGGCAAAGACAGCATTTTGTTGTAAATTTTGTTTCGGTAATCTCTCACGATTCCATTTCTTACACCAGCCATAAAATATAAGGCGGCATATCGAGCAAAGTTTTTAGCCAATATCATTGAAATAATTACGCCACAAAGTACGAGTAACAATTCGAATTTTGAGTGACTCTGTAAAAATTGGGCCATCCAATAATTTCCTTGCTCTTGAAGACTTTCGTTATTAAAGGAAAGTGCTGATGGCGCTGGTTGATTCGCCAAGTTTTCTAATTTGTCAGGGCTAAAAAGTGCCTCTAAGAATGGCATGAAAAGCACAAATGAAAAGAGACCGAATATTACCGCTAGTAGATTAAAAAAAACATTGAGTCTTAAACTAGTTTTGTAGTCCTTAGCTAGGGAAATTATGGTAAAAAAATTTTTCATAAATGGGTTTGACTCCTCAAAGGTACTCGAATATCTCTATAATTAAATGGAATTGAGTTCGTTTTGAGGATTAAAAGTAATAATTTCTGTAATTTTACGCGAACCCAAAAAGGAAGGAATCATGGCGAGTATTAGGCAAAATAAAATAGCGGAACTGTTGAAAAGAGAATTGAGTATGATTTTTCAGCAAAATGCTACAGGGTATTGCAAGGGAGCAATGGTTACGGTAACCATTGTAAGAGTTACAAAAGACTTGTCAATGGCTAAAGTTTACCTCAGTATTTTTGGCGGAAAAGACAACAACGATTCGTACAAGGAAATTGTTAAAAAAGCTGCTCAAATCAGAAGTGAGTTGGCGAAAATTGTAAAAAATCAATTGAGGAAAACTCCTGAGTTACAATTTTACGTGGATGACTCCTTGGACTATGCAATGAAAATAGACGAGTTGTTGAGATAATCCTCTTTTTTTGAATCTTCCATTTCACATAGCCAAACGGTATTTATTCGCCAAGAAATCGCAAAACATTATCAATGTGGTCAGTATGATTTCGGTGATAGGGATTGCTGTTAGTACCATGGCTATGGTGATTGTTTTGTCCGGGTTTAATGGAATAGAGAAAATTGTGGCAGACATGTATAATTCTTTTGATCCTGATTTAAAAGTGACGTTAAAGGAGGGGAAAACTTTCCAAGCCAAAGAAATAGACAGTGAGAAAATAAAGCAGCTAGAAGGAGTAAGTTTTGCCAGCTTGGTAATTGAAGAAACGATCATTTTACAAAATGAAGATAAATTTGAAACCTGCAAGCTGAAAGGTGTGGAACTACCTTACTTTGACTCGACACATCTCGATACTTTATTAGTAGAAGGTTTGTCAGATTTAGAGTATGAAGGCGTTAATTATTGTATTCCTGGCGCAATTTTGCAAAGTAGGTTAGGATTTACCTCAGATCCAAGATTTCAAAATCAATTGACAATTAATGGAATGTTGCGAGATAAAAAAATCTCGATGACAAGCCAGCCGTTCAATCAAAAAAGAATTGATGTGGGAGGCGTTTTTATGACAGGAATTTATGCCAATGATGCCAATTACGTTTTTACTTCCATTGGTTTTGCTGAAAAATTGCTAGAGTACAATAAAGAGGCAACAGGGATTGACGTATTTACCAAGGGACTTTCGGACACAGAACTAGAAAGAGTGCAAACAAAACTAGAAGAAATTGTAGGAGCAAAGTTTAAAGTAGAAACGAGAGAAGAGCAGCATGCACTTATTTTTTCGGCCACAAAAAGCGAGAAAGTAGCTGTTTTTATCATTTTGTGTTTTGTCCTTGTAATTGCTGCTTTTTCGATGATAGCCTCTCTTACCATGCTTATCCTAGAAAAACGTAAAGACGTATTTACACTTTATTCTGTTGGGTTTACAAAAAAAGAGGTGAGGAAATTATTTTTTTATGAAGGATTGTTAATCAACTTATTAGGAGGAGTTATTGGCTTAGTTTTAGGAATATTTATTTGTTATTTGCAAATCTGGTATGGATTTGTGCCCATTCAAGATTCTATTATTGAATCTCAACCCATGGAAGTAGAAGGAATGGATATTTTGTATATCCTGATAACCATTCTTTCCGTTGGCCTGTTGTCCTCTTATTTTCCAGTAAGGTATTTGGTAAAAAGATTAGAAATATGAAAGAGAAGGTTTGTCACATATCTACGGCTCATCCTCCTTTTGATGTAAGGATTTTTCACAAGGAATGTGTGTTTCTTGCTGAAGCGGGGTTTGATGTTTCTTTGGTTGTTACACATGATAAAAAAGAAACGGTAGAAGGAGTTAAAATAATACCATTGCCAAAAAGTAAAGGACGACTTCATAGAATGTTTGTTAAAACTCATTTTGCTTTTTATCGTTCGTTAAAAACAAAGTCAAAAATTTTTCATTTCCATGATCCAGAGTTAATTGGATTAGGAATTTTACTCAAAATCCTAGGTAAAAAAGTGATTTACGATTCACATGAAAACGTCTCTTCACAAATTGAGAGTAAAAATTGGTTAGGAAACTCATTGTCACGTAATATTGTGAAAAGCGGATTTCGAATTGTAGAGAAATTGGGCATTTGGTTATTTGATTCTGTGATTTCTGTTACTCCTGAAATTGTTCAGTTTTTATCTCCCAAAAAAGGTGTACTGATAAGAAATTATCCAATTACGAAACTTATTTCTGAGGCTAGAATTCAACAACACAAATCTGACAAGCCTATATTGATTTACGTAGGAGGTTTAACTAGAATAAGAGGAATTAAAGAACTGTGTGAGGCGGTGAAAATTGCTAAAAATAAAACTGAATTGTGGTTGGTTGGTCAATGGGAGTCAACTGAATTTCAAACTGAGTGCATGGAGGGGAACGAACACATAAAATATTGGGGCATTAAGCCTTTGGCAGAGGTATATCCTTTGATAAAAAAAGCGGATATTGGTTTTGTTACCTTGTATCCTGAAAAAAATTACCTCAATAGTTTACCCATCAAGGCGTTTGAATATATGGCATGTTCCAAGCCAATGATAATGTCGGACATACCCTATTGGGAAAACACATTTAGTGGTTCTGCTTTGTTCGTAAATCCTAAATTGCCTGTTGAAATTGCCAAGAAAATTGATGAGTTGATTGACGATGAAAACCTAGCCCATAAATTGGGAAAGAAAGGCAAGGTAGAAGTTGATACAAACTACAGCTGGGAATTCGAATCACAAAAATTGGTTAACTTGTACCAGTCTATTTTAAAGTAAATCAAAACATGTACATAAAAAGAGTCGATACTTTAGAATTAAAGAAATTAAACCCAACACAGGTGTTTAGTTCTTTTGATTGGCTCAATATTTATGACGACTCCTCGCTAAATACACAGGGTATTTTCAATAAAAACGAGGAATTAATAGGGTTTTTTTACTACCAAAAACACAAAAGAGCTAAAGTTTTTACTCATGTCTCTCCTCCATTTTTATCACCCCACTGTGGGCTTTTCATAAAAAATGAAACGAGTAATCCAGCAAACAAAAACACGTTTTTAAAAAAGGTAAACGAGTTGATATTAGGTCATCTTAAAAAAGAAAAGTTTGACATCCTTACTCTTCCTTTTTCTGATGGTTTTATGGATATGCAATCCTTTCAATGGTCAGGATTTCAGGTTGCTCCTAAATATACGTATCAACTAAATCTTGCGAATACAGAAGAAGAGCTGCTCTCATCAATGTCACCTGAAAGAAGGAAAAACATTGCAAAATCCCAGAAAGAAGGATTAATTGTAAAAGAAAGTTTAGGCTGTAAAAAGTCTCAACAACTAATAGTGCAAACTTTTACAAAACAAGGATTGTGGCATGAGATAAAAGTATTAGAAAATGTGTTTTCTAAGTTTACTAGTCCAGAGAATGCAATTGCGTTTTCAACTTACAAAGATTCACAATTATTGGCCACCGTATTTTGTGTTCGAGATAAGGAAAAGACTTATTACATCTTAGGTGGTTTTGATAAACAAAGTTCGTATTCTGGAGCTGGAGCATTTGCCATGTGGTATGCGATTAAAAAAGCCAAAGAACAGGGGTGTGAAATTTTTGATTTTGAAGGGTCGATGCATCCGTCAATCGAAAAGTATTTCAGAGGTTTTGGAGGAGAAATGGTGCCTTATTTTTGTGTGGAAAAGGCAAACTTGAAGGGAAAAGCATTACTAAAATTGAGAGGGAAATAAGGATGGAAAACTTGCCAACTATAAGTGTGATTATTCCGTGTAGAAACGAAGAGAGCTACATTATACAGAACGTTAATTCTATTCTGAATCAGGATTATGAAGGAAAGATTGAGGTTTTGGTAGTGGATGGAATGAGTACGGATAATACTCGAATTTTAGTTGCTCAGTTCAACAATCCGTTGGTGAAATTAATTGATAATCCTCATCAGTTTACTCCTCATGCCATGAATATCGGAGTAGATAATGCGGAAGGTGATTTTTTTGTGATTTTGGGTGGTCATTCTTATTTGGACAAACAATTTATTAAAAAAAATGTTGAGGTTTTACTGTCAGATTCTACTATTGGATGCAGTGGTGGTCAAATTAAACATATATACGAAAACGAGGAAGGAGAAATTATTTCCAAAGCGATGGCATCTAGATTTGGTGTAGGGAATGTAACCTTCAGAGTAGGAGGAGAACCAGGATTTGTGGATACCGTAGCCTTTGGGATGTACCGCAAAGAGGTTCATTACAGAATCAATAAATTTGATGAAACCTTAGTTCGAAATCAAGACGATGATTATAATTTTAAACTAACCAAGGCAGGTTACAAAGTCTACTTTGATCCAGAAATTATATCCCATTATTATGTAAGAGGTTCCTATTCCAAATTGTATCGGCAATATTTTCAATACGGTTATTGGAAAGTATTTGTAAATAAAAAACACAAAACCGTTACCTCTATTCGCCAATTATTCCCATTCCTCTTTGTTTCGGGAATTTTAGTAGGAATCCTGTTGTCTTTCTTTTCTTGGATTTTTGTAGGATTGCTCACTTTTACGTTAGGTGTTTATATTGCTTTCGCCTTGTTTTTCGGTATTCAAGTAGGAAAATCACATCTCGAAGGTTTGAAAATCGCCTTTGTTTTTGCTATTTTACATACCAGCTATGGTTTTGGATATTTGAAAGGAATTATTGAATTTTTGATTCTCAATAAGAAACCATCTAATAGAAGCAAAGAACTTACAAGGAAATAGATGAAAATAATTACGGTAATAGGTGCTAGGCCTCAATTTATAAAAGCAGCCGCTCTCAGTAGAGAGTTCGCCAAACACACAGAAATTGAGGAAATTATTGTTCATACAGGACAACATTTTGATGCTAACATGAGTGAGGTGTTTTTTGAGGAAATGGAGATACCAAAACCTACCTACAATTTGGAAATAAATAGTCTGTCTCATGGTGCCATGATAGGAAGAATGATTGAGGGAATAGAAGAAATTCTACTGAAAGAAAAACCAGATTTGTTACTCGTATATGGAGATACAAACTCGACAATTGCGGGTGCTTTGGCAGCCAAGAAGCTACACATAAAAGTGGCTCATGTAGAAGCTGGATTGAGAAGTTTTAATATGGAAATGCCCGAAGAGGTAAACCGAATTTTAACTGATAGAATCTCAGACTATTTGTTTTGTCCTACCCAAAGTGCAATCGATAATCTTGAAAAAGAAGGATTTGGAAATATCAATTGTAAAATAGTAAGAACAGGTGACGTGATGCAAGATGCAGCCTTGTTTTATGCTAAAAAATCAGCGGAAAAATCTCGTGTTATTTCGCAGATGGGATTGGAGGGTTTTGCACTGGCTACTCTGCACCGAGCAGAAAATACAGATTCTCAAGAAAGGCTCACAAACCTAGTGGAAGGATTGAATGAAATTCATGAAACGATTTGTCCTGTGGTGTTGCCCTTGCATCCAAGAACCAAAGCAAAACTCGATCAGTTTGGTTTAGAATTGAAAGTGAACCTGATAGATCCTGTGGGTTATTTTGATATGATAGAATTACTAAAGCATTGTTCGGTGGTAATGACTGACAGCGGTGGATTACAAAAGGAGGCTTTTTTCTTCAAAAAAAACTGTGTCACAATGCGCGACCAAACAGAATGGGTAGAGTTAATTGAAAACAAAGTTAACGTGTTGGTTGGAGCCGACAAGCAACTATTGATTGATTCAGTTCAAAAAATGCGAATTAAATCCTCAGATTTTGATGTGAATTTGTACGGAAAAGGAAAAGCATCCGTTACTATAGTATCCGAAATCTTATGATACTATCTAATGACAAAATATACTCTGGCTATTGTGGTAGCCCTTTTTTTCGTTTGTTGCAACAAAGTAACTGACGGCTACACCAATAAAGTTGCCTACTTCCCTCATGAAACTATCGAGTTGTACCTCAATGCATCTTCAAATGGGTCTGCTACCGTTTCCCTTTACAATGTAAATCGGGAGGTGGTGGATGAGATTGAAGTAGACTTAAAAAAACAGCCGGATCCTGACACAATTAGCTGGTATAAAACGGGTTATCAATATGATGTAACGGCTACATTTAGTCCCGCAGAACTAAAGTCTGGAGTGTATTATTTTAAAAACTCAAGTCCTTTTGTGGTGAAAAATCCAGAAAAGAAGAATGATGTGCTAGTTGTTTATCCTAGTAATACGATAAACGCATATAATCAAAATGGTGGAAGAAGCAGCTATACCAAACCCATTGGAGTCACATTAAGTGAGAAACGTCCTACAAGATTGCAATCTCAATTGGTAGCTTTTTTACAATGGATTTCGAAACAGCCCTATAACGTAGATTATGTGAGCGACAGAGAACTAGACGAATTGTCTAATTTCCAAGAGTACAAGATGATACTCATTCCAGGTCACAGTGAATATTGGACTCGTAAGGCCAGAAGAAATTTTGATTCGTATATCAATAATGGAGGAAATGCCTTGATTTTATCTGGCAATACCATGTGGAAACAAGTGAGGTATGACGAAGATAAGGTTGTTTTTTATAGCGACTATTACGCTGATAGTTTGTACCCAGACACATTGCGGACCAGTAATTATGCAATTTCCTATTTGAAGTATCCTATAAAAAGTAGCATTGGTTTAGATTTTGTGAGAGGAGGGTATGGGTTAGAAAAAGACAGTGGTTGGGAGGGTTACAAAATTGTAAATCAATCAATTTTGCTTGACAAGAC